>CAZPOL010000068.1:0-29692 GCA_964588195.1 uncultured Pirellulaceae bacterium | reverse complement strand
CACAAATCATCCATCGGGTCGCCGTCGCTGGTGAACGTCAGCGTTGTGCCGTCGAAGGCGAGTGTGCCTGTGCCCATGTAGTTTGCGATGGCGTTATTTACCGCGGTTACAAAGTTGGAATAGTCGGCTGAATCGGTATCGGGGTTACCAATGGACAGGTCGATTGTAGCCGTTTCACCGGCTTGCAAAGTTCCGTTGAGTTCCAATATGTACTTGGCGTCGTCACCTTCCGCAACGGTTGGATCACCCATGATGCTGAACGTTGCCACATCGTTGTCAGTGATAGTGGTAGTGACGGTCGTTGGTCCGCCCGTTGCTACGTCACTGCCAGTCGTTGTGCCCGGGTTACTGATCGAAACGGTGTACGCTTCAGGCCCTTCGACCAAAGTGTCATCGGTCGCTGTAAGTTCGATGCACAAATCATCCATCGGGTCGCCGTCGCTGGTGAACGTCAGCGTTGTTCCATCGAAGGCAAGTGTGCCAGTACCCATATAGTTTGCGATGGCGTTGTTGACCGCCGTTACAAAGTTAGCGTAGTCGGCTGAGTTCGTGTCGGGGTTGCCGATGGACAAGTCGATTGTTGCCGTTTCGCCGGTTTGCAAAGTTCCGTTGAGCTCCAACGTGTACTTGGCGTCACCACCTTCGGTAACGGTCGAATCACCCATGATGTTGAACGTTGCAATATCATTATCGGTAATCGTTGTGGTGACTGTCGTCGGACCGCCCACCGCCAAGTCACTACCGGTTGTCGTGCCCGGGTTGGCGATCGTAACGGTGAAGGCTTCGGAGCTTTCGACCAGAGCGTCATCGATCGCCGTCAGTTCGATGCACAGGTCGTCCATCGGATTTCCATCGCTGGTAAAAGTCAGCGTCGTTCCGTCAAAGGCAAGCGTGCCTGGACCCATGTAATTCATAACCGCTGAGTCGACCGCGGCTTGAAAGTTGGCATAGTCCGTTGAATCTGTATCCGTATTACCAATCGATAAATCGATGGTGGCGGTTTCTCCGGTTTGAAGCGTCCCGTTCAAAGCGATCACGAATTTCGCGTTGACACCTTCGTCGACGATTGAGTCGCCGGTGATGCTGAACGTTGCCGTGTCGTTGTCGATGATCGTGGTTGTTACTGCCGTTGTGCCAGCGACCTGTACATCGCTGCCGGTTGTCGAGCCCGGTGTCGAAATTGAAACCGTGAAGTCCTCATCGCTTTCGACCAACAAGTCGTCGATCGCATCGAGTCGGAAAATCAGGCTGTCCATTGGGCTGCCGGTACCTGTGTAGTTCAGCGTTGTGCCATCGAAACTCAAATCAGATCGCATCGACACTGCATCGTTGACCGCTGCGACAAAGTTGGAGTAATCGACGGAGTTGGTATCGACGTCTGTGAGCGCCAATTCAATCGTTGCCGTTTCGCCGGTCTGCAAAATTCCGGAAAGAGTCACCGCATAGCCCGCGCTGGTTCCTTCGATCGCGGACACGTCACCAGCGAGACTCCAAACCGCAACATCGTTGTCGTGGATCAAGGTAGTCACGACCGTGGAGCCCACGGTGGCAATGGAACTGCCCGTTGTTGAACCGGGATTGGAGATCGAGATGGTGTAGTTTTCGTCGCCCTCGATGATCGTGTCGTCAATGGCGTCGAGTACAATCACGATGCTGGCCATTGGACTACCATCGCCGGTGTAGGTCAAAGTGATACCGTCGAACGCCAGGTCAGTGCGACCAGCGATCGCTGTCGTGACTGCATTCGCAAAGTTTGCATAGTCGGCGGAAGTGGTGTCGACATTGGCAAGCCCCAAATCGATCGTTGCCGACTCGCCCAATTGTAACGTGCCGTTCAGGTTCAGGGTGTACTGAGCCGTCGCGCCTTCGTCGACATTGGAATCGCCTGAGATTCTCCAGTCCGCCGTGTCGTTGTCGATGATGGTCGTTTGCACTGAATTTGCACTGGAGATCGCTACACCGCTGCCACTTGTTGATCCCGGGTTTTCAATTGAAAGCGTGTAGTCTTCATCGCCCTCGATCAACGAGTCATCCGTCGCGTCCAGACTAATTACCACGTTGGCCATCGGGTTACCGTCTGACGTGAAGGTTAGCGTCGTCCCATCAAATGCCAAATCAGATCGTCCAACGATCGCCGCGTTGATCGCAGTCACCAGGTTGGCATAATCGGCTGAGTTCGTATCGACGTCATCCAGCCCAATGTCGATCGTCGCGGTTTCACCGAACTGAAGTGTGCCCGTAAACGAGATGATGTACTCGGCGGCTGCACCTTCATCAACACTGCTGTCGCCTGTGATATTCCATATCGCCACGTCGTTGTCGACGATCGTTGTCGTGACTGCGTTTTGGGTGGTAGAAATCGTCGGACTCAGTCCCGTTGAACTGGAGGCGTTCGAAAGCAGGACGTTCAGTCGTTCGTTTCCTTCCACCAGGATATCGTCGATCGAGTTGACCTCGAATTGCAGACTGTTCATTTGCCCTGTTCCGTCGCTGACAAACGTCAGAGACAAACCGTCCCATGTCAGGGTTCCTGGATTTGTCGTATCCGCGTTGTAATCGGAAACGGCCAGAGCAATCGCCATGTTGAAGTCGGTGTAGTCGCCACTGATCGTTTCAATGTCGGTGGTCGTCAATTGAATCGTCGCCGATTCACCAGCCTGGAAATTGCCACTCAAGTCAACAGTGTAGCTGATCGGATCGCCCTCGTTGACACTCGGTGAACCAACCAGCGACCACTCGCCACCTGGTTCAGCAGGACCGCCGTCACCGTCCGTGTCATTGATCGTCGTGACGACGACGCGTGCGGCAGGTGCAATCGTTGCAATAATTCCAGTATCGCTGTCGGCATTGGAAAGCTCGATTTGATAAAGCTCGGGCCCTTCCAGGAAGTTGTCGTCTTGTGCCACCAGGTCGATCTGGATGCCGGCGAAAGTGTCACCATCGTTTACCGCCTGGAAAGTCAGAGTCGTCCCATCCCAGGTCAACGAACCAGGATTGCCGCTTGCGTTGTAGTTCGCGACGGCTGTTGCCACTGCTGTGTCGAGAACAGCGTAATCGTTGGCGTTTGTGTCGGTGTCGCTTAATGTAAGATCGACGCGTGCCGATTCACCAGCTCCCAAGGCTCCGGAAAGTCCGACCGTGTAGCTGGCCGTACCACCTTCATCAACGGTTGTGTCTCCGACGAGTGTGAACGTCACGTCGTCAACCATACCACCGATCGTATCGTCAATCGTTGTCAAGGCACTGTTGTTGACGGTGTCAATATTGACCGCAGCACCGGTCAGGCTGTCGGCGTTGGACAACGCGATGAAGAAATCTTCTGTGCCTTCGCTGAACCCATCGTTGATCGTGCCGAGCGAAATTGGCAGCGGTGCCATTGCGCCAGTTCCATCGCTCGTAAACGTCAACGTCACGCCATCCCAAGCGACTGACCCTGGTCCTGCATAAGCTGCGACGGCCGCCGCAACAGCCGAATTGAATCCGGCATAGTCTGACGAATTCGCGTCCAGATTTGTCAGGCCCAAATCGACCGTGACAATTTCGCCCGCCTGAAAATTGCCACTCAATGACATCACGTACGCTGCCGGCGATCCTTCTGCGACCGTTTGATCGAAACCGAGGCTCCAGTTGCCGCTCTCGATTGCTCCAGCGTCGCCAACGGTATCGTTGATCGTGGTTGTCACAAGGCTACTGACCGGGTTGATGCCAGTTTCCAGACCGGTGGAACTGTTGGCGCCGGCCAGCATCACCTGGAACCGCTCTGGACCTTCGATGAAGGTGTCGTCTGTTGCCGTTACTTCCAGACAGAGGTCAGCCATCTGAGTTCCCGTTCCCGTGACCGTCAGAGTGCTTGTGGCGGCATCGAAACTGAGGTCCGGTCGAGTCGCGACTTGATTTTGAACCGCTGTGATGAAATTGGAATAATCGGCTGAGTCCGTTTCTACGTCGACGAGCGTCAGTTGAATGCTGGCCTGTTCGCCGATTTGCAATTCACCAGCCAGAGTGATCTTGTATGCGGCAACGCCACCTTCATCGACGTTGTTGTCGCCTGTAATGCTCCACAACAAGGAGTCATTGTCGACGATGAATGTGGAGACGATTCCAGTGCCGACGACGGAACTGCCGGTCGTGCTGCCCGGGTTGGTGAAGTCGACCGTGTACTGTTCCGTTCCCTCAGCAATCGTGTCCTGGACGCTCGTCAGGTTGATCAGTACAGGGGCCAGCGGGTTACCATCGCTGGTATAAGTCAGCGTATTGCCATCAAAAGCCAACTCAGTACGCCCGCTGATCGCGGCATTCACCGCAGCGACAAAGTTCGCGTAGTCGGCCGAGTTGGTGTCGACATCATCCAGTCCCAGATCGATCGTCGCCGTCTCGCCAAATTGCAACGTGCCATTCAGCGAAACGGTGTATTGTGCCGTCGCCCCTTCGTTGACAGAGGGATCACCGGTGATGCTCCAGGTTGCCGTGTCGTTATCATTGATCAGTGTGTTGACCACGTTGGTCCCGACGGCAATCGAAGTTCCGGTTGGCGACATTGGGTTGCCAATCGAAACCGTGTAGTCTTCGTTCCCTTCGACAAGCGAGTCGTCAACCGCCGCCAGTTCGATGACGATTGGCGTCATCACCATTCCATCACTGGTGTAAGTCAGTGTGGTACCGTCAAATGCCAGATCGGTTCGCCCCGCAATTGCTGTGTTGACGGCCGCGACAAAGTTAGCATAGTCGGTTGGATTTGTGGCGACGTCACCAATCGAGAGATCGATGGTCGCTGATTCACCCGTTTGCAAAATTCCAGTCAAGTCGATCGTGTACTCGGCGGACAAGCCTTCGGTGACCGTCGGGTCGCCAGTCAGATTCCAGATTGCGGTATCGTTGTCCGTGATCGTTGTCGTAATGGTCGTTGGGCCAATGGTGCCTACGTTGCTGGCGGTGGTCGAGCCGGGGCTGCTAATGGAAACCGTGTAATCTTCGGCCGCCTCGATCAATGCATCATCAATCGCGGTTAGATCGATCGTCAAATCAACCATTGGCATGCCGTCACCGGTGTAGGTCAGCGTTGTGCCGTCGAAGGCCAGGTCGGAGCGACCGGCAATGGCTGCATTGACTGCGGCGACAAAATTGGCATAGTCGACTGAGTTTGTGTCGACATCATTGATCGACAAATCGATCGTGGCCGTTTCACCGAATTGAAGTGTTCCATCAAGTGTCAACGTGTACGCGGCGTCGTTGCCTTCTACAACAGAGGTGTCGCCGGTGATGCTCCAGGTCGCCGTATCATTGTCGGTGATCGTCGTGGTAACGGTGGTGGTTCCGCCGGTTGTTACGTCGCTGCCAGTCGTCGTACCTGGGTTGGCGATCGAGACGGTGTAGGCTTCAGGTCCTTCGACCAGAGCATCATCGATCGCTGTTAATTCGATGCAAAGAGCGCTCATCTGGCTGCCGTCACTGGTGAACGTCAATGTGGTTCCGTCGAAGGAGAGTGAACCTGGGCCCGTATAGTTTGTAATTGCGGCGTTGACCGCTGTTACAAAGTTGGCGTAGTCGGTTGAGTCTGTTTCGATGTCGCCGATCGTCAGGTCGATCGTGGCTGTTTCACCAGCCTGTAACACTCCAGTAAGCGTCAGTGCGTACTTGGCGTCGTTGCCCTCAGCTACGGTCGAGTCGCCAGTCAGGCTGAATGTTGCGGTGTCGTTGTCCAGAATCGTCGTCGTGACGGATGACAAAGTCGTGTCGATCGCAACGTTGGCCGCAGTGGTTGTGGCAGCATTTGAAAGTGCGATCGTGAAGTCTTCGTTTGCTTCGACAAGAGTGTCGTCGATCGTCGAAAGATCGATAAGCAGATCACTCATCGAGTCGCCATCGTTGGTGGCGGTGAATGTCAAAGTCGTACCAACGAACATTACCGAACCGGGACCGGTGTAACTTGCAACCGCCGCGTCGATCGCTGTTACAAAATTTGCGTAGTCGGTCGACGTCGTGTCCACATCGGTCAAATTCAAATCGACGGAAACACTTTCGTTTTCCCCGAACGCACCTGACAAACTAACAAGATAGGACGCCGTGACGCCTTCATTAACAGAAGTGTCGCCAGTGATCGACCATTCGGCTGGTCCGTCCGCAGCGCCTCCCAAGCCGATAGTGTCATTGATCGTTGTGGTGACACTTCCCATCGTCGCCGAGACTTCAATAGACGCACCGGTAGTGGAACCCGGATTGCTCAAGATGATTTCAAACTGCTCGGGCCCTTCAATCAACACATCGTCTGTGATTCCCAAATCGACCACGATGGGCGCAACCGTCGCGCCGTCTGCCGGCGAGGTGTAAGTGATTTCGCCAGTCATTGGATCGAACGAAACGTCCGGGTTGGATGCGACCGCTGCGGTTAGTACGGCCAACAGGTCGGCATAGTCGTTGGCGTTTGTCGTCAGGTCATTTAAGTCGACTTGAACCGTGGCCGTTTCGCCAGCGCCGAGACTTCCATCAAACAAGATCAGATACTGTGCCGCGCCTCCTTCATCCTCAAAAGCTGGTCCAACGATCCGCCATTCAATCGGTGCCGTGGTATCGGTGATCGTCGTTGTCACCATTTCCATCATCGGATCAATACCGACGGCGACGCCCGTGGAAGAACTCGCCCCGCTCAACACGATGTCAAAATCCTCATCGCCTTCCACGACCGTGTCGGTGTTCAAGCCGAGGTCGATCGGCAGGGCAGCCAATGTCGCGCCATCAGTCGGCGCGGTGTACGTCAACTGGCCAGTCATCGGATCGAAAGTAACGTTCGGATCCATCGCTGCGGCCGCTGTGACTGCTGCGGCAAACGATGCGTAGTCTGATCCATTGGTATCGATGTCATTCAGATCGATAAATACCGAAACGCTTTCACCCGCGCCGAGTGGTCCGTTCAGCCCCAACGTGTATTGGACGGTTGTGCCTTCCGGGCCAGTCGTGGGACCTGTGATCGACCAGATCACTTCGTCCGCGGCACCGCCAACATTCATGGTGTCATTGATTGTCGTTGTGACACTGTCGGCCATCGTGTCGACGGTTACGCTGATGCCACTCGGGCCGGATGGGTTGGCCAGATCAACCGTAAACGTCTCCGTCCCTTCCGCGATCGCATCATCGGTCAGCATCAAATCGATTACCAAATCAGTCATCGAATCGCCGTCAGCCGAGGCGGTGAAGGTCAACGTGGTTCCGTCGAAGGTCAATGTTCCCGGTCCCGCGTATCCAGCAACCGCAGCATTGGTTGCGGCAACAAAGTCAGCGTAGTCACTGGAATTCGTGTCGTTATCGTTGACACCGATATCGATCGTCGCTGACTGACCTGCGCCAAGCGATTCCGAAAGTGAAACCGTGTATTGAACTGTTGCCCCTTCGTCGCCCGCGTTGTCGACTCCGATTGACCAAACGGCTGCGGTGGCATCGGGCTGAATGGTTGTCGTTACGCTGCTCATTGCAGCATCAACACAAATCTCCGCGCCGGTAGTGCTGGTCGGATTGGTGATCGCCAAGGTGTAGTCTTCTGGTCCTTCAAGGAATCCGTCGTTGATCGCTTCGATCTGAACGGTCAGATTCCCCATAGGCCCAGTGCCATCACTGGTGAATGTTAGCGTTGTGCCATTCCAGGCGACCGATCCAGGTTGTCCGCTGTTGTTGTAAGTAGCAACCGCAGCGATGACGGCGTCGTTAATCGCTGTGATATCTGTCGCAGTCGTGTCGTCATTTGTCAGGACAATATCAACGGAGGCATCTTCGCCAGCCTGCAATGTGGCATCGATCGTGATCGTGTAATCGGTGGTCTGCGATTCGTCGACTGACGTCGCACCGGTCAATGAGAAACTCGCTTTGTCCAGCGACGTTCCGACTGCGTCGATGGTGTCCTGAATTTCTGTATCGACCGAGTTGTTCAACGGGTCGATGTTGATCGCAATGCCTGTCGCGCTGGTAGCGTTGGCGATCGAAACATTGTACTGCTCGACCCCTTCGACAATCGCGTCGTTGGTTGCCATGAGCTCGATCACCAATGGTGCCATTTCGCCAGTACCATCGCTGGTGAATGTCAACGCGGTTCCGTCCCATGCCACAGAACCTGGTCCTGAATAAGCGGCGACTGCGGCAGCCACCGCGCCGTCGAACGACGCGTAATCAGCGACTGTGGTTGTGGCGTCGGTGATTGACAATTCAACCGAGGTCGATTCACCGGCTTGCAACGTTCCAATCAAGTCAATCTGGTACGTCGCGATCGCGCCTTCGTTGACGGTTGTTACTCCCGTCAGTTGCCACTCAGCCTGGTCGTCGTCGGTGATCGTCGCGGTGTCAGTATCATTGGCGGTATCGATCGAAATGTCGGCGTCGCCGGAAGTGATCGAAGTCAACGTGATGGTGACCTGTTCATCTCCTTCGATGATCATGTCGTCGATGACAGCCAGGTCAATCGTGCCGGAGGTTACGCCGGGCGGCAACGTGATCGTTCCGGAAATGGCGGCAAAGTCGATTCCGCTGGAGGCTGACCCGGTCACCGTGTAAGCGATCGTCGTCGGGCTGTCGGACGGGTTAGTCATGGAGACCGTGAACTGGCCGTCGTCGCTCGGTTCGCCTGCGATTGGATCGTTGGCCACGATTGAAACGAGTGCTGAATCATCGTCCACAATGGTGCCGGTTCCGGTATCCGATGTGTTGCCAACCAGGCCCGAAACGACGCTGGCGATCGACAACTGCATCGTTTCAGATGTTTCCAGGGTGAGGTCTTCGGTTGTCAGCGTGCGGACCAGGACACCGGTCGAATTCGCAGGGATCGTGACCTCGCTGCCGCCTGTGGCTGCCATCCACGTCGCGCCGCCATCGGTTGAGAATTCGAACGTTTGCGCAAAGTCGGCGGCGCCGCTGGTTGTGACGTCTGCCGCAGCAAAGTCCAGTACGATCGGTTGGCTGGAAGGATTGGAAAGCGTAACGCTAAAGACCAGTTGGTCGCCTTCGGTCGCCATCGCATCGCCGATTGTTACATCGGGAGCTGGATCGTCGTCGATGATCGTTCCATCTCCAATGACCTGGATATTGACCGTCATCCCTGCTGTTACATCGACGGTCAGAGTGTAGTCTTCATTCGGTTCATCGATCATGTCATCGACGATGGGAACTCGAACCTGAACCAACATGTTGCCCGCCGAGATTGTGGCGGTGGTTGCATCGACCCAGCTTGTTCCATCAAAGACTTGCAGGTTGCCTGCGGCGGCCGCGCCAAAATCGACTCCTCCACCAAGAGCGGTTCCATTGGCCAGGCTTAGACTTAGATCGACGTCTTCTACCGACAGATTGGAAAGTTCAATGGTGTAAACGGCAAAGTTGTCGGTGCCTTCGATCGCCGTCACGTTGTTGATCGAAACGGTCGGGATGTCGGCATCGTCGATGATCGTTGTTATCACCGTATCTGCCGTCGGGTCTGCGGCAATGCCTTCGAAGCCTCCACCACTGACTGAGTCGATTGAGACAATGATATCTTCGTCGTCTTCAAACAGTGAATCGTCGATCGTCGGTAGTGTGAAGGTGGCTGAGTTCGAACCGGCCGGAATCGTAACGGTCACGACACCAGTAAAGTCGGAGCCATCGGCAGCGACTCCCGTGTAAGCCAGCGAAACGGTGACGTCTTCGATCGCGTTGGTCGCGCCAGTGGAGTCTTCCAGTGACAAGGTGTAGTCCGTCGTTGTGGCACCTTCGACCACGGTGCCCGGACCAACCAGCGAAACCAGAATCGTTTCGATCGAGGTCGTATCCTCTTGAATCGTGCCTATGCCAATGTCCGAGGTGTTGGCCGTTGTTCCGGCCGTGGGCGTTACCGTTACGGTAAACGTTTCAAGAGTCATCTCGGCAGCGGAATCATCAATAATTGCTGTCCGCAACAGCAGTGCCGTTTCTCCCGCGACGATCGTTGCCGACGTAGCGGGTACCCATGCGCCGCCAATGAAGACTTCCAGATCATCCATTCCCATGACGCCGAAATCGACACCGTCTCCATCTGCGGTGTTGCCCGTCGCGGAAAGGTCGAAGGAAATATCTTCGAAAGTCGGGTTGCTGAGTTCGACCGTGAATACCGCGAAGCTATCGCTACCCTCGGTGACGAAAACATCGTTGACCATGATGGTTGGAATGTCGTCGTCGACGATATCGGTGGTGACTTCGAAGTCACTCGGGTCGATCAACAATGCTTCCAACGATCCACCAGTGACTGAATCAATCGCGATCGTAAAGTTCTCAAGCGGTTCACCGAGTGAGTCGTCAATCGTTGGAATCGTAACACTGGCGGTGGTCGAGCCGGCCGGGATCGTGACAGAGGCGACTCCTGTGTAATCGGTTCCACCGGTCGCCGTACCGCTGTAAGTAAACGTCACGGTGACATCGGTCAATGGTATGTTGTCAATCGAGATATCGTAGGTTGCCGAGCTTCCTTCGGTCACCGATCCCGGCCCGGTGATGCTGACCAGGGTCGCATCTGGAACTGGATCATCCAGAATCGTACCAGTCCCCGTGTCGCCTGTGTTGGCGGTGGTTCCGCTGACGCGTGTGACCATCAACGAATATGTTTCACCGCTATCAATGATCGGGTCGTCGATAATCGGAGTGCGAATTTGAATCGATGTGTTGCCCGCCGGAATCGTGATGTCGCCGGTGACCGGTTGCCAGGCGAGTCCATCGAAGAACTCCAGTCCCGGTCCAAAATCAGCGCCGCTGGTTGCGGTTCCGTTGATCAGAGTTGGCGTCAGGACAATGTCTTCGATGCTGGGGTTGGATAGACTGACGGTAAAGACTGCAAACGGATCGACATCCTCTGTTGACGTGACGTCATCGATGCTGATCACTGGTCGGTCGTCATCGCTGCCGTTGGGACCAGTTCCATCGTCAACAATCGTTCCAATTCCGGTCGCATCAACGATCGTTCCGCCACTGGCGTTGGACAAGTTGAGATCGAAAGAGTGAGGGCCTTCGAAGAGGTTGTCGTCGGTGATCGAGATCGTGACGGTCTGGGTTTGCACGCCTGGCATGAAGGTCGCCGTACCATTGGCGGCCGTGAAATCGATGCCACTAGTCGCCGATCCACTCGCCGTCGCGTAATCGACCGCGACGGTTCCGGTAGGTGGTTGGTCCAGAGAAATGGTGAAGGTCAGTGTGCCGTTGTCTTCGTCGACCGTAACGTCATCTACAGAAATCAATGAAACGTCGTCGTTGATGATCGTGCCGGTGCCAGTGTCGCTGGCGCTGGTGACGGTACCGCTGATAACGGTGGCCGAGAGTGTGAAAGTCTCGTCTGGCTCGACATCCCCATCCTGCACACTATCGATTCGCACCATCAACGAATTTTGCCCGGCGGGTATGGTGACTTGTGTTCCAGCGGTGGCTGGGACCCAAACCGTACCGTCGAAGAACTCAAAGTTAGTCGTTTCAAAATCGGTACCCGCAGTTGCGGAACCGGTCGCGGCTGCCAAGTCAAAGCTGATGTCTTCGAAAGAGGTAACGTCAAGCGTCAGCTCGAAAACGACTGGGTCGCCTTCGGACGCCATCCCGTCACTGATCATCAACGTTGGTGGCGGTGTGTTGTCCTTGATCGTCGTGGTTACACTGTTGGCGGTGGCGAGTGAAACGTCTTCGCCGGTCGAGCTGCCCGGGTTGGACAGACTGATGGTGAAATCTTCGTCACCTTCGAAGACTCCATCAGGAGTCGTCGGCAACGAAATATCCAGTGAAAGTGCGCCGGTTCCGTCGCTGGTGAATGTTAGTGTCGTGCCATTCCAGGTCAGAGCGCCGGGGCCAGCGTACGAACTAACTGCGTTGGTCACAGCGGCCGCGAATGACGAGTAGTCGTTGCTGTCGGTATCGACATTGGCCAGCCCAAGGTCGACGGTTGCCACTTCACCATCGCGAATTGTCCCTGAGAGCTCGACGGTATAACCAGCGTTGTTTCCGTCGATCACCATCATGTCGCCAGTGATTGAGAACTGCACAAGTTCCGCGTCGCGAACGACCGAGATCGTGCTGGTCGCCAAGTTGCTGTTGGTGTCTCCGTCGTCAATGCAAATGTGGAATAGGCGGTCGGACTCCGTGGGCAGCGTTGAATCGTTGCGATAAGCGGTTGCCGCGAGGATGGCTTGAGCTTCGGCCGCTGTCATTTCAGCGCTATCGGTTCGCACGATGTTGAACGAAGCGGTTGCCGCAGTAAATGCAACGTCGTAGCTGGTGCCGCCAATCGTAACCGAGGTTGTTGAATCGGACGTCGCGTCCAGCTGAAAGTTCGTTCCTCCGATGACAAGGAATTCCTGGCCGGCATCGACGATCGTAGTTTCGTCGGCATCGATTTTTAGAAGCGGAAACGTCGTGTCGTCATCATCCATCACAATGACGGTTGGATCAGTCAGCCCGGCGGGTGCGTTGCCCTCAGTAAACGTGTTGGCGAAGTCCTCTCCCGGCGCAGAACCATTTAGATCGACTAACGGAGGATCGTTGAACGGTGTGATCGTGATGTCGACTTGACCAGAATCGGTGTCGATTCCGTCGGTGATGTCGTAGGTAAAGCTGCCAGCTGGGGCTGTTGTAAACGTGGTTGGCGCGTCAAAGACCAGGCCGGTCAATTGAGCCACAGTCAACATGTCACCGTTGTTAACAGGGGTGACGCCGTCGGTCAGAAAGACGGTTCCCTGTGTGGGCAATCCGGTGACGGTGGCGGTCAAGGTGTCGCCATCGATATCGGTCGGCGCTGCCAGACCGAGCGGAACACCGGTGGAATCCTCCGGGACCGTAATCGCGTTGTCGGTTGCGACGGGTGGATCCTGCAGAGGATCAACATTGACGGTCATCGTGTTGGGAGTCGTTTGAAAAAGGATCCCATCGCTGACACTGAAATCAAAAGTCGCATAGCCTGTTCCGTTCTCGTCCGGATCAGGCACAAAAATCAGGCGACCCGATGCAATGTCACTCGCCGAAATGACAACTCCTGCAGTAATCGGATTACCGTTGAACAACAGTGTCCCGTCGGTGGGAATGGTGTCGATCCGCACGGCCACTAGTGAATCACCAGGGTCCTGGTCGGCGAAAGCAAAGTCGCTGACTGCGAAAGTGTAGGAGGTGTCTTCGTCGAGAGTAACAGCGTTGTCGGCAGAGGTCGGCGGGTCGGCGACCGGCGCAACGTTGATCAGTACGGTACTGGTCGCGAATCCTCCGTTGCCGTCACTGATGGTGTATGTGACCGTGTCGGTTCCATTGAATCCAGGGTTGGGTGTGTAGTCGATTGTGCCATCGGGGTTAATCACTACCGCACCGTTGGGCGCAACCGCCATCGTTACCGTCAGCATATCGTTATCGGGATCGCTGTCGTTAGCCAGGATATCGATGTTCGGCAAAACGGTGTCTTCCTGAGTATTACCGCTGTCGGCATTGGCGACCGGTGGGTCCTGAACATTTACCACCGTCACCGTCACCATGGCAGTACTGGTTCGATTACTGGCGTCGGCCAGTGTGTATGTAAACGTGTCGGTGCCAAAGAAGTCTGCATTTGGCGTGTAGTCGATTGTGCCGTCAGGCAGAACGGTGATCGTCCCATTGGATGGTGGCGTCGTCGATTGGATGTTGAATGCACCACTTGTTGGCAGATCATCGTTGTTCATGACGGCAATGTTGATCGGGGTCTCTTCATTGGTCGTCACCATGTCGTCCATCGCATCGAGAGGACCTACGACCGGTTCTGAAACATCAATGAATGCCGTTGCCGTCGTGACGCCTCCGTTGCCATCGCTGACTTCGTAAACAAAGAAGTCAGGTCCTGAGAATCCCATGTTTGGCGTGTAGGTAAATGAACCATCCGGGTTGACGGATTCCACTCCGTTGGCTGGTGGCGTTGCAATTCCGGTTACCGTTAGCGTGTCTCCGTCCACATCGCTGTCGTTGTTAAGTACTCCGCTAGCCACATTGATGTTCAGTGGGGTGTTGCCAAGAACTGTGTAGAAATTATCTATGGCGACCGGCGGGTCATTCAGAGGTTTGACAACCACATCGAATGTCGTTTGAAGCGAATCCGTGTCGGTGACGCCACCACCGACGTCTTGCCAATCAACATCCATCGTGATCGTGAATGTTCCGCTCTCGTCCGGATTAGCTCGATAAGTAATCGATGTGAAATCCCAGGCAGTAATATCCACTGACTGGTTGCCGGCTGAAGATGTAAATGTGTTGGTTCCGTCTGTCAGCGTATGACCGACCGGGATATTGGAAAGGACTTGCGAGGTCACAGTTTCGCTACCGTCCTGGTCAACGAAAACGGGCGTAACGGCGTCAAGGATCGGGATGTCAGTATCTTCATGGCCGCAGGCATCGGCTACCATAAAACTGATCGGGTCGATGACTGCTTGAATGGTGACCGCGGTAACCTCAGATTCGTCACCGATTCGCAAAGTTACATCGACGGGCACGGTGCCGGATACGTGTGTTGGTGGAATAAAGGCCAAACCCATTTGGGCTTCTGCGACGGTCAGTTCCCAGTTACCGGTGACCGGATTAAGCGCTCCTTGGCTGAAAGTTCCGCCATTCGTAAATCCGCTAATCTCAAACGGAGCGGCTCCGAACCACTCGACCTGACCACCGGCGAAGTAGTCCCGGAATGTCTGGGCTCCGCCACCGTTACTGTTGACGGCGAGTTCCAGAGTCGTCCCGTCGGCGCTCAAATTGAAGGTGGCAGTTCCAGCGAACGGGTCATTGAATTGATTGATCGAGGTGTGATTGCTGATCGAGTTTGGGTCGTCGAAAAATGCGGTGCCAAAATCTGTGCTGTCCCAACCAACCAGATCGACGACGTTACTTGCTCTTACAAAGTAGATGGAACCACTGCTTGTCCCGTTGACCAGATCGATTACCGCGAAGGCCGCGCCTGAGTTCTCATTGGTGTCGCTGTTGCGGGTTCCGTTTTGAGTCAAATTCAAAATGCCGAGTGTCGCATTTTCGGGTATGTCGAATTCAAGTACCGAGGTCGGATTGGATGGGTCAGAATTCCACAACCCGTAGGCAGTTGCCTCCCCGAGTTGGTCCGCCGACGAGCCTGCGTCGCGACGGTCATAGTATTCAACGGTGATCAGGCTGTTGAAGTCGTCGGCAAAGTCATCGTTGCGATCGATGACCAGATCTCCATTGGCATCAATGTAGATTTGATTGTCGTTGATAACCGATGCCAGGCTCGATGCATCACCCGTATCACCAACGATGGTGTCGGCGGATGAAAGGATGGAGCCGTTGGCGGCCTGGGACACGTCATAGCCTTCAAAAGCGTAGCTGACGACCCGGTCGTCGGTCTCGCCTTGTTGCGCGGCGACCACGCCGCTGGCGCGCAAGGTGGCCAAATCGATGTAGATACGGCTGTTTCCTTTGTACTCAATAGCAAAGTTGGCATCCGCCGCTGCGTCAGTAATATTGACGACCAGAAAATCAGCATCCGCAGGAATGGAAAGCGTTGCCACTGATTGGTCGCTACTTTCGAGTACCGCAGATTCCGTGCGAATGAAATCTGAGCTGCTGGTTGCGTTGGTCAAATACTCAACGTGGTAGGCGGTTTGCAGTTGGTGGTTTTCGGTGATGCGTAGCACACCATCCACGATGTCGAATGTTGGATCGATGTTGTTGTTGGCGTCACCAGTAATCACGCCACCTGCCAAAATGGAAGTGCCCAATGGAGCACTCTCCCAGCCAAACTGATCACTTCGGTTTGGTCCTTGATCGATAATGTGCCCGATGTATCCGTTGGATGTTTCGGTACCAAGGTCAATACTTGCGTTCAGAAACTGATAGTCATCATTCAGAGTGTCGTCGGCATTGGTTCCAATGTCGCGGGTTGAAAATCCGGTGATCCGGATACCAGTCGTGCCTGCGGGGATGAAGAAGTCGGTTGAGTTCGATCCGGCAGTACTGGCTCGGTATCCGGCATCTGTTGCGATAATGTCCTGCAACACACCGCCCTGGGTTAGCGAGTCGGACAACTGCAATCCCAGGTCGATCATGGTGTCTTCCAGGCCGGTTGCCGTCGGGTCGATCGAAAAGTTGTCGAGAACTACTTCGGTCGCGAGTCCAAAATAGTCACCACTGGTCAGGTCAACTTGATGAAAAAAGACCAGTCCATTGACGTCGTCGTATCCACTGGCCACCAGCGTCGTCGTGCCCGGACCGTCTGCGAGATCAGGGTCATCCGAGACGATCAAGCCAAAGTCAGATGCAATGGTCCCGTTGATGCCGGCAATGTTGCTGACATCGAAAACGAATGTTGCCCTGCCAGTGTCGGCGGTTTCATCAAACTGCCAAACACGCTCCAGCATTTGTCCGACTCGCGAAGGAGTATCAAGTACCGTCACGACCTCGGGATCACCGTTGTTGGTCAGTGTGATCGTTCCGGCGCCGGAATTCTCTGCGTTCTCGATCGTCACAATGCCATTGGTGGCTTCGACCGCCAGAGTCCCGTTCCAGTTGGTCGCTGACAGGGTGACGGTTTCGACTTTACCACTGACAAATTCAAGACTCCAGTTACCGTCGGCTGCTGTGCTGCCAGTCAGGTCGACCGAGGCGGCCACGTCGGCTCCGGTCGCTGCGCTAACGGTTTCCAGCAACGATTGGCCGGCCTCGTTGCCTGCCAGTTCACATCCATAGAACAACAGGTCCGCGTCTTCCGTCAAAGCATCGCCCCAAAGAGCGAGTTGGGATTTGTATTGATTGATCGATTCAGAATCCAGAACACTCGAACCAAGCGCTACGCTTCCCGCCTGGCCATGAGAAACAATGTGGATGGCGGAATAAGACGCGTTGGTTTGTGACAACAGGTCTGTAATTTGTTCTACGCCGTCGACATCACTTTGAAGAAATCGAATCTCGAATGTGCTCTCGCGTTTGGACTCAATGAGAGCTTGCACCAACTCAGCTCCATCCTCGACACCGGCATCGACGATGATCAGCTCGCGCGCAGTGGTTTCCATGGAACGCGTTGCATTGATATCGACAACCTGAGCGGGAACGGTGCTGGAGACATCCTCGACCGGCAGGATGAAGGCCGCATCGGGGACTCCATCAAACAGGACGCGATCTTCCAGACGTTCGAAGAATGCAGGGAACTTGTGGTTGGTGGGATTTGGCGTGTTCATACATGACCGCACAATGAGAGAAGAGTGTCAGAAATCCGTTTTGACATGGGTGTATCCAATATCGGAGCAACCCACTATCTTTTTTCGACAGACGCTGCGCGCGAGCTTAAGACCTGCCCCGTCGACCATTACAAACGGCGACGCGCCGGCCAGCGCTAGGTTGTTATGCCGTCTGACACAAATAAAGGGGTTAGGCCTCAGATGTTGGGGAAACTGGAGTCATGAAAACGTCCAAGGAAATCTGAAAATGAGCGATTGAACCGATGATGACGTGGGCAATCCCCCTCCGCCAGGTTGATCGAAATCGGAGAAGCCGAGACTGACAAACAAATCCGGTAAGTATGTGTTGGCAGACGGTGCCCGATTTAATGGTGAATAGGTTAAAATCAGCCAGAAGAATTCAGCAGAATAACTGCGTGACAGGCATCGACATACTCAGGACGGTTTCAGATGAAAATAATTCACTGCATTGTAGCGCTACTGATCATGCAGTTTCCGACAGGGCTTTGCCTTGCCGAAGACAGACCGAACATCGTTTTGATTATGGCCGATGATCTCGGCTGGAAGGATCTGCATTGCTACGGCAACCAGAAACTTGATACGCCGAACCTGGACCGTTTGGCAAGCCAAGGCCTGCTGTTCACCGACGCGTATGCGGCTTCCCCCGTTTGCACGCCAACACGTGCGGCATTGATGACTGGCGAATCACCAGCCCGACTGAACATTACCAATCACGCCGGAGGACACGCGCCGAATTTCCAAAAGCCTGGTACCGATTTGATTACTCCAATATGGCAACGGAACTTGCCCTTGGAGCGAGTCACTTTGGCCGAGCAACTGAAGGAATCCGGATACGCCACGGGCTTTGTAGGAAAATGGCACCTCTCCTATCGTCCCCGTACCACGGAGGGCTCTGAGGAAGGACCCACCGAACCGCAGTTGCGCGCCGAGCATCAGGGATTCGATATCAATATCGGAGGCTGTCGTCTTGGTGGACCGCCCAGTTATTTCAGTCCGTACAAAATTCCAAACTTGCAGGGAAAGTCGGATGGCGAATATTTGCCTGACCGATGCGCCGACGAGTGTATTGACTTTATCAAGTCCACCAGAGCCGCTGGCGATCAACCGTTTTTTCTTTGCTGGTGGAACTATTCCGTTCACTACCCGTTTCAAGCTCCCGATGATTTGATCGCGAAGTACGAACAGAGAAAAGGACCGGGCGTTGAGAATCCGACCTATGCCGCCATGATTGAAGGAATGGACACCGCCATCGGCAAGCTCCTTGAATCAATCGACGAACAAGGGCTTGGCGAAGACACGCTGATCATTTTCACTTCAGACAATGGCCCGTTTGACGCCAATGTTAAACCGCTGCGAGCAGAAAAAGGTTACCTGTACGAAGGTGGAATCCGTGTGCCGATGATTATTCGCTGGCCTGGTCGAGTGGAAGCTGCGAAGCGAACCGCCAAGCCGGTGATCACTATGGATATTCACGCGACGATTCTGGAGACCGTCGGTCTGCAGGCTGATCCGTCCAACACACCCGATGGAATATCTCTGCTGCCAATGTTTGAAGATGAAGCAAAGCTGGACCGACCGTCGATCTACTTTCATTACCCCAATTACGCTTTCCACAAACAGAATCGAATGGGTAGCGCGATTCGTTCGGGAGATCACAAGTTGATCAAGTATTACGACGACGATTCGGTTGAACTCTACGACCTCAAGAACGATATCGGCGAGTCGAAAAATCTGGCCAACGAGTTGCCGGAAAAGGCCAACCAAATGCGAACTGACCTGGAAGCATGGCTGACGAAAACAGGCGCCAGCCAACCTCAGCGGGCGAAATGAAACGTTAAGTCGCTTTGGTGTTTGTCGATTGTATGGTTGTTAAACGTCGACACATTGACGCCACGTCTCGGCCATTAGAACGTGACCGGCCATCGTTGGATGAACTCCATCAGCCGCCCAAACGGTGGCCTCCGTTCCACTGGCAATCGCCGTGTCAAACATTTCCTGAAACGGCACCCAAATCGCCTCGGCCGCAGAGGCGACTTCCGCAGCGACTTTGCGTCGCTCGTCGAATTCCGGGAACCATGAATCCTTGACCGCACCGCAACGAAGCGCGAAGGGCTCGCAGATCACTAACCGAATGTTCGGTAACTCTTTCCTGGTCGATTCGACTAATTCAGTGAACCCGGTTCGGTAATCATCCACGGTTCCATCGTAACGCCCGTTCATTTTGTGCCAGATGTCATTGACGCCAATCAGAATACTCAGCATCGCAGGTTTCAGATCAAGGCAATCTTTTTGCCATCGTTCCTGGAGGTTTGGAACCTTGTTACCGCTGATTCCACGATTGAATATTTTCAGTTCTTTCGTTGGGTAATCACGCAACAGTTCGCCCCCAATCACAAACGGATAGCCATTACCCAATTGGCGAGCATTGTTCGCGCGATCCGCGAAATCTTTTTTGTCACGCCCTGCGTCAGTGATCGAATCTCCCTGGAAGAGAATGACATCACCCGCGTTGAACTTGTCCTCAGTTTCTTGTGAGCTGGATTCTTGCCGGTCAGAAACACCGGATCGAGATTGCAATTTAGCGACACTTGATGCAGCGACCGAACTGGCAACGATTTGAATGAGTTGTCTGCGATCCATTTGTAGTCTGCTTTTTTGAAAGAGGGAATCCAGTGGCTTGCGATCTTTTAACGAGGGATTTTAATATGCTGGAACCAGGTTTTCGAGACGCTGACCTTCCAAATCACATTCTACAAGCAAATTGCTGGCGACTTTTTGAGCTCTGGCTGTGATGACTGAATGGTCACTCGGCTTGTAATTCACGTCGGGACTGACCAACCAGGATTGCAGGCGGACGATTTTCGGTTTCGAATATGGATCAAGATTGGCAGATTAATTGATATTGATGGACCTCGAAAGTCTGTTTCGTACTTGGAATAAAGTGAGCAACATGCAGGTTAAGTCGCAAATGAAGCAAGAAAACCAAACGATGCCAAATTGGAATTTTCCTCTGGCTTTTATTCTGGGCATGCTGATTTGGACTCAGCCAGCGTGCGCCCAGGAGTCGGCTGTCAGTTTCGAAAATAACTCCGCAGACACCGCAGAGACAGCAGCTCCCAACGTGCTGTTCATCTCCGTCGATGACTTGAATGACTGGATTGGATGCATGGAGGGGCACCCCCAGGCAAAGACTCCGAACCTGGATCGTTTGGCCGCAAGTGGCGTCCTGTTCACCAACGCTCACTGCCCTGCCCCGGCATGCAATCCGTCGCGAGCGGCGATCATGACCGGCGTATCTCCGCACGTTTCCGGAGTCTATGACAATCGGCAAAAGATGCGCGAGTTGATGCCAGAGGAAGTGTTGATTCCAAAATACTTTTCGGATAACGGCTATTGGTCAGCGGGCTCCGGGAAAATCCTTCACTACTTTACGGACGCCGATTCCTGGGACGACTATTTTCCAAATAAGGAAACCGAAAACCCGTTTCCTTCGACAAAGTATCCCGACAAGCGTCCCATGAGTCTGCCTCGCGCCGGCGATTGGCAATACATCGAAACGGATTGGGGTCCACTGGATGTTACCGATGAACAATTCGGTGGCGATTACTCGGTTGCCGAGTGGATCGGCAAGGAACTTGGCAAGACGCATGACCAGCCGTTCTTTCTGGCGTGTGGAATTTATCGACCGCACGAACCCTGGTTCGTTCCCAAAAAATATTTCGACCTGTTTCCACTGGAAGACATCCAGCTTCCACCGGGTTACCGCGAAGGCGACCTGGACGATCTGCCTGCCGAAGCACAACGACGCGGCCGCAACAAATACTTTGCTCATATTCAGGAACACGACCAGTGGAAGCAAGGCATTCAGGGATACCTGGCATCGATCGCGTTCGCTGATGCAATGGTCGGACGCGTGCTAGACGCTTTGGACAATGGCCCCAATGCCGCCAACACAATCGTTGTGCTTTGGAGTGATCACGGATGGCATTTGGGTGAGAAGGAGCATTGGCAGAAGTACACCGCCTGGCGAGCGTGTACCCGTGTGCCACTGATGATTCGTGCTCCCAAAGGAACCTTCGGTTTGGAACAGGGAACGCAACCGAACACTGTTTGCGATCAACCTGTCAACCTGGTCAGTTTGTATCCGACGCTGATCGAACTTGCCGGCTTGCCCGCGAAAGAATCGAATGATGGGCCAAGTCTCGTGCCGCTGCTTCGCGATTCGCAGCAGGCTTGGCCACATGTTGCCGTTACCCACCTCGATCGACCGGGCAACTATTCTGTCAGTGGCCAACGCTGGCGATACATTCGCTATGTCAACGGCGAACAGGAACTCTATGACATCAAGTCAGATCCATTCGAGTGGAACAATCTGGCCGAGGTTCCCGAGCAAGCCGATCGCATTGCCGATCTGAAATCCAGGGCTCCCACAGAGTTCGCCGATTATGTGCCGGCAAAAAAACAGACGTTGCCAAAACTAACCTGGCACTCAAGCGAAAGTGGCGACCTTCCGGAATCAGCACCGGCCGGTGAACCGTTTGACATCTATTTCAAGAACAACAGTTCGCAACCAGTCGACATCTTTCGCGTCGACGCAGACGGCAAGCAGAATGCCTACGGAACGCTGGAGCGAGGTTGGTTCAAACCCTATCAAACCCGCGCCGGAGAACTATGGTTGATCACGGACAAGCAAAACAAGCGACTCGGCTATTTCGTGGCTGGCGATCAGATTGCCGACGCGATCATCCCGGATTAAAGGTCAGTTTCAGGCAGAGCCGGCTATCGCCAAACCGGCTAGTCCCGAAGTTAGGGATAACGAGCCAGTTTTTCCCCTATGACTGCTGTGATCGTTAGTGTCGTTAGTGGTCGTTGCTTGCCTTTTTCGTAACCTATCCTGTGCATATGGCTCGCAATAATTTCCTGCCACCGCGCCCACCTAACGAATCATCACCCACCCGTTCCATCAATCGCGTCAGTAAATCGCGATATGAATTGGGTGGAAGTTTCCTATTCCTCAAGAACTTTGATGCTAGACGATCCAGCCAATATTTCGGATGCATTTTCGACGACTGATGCAGCACTCTCGTCTCCGGCTTTGCCGCTGGGGCAATGCGGAGTTCAGTCGCGCGTCGCGTGGATTCGCTGGAGAACAGACGAGAGTCAAAACCTGCAAATCGAAAGTATGTCCGAATCGGTCAGTTGGCTAGGATTGCAACAGCTGGTGCCGGGTGCTCGTGTGCCTCAGTTGTTAGATTTTGTGCGGCAAGATGAACGCAGCAAACTGGCAGATCACTTCAATACTTGTCTGGCCGATCAGGCTTTGGAAATAGTCTGCGTGCGTTTGAAAAATGAAGAACGCTGGCTGGAGTTTGAAACGCAGATTCAGAACTGTCGTCAAACCGGGCGAGTGACCGGTGTCAGCGTTATCGTCGACACGACTCGACGAGTTCACCTGGAGCTTGAAAACGCGAACCTCAATCAGATCATCGACGCTATCCCCAGTTGGATATTCGTAAAGGACGAGGAACATAAATATGTTCGTGTGAATTCTGCTTACGCATCCGTCTATGAATTGACACCGGACGAGTGTGCGGGCAAGACGTCAATTGATTTGGGCGTCGCCGAAGAACTTGCATTGGGTAACCCGGAAAAAGGCATTCGTGGATTTTATGCCGATGACGATTGGGTATTTGCAACAGGAAAAAAGAAGCACATTCCATCGGAACCGATTGTTATCGACGGTCAAATGCGTTTTCTCAACACCGTCAAGGTCCCGATTTACGATTCACTGAACGAACGCCCGCTGATACTTGGCCTGGCGTACGACATAACGCATCTCAAAGATATCGAATCGAAAATGGGGGTCGAGTTACGGTACAACAAGACTCTGAATGACATCAACGCAATCTTTCATTCGACTGAGAGCGCGCAGCGCATCTACGACAAGGTTTGCGACGTGACGTTCGAGTCGCTGGAATGCGATAGAGTCCGAATCATCAACCGCACACCCCTGGCACAAACTGTCGTCGCAGAAAAACCAACAGATTCGGCTGTAGCGGTCGACAACGATTGCCATCGATTTTCGGCAGTCGTTGAATTTGCAGATTACCCTTTTGGCTACCTGGAAGTCGAACGCGAAATTTCGCGGCCGGAATTTTCACCAGATGATAAAAGGCTGGTTCAGGCAATCGCAAACCACCTGGCACTGGCCATCCAGCGCAATCAACTGAACCAGGAGATTCATCACCAGGCAAGACATGATTCGCTGACCGATTTGCCGAACCGGCATATGTTGATGTCAGCGTTAAGGGAAGCCGTTGCCGATTGCCAATCGAATGATTCCATTTGTGCTATGATTCTGTTGGACCTGGATGAGTTCAAACATATTAACGATACGATGGGACATGATGTGGGTGATCTGTTGTTGCTGGCCGTTTCCCGTCGCTTGGCGAGAATCAGTAACTCCAATGATCTTTTGACGAGACTGGGTGGTGATGAATTCGCGATCCTGGTCACCGGTTTTGCCAATCGCGAATACGTGTTGCAACGTGCTGGCGAATTCCTTTCGCAATTTCAGGAGCCATTCCATATTGGTGATCGTGAATTGGTCGTAGGTGCCAGTCTGGGCATCAGCATCTTTCCGTACGATGCAAACGACTCGATGGCTCTGTTAAAGAATGCCGATATGGCCATGTACGAGTCAAAAAATAGTGGCAAGAACGCATCTCGCCTCTTTTCACCCGAGATTGCAGAGAAGGCCAAGCGTCGCCAGGAACTGGAGGCCGAGTTGCGTTTGGCAATCTCGGAACAACGTGAACTTTCAATTGCCTACCAACCCAAAATCTGTCTCAACACGGGAAAGCCGGTCGGTGTCGAAGCGCTGTTGCGATGGAACAGCTCGGTTTTAGGCAATGTTTCGCCCGCCGAATTTATTCCCGTGGCGGAAGACTCAGGATTGATTCTGCAGTTGGGCAGTTGGGTTCTCAGAAACGCTTGTAATGATTTCGCAAATTGGAATAAACAGATATCATCGGATATCGTGTTGTCGGTAAACGCGTCGCTGGTCGAATTGGAGCAGCAGGACTTTTTTCAATCGGCGCGAAGCATCATGAATGAATGTTCGTTGGACCCACGTCGATTGGAGTTTGAAGTTACCGAGTCGATGTTCATGAGTCACCATGGCCAGGTTTATGACTGTTTGAATGCACTCAGAAATCTTGGTGTTGGCATATCCATCGATGATTTTGGAACCGGATATTCTTGCATGAGCTACTTGCAAAAATTGCCGGTCGACACATTGAAAATCGACAAGTCGTTTGTCGACCTGTTGGCAGAATCCACGACAGAAATGCAAGACTCGGAAATGACGATTGCGGCAACCATTGTTGGGCTGGCGAAAAGCCTGAATCTGAAGACGGTTGCCGAGGGCGTTGAATCCGAGTGCCAGGCAAAGCTACTCCGTCAGATTGGCGTCGATATCGGACAAGGATTTTTCTTCAGCCGCCCACTTGCTCCGGCCGAAGCACTCGATTTTCTCATTCAATCGAGCTAATCCCAACCAGGGTTTACCAGTTGGTGGGTGCCTGAATGAACTGTTTCGCCAAAGTCATGCTGTGTAGAATAGCAGGCTTGAATTCGCAGTGATTGAAATTGCGACGCCGACGAAATTGGAATGAACCATGACGAAATTGCTCCTCCGAGCTACGCTTCTAGTCCTTGCCTTACCGATGGTACTTTTCGGGCAAGATGCCATACCAGACTTTACGCACGGCGATCAGGTTCCGGAAGGAAATACGAAAGACTGGAATCTTGGACCGACGGGTGCTCGTGGCTGGATGTACAGCGAACGACTTGAGACCAAGCAGGCACGCCAGATTTTGATAACGAAAGTCGATTCGGGTTCACCGGCCGACGGAATCTTGCGACCAGGGGATGTGATTCTTGGAGTTGGCTCGGACCCGTTTTCATTTGATCCACGAGTGGAGTTTGGTAAAGCGATCGGTGTAGCCGAAGGCGGCAACGGCCGGCTTCGGATGACGCGGTGGCGCGGTGGAAGAGCCAAGACCGTCACCATGCGAATTGCCAGAATGGGCAAGTACTCAAAGACAGCGCCCTTTCGATGCAAAAAGTCAGAGAAGATTTTTATGCAAGGTTGCAATGCAATCGCCAGGCGGATGGTGGAGGGACCACAAGAAAGAAACAAAATTGTTCGGGTGCTGAATACGCTGGCGCTACTTTCAAGCGGTAACGAAGATTACCTGCCATTGATCAAGGCCCAGGTCCAATGGGCATCCAGGTACTCTGACACAGAAAGCAAGGATCTTTGTTGTTGGTACTACGGTCCCATCAACATGTTGTTGGCCGAGTACACGTTGGCGACGGGTGATCAAACTTTCGTGCCGGATATGAAACGTATCTCACTGGAAATCGTTAACGGCCAAAGCCTCGTAGGGTCGTGGGGCCATCGATTCGCAAAACCGGATGGACGGTTGATCGGATATGGAATGATGAACGCGCCGGGCTTGCCTTTGACGACCTCTTTGGTGCTGGCTCGCAAAGCTGGTGTCCAGGACTCAAAGCTGGATCATGCGATTGAAAAAAGTGTTCGCTTGTTGCGGTTTTATGTCGGTAAAGGTTGCGTCCCGTATGGCGATCACCCGCCATTCATGAAAACACACGACGACAATGGCAAGAATGGAATTGCGGCATTGATGTTCAATTTGTTGGAAGACAAGGAGGCGACGGAATACTTTTCTCGAATGAGTGTCGCGGCCCATGGTTACGACAGGGATCAGGGGCACACGGGTAACTTTTTCAATATTCTGTGGGCGTTGCCTGCGGTCGCGCTCTCCGGCCCCAACGCTACCGGCCAATGGATGCAAGAATTTGGCTGGTACTATGACCTGGCACGAAAATGGGACGGTACTTTTGAGCATCAAGGGCCGCCTCAAGCAAAAAAAGACAGTTTTTCCGGCTGGGATTCGACTGGCGCTTTCATGCTGGCCTATTCGCAAGCGCTTCGAGTAACTCAGATTACGGGAGCCAGCTCCGGTGTTTTGAAACCACTGTCTCAAAAAGAAGCTGCCGCCCTTGTTGATGATGGAAGAGGGTTCAGCAATCTCGATCCAAAAAACGCCTACGCCGACCTGTCGACCAGAGATCTGTTTGGCAAGCTTGGCAGCTGGTCACCCGTTGTTCGCCATCGTGCCTCGGCAGCGTTGAAGGAACGCAAAGGCGACTTTTCCAAGCCGCTCATTCAGTACCTGAATTCGGATCAAACGTATCAACAATTGGGTGCTTGCCAGGCGATCGAACAATTGAAAGGCCGCGCGGCCGCCACGATTCCGAGTCTGCGCACTTTATTGAAGTCAGATGATATGTGGGTGCGTATCAGTGCAGCAAACGCGCTTGCCGGAATTGGGAAACAGGCCAGTGTCGCCATTCCCGATCTACTGCGGTTGGTTTCCCGGGTCGACAAGCAAAACGACGTCCGTGGAATGCAACAGCGATACCTGGCGGGCGCATTGTTCAGCAAGCGAACCGGGTTGTTGCGGCATTCGCTGAAAGACGTAAACCCGGACCAGCTTTACGCTGCCGTTCGGGCGAGTCTGAAGAATGAAGATGGATGGGCTCGTGGCCAAGTGGGCTCGATCTACAAGCGACTTTCGTTTGAAGAGTTAAAGCCGTTGTTGCCAGCGATCTATCAAGCGATCGTCGAACCTGCTCCAACCGGAAACATGTTTGCCGACGAGGTTCGGCTGGCCGGCATTGAAGTTCTGGCCCAGCATCGCATTCAGGAAGGCATGAGCCATTGTGTGAAATTGATCGACCGTGGTCGCTGGGGTTCTGGCAATCGAATTTCCAGATGCCTGAAGTCCTTACAGCACTACGGTACGGCGGCCCGCGATCTGGTTCCTGAATTGCAAGCGATCAGAAAAGCAATCACTAGTAAGAAGAAGACTAGCGACAAAGAAAAACGGCACATCAAATTGCTGGATGACACATTGAGGATCATTGGCGGCAATTCGGAACCGCCCACACTTCGGTCCATCAAGAACTAGCAGCCAGTTCAAATTCAACGAGGTTGCAGTTGGCGATCCTCCGGATGCAGCAGGAAAAACTTACTCGTTAACGCCTGCAACCGTTCAGTTGTGTCGTACAACAAGCAATGCTGATTATCTTCACTCATTGGCAATAAAACAAAACGTTTTTGCAACACGCCACTGGAATTGATCGCCAGTAACTCGTTTGCAAGATCAACAACTTTCGCCACATCGCAACACGATGCATCAAAATGAACCAGTCGCTTGTTGGTTACGAAAGTCGCTTTGCCTGAAGAATTTTGCAATGCATCAAAACTGAACTCGCTCTCAGACAGATTTTGCAAAGCCTCCAAAACGTATTCAAAATCATCGTGTGTGATGCACCCAAAGCTGGTGCTCTCCAACGCTCCAATCACGGATTCGTAGTAGCCTTGTGGAAAAACACATAATGATGGAGCACTTTGTCGACGGTCATTGAATTCACCCCAGGCATTCATGTACAAGTCTTCTTCCGTTTCCTTGATCGCATGCCCTTGCGATTTTAGTTCTTCCAGTAAACCCTCGATGGACAAGCCATTCTTGCACCATTGCTGATCGAACCAACGTGTAAACGACTCCTTAAGCAGCCTGGTTTCATCGATCCGACTCCAAAACGAAGCAGCAGCGGCGACGGCATTGGCCCCGCCTATCAATTGCAGGTTTCTGGCGTAGTGCTCCAGAGCAGTTTCGCCTGGTTCACTCTCTGAAAAATGAACTTTTTCAGAAGCGACAATCGCGTCGATCACTTCCTGGTTTTGGGTCGCTCGGAATAGTTGTCCCAGGGCATCGACTGCGGTCAGCAAGAATTTTCGTTCAGGGTTCCGTAGTGTTTCCAGTAACGTCGGCCCCAGATCTTGCGCGGCTTTTTCGTCGCCCTCCGAACCTCGCCACGCTTCACACAAGGCCTCCATGGCATATGATTCCAACCCGATGCGTATCACCCATTTGATGAACTCCAGTTGATTGTCATCGATCTTGTTTCCGTAGTAACATTCGTAGCTGTAATAAGTGAACTGTGCGAAAGAGCGGCGACGGTTGGTGTCGAGTGTCACCAGCAACTGATCAAACATGGCCAGGCCTGCGACGTGATCGATGTCGTAAACGGCTTCGCAAAGTGCGTTATCGAGTTCAAAATCCTCAAGTGCCTTGAGGGCTTTTTCGCGGTGAGACTTGTTGCCATACATTCCAATCGTTCGCCACCAGCCGAGCGTCGGCTCTGCTGGTTCGCATTGGTCCACCAATTCCAATGCCGCGTTGCGTGTCGATTCGTTTTCCAGCAACGTGGCAATCGGCCCGCTCCAGTCGTCTTCGGGAACTTGTTTCAGAGCTGACCGAATGGCATCGACCAATTGAATACTGGGGCGATTCGTTGCCAAAAGATTGGCGTAGTAACGTCGTGGCGACCGATCCATTTCGGCTTGGCAGAAATCAAGAAATCTCTCGGGCGCAACTTTTTGCATCAGTTGCGTATACATCCAGCCGTCGCCTTTGGAATCGACCCGCTTGCGGATTTCATTCTCGATCGCTGTCAGGGAAGTTTCGTTGGCGGCCAACAGTTTGTGCATCCTGTAATCCGAAGGCACTCTGCGATAGCCCATGTATTTACCGGGATCGCTTTGAAACTGTTCATGAAACCAGTCAACCGCCGGTTGGTAGTCGTAGGATAATAACTAGTCGAGTGCCTTGAGTCGTAGTGCATGGCTGGATTCCTTGCCAATCAAAATTCCGTAGAGTCTCTCGGCTTTGTCGCTTTCATTAAAAGACTCTCTTTCACTCTGTGGCAGCTCGTGCGGATGAAACAGCTCCGGATTCTCGTTGATGTTCTTTTGGCCCGCTTGAAATTCTGCCAGATAATCCTCGACCACTTGCGATTTTTCGGTGTAGCGAAACCGCAATTTCTTATCGGACGAATCAGCAACTGGTTCGGCGAAAGCACGTCTCTGCTTTTCGACAACGGTCCAGTCGTTATTTGGTTCTTCGTTCATGAGAGTGACATAAATGCTGGCCAAATATGGAAGAACAATAAGCGACCGAAGGGGTGGAACAAGCGACAATGCTAGTCAGCCAACCCTGGTTTTTCGTCTTGCGCGGCAGCCAGCGGTGGCGACGAATCGGTGAGGTTCGGTTTGGCAAATCGCCAGGAAAACAATGCGGCTAACAATGTACCAAGAATCAACTGCAGCATTGGCTTGTCGACGTCACTAATGAACCGAAAAAGGGCTCGAATCGCGACCGCCTGAGACCAACCACGGGTCTCGACAAATTGATACAAGTCTGGCCCCAGCCAAACCGCTGTTCCCAGAATTGTCAACAATAACAACCCGAACCACATTCCCGGACTACGCAGCTTTGGCCAGATCCAAACGGCGGCGAGCATCGCGGGAACAAGAACCGAAAACCAAATCGCATGCACTGAAACCAGTGCAT
>CAZPOL010000067.1:0-29778 GCA_964588195.1 uncultured Pirellulaceae bacterium | reverse complement strand
ATCGTTTTTCGGCCTGATCATTGAAAAAGGTCTGATCAGTAATTTCGCCAAAGCACCCAAGCATCGCTCCAGAAGCTTGACTGGCTCCACCTTTTTGGTCAGAGGGGCCAATCACGGCAATTTTCAGGTTTGGATCTTTATTGGTTAACTCGAATGCGGTCATCAGACCAAGAATGCCGTTTCCGACAATAGACAAATCGACAGTGGTCAACGGAAATTCTCCAGAGAAAAGACGGGGGGATGGATAACAAAACGTTGTTCAAAACACGTCGTTTTGTCAAGGATTAAAAGCTCTCTTCATTCAGGAATTCGCTGCTACCTTCGCTATCGTTTAGCTCATTTACTGTTGCTAAATTCCGGTTCTGATTGAGAGAAAGATCACAAGGTGCCAAAAGCCAAATTTGCGATTTGGGCTGTTGATAGCTGACGATTAATCTATAGATTACGGGGACTCATTGCCCTCAGGATCAACTGCAAGGTAATTCTAATGAAGCTTGAAAAACTATTCACTGCCGGACTCGTCGCAATTTTTATTGTTGGCTTTACAAACCCATCCCAGGTTATTGGCCAGGAAACGTCTGCAACAAAGGATTCGAAATCCGGCAGTAGCCAACAACGAACACTCGTGGCAGGTTCTGAAGTCAGCCTTTCCTCCGTCATACAAGCTGAGTGGATTCAGGGAGAAGCACCAAAATCTTTTGAACCTGGAAAGGTCTACATCTTTGAATGTTGGTCTACCAAGTGTGGTCCTTGCATCGGAATGATCCCTCATGTGAACGAACTCCACAACAAGTACTACGACCAGGGCTTGCGAATCTATGGCATGAGCGTCTACGAAAATGACAAAGACGAGTGCGTGAAATTCGTTAAGGACCAGGGCGATGGAATGTCCTATCCGGTTGCCTTTACAGGCAAGAACGGGCCTTTCGAACTTGAATGGATGAAGCCCGCAGGAGCCAGGGGTATTCCTCACGCGTTCATCGTAAGGAATGGAAAACTCCTGGCATCGACTCTGGCTTCGCGGCTAACTGACGATTTGGTCGAGACGATGCTTGCCGGAGATGAAGGCGCGGAGCAAGCCGCCGCCACAATTTTGGCTGCTCAAATTCACGAAGGGAAAATCAACCAGTTGCTTGACAACATCAGCTCAGCCCGTCGTAAACAGGACACTGAAACGATGACAGCGAACATTGAGAAGCTGAAAGTCATCGACCCGGACAACGCTGAAATCCACACGGAAGAACTCCAGGTATTGATGATCAAGCAGGAATGGCCGGCCGCAGTGACAGCTTTGAACGAAATGCCTGCAAGCTGGGCGAAAGATTCATTCGTGGCGATGAATGGCATGCGAATGGCCAGACGTAATAGCTACAACTATTCAACGGACTTTGAGAAAGCACTAGTCCATTCTTATTCAGACTACGTTTTCGGAAAAGAACATATTGGACCAAACCACTTTGCGTGCCTGAGTATTCTGCAGTGGAGAATCGGTGAAAAAGAAAATGCCCACGTCACGTCCGACAAAATGATCGATGCGGCCAAGGCTTTTTCGAACGGCAACGCGTCATCTGTTGAGCCTTTCGTACGTTTTAAGGATTCCGTGCATGAAGGCACCATGCCTGAGTTTGCAGATCTGTCGAAGTGGCAGATTGAGGCACGAAAAAAGGCTGAGAAACAAACAAAGGCCGGTTCAAACTAGTGTTGTTCCGTTTATTTCCATTTACTGGCTATGCGAATCCGCTTACACTGGGATCCCACGGCACCACTTCCAAAATGTCCGGGGCACACTCTTACAGGAGCGAGATCTATGAGATCAAAAAATTTATTGGTCGTGGTATTGGCTGGATTTCTATTGTCACTTTCGGTAACCAACTCGGCGATCGGTCAAACCGAAGAAAGCCGTTGGGGCGACGAGAAAGAGTCCAAATCCAATTCGGTTGTGTTGACCAGACGTGCCAACAACAACGCGTATGGCACAAGCGCCTTTAGTTTCCGCAAGGATTCACAAGATATAGCTGAACATCGCAATTACGTTGACCTGGTATTCAACGGTTGTGGTCATTTTCACTTCAATCCGGTTCCCACTGACATGCAGTCGAGAGTCGCCGATCTTGGTGAACAACTGGATATGGAAATCGACTATGACGAATCAGAGGACAAGGATCGATTTTGGGCAGAGCAGTCTTTTCCGCCACAGGAAGGCCACGTCTATTTGCATAAGATCAAATGCAAAGATCAAACCATGACCGTCATGTACCGGATCAATGAGGTTTCGTCCGACGAAATTAAACTCGATTGGAAAATCGTCAAGGAATTGTCTGGTACCGAAGCGGATGGCGGCAACGCTGGAACAATGGGCCAATGCGGCGGCTCGCATCCTGCTCGATAATGCAGGTTGCCCGATTTTGACTTGCGTTTGCAATGAAATTGCCAACAGGAAACAGGCCTCGAAGGGATCCGAATTATCGGCCTTCGAGGCTTTCTTCGTTTCGGAAAGCTTATTCTCAAATTAGCCTTTCCTTTTTTTGGGGGCTATTTCGTGAATCGTCGAAGCAGCTTGTCCATGTTATTGTTGCCACGTGAGATTTCATCGAATTTGGCAGGCAGCAATTTGATTTTGGCGGCCACTTCGTCGCCTGTTATATCGCGATATCGATCGAGGCAGTCCACCGCATTGCAGGCAACGTAGTAGTTTGAATTTCGCTTGTCGGCCAAAGTGATCAGACACTCGATTGCTTTATCCTGCACAATCTGATGTTTGAGACAGTATTCTGCTGCCTTAATACGAACAGCCATCGATGGATCGTTCTGCAGCAATGATTCGATCGTCTTTTCAATCTTCTTTCGGCCGGCAACCTCGCGATTCGAATCGTTTTGCCCCAACAGGTTTACTACCGCCCAAAACCGCAGTTCAGGCTGTTGTGCTTCGAGATTTTGTTCGATGTCATTTCCTGTTGCGGCATCGAATATTCTGACGATGTCAAAGCCATCATTTTGCGAATACGTAAATCTGGACTCTCCTGATTGTTGCTCGTACTCGTAGAGCGTCGATTCGGGGACCAGGTCGAGATCACCGATCTCAATCATTTTCGCCCGCACAGCATTTCGCAGTTCGACAAGCTTCTCCGAGTGTTGAGGATCATTCGCCAAATTCACCGTTTCATGCGGGTCTGCTTCAAGATCAAATAGTTCTTCCCTGGCTCGCGGCTTCCAAAAAGCAGCCTGGACATCATTGAGTTCACCCTTGCCGAATTTCTCAAACCACTTCGCCGTCGACGGAGTTTCTTGCTGGTAATCGACGAATTGGCCGTGTGGCAAATGCGGCATCAAGTTGCGGATATAAACGTAGCGGCCGTCGCAAACGCTCCGGCTAACGTCGTATCGCTCGTCCATTCGGTTGCGAATCCCGAAAACGTATTTTGCTTTTTCAGTTGACGACCCCAGGAATGACTTCCCTTGCATTTTTTCGGGGATCGGAACACCGGCTACTTCCAGCACGGTCGGGGCGAGGTCAACAAATCCAACCGGCCAATCGCTACGGGCACCAGAGGCGTAGTTGCTGCTCCACACATTTTTCCATTTCTCCGGGACGTGTACGATCATCGGTATTCGATGGCCCGAGTCACCAGCGAATCGCTTGTGGCGTGGCATCCCGGAACCATGGTCTCCCCAAAAGATCACGATCGTGTCGTTGGCCAGCCCGGCTTCTTCCAACTGCTTCAGTTGCTTGCCAAACCAGCCATCCATGGATTGAATGTTGTCCAGATACTGAGCCCAGTCCTGACGGACTTCCGGCGTGTCGGGCCAGTAGGGAAAGAGAGTTACCGATGCCGGATCGATCTGTGGCACATGCGGCCGCTTGCGAATTTTACTTTCGTGCGTCGCCGTCAAATTGAAGACTGAAAAGAATGGTTTGTCTGCGGGACGATTTTTCCAATGGGCATCGCGAGAACGATCGTCCCAAACGTCGGCAACGCCAACGAGATTGTAATCGGTCTTGGTTTTGTTCGTGCAATAGTAACCCGCCTTGCGCATGAGTTCGGGCAACATCTGAAGCCCCGATGGCTTTACCGCGGCACAGCGCATATTCCCGGCTCCAAGGGCGGTTGCATACATGCCCGTGATGATCGTCGTGCGGGCCGGAGCACACACCGGATAGTTCGACCAGGCCGTATCGAACGTCAATGATCGCGAGGCAAATGCGTCGATGTTCGGCGTAGCCACATCGTATCCATAGCAACCGAGATGCGGTCCAACGTCCTCTACCGAGAGCCACAAGATGTTTGGCCGATCAGGTTCGCCAGCCGGGGCATCTTGCGAACAACAGGTTGCGGCAATCAGGACAACGAAAAAAACTGTTCGCAAACTCATTGGCTCTCCTGGTCGGTCAATTCGAGTCCTCATTCTAACAGAACCTGAAAAAATTTTGAAAAACAGGGAACCAATACGGCGTTGCCTGGTCTAACCCCTTGTCCGTGACGTCGTCCGGACTTGAAACCGGTTTATCTGGATACGGATGATCGGCTCCTGAATTGGGGATAGGCGAAAGGCTGTTGTCGTGTTCTGCGTTGGTTCGTGGAACAAGGCACAACCAGGCTCGTGGGAAACCGTTTAGGGACGGGAGGCCACGGAGTAACTGAAGGTATGAGCTGCGGTCCTGGCCGTAGAGTGCTGCCCGAAAGATCGCGAATTCAGTACGGTTATCGCGAAACGTATTCATCCACCCGGTCTGCAACCGGGATATGGAAACTTGTGTCTGGGAAGTATTCCTGCTGCGGTCGGCTTCGGCTTGCCAAAGTTGGGACACAAACCGAGCGTGTAACAGAATTGAAGTGCCTACAACTTGCGCCTAACGGTGCAGGAGCTGCCCGAAAGGGGGCCGGCGGAAGATCTCCCAGGATCGAAAACCGGTCGAGTGCGGAACGAGTATCCGACGGGATACTTAAACCAAACCCAGAAGATTCGTTACACTACCGCTTGCTGTTGAGCGATGGAGACATCAACAACAGGGGTGAAGGCGTTGAAGAGTTTAACACACTCGTGTGCAGACCTTGTTACAGTGTAGTGAGGGGTCAACGCCAGTCAGAATAGAGCTTGCGCTAAAGCTGACTTTTATTTTTTTGTAGTGATGAACCAGTGAACCAATCGCTGGCGATTCGTGCTTGTATTCAGCCGCAATGTGGTTGCCGCGATGTGGTTGCCTCGCTAAGCACACTGGCCAACCAGTAGCGTGATATTCTGGCCGCCGAAGCCGAAGCTGTTGTTCAAAGCGATATTGCACTCGGCTTCGCGGGCTTCGTTGGGGATATAGTCCAGATCGCATTCCGGATCAGGATTTTCGTAGTTGATCGTTGGCGGCAACACGTTGTCACGGATGGCCATCAAGCAGACGATCATTTCCGTTGCACCGGCGGCGGCGATCAAGTGCCCCATCATGCTCTTGGTACTGGAAACCGGAACGTTCATGGCGTCCGCACCAAAGACCTCGCGACAACTTCGCGTTTCCACACGATCGTTTACCGTCGTGCTGGTTCCGTGAGCATTCACGTAGTGAACATCGGATGGATTTCGCTTGGCGTCGCCGAGTGCCATTCTCATGCAAGCGATGGCGCCGCGACCTTCGGGATGAATATCTGTGATTCGGTAGGCATCGGCCGTCGAGCCATAACCCAGAATCTCGCCGTAAATGTGAGCGCCTCGTTTCCGCGCGTGTTCGTATTCTTCCAGCACGACCATCGCACCGCCTTCACCCAACACAAAGCCGTCTCTTAGCCGGTCGAAGGGGCGTGAGGCACCGGTTGGATCGTCGTTGTTGGTCGAAAGTGCGGTCAACAAATTGAATCCGGTAACACCAAAAGGATGGATCATGCTGTGCGTTCCACCTGACAACATCACCTCTGCTTCGCCGCGACGGATAATCTCGGTCGCTTCGCCGATTGCCTGGCTACTGGCGGCACATGCGGTCAGGCAATTTGCATTGGGACCTTGAGCGTTGAACATCGCGGCCATATGACCGACTGGCATATTTGGTTCTTGTTCCAGTTCCAGGACCGGGTTGAGAACTTCCAGTCCACGATTCATGAACTTGACGATATCCAGATTGCCGGTGTCGTCCAGGCCGGACGCCATCATGTTGGCGAAGCTGGTGAAATCCTGATTCCCTTCGCCACTGCCCATGTACACGCCGAAACGACGTGGGTCCTTGATCGCGTCCAGCACGCCAGAACCTTCGACCGCTTGTTTGGCAGCGCCGGCGGCGAACTTGGTGTGTCTGCCGCGGTATTGCCACAATTCAGCCGATTCACCGGTGTCAGTGATATCCCAATTCTTGATCTCTGCCGAAATCTTGGTGGGAAAGCGACTAGCGTCGAAGATGGTGGTATAGTCGACTCCGCTTTTCCCCTCTTTCAGGTGATTCCAAACGGTTTCGACATCATTACCCAGTGGGTTGATCACACCCACACCCGTGACAACGACACGGCGACGGTTTTCGATACGACTCATCAATCTTTCTCCATGTTTCAGAGATTGAATTCTTTTCTTATTGCTGAAACTCTGACTTACTGAAACTTAAAACGGCAGTTGCTGGCAGGGACTTTACGAAAACATCCTGGCGACTTCCTTGTCGTGGATAATCCCTTCGGCACGCTCGGCATCCAGCATGAACTGCGGCACCTGGACGGGGTTACCTTCCTGGTCAACACCAACGTCAAACAGTCTCAGGCACCGCAACGTCCGACAAAATGTGGCCGGTTCGAACAACTGGACGCCTTCAAATCGATCGTCCAAAAAGGCGAATGTAATATCGGCTTCGCACAACAGTGCCTCTCCGACATGCACGGTTCCTTTGGCAATCCCACCGCTTTCCTGCATATTTTCGATCACCATCTTCAGCACCAGTTTGTCACCGGGACAAGCCTGGAAGTTGAAAGTGCTTTTCGAAACCTTTGCCAAAACGACGCGACTGTGAAAGTCACTCATCTGGGCGATTAACAGTCCGCCGGTTTGAGCCAGTCCTTCGACGATCAACGACGCTGGATAGTAAGGCCGACCAGGGCTGTAGTCGTCGACGGGTTCTTCCGACAAGCTGACGGCTTTCACCGCAACCGCGTGACTGCCAGCGACAAATTCTTCGAAGCGATCAATCCAAAACCACCGCATGCGGGATTCACCTTTACATTGTTTTTATAAAACGAAAAACGACCACTTACCAAAACAGGTAACAGGCCGTTTGTCGAAAGTTCACGGGCGAATCCGTTCCATGATACGAATGAACAAAGTCGACACCGACTTTAGGCCGCACCAACTTTGCTGCTGACGTAGTTGCAAAGATCCTGAACGGTTAACAAGTTTCCAAAGTCCTGAACGAGCGGGTTCTGCTCGAACTTGCTGAGATCCGCAAATGGCATGCGTTCCTTCAGTTTAACGAGCCCCGGCTCGGTGACCTTTCCGTCCTGAACAAATTCAGCACTGGTCAGGATGTCGTCCGGGAACAACTCGTCGCGTGGAATCTGGATATCGAAACCTTTTTCCAGCTTGAACACGATATCGAGAAAATCGATTGATTCAGCACCTAAATCGCCAACCATGGTTGCCTGGGGTGTTACTTCATCGTCGTCGACGCCGAGTGCGTCAACCAAGGCTTCGCGTACTTTATCGAATACCTCATCTTTACTTGGCATGAATCAATCTCCACTTCAGTTGTTAAAGGCGGCGACCCGAATCTATCCTTGAATACCGGAAACAAAAACCGGGAACGAGTGCCGTTGGGGGGTTTGAGCAGGCACGAATATCTCGTTTGGCAAGCTTATCCGTCAAGCCCGTTCAGACTGGGTTCTTTCGCATCTGCGAAAGATGAATTGTAGGGGTTTCTGGGGTCTTGCAAACGCCGAAATTGCTTGAAACGCTCCTGAATCAGGTATTCGTCAATTTCTGATGTCGCCAGGCCACGATCCGCGAGGTTAAATTGCTCCAAAATCAACTTTCCCTTGACCGCGACACTGCCCTTGGTCAGCCCCTCCGTCTGCATCACCACCCGATCCTGGTCCGTTTTTTTCCAGGTCGCGATCACTTCCAGCTTTGATCCCGGCTCGACGAAATCGCCAAATTTGACCTGCCGGGACTCGGCCAATACGACCGTCGAGTGGCTAAATTTGTTGGTAGCATAAATCAACCACATTCCAGCCTGAAACATCGCCTCCAGCATCAAGACTCCGGGCATTACCGGGAATCGAGGAAAGTGATCCTTCAAGTAGTCCTCCGACAGACTCAAGGTCTTAACGGCAGAGATCTTCTCGCCCGGGACCAGCTCGGTTATTCGATCAAGTTGGCAAAAACGCATTCGGAATCGACCTGATTTTTCGCTGATTTGCTTTAATTCGAGAATTCGAACCGAACTCCGGCTGACGCCCAGCCAGACTCAAGCAGAATTGGTGATCGATCATTGCCCGAATCCGCACACCGGGAACCGATGGCCATCCATCAGCCGCGATCGGTCCACCCGGCATCGATCTCGTCTCGATGCAACATGCCCGTCCAATTTTGCCCAATATAACATTGTGTTCGAAACTGCTCAATGTCTCCGGCCCCGTACTTTCCAGTGTTTTCTGCCGATCGACAAGTATTTGATTTGCTGGTTTGAATTGACCAGTCGGCACTGCTAAATTCTGGCCATGCGCAAAGGGATTGCTGTATCACCCGGAGTCGCCATTGGTACCGCTTATGTCATTCACGAGATTTTCGTTAATCCGGATACCAAGCGGCTGGAAGATTCCGAAGTCACTGCCGAACTGGCACGTTACGAAACGGCTCGAGACCGTTCGGCTGCCGACCTGCGCGCTCTGGAACGCAAGGTAGACGCCCAGGTCGGGCACGAAGAAGCCTCCATTTTCGCCGTTCATCAGTCGATTTTGCGAGACGCTGCGTTTACCAAAAAAATCCGCACCTGGATCGTCGACGAACGTCTGACCGCCGCCGCTGCCCTGCACCGTTTGCTGGGCGAGTACACCGAGCTTTTTTCAAGAACCAACGATGCTTACCTTCGCGAACGCTTGAACGATGTTCGCGATGTCGTGATTCGGCTCAGCGGCCACATGTCCGATGTACTGAAACCGAACAAACAACATGAAGTTCTGGAAGGCCCGCTAATCGTCGTCGCTGACGAATTGTTGCCAAGCCAGGCTGTCGCCCTGGGAGACATCGAAGTTCAGGGAATCGTAACCCAGGCTGGCAGCCAAACCAGCCACGCCGCCATCATCGCCCGCTCGCGTGGCATTCCGGCCGTCTGCGGAATCAAGCGTTTGATGCGAGTCGTCAAAACTGGTGACACGATTATCGTCGACGGACGCGATGGGCATATGGTCGTTAACCCGGATGCCGAAAGCCTGGCAGCTTTTCGAAAACTGGAACGCGAGTTCTTCGACCTCAAGGATCAACTGGCTGAAAATCGAGACCACCCGTCGGTCACCTCTGACGACAAAAAACTGGAACTGAATGCCAACATCAACGGAGTCCCCGATGCGGAAGCCTCGATCGCCATGGGCGCCTGCGGCGTAGGACTCTATCGCACCGAATACCTGTACCTGACGCACCCCGACGTTCCAGACGAATCAGAACAGTACGAAACCTACAAGAAAATCATTGCCGCCTGCCCATCCCAGACCGTCACGATCCGCACGCTGGATATTGGGGGCGACAAGACAGTGCCCTACCTGGGCCACAATCACCAGGAGGCCAACCCGTTTATGGGCTGGCGAAGTATCCGGCTCTCGTTCGAGCACCCTGAGTTTTTCAATACTCAAATCCGCGCCATCATTCGTGCCGCCGCCGATTCGCCCAACAGCAATGTCCGCATGATGTTCCCGATGGTGACGACGGTGGAAGAGATCCGCAAGCTGCGAGGCATGGTAAGACGCAGCTACAAGACGCTGCAAAAACAAGGGCATGCGACCACGAACGTACCGATGGGAATGATGCTGGAAGTTCCCGCCGCCGCCGTCACGATCGAAACCATGCTGGACCTGGTCGACTTTGTTTCGATCGGATCCAACGACCTGGTTCAATATTTGATGGCTGCCGACCGGGACAACCCAAAAGTCAGTCACCTGTGCCAACCGCTGGCTCCTGCCGTCCTGCATGTATTGAACTCAGTCATCGGCGCTTGCAACCGCGCCGGGAAACCAGTGACCGTCTGCGGTGAAATGGCCGGTCAACCCAAATCATTCCTGCTGTTGTTGGGCATGGGCCTGAAGAGTTTCAGCATGAGCCCGGCTTTCGTTCCGTCGATCAAACAACTGGCCAGCCAGGTATCGGTCGCCGAAGCAGAAGAGCTGTTCCGACAAGTGATGAAGTACAAAACGACGTCACAGGTCAAACGATTCATGACGAAACAGTTGCAAGAAATCGCACCCAAGTTGGCAATGCTGGATACCTCGACATAGTCGGCTTGGTCCGTATCACAAAGAAGGCCGGCGTTCCGTTGACGGGACGCCGGCCTTGCTTCATTTGATCTTTATTCAGTTTCGCTGAATTCCGAAATACCGATGCGTCTACTCATCATCGGCGACTGGAATTTCTCGTTCCTCAAATTTGATGCTCTTCAAATTGCAACGGCTTACTGGCTTGCTCTTTTCACCAGTCTGCTCGACTTCCGTTTTGCCAAGCTTTTCCAATACATCATCACCGGCAACCAGTTTGCCAAACGCGGTATACTTTTCGTCCAGAAACGTAGCGTCTCCCAGGCACACGAAAAATTGCGAACCAGCCGAGTTTGGATCCGCGCTACGTGCCATGGAAATCACACCACGAACGTGCTTCTTTTTGCTGAACTCAGCATCAATCGTATAACCCGGTCCACCGGTACCCCATCGGGCACGAGCCGATTCGTCTTTGCTCAATGGATCGCCACCTTGAACCATGAAGCCATCAATGATGCGATGGAAGGCTTGACCATTGTAGAATTCTTCGCCAGCCAACTTTTTGAAATTCTCCACCGTTTTGGGTGCTACTTCTGGCCACATCTCGATCAGCATTTCACCATGATCTGTCTCAATGACGGCTACTTCAACGGTGCGAGTACTCGATGGAGCGCGAGCACCCGATTGAGCAAACACTGACTGGGACATTGCAAACGAACATCCGAATGTGATTGCGATCATTAAACCGCAAGAAATCAAACGGCCTGTATTTGAACAACTCATTTCCTGCCTCTTATATCTTGTAAATAGTTTTTGTTTGACGGACCGCCCCGGTCCTCTGAGTTCATCCGGGGAGCCACTTGCCATTTTGGCCGACAACAAAAACAGCCGCAAACCCCGATTTGGAATTTACGGCTATTGAGTTCGGTTAGTTCGTCGTTTTCGTGAAATTGACTGCACAATGCTGGCAGATTCACGAAACTGGTCCGGATTTTCCGGAAATCACACGGAAACGTGGGCGTCGATCATTTCCTGCAACTTGGCCGGCGGCAACAGGCCGACTTGCGTTTCCACCACTTCGCCACCCTTGAACACAACAAGCGTCGGCAACATGGTCACGCCGTACTTGGCGGCCAAAGACATATTTGAATTGACGTCGACTTTTACAATCTTGGCTTTTCCTTCATTGTCAGTCGCCAATTGTTCGATAACTGGACCCAGTTTTCGACAAGGGCCTCACGTAGGGGCCCAAAAGTCAACCAGCACTGGTGTCTCGGATTCGAGCACTTCGGCATCGAATGTGTCATCATTAAGTTCAAGCGCCATATTTTTTCACCGTTGGATTAAATATCGTGTTCCAGCCGGACTCGATTTCCAGTCCGGTTCAACTGTTGTTTACAGCAAAGGATTTTAGCCAGCCAAAAGCATCGGTCAATTGAATCAACCGCCTCCGCTGAATTTTCGAAAATTACCGGCATTTTTTTCCAAATCAAGGGCCCATCGCGCCGGCTAAAACACAGGACTCCTGAATTTTCGTAAATTCCACCTGGTCTTGTGACGGTCAGAATTTGGACTTCCTTACAAGATTTCAAACCCGACGTCGGCAATCTCCAGATCGTCCTGATCGTCTGAATCCTCAGGCCGGCCATGCTACTTTGCGTTGACCACCTGCAGCTTGACGAACAACGGTTCCAGTTCGCCACGCAACTTGCGGAACGTTTGCTGATCGGACTTGCGACACTCTCGCATCAATGGCTTCAACTTGTTCCAGTGACCGATGGCGGTCGTCAAATCCTGCTGGATCAGTTCATCCGGTTGCTGACCAATCATCCGAGTGTGCAGGCTGCGCACTGAAGTCTGCAGTCCGACGACCTGAGTCTGCAACTGGTTCTTGATTCGGTAATCAATTTCCTGAGCTGGCACGATCTGTTGGTTAACGAAAATTGCGGTTCGATTGCACAGGTCGCCAAGTTCCGAAACCATCTGGTTGATTTGCGCTGGACTGATCTGCGGTCCGCTTCCCAGCGACTGTTCCAACAGCACCAGCTTTTCCGAACCGTTCCGCAAATATCCTTGTACTTCCGGATTACTAACCGGCTTGAATTGACTGACCATTTCCTGCCAAGCCACATCAAAGACTCGAAAGTCCCAGATCAGATCGTCCAGCGATTCCGAATTCTGAATCGATGTCGCGAACGACGCACAAGACGCTTCGATTTCGTTGGCAGCGCGAAGCAACAGAACCGGCTTGGGGCACGCCATCATTTCTTTCATCGACACCGACGACAACACGCGGTTGACATCCGCTTGCATCGTCGTGACCAGGTGAGTCAGATAGTCCTTGTCGATCGGAATCGGCAACCACAATGCCTCCGTGATTTGACGACCAGCTTGCTCAATCTTCATCACCCCACGATTGATCCGACTGCTACCCGAGCGACGCAACTCGGCGGCATAAGGTCGCCACCCGGCCTGACCCTGCTGCCATGCCCGCACCAAAGAATCATAATCGCCACGGTCAATCCACGCCGTTGCCTGACGCATTTGAGTTAGTAACTGCTGGCCCTGCTGCAACAAGCGAACCTGATTTCGCGCGCCCCGCAAATCGTAGGAAATGTCCTCCAGCAAATGCTCGAATTCGGTCGTCAGTGTAGTCGACAGGCGAACCAACTCGGTTCGATTCAATTGTGGTTGCAATCCCAACAACGATTCCATCTCTACGGTATGCGAGTTAATATCCTCGACCACCGCGACCACCTTTCGACTGACACCTCGGGCCGTTTTCAATCGGTGCGCCAGCGATCTCCACTGTTGATCTATCGGGCCATAGGCGTCTGCCATCCGATCGATGTTTCGCAGCGGTGCCGAATGCTGGTATAGCCCGTCGACCGCAGCCTTGACGTGCATCGCTTCGGCCAACGGTTGCCGGTACGACGGAGTGGAATACGATTCCGCTTGCAAGACGGTGATCAGATTTCGCAACGACCTGGAAATGTGTTCCAGTTCCACGCGGGCGCTGCGAATTTCCGGAGGTGGCGGTGCGACGGCTCGTTTGGATTGAGTTGGCCGTTGATCGTAGTCGCCTTCAACCAGCTTTTCCAACTGCGACTCGATCAACCCTTCCAATAGTCCTTCCACCAATTGACGTCGCCGCTCGCGCTGAGCATCAGCAACCGATCCAAACAGGAAGGCAAACATCAGGAAACTGATAATCGTCGTGGTGAATCTCATGGCGTAGTCCGCAGAAAAGAACGAGGTGTGAATTGGTGCTGGTTTTCATCTTACAAAATCTGCATGCCCGCAACATGCGCCAAAACGAGCATGAAGCCTGAAAGATGCGGCGATTTGCGTTTAGATTTGCGATTAACTCAATTCGGCGGATCCCATTTCCCATCGAATCGAACGAGACCAAGCCTAAAACCAGAGCTCTTCGGCGACCACCAAAAAATTATGCATCCCGTGCAACAGGACTCCTGGCCAAATCGAGCCAGATCGGTGCAGCATGACGACGGCCAGGATTCCGATCAAGAAAGTATGCGGTGTTGCGAATGGTGAAAGATGCAGAGCGGCGAACATGCACGAGCTGATCAAAATCGCCTCTCGCAAAGTCACGACTCGTTCAAAGACTTTGAAGATGACGCCTCGAAAAGCAAACTCTTCCACAATCATTGGCTGGACCACAATCAACAACAGTACGGTGACGATGCCAAATCCAGCGTCGAAATAACTGTCGGTCATCCGGAAAACCGGGGCTCCAAAAATGTTCGCCAGGAAGCTCAAAAACAGCGACGTCAAAATGAAAGTAACAACGCCCGCAGCCAAGCCAGCCAACAACCAAAACGGATTGTCCGGTAGCTTCATCAAAGGAAAAATCAAGTCGCGGTGGTACAGCACCCACGCCAACACGATCAAACCGTCAAGAATCGAAACGAATATTTCCAGGTAGATATTGCCCGGGTCCAGAAACAGAAACGCGATCGTCGCCAACAAAGTCAGGAACAAACCGATTGCCGACCCAACCGTCCCCGAGTTGGCCGAATAGGGTCGATTTGAATAGGGTGCCGTTGGGTAAAGTGAACCCGAATAAGATGGGGTTGAACCCGCGTGACCTCTCGCCTCATCGTACGGTCGATGAACGGCCTGGTTAGCGGGCCGACCAAACGGGTTCGCTTGATACTGTTCATCCACCTGCAAATCACCGAACTGCATCCCCGAGTCGCGGCAAGCCACGCAATCGAAATCCGAATTCAACGGACCACGACAGGTTGAACAAACGGGCGGCGACCAGGGCTCGGCGACCACCGGCCCCAGAAATTGAATCTCGTCAGGTGGTGAGGGACGGGGATACGACGATTCCGCGAAAGAATCGTCGTCCTCCTCTGTTTCTTCTGGCTCAAACATCAGTACCCTGAAACCACTCCGAATTCAATCGCGACCGCCATCACTCTGCCGACCGGCCACGAAGCATGTGAACATCTACGATTTGCCGCTACCACTGGCGTTTATGCGGGTCATGGCAAGCTTTGCAATTGGATGCTTTCATCAATCGGTCGGAAGCGTCCTCTTCACCCTTGACCGCCGCTTCTGCCGCTTCGATCAACACCTTGTTACGCTCCTTCCAATCCTCTTCTTCACCAGCCGGTGGCTTGTTCTTGGCCATCGCTTTGTAGTAAATGACCAATTGTTTCTTTTCATCGTCGCTGGCTTCGCCCGTGGCGACCTTCTTTAACAAGCCATCCTTGTGCGCCAGCTTCATGACTTCGTTCGTGGTGTACTTTTTATCTTCCTCTTCACCTTCTTCTTGCTCGCCCTCTTCCTGCTCGCCTTCTTCCTGTTCACCCTCTTCTTCCTGCCATCCACGATTCGTTTGTGTCGTGGGTGCAAGAGGTGCCGCGGCGATTGCACCGATTGCCAAACCCGCGAAAATTATCCCAAACAGTCTGGTCAGTTGCTGTGACATTTGAATTGGTCCTATAGAGCGTAAAGGAAAGTGCTGTCTTTCGGGCGATGTGTATTCCTGATCAGATTTGCATCGAAATTCGCCGCAGAGATATTATCCACACTTCGGACCAAAAGAAAACAAAAAGGGGAAACCTTGTCGCCGTATTTCGAAACCGACAGCATGAGAATCGGGTATACCTGAAATATTGTTCCAATACGGGTGTCGATTTCCGCCAACCCACATTGCAACCAAATGCCAATTCACGCGACGCCAGATGGGCCCGGCTGAATCGGCCGAATCGGTATACTGATTGCTGAACGGATTTCCTTGCCTCGAAAAAAGCGAGTTGCCAGTATGAAACTGACACTGAACCATACGCCCTGCTTCTTAATGCTTGCTTGCCTGAGCATTTTCTTTGCGCTGCCCCAATCAACCAACACTTTGTTCGCCCAGGGAAGTGGACAGTCCGAACAGGCCGAGGACAAACAGAAAAACTCAATCGGAAAACGAATCACCAGCAATACCGAATCTGTGCTCAAGGATATTCATGGCACGCCAACTGAGTTGCTGGATGCCAACGCCACTTGCACGGTCGTGGTCTTCATGGGTTGGGAATGTCCGTTGGTTCGTCAGTATGTCCCCCGGCTGAAAGAACTTCGAGACGAGTTCGATTCGCAAGGCGTGCGCTGGCTGGCGGTCAATTCCAACCAACATGATTCGCTGACCGAGCTTCAACACTTTGCCCGGACATTCGAATTTGATATCCCGTTGTTGAAGGACGCTGGAAACAAACTGGCCGATCAATTCGCGGCCCAGCGTACGCCGGAAGCCTTCCTGCTGAATTCCGAAAACGAGATCGTCTTTCAAGGTCGCATCGATGATCAATTCACCTACGGTCGACAACGGCCGGAGGTCGTGACTCGATTCCTGGCTGACGCCATCGATCAGACGCTCAAGAAAAAACCTGTCGCCACGCCTTACGTCGCACCGGACGGTTGCATCATCGGACGTCTCATTCAACACTCCGAAAACGAATCGCAACACACCGTCACTTACAGCAATCAAATCAGTCGCATCCTGCAGAAGAACTGCAGCAATTGCCATCGCGCCGGCGAGATCGGACCATTCGCATTAATGGAATATGACGAGGTCGTTGGCTGGGCGGGAATGATTCAAGAAGTCGTCAACGAACGCCGTATGCCTCCGTGGCACGCCGACCCCGAACATGGGACCTTCAGTAACGATTGCCGATTGAGCGAAGATGAAATCAAAATGATCAATCAATGGGTCGATGCTGGCGCGCCGGAGGGTGATCCAAAATTGTTGCCCGAACCTATTCAGTACACCGACGGTTGGCAGATCGGTGAACCGGATCAGGTCTTTGCCATGAGTGAAGAACCCTTCCCGGTGCAGGCGACTGGCACGATGGAATACAAGTACTTCAAAGTCGACACCAATTTCACCGAAGACAAATGGGTGACGGCTGCGGAATGTCGCCTGGGAAACCGCGCCGTGATTCATCACATCATCGTGGGAGTTCGAGGCCAAGGGGAATTCAGCCGCAGACGTGGTCGAGGTGTTCACAGTGAACTTCAATCCGACTGGATCGCGGCAACCGCGCCCGGATCACCCCCCATGATCCTGCCCGAAGGCTACGCCAAACTGGTGCCCGCCGGATCGCAGCTGGTTTTCCAAATGCACTACACGCCCAACGGAACGGCCACGACCGATATTAGCAAGATCGGATTGAAGTTCATCGACGCGGATCAGGTGACTCACCAGGTGATGACGATGAAAGCGATGAACGAGCGATTCCGAATCCCTCCTGGCGATGGCAATCATCGTGTGAACGCTCGATTCCGATTCGACCAGGATGCCGAGTTGATTTCGATGTTTCCGCACATGCATTTGCGCGGCAAGGCGTTTAAATACACGGCGGTCTACCCGGATGATCAGGAAGAAGTCTTGCTGGACGTGACCGCCTATGACTTTAACTGGCAAAACGCCTATCAGTTGGCTGAGCCCAAGCAGATCCCGAAAGGAACGCGGTTCAAATGCGTTGCTCACTTCGACAACTCGGATAAGAATCTGGCCAACCCTGATTCATCCAAAACCGTTCGTTGGGGAGACCAAACCTGGCAAGAGATGATGATCGGCTACTTCAACGTCGCGGTACCAAAACCTGCCAGTCGTTAATTGATTAATGCGGCGCGTGCAAAATGTGCACGGCCGCATTCATGATTGTTGTGTCGCCTCGACCTTTAGGCCACGACGTTTACGGGTTCTTGCTCAACGAGCCAAGTGGTTCTTCTTGATCAGATTCTTCGCCGTCGAACTTGGCTCCTTGTTCAACCCACTTTCGCAGGGTTTCAATTTCCGAATCTTTCAGTTTGCCACGTGGAGGCATGTCGCCTGACACGACTTGTTCGATCATCAGACTTTCCTTCGCATCATTGGGAATGACAAGCTTTCCTCTTCGCTGAGCGATCATCTGATTATATGTCTTGATAGAAAGCCTGCCGCGACTTCCATTGATATGACAAGTCCCGCAATTTTCTGTCAGGATCGGTACAACGTCGGAGATGAAACTAACTTTATCTTCACCGTCATCCATCATCTCCTTTTCCTTTTCCATCTCTTCGGCGGCAACACCCAGCTTCTCCGGAAACGCAATTAGCTCAGGAAGCTCAATGCCCTTTTCGGTCAGCAACTCGTGTGCTTTGGCAATCCTGCGATACTCCTTTTCGATAACCGCTCGAAACTCTTCCGTTCCGTTTTCGATGGAGCGAGCCATAAGACTCTGAGCCGCTTTCAATGGCTTGCCGGCTTCGGTGAAGCGGCTTTCGTTGAACAGAGTCCCCGCCTCCCTCAGATACTCGCGAATCTTTTCAATACGCTGCCCGTCTGCACCGGCAGGCAATGCGTCTTCCTGGACAGATTCCTGGGGCAAAAACAGGTAGAAACAAACAGCACTCAATACAAGTATTTGGCGAAACATGGAATTTCCATCGAGTTCAAAGAAGGGTTAGCCAGCCATCATTGGACCAGTTTCCAATAACGTAGCAACCAGTCTATTCCAATCAGAGGCGGTCTTTCACAATTTCCATGGATAATAGTAGCATGTCTTACAAATATCACTCAATTCGGAACTCCATTGTCCAAACGTCACGCGCGAAACACCCCTGATCACCAAGAACACTTCATTCGCATGGCCGAATGGCTGGCCCTGGAATCGACCGCTGAAATTGAGCGGATGACCGAGCGACGCAAGTTGCTGGGCACAAAAAAAGCCGAACGCAGCGGCGAGACGATTCTGGACCTGGCACTCATCGATCACACTCGCGGGCTTGGCGGTCGTTATCTGATCACACTGGCCAAACGTAACCGCGAGATTCCCATGCCGTGGCACCGCTTGTCCGTGGGCTCTCCCGTTGTCGTTTCCAATTTCGCCGACGACGACGGTTCTTCATTGACGGGTGTCGTCAGTGCTCGGCGTCCGGACTCGATTCAAGTCGCCCTGGACCACTGGCCCGATTGGCAGAACTTTCGCGTGGATCTGACTGCTGACGAGGTCACGCGACAACGCATGATGACCGCCATCAACACCGTGATGGATTCGCGCGGGCGTTTGGGCGAGCTGCGAAATACGATGATGGGTGATCGGCCGCCTGAATTTGCCGACGCAGAAAAGACGCCCGAAATCGAATTCCGAACCGCCCTTAATCCCTCGCAACAGGAAGCGATTACGTTTGCACTTGCCGCCCACGACCTGGCCGTGATTCACGGACCACCGGGGACTGGCAAAACGACAACGGTCGTTGAACTGATCGCTCAGGCGGTCGCGCGTGGTGACAAGGTGTTGGCCTGCGCTCCGACCAACACGGCCGTCGACAACATGTTGACCAGGCTAATCGACCTCAATCAAAAAGTCGTTCGCGTCGGACACCCGGCACGAGTTAGCGAAGCCTTGCAGGACTTCACGCTGGACGGATTGGTAGAACAGAGCGACGAAATGTCGGTCATCAAATCATTGCGGCGAGAAGCCGATGACCTGTTTCGCCAAGCCGATCGGTACACGCGAGCCAAACCGGCGCGAGGCGAAAAAGCGGAGATGCGAAGGGAGGCCAAACAACTGCTCGCCCATGCTCGAATGATGGAGAAGCGAACCATGAACTATTTTCTGGATCGCGCCGATGTCATCTGCGCCACGATCACGTTCAACGAAAATCTGATGGGTGATCGGCGTTTCGATCTGGTGGTGATCGATGAAGCTTGCCAGAGCGTGGAACCCGGTTGCTGGATTCCGTTGATGCGCTGCGACCGCGTGGTGCTGGCTGGTGACCATTGCCAACTGCCTCCGACGATTCTTTCCAAACAAGCGGCCGACGAAGGGCTGGCCATCAGTCTGATGCAACGAGTGATCGAGCTGTGGGGCGACCAGGTGACTCGCATGCTGAACGTACAATACCGAATGCATGAACAGATCATGCAATTCTCGTCCGAGCAGTTTTACGATGAAAACCTGGTTGCGGACGAATCCGTTAAAGCCCATTTGTTGTCTGACCTGCAGCCGATCAAGTCGTCTGAATTAGCCGATTCGCCAATCCTGTTTATCGATACCGCAGGCGCCGGTTGGGACGAGCAAAAGGAGCCGGAAGGACTCAGCACGATGAACCCGCGGGAAGCCGAACTGATTCTGAAGTACACCGACCAGCTGGTCGAATCCGGTTTGCCTCCATCGCAAATCGCCATCATCGCACCCTACGCCGCTCAGGCCCGATACCTGCGCAGAATCAACAAGCACGAAAACCTGGAGATCGATACCGTCGACGGCTTTCAGGGCCGGGAAAAAGAGGCCGTGTTGATTACGCTGGTTCGCAGCAATTCAGCAAACGAGATCGGATTCCTGGCCGAGACTCGTCGCATGAATGTGGCTCTGACTCGCGCCCGTCGAAAATTGATCGTCGTAGGTGACAGCGCAACGGTCGGCGCTAATCCATTCTTCAGCAGCCTGATCGACTACGTTCAATCGATCGGCGCTTACAAGAGCGTTTGGGAAATTGACGGCCTGGACGTTTGATAGTCCTCGTGAATAGTCGGTAGCCCAATACAAGCACGAAGCGCAAAAGCGCAAGCGAGTGGTTCTACGACTTATGGGTCCCGGTAATGACAGTTTGGTCTGTGGCGAAAGTGACTTTCTGCCCGAATTAGTGCCCGGCAGATTCGAAAATGTTATGCACGCCTTCGACGCCCGATTAGGGCTCCTGCGCCGCAAACTAACAGAAACCCTGCCGTTCCTGGTTCGGGCACTGCGACCCCTGAATTTCCCAACACCCAACGAATTTGGAAACCGGAACCAGGATTACTGCTGGTGTACTCCAATAACAAACTGCCATCCAGCGTGTCGCCCTGAAAGGCACCGAAACTGACCGCGTTATCCCGGAAAAAGTCTCTGGCAGTTGCCAGATCTGTAAATTCGAACTCAGTCAGTGCATAGCCCTCGAAATCAACCGTCAGTTTCAAATCGTCAAATCCTGTCGTCTGATTTTCAGGCGAGAAAAACCCCAGCACTAAATCATTGTTGTTCATTCCAGTTGTATCCAATGAAAACTGGAACTCAACCGACGATGTTGATGGAATGAGTGTGTCCTCAGACGCACCTGCTCGAAATTGGCCGATCGCAAAAATGTCTCCACGATCCCGTGCATCATCACCAAGCACAAATGTAGACAACAACTCCTGACTGTTCCTAAATTCCAGGAATGATTCCACGGTTTGAGTGTCAGGTGAAGCGACCACGTACCCACCCGATTCTGCGTTACGCAGATCCTCGAGAGTCAATTGGTGATCGCCAATTCCGACGACACTTAATGCATCAACGCGGTTGCTGACCGGGGTGATCGTTTCTACTTGCAAGTTTTCAAAAATACTATTTCCTGAAATCGCTGTGGCGGTTGCCATTCCACTGAGGCCCTGGGCCACTGCGTGGGCGGTCGCAATTCCGCCAGCGTTGGTCCCCGTGAATCGATTGTTTGCAATCGCGATCGAACTGGCGGTTCCCTCAGTCCCCAATAGATCGTTATTGGAAATACCGGTTTGGCCAGCAATTGCGGTTGAGAATGCAGAAGCCTCCGCCATCGTTGTTGTCGCCACGACACTCGAAAATGCATTCCCTCCATCACCTGACCGTTGACTTTCAAAGAATGAGTCCGAATCACCGCCCCGGCCAGCGGTCAAAAAGTTCGACGCAGTAACGAGCCCGCCGTTGGATGTGGCCGCCAGGTTTCCGGTAGCATCGCCGCCACGTCCCGCATCGCCTCGGGGAGCATCACCTCCAGCGCCTCCGATCGTGCTTAAGGAAGCTGAAACATCGCCTGAGCCGGTTGAGCCAACCTGAATATCCGCGATCGCCTCGCCACCGAAACCACCATTTCCGGTTCCGTTCAGGATCGGAGAAACATCACCACCATTGCCAGCCGTTACAAACGAATTCGAATCAAAGTTACCGGAATCGAACGCCGCAATTTCGAGCGAACTGCTGCCACCGTTGCCCGAGTCCAGGTCTCCAGTGCGGTCACCACCAAATCCACCGTTTGCTCGTAAAGTCAATTCGACATTTTCACCATCGCCAACATTCACGTCATTGGAAATGTAAGAGGATGAAACATTACCACCATTGCCAACGACAATGTTGTCATTGCCAGCGCTGCCACCATCTCCCGCGTTTGCTAACTGGCTGACACTCAAGGATTCGCCTGCTGATCCGGAAGCGATAATTCCTTGCGTCAGGTCGAGTCCATCCTGACCTTCTCGAAAGAAATTTCCATCCACTCCATCACCGGCAAATTCGTTGGCTGAACTTATTGCCAATGTACCCGATTCGGCCCAGGCACTGGCCACGGCTTGGCCACGGCCAATTCCGCCCCAGGCGGCTGCATTGGCCTGAGCAGTACCTGCCCCCTGGACGATCGTGTTGGAGGTGGCGTTAGCGTTTCCGCCAAGTCCGGGTTGTGTGGCCTCGCCACCATTCGAAGTTGAACTGGCGGATGCGTCTCCAGAATCACTGTGAACAGCAATAGATTCACTGGTGGCTGAACCACCGGCTAACACCGAACTGTCACCGCCGTTGGCAAATGAGTTGACCCCAACCGATCCAAATCCAACGGTTCCTTCGCTGAAAGCTGTAGCTTGTCCACCGGAATCGCCATCACCGGCCGTCGCGTTCGCAACGATATTGGCGCCGTTGGTCGTATTTTGAGATATGTTGTTGGCGGTTGCATTGCCACCAACAGAACCGCCCTGACCACCGGCAGCATTGGCAGTGGTCTGCAGAAAGCCGGCGGCTTTGTCAACGTTAAGCTGGCTGGTGGCTGAGCCCGACTCACCCGTCAAACCGCTGAAGCCGCCTCCGGCACTTCCACCCACTGCTCTTTGGTTCAGCCTCAGAATGCCATTGGCAGCTTCTCCATCTATCACGTTGTCCAGTGCTATCGAGTAGCCATTCCCAGACACTGCGGTACCATTTCCGTTGCCGCCATTGCCGCCCACCACGGTCGCATTCAAGTCTGCCGTACCATCAGTGGATTCAACAAACGCGTTGCCAATCGACGCTGTGCCTCCATTTCCGGCTTGTCCGGACGAAGCGGAACCTCCGGCGCCACCAGTGGCCTGGATTGTCAAATCGACCTGTCCAGAATCGACGGCGATTCCCGACACGGTTGCCGCTCCTCCATTTTGGCCAGCGTTCAGCCCACCACCTCCATTGCCTCCAAAGGCCCTCAAAGTGACGCCAACGTCATCGGCAATGCTGTTAGCATCTGCGGACTCATAAGAAATTTCTGCATTTCCAGCGAGTCCTCCGACTGAACCATCACCACCATTACCACCAGCAACGATCCCGTTCAATTCAGTCGAAAGACCCGCGCCGCCACTGATGCCGTTGATACTGATCGCATCAGCTCCGTTACCACCTACGCCATCGTCCGCATCACCACCATTGCCCCCAGAAAGATCCAGAAATAGAGACAAGCTTGACAGTTCATTGGTGCCCGAAGCAGTGCCCGATACGTTTCCACCGTCGCCACCAACGCCGTTAACCCCCAGGCCGTCACCACCGTTTCCACCGAAGGCTGAGGCTCGAACCGTGCCACCTCCTTGAGTCGCATTGGTTACAGACAGCGTGCTGGAGACTTCAGCATCGCCGCCACGCCCACCGATTCCACTTTCAAAAAACGGATTACCTGCCACTCTACCGCCACCGCCACCCCTGGCGGTTGCTATCGCCTGGTTGTTTGATACGGTCGAGGACACATCAGCGGCCGCCACTGCATTTCCGCCATTGCCAGCACTGGAGACCGTCGTTTGCGATCCCCCTGCTTGACCACCGAATCCTCCCGTGGCCTGAACCGTTAGAAAGCCAATGCTACTGGAAGAATTCAGGTTGCCATCTATTGCTGCGTCACCACCGTTACCTCCGTCGCCCCCAATTCCATTGGCAGGCCCACCCTGTGAGACACCCGCAAAACCTCCATTACCTCCATCGCCACCCCTCGCAGAATAGTTCTGAACTGTACTGGCAATCGTGTCTCGATCGACGCATGAATCACCGCCGTCGCCACCGTTACCACCATTGCCACCTTGAGCTTGCGAGTCCGGATCACTGCCATCAACTCCGTTACCGCCATTTCCACCACTTCCACCGACACCGCCACTGTTGGTATTGTTCGTCGTTGTTGAACCGTTCGTACCGTCCTGGCCAGCCGTGCCATCGGTGCCCGGGTCACCACTGGTACCCGCTTGACCGTTCTCGCCAGCGGTGCCATCTCCCTGGTTGTCGTTGTCGTTGTCATTGTCGTTGTTGTTGTTCAACGCTGACATGACAACAGATGGCTTGGCCATTGTCGTTTGCGGAGTCGCAAACAATACAAGCAGGCACATCGTAGTGATGAGCAAATAACAAAAACCAAAAGAGTTGATGCGAGCGAGCATTTCAATTGCGCCTTCAAAGTTCCAAACACCATTTCGGCAAATGCCCAAAGCATCGGTCACAACATGATCGATAGGGACAATCTGCAAAGTTGATTCCAATCTTAAACCAGCGGTATGATCGGTCAACGGCCGAGACGGATGGGGAAACCTAGTAAGCTGGACCTGCGAACGCGGTGGGGAAACCTAATTCTTACTCGCATGCACTTGCGGTGTTCAGGTTTTCTTCATGGAAAATTCGCTCAAACTACCGGTTATGTCCAACGAGCGATCCTTGTCGCCAGATTCCGATTGCCAGATTTCAATCGCCTTAATCGTAAGCCGGCAGGCCGAGCGCGGTGCCCTTACACCACGTACGTCATGGTGGTCCACCAATGAACGGCGGCGGCGGCCATTACGAACACGTGCCAGATGGCGTGGAAGTACCAAACCTTTTTGTCGTTCATCAAAAACAGAGTGCCTACCGTGTACAGCACTCCCCCACCAACAATTCCCCAGACCGCGGCGGTCGGAACGTTGTCGAAGATGCGGAGTCCACCCAAGGCGGGCATCCAGCCCAAAGCGACGTAGCCCAACACAGATACCGAGTCGACGCGATGTGCAAGAAAGAACTTTCTTACGAATCCAACGATCGCCACGATCCACATCGCCGCCAGCAGCAACCACCAAAAAGTGGTGGACAAATGAGCGACCGAAAAGGGCGTGTAGGTTGCCACGATCATCAGATAGATGAACGCCTGGTCCAGCATGCGAAATCGTCGTCGTGATTCGTCTGTCTTTGCCCAGTGAGACATCGTAGAACTGGCAAACACTCCGACCAACGACACCCCGTAAACCAAACAGGCGATAAAAATCGAAGTGCTCTGCAGTTTGAACGCCTGCACCAAAAGCAACCCGGTTCCGATCAACGCCAACACCGTCGCCAACGCGTGCGTTGCCGTGTTCAGGTTTTCTTCTCGCGGTGGTCGTTCCATAACCTGATCGTGATCTTTGGGCGGTTGCGGGGGATTCAGCTTTGACGACGGATCACTAGAACCCGAAGCTGTTCTTGACGCTTTCCGGGGCGGGTTCGTATTGCAAAGGCTCCATACTGGAACCCGCGCGACCCTGACTAAGTGATCGCATGGCGCCTGCGTATCCAAACAGTTCGGCCAAAGGTGCGTGGGCTTCGATAAATGTCATACCACCATGGTTGTCGGTGTTCACGACACGAGCTCGTCGTTGCGCCAAATCGCTGACAAAGTCGCCGTAGTAGTCGTCAGGGGTAGTGATGTTCAACTTCATCACCGGTTCCAGTAACACTGGATCGCCTTTGTTCAAACCGGATTCGAATGCTTCGCCGGCGGCGATGCTGAACGCCATCGCATTGGATTGTTCATTGACTTCGCAATCGGTCAGCGTCACTTTAATACCAGTCAGCGGGAAACTGCCGATCACGCCACCGCCCTGCCCTCGGCCTTCCAGTTCTTCCATGACCGCCTCCAGAAATTCCGGAGGCAATTTTCCGGCTACGCCCGAGCGGATAATTCGCACGCCTTCGATCTTGTCGTCCGGTTGCATCGTCAGGCTAAGTCGGGCGAACAATTGCTGACCCGCGACCAGGCGATCGCACTTGCCGACCATATCGACCGCCTTGCCCATCGTCTCGCGATACGAAACGCGCGGCTTGTGGACTTTCACATTCAAATTGAATTCCCGCAGCAAACGATTCTTGATCACCTCCAGGTGCAATTCGCCCATCCCCGAGATCAGCGTTTGACCGGTGTCTTCGTTTTCGACCCCTTTGAAAGTAGGGTCCTGGCGTTTGAGCATTTCCAGGATGTCGGCCAGCTTTTTTCGTTCGGCCGTCGTTTCCGGCTCGATCGCCATCTCGATTACCGTTTCCGGGAACTCAATTTTCTCGAGCAGGATGGGTGCCTTGGCGTCGCACAGGGTATCGCCCGTCACCGCGAATCGGGGCCCGATTACTCCAACGATATCGCCAGCGGAAACCGAGTCGACCTGGCCATCTCGCTCCTTTTTCTGAGCGTGAATTTGCCACAACTGCGCGATATTCTCTTTCTTGTCTTTCCCGGGGCACAGCATGCGAGAGTTCGCTTTTAATTCGCCAGAGTAAACGCGGATCCAGTAGAAATCGCCCGTCTTGGCCGGCAAGATCTTGAACACCAGGCCGCAAAACGGATCTTTCGAATCTGGTTTGCGAGACTCTGTCTTGTCTTCCTTCGTGGGGTGCACACCTTCTACGGGAGGCCGTTCCAACGGACTGGGCAGATAATATTTCACACCGTCCAGGACTCCCTGAACTCCCATACCATGCAACGCAGATCCACAGACGACGGGCTGGATTTTCTGAGCGATCGTCGCTTCCCGAATCACTGTTCGCAACAGCTCGTTGGAGATCGTTTCGCCGCCCATCGCCAATTCGGCCAGCTCGTCGCTGTAATTGTACAGTTCTTCCAGCATCGTATGACGCGCGAACTCGGCCTCGTCCTTCAGCTCGTCCGGAACCGGAACTTCTTTCAATGTCTTGCCTTCTTCTTCGAAGACCTGCATTTTCATTTTGATCAAGTCAATAACACCGCGAAACGGATCATCAACGTGTTTGGGCCCCAGGCCGACCGGCATCTGAATCGGCACAGGATTGCCACCCAAGCGCTGGCGAATCTCATCGACGACACGGTCGAAACCGGCGCCTTCCCGATCCAGTTTATTGATGAAGGCAAATCGCGGCACCTTGTAACGGTTGGCTTGTCGCCAGACGGTTTCACTCTGCGCCTCAACACCTTCACGCGCGCTGAACACGACCACCGCGCCATCCAATACACGCAACGATCGTTCGACTTCGGCGGTAAAATCTACGTGACCGGGTGTGTCGATCAGGTTGATGTCGATATCTTTCCACTTGAACGTCACGCAGGCTGAGTAAATCGTGATACCGCGATTTTGTTCTTCCTCATCGGTATCCGTTTCGGTCGTGCCTTTGTCGACCATGCCGACGCGATGCTTGGCCCCGGACAGGAACAACATGCGCTCGGTGACCGTCGTCTTGCCAGCATCGATATGCGCAATGATTCCGATATTTCGAATGTTGTTTAGTTTCCGTGCCATGATTCTTCCAAACTCTGCTTTCTGCACTGCCCTGCCTCGTTGCCGGCGTGGCAACCGGGATGCTGACGGAATCGTCTGCTGGAAAGCAGCTGTTTCTTTCTGGTTGGTTGATTGGATTTAAGTGAAATGAGTGCGAACGATGTGAGTCTTATTCGCGTATGGTTCAAGTCTGAACCGGTTTTGATCCGCGTTGCCGATTGAGGTCGGCGCATACAAAAGGCCGCAACGAATACTGATTCGGGCGGCCTTGATGGGTTCGCGTTTTACCAGGCAAAGTGAGCAAAAGCCTTGTTTGCCTCGGCCATTCGGTGCGTGTTTTCCCGCTTGGTCATGGCAGCGCCTTCCTTATTGAAAGCGGCGACCAGTTCGTCAGCCAGTTTCATGTGAGTCGGACGGCCTTTCTTGTCACGGACCGCGTTCAGAATCCAGCGGAAAGCCAGAGACTGTTGACGCGCGCGATTGACCTGCATTGGCACCTGGTAGGAAGCACCACCGACACGCTTTGAGCGTACTTCGATTTGTGGCTTCACATTTTCGATCGCTTCGGTGAAAACGTCGATCGATTCCTGTTCAGGAACACGCTTCTTGATTTCATCAAGGCAATCGTAAAAAATCTTTTGAGCAACTGTCTTCTTGCCGTCCCACATCATGCAGTTGATGAACTTGCTGGCGAGCAAGGATCCGTGAACCGGATCTCCTTTCAACTGTGTGCGGCTGGCTGTAATTCTTCCCATGGTATGTCTTTTCCAGCGTTTGTTTAGCTTGGTATTGTCTTGTTAAATCTTCGCAGGTTTCAGGCTTTGGAACTTGCGACAAAGAATGGTGGCAAGGGTTTGCCAAATGTGTTTGCCGACTGGCTAGGCTTTCTTCTGCCCGTAACGGCTTCGAGATTGCTTACGTCCGTCGACGCCCAAAGTATCCTGAGCACCTCGAACGACCTGGTAACGAACTCCGGGCAAGTCGCGAACACGACCACCACGGACCAGAACGATTGAGTGTTCCTGCAAATTGTGTCCTTCACCAGGAATGTAAACGGTGACTTCCTTACCGTTACTCAATCGAACACGAGTGATCTTCCGCAAGGCCGAGTTCGGCTTCTTGGGTGTCATCGTTCGCACTTGCAAACACACACCCTGCTTTTGAGGGCACTTCTCCAGTACAGGAGATTTTGCAAATTTGCGTTTTGATTTTCGGTTCTTGCGAACCAGTTGATTAATCGTTGGCATCAATGATCCAATGTTGATCAGTGTGAAGTCTGCGGCCATCCAGCGCGTACGCCAAGCGGGATTTTGCCGGGATTCGAAACGAATAAGGTTACCCTTTTGGACATTGCTGTCAACCGGAAAACCCTGGGAAAACACGGTATTTGCTGGCAGAATCGTTGTTGGGCCAAACCGCCGATTCCGCTATGCTGCTGGACGAAATTTCCAACTGGTCAAACCATCAAATCAAAGATGCCTGACACCCTGCCTAGTATCACCGAATTGAACGATCAATTCGGCATCGCCAATCATATCCAGTTCATTCCGGGTCCGGGAGAACTGCCGACCGCCGTTATCAACAACCCGATTGCCGAGGCCTCGGTGTCACTGTTGGGTGGCCAATTGCTTAGTTATCGCGACCGCAACGACGCCGGGATCGAGCTGTGGCTGAGCGAAAAAGCAGAATTCCAGCCTGGCAAGGCAATTCGCGGTGGAATCCCAATCGTCTGGCCCTGGTTCGGATCTCACCCGGAAAACCCCGATTTACCAAATCATGGCTTGGTGCGAACCCGCATGTGGCAAGTTATCAGCACTCAAGCCCTGGATTCTGGAGCGACCCAGTTGGTGATGGCAATCGCCTCCGATCAGGAAACCCTGGCAATCTGGCCTCATGAATTCCGGCTGGAAGTAACGTACACCTTCGGCGAAACGGTGACCTCGAAGGTCAGCGGCAGTACCTGGCCCAATTCGTTAAGCGTCCAGTTGACCGCCTTCAACATTGGTGAGGAACCTTTCCAGTGGAGTGGCGCGTTCCACTCGTACCTGAAAGTGGCAACCAGGACGACTCGTGTAGAAGGATTGTCCGGCGCCGAATACCGCGACCAACTGACCGACACCCGCAATACTCAAAAGGGAGACGTTCGCTTCTCTTCGGAAATCGATCGCGTTTACCGAGGTGGGCCCGAATTGCTGCTGCTGATCGATCATGCGAACAAAATCGAATACGCGGTCGCCGGTGCCAACTCTGACTCGACAATCGTCTGGAACCCTAACACCACAACGACCAAGCCAGACATGACCGACACGGCTTACCAGGAATTCATCTGCGTCGAGACCGGAAAAGGCG
>CAZPOL010000066.1:18081-30016 GCA_964588195.1 uncultured Pirellulaceae bacterium | reverse complement strand
TGCGATAAACTTGTTCCTCTTCGAAATACTCCTTAACCTGTTTGTTCAACTTGATCGCCGATTGCAGGTCGTACCCAAAAGGCTTTTCGATAACGAGCCGTCGGTAACCAACGGATTTCCGGGAGTCATCGGCTTGCCCGCCGGTGCCGCAATGCAGCCCATGAGCGGCCAGGTAATTCGGAATCGTTGCGTACAACTTTGGCGGCGTCGAAAGATAGAAGATGTAGTTGCCGCTGGTGTTGAATTGCTCGTTTAGCACCTCCAGCCGCTCTTTGACTTTGGCGTATTCGTTGACGTCGGACGTGTCGATCGGTTGATAGAAGAGTCTGCTCGCAAACTCGTTTTTCTGATCGGCGGAGACATCAGAGTTGTCGAAGTGCTCGTTGGACAGCACGACTTTGTCACGGAACGCTTCGTCGCTGAGCTTTGTCCGACTGACTCCCAGCAAGGCGAAGTTTTCTGGCAGTTGGCCCAGGCGAAACAGATTGAAAATCGCAGGAATCAACTTGCGACGAGTCAGGTCGCCAGAGGCACCAAAGATGACGAAAACTACAGGATCCATGATCTACCTATACCTAGACTCTTTCCCAAAATTCCGGAGCGGCAAGGCGCTAGCCGCCGGTGGCGTCACGGAGACCGCCACGGAAACCGGCGGCTAGCGCCTTGCCGCTCACATTAACCGGAACACCGAACCAGTTATTGTTGCGTGTTGCGGATTAGAGACTAGCTAAAAACCTGTTTGTTGTCATCCATGGTATTGCCAACCATCAACTGCGGGCGCGAACCATCGACTGCGGGCACAGAGGTCTCAATTAAACGACGATAGCGATCATGCTTCGGCTGGTTTTCGACGCTCTTTAATCCAATCCGTATGGAAAGTGCCTTCCTTGTCCGTTCGCTGGTAGGTGTGAGCACCGAAGTAATCACGCTGAGCTTGCAGCAAATTTGCAGGCAAGCGTGCACTGCGGTAACCGTCGTAATAGGCCAACGCCGTCATGAATGCCGGGATGGGAATGCCTTCCAACGCGGCCGTCGAAACCACCAACCGCCAGCTCTCTTGCGCGTCGTGAACGGTCTTGGTGAAATAGGGCGCCAGCAACAAATTTTCCAGGTTGGGGTCGTTGTCAAAGGCTTCCTTGATGTGGTCCAGGAAACTTGCGCGAATAATGCAACCGCCTCGCCACAGCAAGGCACAATCGCCGTAATTCAAATCCCAGTCATGTGCCTTGGCCGCCGCCTGCAGCTGGACAAATCCCTGGGCGTAGCTACAGATCTTGGACGCATACAAAGCGTTGCCAATCGCATCGACAAACGCCTTCTTGTCACCTTCGTATTTTCCGTCGGGACCGTTTAGCACCTTGCTGGCCCGGACACGACTTTCCTTGAACGACGAAAGTCCGCGGGCGTAGACTGCTTCGGTAACGAGTGAACTGGGCACACCCAAATCGAGCGCCAGTTGACTCATCCACTTTCCAGTCCCTTTGGCGCCAGCTCGGTCGAGTACCATATCAACCATATAGTTATCGGTCTCGGGATCTTTGACGCTCAGAATGTCACGCGTGATTTCGATCAGGTAGCTGTCCAAAATGCCGCCGTTCCATTCGTCAAACACGTCATACATTTCGTCGTTGGACATGCCAAGCGAATGCTTCATCATGGCGTACGCTTCGCAGATCAATTGCATGTCGCCGTATTCGATGCCGTTGTGAACCATCTTGACGTAATGCCCTGATCCTCGCGGGCCAACCCATTCGCAACACGGAATGTCATCGTTGGGACCGACCTTGGCAGCGATCGCCTGGAAGATCGGCTTCAAAATGGGCCAGGAATCTTTGCTGCCGCCCGGCATCATGCTGGGGCCTTTTAACGCTCCTTCTTCACCGCCCGAAACACCACAGCCACAGTACAGCATGCCGGCGTCTTCGACGGTCTTGGTTCGCCGTTCGGTGTCGGCATAGTAAGTGTTGCCGCCATCAATGATGATGTCGCCCGGCGAGAGCAACGGAAGCAGTTGCTCAATGATCGCATCGACCGCTGGCCCGGCTTTCACCAGCATCATCACTTTGCGCGGAGCTGCCAGGCTGTCGACCAATTCTTGCAGTGAGTGACAGCCGACGAAGTTTTTCCCGGCCGCTCTGCCCTGGATCAGATTATCGACTTTGGAGGTGGTGCGATTGTAAACCGCGATTCGAAAGCCACGGCTTTCAATATTAAGTGCGAGGTTTTCCCCCATCACCGCCAGACCGATTAATCCAAAGTCACATTTGTCCGACATCGAGAGCTCCGAGTTTGAGTCACAAAATTCCATTTTTGCGATTGCGACTGACTTCGCCTAGCCGGGATGTTTCAGCAATAGAATTAGCCGTAATTCACAATCGCGTCTGCTGTTCAAGACACGGTACGGCCTGTGCCAAGTCCAGGCTACAGCGTTTTCAGGTATTCCAGCAGCGCTTTTTTCTCTTCGTCGGTCAAACGATCGGGGTAGGTGTGTCCGGCGGCACTCTTCCCGCTGACGCTGGTGTCGAAGTACTCGCGACGCAGGTCGCCACGCAAGTCTTCCGGCAGTTTGTCGATTGAATCGACTTGTAATCCAACACGTTCCTGGTCGTAACCATCGTTGTCGGGACGACGCCAGATTTGCGGTCGTTCTTCTGAGTTCAGCACATGCCACAACGTGGGCACGCTACCGTTGTGAAAGTACGGAGCGGACGCCCAGATGCCGTCCAGAGGCGGAGCCTGGTAGCCACCCGGATCGTCTACCGTATCGTCGGCGCCGTAGTTTGCGAACCAGCTTTCGCCATATCCCTTGCGGTGTTCTACGGTCAGCGCATCCAGGCGAACTCGATCAGTTCCAATCTCATCGATCGGCACAATTCTGCTGGGGTACGTCGGATTATCACCATAGCTTCCATGACAATCGGCGCAGTTGTTATTGAAGACCGCCCTGCCCTTTTCCGCCAACGCTTCATCGATATCGAAGGCGTATTTCGGTGGCTCGAGCGATTCGATGTAGGCCATTACTTTCTTGAAGTCATCTTCCCAGCCTCGCATCTTTTTTCCGCTGTTCCTTTGGTCCATCACGAAAGGAATCAAGGCGCGATGGTTCCGTTCGACAAAGCCATCGATGTACAGTCGCTCTCGTTTGCTGACGTTCCACCAAGCGGGGGCGTCCATGTCGTGATGCACCAGTTTGGGCGGGGCTCGGAACGGCCTCAGGTCCAGGTCTTTGGTGCGGTACGTCATCAGCGCGATCCCGAATACGACGGCGTTGCTGGTGCCGACTGTTGTGCCCATCGGAACAGCGATAGAACCGAGATCCATTTGACTGAGCGGAGCATCGAGCCGTAGTTTGGTGCGACGAATGTCAGCGTACAGCGTTTCCAGTGCGATCTGAGCGTTCGGCAACCCCTCGATTGTTTGGCCTGCAACGCTACCGCCGTGACATGCGAAGCAGTTCATTGACCAGTATCCTTCGTCGTCGACGACGTACTGCATTGGTTTTTCGGGATCGTCCTGCCGCGGACTGAATCCGAATCGTTTGAAGGCGATCGCTCGTCGTTCTGCCGGTGTCGCTTTTTCTGCCTGGCTGCGAAACGGCTCGGGCCAGTCTTTCCAGAGTTCATCAAAAACGGATTGATGAAAATCGCGCGGCAAGAATGAGTGATTCAGTAACAGATCGCGACCGATTTCCGCATCGGTTTGATTGGTTTTTGCTTGCTCGGTATTCGTTTGATCCTGAGCGTGCAAACCACACGTCAATCCAATGACGGTGATGGCGGCGAAGCACGCGATAACATGCTTAACCTTCGCCGGACAGGATTCAAAGCCGCGCGTACCGGAACCGCTCGTTTGCGATTCATGCTGGTGTTTGATAGAGCGTGAAATGTTGTCACCTCTGTTTTGTTGCAGTTTCCAGATTGCAGTTTCCCAACAAGATTTCTCAAACCAGATATTTCTAAGTCAAGGGAATCCTTAAACCATCGTAGGCAACCTCAAAGCCCTCAGGCAAATAATTCATCACCGTTTCGTAGTCCACACTGCAGGAGCAGTGAGTGAAGTAGGTCTTTTTTGCCCCTAATTCGCGGGCGCATTCGATCGCCTCGTCGATGCTCATGTGAGTCGCATGCGGAGTCGGCCGCAGGGCACTTAGGATTAGTACGTCCAGATTTTGCAAAAGTGACTTGCTGGTTTCCGGGATCGTTTTCACGTCCGTACAGTACGCCACGTTGCCGATTCGGAATCCCAGCACATTGAATCGTGGGCCGTGTTCCAGAGGCACAGGGGTTACGGTCGAGCCCAGCACATCGAACGGTCCATCGATCAAATTCAAGTCGACTCGCGGTACAGCGCCGACATGCGTGACCTCGTCATCGGAGAAAACGTAGTCGAATGCGTTTTGTAGTCGCTTGCGAACTGCTTGATTGCAAAAGACCGGGACTGCTTCGCCTAAATAGAACTGCATTAAACGCAGGTCGTCGAATCCCATGATGTGATCGGAGTGTTCGTGAGTGAAGGCGACCGTATGAACGATGCCGATACCTTCGCGATTCAATTGCGTGCGAAGATCGGGAGAAGTGTCGATCAGCAAGTTACCTTCGGGAAGGCCCAGGATGACACTGCACCGACTTCGTTGGTTACGAGGGTGATCGCTGCTGCAGACTTCACACTGACAGCCGATCGCCGGGACGCCAACGGAAGTACCGCACCCCAGCACGATCAACTGCCCCGGAAACTCGATCGTCTTCGGCTGCTTTTTCAGTTGCTTGTTGGTTTTCGATTCAGCCAATTCCGGGAGTCCGCTAAGTGAACGTTATCAAGTTAACGCGATTTACTTCGATGAATATTCAATCTTGAATGTTAGATCGAATCGGGCTGTCCGGGGAACAGCCCTGCCAGCGACATGCGGCACGCGCGGTTCGGCTCGTGCCTGGCCCAATCGAGTACCCGGCGGTATGCCGTTGCTTGGCACGCTTTTTGCCATATATCGGTGGATATCTTGCCGGTAACTGCCAAAACAGGTTGTTCGCTGCGATTCCTAACCGCAATCTTCGTTGTTCTGTTACAGCTGGATTGCTTCAAAATGTAGCAGGAGACGCGGGTAATGCCATTTATGGGCGAACAAATCTACGTTGACCGTGGTGCCGGGCAACTATAAATTGTTTCGAGCAAATCATTTGCGCGCATTTTGACCCATTTTGACCGCTTCGCAATCGACTTGCGAAGTTCGCATTGGAACCGGTGAATAAATTTTCATCTGAGGAATAATGGCGGGTGCATTTTTGTCAGGTCAGAGGTCTCTCTGCTTGTTGGATGCCGGGAATTTTTCGCTCCAGCGGTACGCAATAAGAAATATTGATTGGTGATTTTGATGCCACAATTGGAAAGAATTTGGGAACTCATTTCGATGTTCTTCGGCAGTCTACTACGGCTGTTCGAGCGCGGGGTGACCTCACTGTTTGGATCTTCGAATGCGCGCTTCGTGAAGCGAATGCAGGGCCAGGTCGACGCGATCAACGCGCTGGAATCGAAATTCGAGGCGATGTCCAACGAGCAATTGGCTGAACAGACTCAGCGGTTCCGCGAGCGTTTGGAGGCTGGCGAAACCCCCAACGACATCATGATCGAGGCGTTTGCGGTTTGTCGCGAAGGTGGTAAACGATTCCTGGACATGCGGCATTACGACGTGCAGTTGATCGGTGGCATGGTTTTGCACAGTGGTGCCGTCGCCGAGATGGTGACCGGTGAAGGTAAAACACTGGTGGCAACATTGCCGGCCTATCTGAACGCGATTGCAAACAAGGGAGTTCACGTCATTACGGTGAACGACTATCTGGCTCGTCGAGATATGGAATGGATGGGGCCGCTTTACATGGGACTCGGCCTGACGGTGGACGCGATTCAATCGGGTCAAAGTGTGGCCAAGAAGCAGAAGGCCTACGACTGCGATATCACTTACGGAACGAATAACGAATTTGGTTTCGATTACCTGCGCGACAACATGCGTCCGGCGGCGCGAGGCGATGATCGTTTTGAAAAACCATACCAGCAATCGCAACGTGGTTTGCACTTCGCAATCATCGATGAAGTTGACAATATTCTGATCGATGAAGCTCGTACACCATTGATCATCTCCGGTCCTGCTCACCAAAACATCGACAAGTACGCCGAAGCGGATCGTATCGCACGTCGTTTGAAGAAAGACTTGCACTTCACGGTCAACGAGAAAGATCGTAACGCCACGCTGACGGACGAAGGGGTTCGTGAGGCTGAGAAACTGGCGGGCGTGGAGAGTTTTTACACGGCTGGCAACATGGATTGGCCGCACTTGCTGGACAACTCGCTGCGAGCCCACAACGTCTTCATCAAGGACGTCAATTACGTGGTCAAAGACGGCAAGGTGATCATTGTCGACGAGTTCACGGGTCGTTTGATGGACGGTCGTCAGTGGAGCGATGGCTTGCACCAGGCGGTCGAGGCCAAAGAAGGCGTGAAGATCAAGGAAGAGACTCAAACGCTGGCCACGATTACTCTGCAAAACTATTTCAAGCTATACGACAAGCTCGGTGGTATGACCGGAACCGCGATGACCGAAGCGGGCGAATTTTCCAAGATCTATGGTCTGGACGTGATCGCGATTCCAACCAACCGTCCTCTGCAACGTCAAGAACACGCGGACACGATTTACAGTACTGAAAAGTTCAAATGGGAAGCGGTTGCCGACGAGGTCGAGGCGACTCATCGTTGGGATACGGTGATTGAAAAGAACGGCACCATTCACATTGGAAAGATCGAGAAAGAAAGCGAAAGCTCGGTTCAAATCGCTGACTCGCAGGACGGCAAGGTCGCTTCCATCAGTCGAGACAAAGCCAAGGTCGTACAGTACGCGGGACGGCCAGTGTTGGTGGGAACCGTATCGATTGAAAAGAGTGAACACCTGTCGCAATTGTTAACACGACGCGGTGTTGCGCACGAAGTCCTGAACGCCAAGAATCACAAACGTGAGGCTGAGATCGTTTCGCAAGCTGGACGTCATGGGGCGGTCACCATTGCGACGAACATGGCCGGTCGTGGTACCGATATTGTGTTGGGTGGAAATCCCGAGACGATGGCTTGGGCTCAATTGCAAGATACTTATGAAACGCGTCTGGATGTGCCTCGCGAAGAATGGGATGCCCTGGTCGAAAAGATCGACAAGGATTACACCATGTCCGAGATGGGCGAAGAGGTAAAGAACCTTGGTGGTCTGCATGTACTGGGAACGGAACGCCATGATGCTCGTCGAATCGATTTGCAGCTTCGTGGTCGTTGTGGACGACAGGGAGACCCAGGTAGTAGCCGGTTCTTCTTGAGTCTCGATGACGATCTGATGCGGATTTTTGCTGGGCCGTTTGTGAAACGAATGCTGGAGATGGGCGGCTTCACCGAAGATGTGCCGATCGAAAGTGCCATGGTTTCGCGGCGAATCGATAGCGCTCAAAAGAAGCGAGAAGAATACAACTTTGAGATTCGCAAAAGCCTGCTGGAATATGACGAGGTCATGGACGAGCAGCGGAAACGAATCTACGGGTTCCGCCAGCGAATTCTGGACGGTCTAAGCTGTCGCGAGATGGTGTTGGACATGATTCGCAAGGAAGTCGATCACAACCTGGATACCTACGCGACACGTGACTTTGGGCCGGCCTCGTTCGCCAGTTGGGCTGGGGCTCGCTTGTCGACGCAACTGGATCCGAAGAACTTCAAGAACGCTGATTTCCAGACCGCGTCCGAAATTGCCAAAGACGAAGCGGAACGCGCCGCCGAAGGTGCCGTCTTGAGCGCCATCGAAGAGAACTTGCCGATTGGTGACGACGGCGAAGACTTGACCGGTGACTGGAATTGGGACGCGATGGTCAAATTCGCCAACGTGCGATGGGACTTGAACGTTCGAGATCGCGACCTGAAAAAGATTGGGCGCGATCGGCTGGACGAGCATCTGCTGGACCTGGCTCGCAAGGCGATCGGCGAAGTCGACCTTTCCGAAGGCGCGGTGATGCTGGAAGAGGACTTCAACCTGCAAACCACAGTTCGCTGGGTCAAGGCAAAGTTCGGGATCGATGTCGATGTCGCAGAGATTCAGAATCAGGAAGTTGAATTCATCAAGGAGTTGATGGTTCAGAAAGCGATCGCCCACTACGACGAAAAAGAAGCTGAGTACCCGGTGATTGCCGGATTGTATCAGTTCTCTATCGGCAAAGGTGCTGACAGTCGCATCGACCGCGAGTCGCTGACCAAATGGGCCAGCGATCGATTCGTTTGCGACATCAACGTCGAGGACTTGAAGAATCAGCAACGCGATCAGATTCGTGAAAAGTTGATGGAGCTTAGCCGCGATTCGCAAAACCGCGCACACGCCGCAATGGCCGAACTGCAACAGGAGATTCAACAGGTCGATGGCAGCGGACGAATCCCGTTGGGCCGAAGTCACGAAAATGTTGGCTCGTTGACCCGGTGGCTGAAAGACAAGGTTGAATACGAGATGCCGGTTAAGGAATTCAAAGACCTGAATCGGGAAGAACTGGAACAGAAGCTGCAGTCGGTCGTTGCCGATTACTACCATCCGGAAATGCGACGTATGGAACGAATGGTTCTGCTGGACGTCGTCGACAACGCCTGGAAGGATCACTTGCTGGCGATGGATTACTTGCGAAGTGCGGTCAGCCAACGAGGAATGGCCCAGCTGGATCCGAAGGTCGAATACAAACGCGAAGGTATGCGTCTGTTCGAAAGCCTGTGGCATTCGATTGGCGAACGAGTTTCCGATCTGATCTATCGCATGGAGCACCTAAACCAGGATTTTATCAGTAACACCTTCGTGAGTCTGAAAGCCGAACATCAGGACTTCAGTCACAGCGAGATGGTGCAAGAACAACAGCAAGCGATCAATTCATCGTCATCGGGTGGCAAGGCTGTCGCTCAACCGATTCGTAATCGCCAGGAACGTGTCGGCCGGAACGACCCGTGTCCTTGCGGCAGCGGCAAGAAGTTCAAGCATTGCTGCATCCGCAAGCAATCGGCCTGAAGAGATCAGGTTCACTAGGGTTTACTAAACAAGCAAATTCTTGAACGCGAAAGGAATCGCGGCCTTGAAAACGATCAAAACCTGCCTGTTGAATAGCCTGTACCTGTGCGCGTACGCGTTGCTGAGCCCAATGATTTTGTATCGCCGCATCTTTCGCGGTCGTTCGCTGGGAAATTTTGGCCAACGAGCTCTGGGGCTGGCGCCCGTCTCTGGTGCGGATACTCAGCATTGCGTCTGGTTGCATGCCGTGAGTGTCGGCGAGGTCAATCTGTTGCAGCCGCTGCTTGACCAGCTAAAGACCCGCTACCCCGATTCAAGATTCGTCATTTCGACAACGACTGCCACAGGTATGCAGTTGGCGAAACAAAAATTTACTGGCGAAACGGTCTTCTACTTTCCAATCGATTTCTCATGGGCAATCAAAAACGCACTGAGACGATTGCGGCCCGACGTCGTCGTTTTGACGGAGCTGGAAGTGTGGCCCAACTTGATCTCGATCGCCTCAGGTCAACAGGTGCCCGTCGTCGTGATCAATGGGCGGCTGGGAGAGAAGAGCTTCCATAGTTATCGCAAGCGTCTGAATTGGATTCGGCCAATCTTCTCCAGACTCGATCGAGTGGTGGCTCAAACCGATGAGTACGCCAGGCGATTCGTTCAATTGGGTTGCCCTGCCGAGCGGGTTTCTGTTTCAGGATCGATCAAGTTCGACGGTGCCACCCAGTCGCCCTGCCCTGACCTGGTTGAGCAATTGAGTAACGCGATCGGTTTACGCGATGATGATGTTTTGTGGGTCGCAGGAAGTACTCAGCAGCCAGAAGAACAGATGGCGGTCCGCACTTGGTTGTCGGTGGCGAAAGATAATCCTCGGCTACGTCTCGTCGTTGTGCCACGGCATCCCGATCGAGGCCGCAAGATCCAACAACAACTCGCCGAACTGGGGGTGAGTGGCGTGCTGCGTTCGCAAACGCTTTCCAAATTCCAGGCGGGCCATCAAGTGGCGCGCGACCAGGTCTTGATCTCGGACACGATCGGTGAACTAACCGCCTGGTGGTCGTTGGCTACTCTGGCATTTGTGGGCGGCAGCTTTGGAGATCGCGGCGGTCAAAATATGTTGGAGCCTGCCGCTGCCGGGGCCTCCGTTTGTTTCGGTCCCAACACCTGGAACTTCGAAAAGATCGTGCAAGCGATGAAACAAGCCGGGATTGGTCGCCAGTTGCAATCCGAACAGCAATTGGTTGAGTTCGTGGAAGGTTGCCTGGCGGACCCCGATCAGGCCACTAAACAAGCAGCCAAGGCTCGTGAATTCGTGGAAGGGTCGCAAGGAGCACTGGAGTCGACTTGTCGCGAATTGGCCGGATATTTTCACCATTCTGCCCACGATCTAACTTACCGGGCAGCATAGCGTTATTACCAACGCGTATTTCGCGGTTTGACAATCAACGATTGAACACCACCGCTATCTATAGCTACAATGTCAGGCTTAACGGTGTTGTACGCATTCAAGTCTTGATTCGAACATCGAACTGCGGTTGCAGAAACACTGGTTTCCTTCCGCCAAAATTCACATGTTAACTTTGGAGCATGAATAGTGAGCTCAGGCAAGTATTTGTTTACCAGCGAATCCGTCAGCATGGGGCATCCCGACAAGCTGGCCGACCAAATTTCCGATGGCGTGCTGGACGCCATGTTGGCACAAGATCCGAACAGCCGTGTGGCCTGTGAAACGATGGTCAGCACGGAGTTGGCTGTGATTGCCGGTGAGATCACTTCCAAGGCAGATGTGAATGTCGAAGAAATCGTGCGCGGCGTGATGCGAGACGTTGGATACAACGACGCCGCGACCGGGATTGGCTGTGACAGTTGCGAAGTCATCGTGCGACTCGATCAACAGAGTCCCGATATCGCTCAGGGCGTTGATGCCGATAGTGCCTCTGGTAAAGAGGTTGGTGCCGGTGACCAGGGCTTGATGTTCGGGTTCGCCTGTGACGATACCGAAGAACTAATGCCGTTGCCGATCGCTCTATCGCACAAAATTCTGGAGCGGCTGAACGAAGCCCGCTTCAATGGCGAAGTCGATTGGCTGAGGCCCGATTCGAAGAGCCAGGTGACGGTCGAGTACGATGGCTTCAAGCCAGTACGAATCGATACCGTGGTCGTTTCGACTCAGCACAATGAAACCGTTGACAATGAAACGCTGCACGCGTTCATCAAGGACAAGGTCATCAACCCTTTGTTGCCGCAAGAGCTGGTTAAGGGTGACGTTAAGTATCACATTAACCCAACGGGCAAGTTCGTCATTGGCGGCCCACACGGTGATTGTGGTTTAACGGGTCGCAAGATTATCGTCGATACCTACGGTGGTTGGGGACGACACGGTGGCGGTGCTTTCAGCGGTAAGGACTCGACCAAGGTCGATCGCAGTGCCGCCTACATGGCTCGTCACGTTGCCAAGAATGTCGTGGCCGCAGGTTTGGCCTCTCGTTGTGAAGTCCAATTGGCCTATGCCATTGGTGTCAGCGAGCCGGTCAGCGTTCACGTTGATACTCAAGGTACCGGCACCGTCGATGACGGGCAGATTTGCGAAGCCGTCAAGCAAGTCTTTCCACTGGCCCCTGCCGGAATCATCGACTACCTGAAATTGCGTCGACCGATCTTCCGCAAGACCGCCGCCGGTGGCCACTTTGGTCGCAACGACCCCGATTTTACCTGGGAGTGCACCGAGGCTGCCAAGAAGCTGTCCGAAGCTGTCGGAACCGCCGCAACCGCCTAAGGTTTTTGCGACGGCTACCCACAATTTGATTCAACCAAGAATGGATCCTGTAACGCAGGATCCGTTTTTTTATTTAAATAGTGCCACGGCGGTCCCCGCCGTATCAT
>CAZPOL010000066.1:0-17981 GCA_964588195.1 uncultured Pirellulaceae bacterium | reverse complement strand
CATGGGCTGACGCCCATGGCTAAGCGCTGCCGCCACTCCGTGGCTAATTCCAGATCGATCAAATCGGTTCCATGGCTTAACCTGTCGCAGCGTGGGGATTCGATCTGACACCTAAATTTCTTCCCTGCCGACAAAAGAGGCTTTGGAAAACTGGCGTTTGAGCAGTTTGAGGAATGATTTATCATTCAAAATTCAAATCCCGGGAGCATCCATTGCCAGAGACTACCAAGGTCGCCGATTCGAAGCTGACCCCATTGCTGCAGCCGCGAGAGTTGCTGTCGGTGGGCACGTTGCTGGCCGCGTCTGCCGTTGCCGTGATGGCGATCGTTTGCCGATGGTACATCGAATACCAGGGACAGGGTTTGTTGTTGCTGTTGATTTCTGCCAGCGTAATGTGCGGACTCGTATTGCTACATCGAATCGACAAGGGTGGATTGGTCGAGCGAGTTTGTCACTACAACCTGGCCACAATCTCGGTCATCGCCTTGTTGGTGTGGTCGCCCAATTTTGCGTTTTCGATTCTCGTTTGTGCGCCCGTCTTGATCGCTGCCACATTGCCGCTCTGGTTTCGCGTGTTCGGTTACGAATACAGGGGCTTGGCGGACAGCGGCGGTCCAGCGACCAGCGGTCGCCGCGACATCGACGCGATGGTCGATCCAGGGACTGGAGTTCATCTGCCGCCCGAATCCCGGTCGATCAATTCCGGAATTGCCAGCGAGCAACTTGAGCCGCCTGCTGCGGACGCCGAAAGCGATTTGGAATCCGAACATGACCCTTGGACGTTCGTGCGGGTCCAGTTTGCCGAAGACTCAACGTTGGCCCAGAATGTCGCTCAATGGCATCAGCCGGATGGAGCCCGTTGTATCGTGGCAAATATCCGGTGTCATTTTTCTACACTGGATGAAACGTGCATTGTCCAATTGCCATTTTGGCCGATACTTGATCAAACTCCTGAGGTCTTTTGCCGTGTTGCCGATGGCCCGGCTGCCTCAATCAAGGCAACGCAGGAACTTCCGCACGGGTTGCGTCTGGAAGTTCGCCTGGACGATCGCTCACCAGCGGCCGCATCGAATCTGAAACACGACGTCATTGTTGAAGTCGTGGCATCCGTTTCGTCCGGGACCAATGAAGTCGCTGCCTGAACCATTCACTCTGTTCACTCGCTTGACCTGTTGCAGACTCACGTGGAATTTGCTCAATGAACTCTCAAATTAAATCTCAACTGGCCGACGTTGGTCAGGAACATCTGTTGCAATTTTTTGCCGAATTGAATCCCGAGGCTCAGGAACGGTTGGGCGAGCAGATCGCGTCGATTGATTTTAAACAGGTCCAGACTCTGTTTCAGAAGTTTGGCAAAGCGGATGCCTGGGCAGAGTTGGCCAAGCGAGCCGAACCACCGACCGCCTTGCGTTTGAACCGTGACGCAGACAATTCAGTTTCACGAGATGATGCGACGGCCCGCGGCACACAAGCACTCGCCAGCGGGCATATCGGTATGATCCTTGTCGCCGGTGGCCAAGGCAGTCGACTGGGGTTCGAGCATCCGAAAGGCATGTACCCACTTAGCCCGGTCCAGAACCGCACGCTGTTTCAGATTCACATCGACAAGTTGAAAGCGCTCAACGAAAAACATCGCTGCGTGATCCCGCTGTACGTCATGACCAGCCCGGCCACGAATCAGGAAACGGCAGATTTTCTGAACGACAACGACTGGTTTGGCTATCCACGCGATGCGGGCAAGATATTTTGTCAGGGAACGATGCCAGCCGTTGATTGCAATTCCGGCAAGGTTTTGTTGTCCGCGAAAGATCGGTTGTTCGCCAGCCCGGATGGTCACGGCGGGATGTTGGCCGCGCTGGATAAAAGTGGTTGCCTGGCCGACATGAAGCAACGTGACCTGCAGCAAATTTTCTATTGCCAGATCGACAATCCACTTTGTCAAATTTGCGATGCCGCGACGATTGGTTATCACATCCTGGCAAAGTCGGAAATGAGTTCCCAGGCTGTGCCCAAACGCGAGCCATTGCAAAAGGTTGGAAACATTGTTTCGATCGACAGCAAGGTTCAGATCATCGAATACAGTGACTTGCCCGATGATGTCGCTCATAGAACGGACGATAACGGAGCGTTGTTGTTTTGGGCCGGCAACATCGCCGTGCACATCTTCGATGTCTCGTTCCTTGATCGAATGACCGACCATGCCGACGCGTTGCCATTTCACCTGGCTCATAAAAAGGTTCCCTTCGTGGCCGATGATGGCTCGATTGTGAAACCGGATGAGCCCAACGCGATTAAATTCGAGCGGTTCATATTCGACTTGCTGCCGATGGCAAAGCACTCGATTGTTGTTGAGGTCGACCCGGCGGAAGCGTTTTCGCCAGTTAAGAACGCTGCCACCGAGAGTTCCAATACGGCACTAACGGCTCAGCAAGCCATGATGGCTCAATACAAAAGAGCGTTGGCGGAGGTGGGCGTTCAGGTCGCTGATGGTGTTTCCATCGAATTAGCACCTGGCTTGTTAATGAACCCCGACAAGTTGAAGGCCGCCACAGAGGGGCAGTCAACGATCACCGAGCCTGTTTACTTGAAGTAACCATTGAGAAGAGAAAACCATGTTGCACGCCACCATCATGGCCGGAGGTTCGGGCACCCGATTCTGGCCCGCCAGTCGCCGCCAACGTCCGAAACAGTTATTGAACCTGGTCGGTGAACATTCGATGCTGCAGGCGACTGCTTCGCGATTGAATGGACTTTGTGGCAACGACCAAATCCTGATTCTTACTAACCAACGGCTGGTCGAGGCAACGAAAAGCCAACTGCCCGCCCTGGGCGACGGTTGCATTTTGGGAGAACCTTGCAAGCGAGACACGGCCCCTTGTATCGGAGTCGCTGCGGGATTGATCGCTGCTCGTGATCCCGATGCCACCATGCTGGTGATGCCCGCCGATCACGTGATTCAGCAAGTCGATAAATTTCACGCTGCCGTTAACGCAGCAGAGAAACTGCTGGAAGAAGATGCAAGCCGGATTGTTACCTTTGGCATCAAGCCCACCTATCCCGCGCAGGTGTTTGGATACATTCAACGGGATGCAACGATCGGCGACGACGCGTACCAGGTAAAACAATTTCGCGAAAAGCCTGATCTGGAAACGGCGACTCAATTTCTGGAGACGGGCGAGTTCTACTGGAATGCCGGAATTTTTCTGTGGAAGGCGAAAACTATTTTGGCTGCTCTGCAGGAATTCGAGCCCGAGATGTTCGCTCACATCAACACCATTACCCAGGCGATGGACAGCGACCGTTTCGACGAAGTGTTTGAGAAAGAATTCACTGCGATCGAAGGCAAGTCGATCGATTACGCCGTAATGGAACGTCACAACAACGTTTGTGTCATGGAAGCTCCGTTTGATTGGGACGATGTTGGCAACTGGACCGCCGTTCCAAGGCTGGGCGGGATCGATGACGCCGGGAACTCGACCATGGGTAACCAGCTTTGCATCGACACAAAGGATTCGGTCGTTCGCAGCACCGAAGACCACCTGGTTGTCACGCTCGGAATGGAGAACTGCATTGTGATTCACACCGCCGATGCGACTCTTGTGGCTGATAAAACTGATGAATCTGCAATCAAAAAAGTGGTGACCGAGCTGGAAAAGCTGGGTTGGGACGAATACTTGTAGTCCCGGCGAATCTGGCAAACTTGCCTGGTAATCGCCCGAGGTCGTCTGATTTTCCGTTGCCAGGAGTGCGTGAAAAATGAATAATTCGGGCATGAGAAAACGAATTATCTATTTGACGGCGATCCTGATCATGGTGGCAAGCAACTCTGACAATGCCTCTGCGCAGAGCGATTCACATGATTCAGGGAAAACGCGTGATATGGCAACTGAAGATTCTGCAGAAGAGCCGACGAGGAAAGAGCTGCAAGAGACGTTCTTCAATCTGCCAATCAAGACTTTTGGCGGCAAGCAATTGTGGTCCGATTTGATTCACTTGCACGGCTACCGACTTCAAAAGAACGTGGTGACCAATCATCACCGTTTGCTTGACCCAAAAGATGTGCGTTTGGCATGGGGTGGTCGGGCTGGTTGCCAGGAAAAACTGGACAAGATCACGCTTGAGAAAGAACTCAAGCCGATGACGGGGCGAGTCCTGATTGTGTTGCATGGATTGACCCGCACGCGAGGTGCGATGAAGCCCATTGGGAAATTCATTCAGGACGGCAGTGACATTACCGTGATCAATGTCAGTTACGCCAGTACCAGAACCAGTATCGACGAACATGCCGAAGGGCTGGCCAGTGTGATTGAGCATTTGCCAGAAGTCACCGAGATCAATTTTCTTGGCCACAGCATGGGCAGCATCGTCGTTCGTTATTACATCGGAAAATACAAGCCGGAGGGCGACGAGCGGTTTGGACGGATGGTGATGCTGGCTCCGCCGAACAATGGTTCACGGCTGGCGCAAAGACTGCAGGACAATTTTTTGTTCAAGACGTTCTGGGGAGTCAGCGGGCAGGACTTGTCGCGAAACTGGGACGAGATCGAAAAGACATTGGCGACGCCGGAGTTTGAGTTCGGAGTGATCGCTGGTGGTCAACCGGAACAATCCGCTTTGGACAACCCATTGCTCTCGGGCAAAAACGATCTGGTGGTTTCCGTGGAAGAGACTCGTTTGATTGGTGCCCACGACTTCATGCAGCAGCGTCTGTTGCACAGTACGATGATGAAGCAGAAAGAGGTTTGGCAGGCTGCCTTGTCCTTTCTTGAAAACGGATACTTCTCTTCCGCTGCCGAACGCAGTCCAATCGATGAATAGATGACTGGAAAAAGACTGTCGACGTTCAACAAACCGTCCACCAACGATTCCTTTGTGTAGTTTTCATTTGAGCGATCAGCCCACCGATCCCGCGAACTCAAAAGAGTCCACAGCCGACGAACCGGCGGCGATTGCCTTTCCCGCGTCTGGCCGGATTGCCGGAATCGACTACGGCACTGTCAGAATCGGCGTGTCCATTAGCGACTTGGGCCAAACGATTTCCAGTCCGTTGGAAAACTACAATCGCCGCAACGCTCGGCTGGACGATCAGTACTTCGTGGAACTTGCCAAGGCCGAAAGGATTGTCGGGTTCGTCGTGGGTCTGCCGGTGCACTCCAGCGGGGATGAGAGCAAGAAGTCAAAAGAGGCGCGGGCGTTTGGCAAACACCTGGCGGACGTCACGGGATTGCCGGTTACGTGGTTCGACGAACGGTACACGACCGCTCACGCCAAACAGTTGCTGCAGGATTCCGGCTTGCCACACAAGAAGCGGAAGCAACGTCTGGACAAGCTGGCGGCTCAGATCCTGTTGGCCGCGTATCTGGAATCGGAAAGAAACAGCGAATCGATTGAGGCGATTGACGATCGTTCCGATTGACGATCGTTGGATGGTGCGACCCGGCGGTTTGGCTGCGATAGAGTGCACAAAAAAAGCGAACAGGAGATAACTCCTGTTCGCGTAGGTTTTTGACCATGGATTTGGCGAGTCGCGTTTAACGGCTGCCGGTAACCAGTTCCTCACGCAGCTTTTTCAGCCTCTCGATTTCCTTGTTCGCTGTCTCGAAACTGCCAGAGGCCTGTTCCAATTCAACTTCGGCTCGAATTCGCTTCTGCAGAGTTTCTTCCAGCTCCTTACGCAGTTTCTTCTCTTCCTTGTTCAGATCCTTAACCTGCTTTTTCAGGTCCGTATCGTTCATAGGAGAGAGGGCAACTTTTGTGTTGAGTTCCTGCAGCGTGCGATTGATCTCTTCAATACGATCCTTGTTGACGACCGCAGGTGCCCACTGGCCGCTTTTCATTTCATCGACCAGAGAACGTACCAACGAGGCTGGCAGCATCAGGCTGGCGACACGACCTTGGCGAGCGATGTTAAATCCGACAACGTCACCGTCGATGTTAACGACGGGTCCACCACAATCCTCAGGATTCAGGAACGTGTCGTGTTGAAAGGCCATTGGGAAGTTCTGTCGGCGGCTGCTTAATTGACCACCCATGGTGTTCTGTTGGTTGCTGCGTTGGAACAATGGGTTCAGCGAACGTTCTTCGCCCAATACAACATCCGCTACAATTTCCCTGCTGTTTCGGGAAAGGGTCAAGCGAATCTCTTCACCTGGCGGAAAACTTTTCACTTTTGTAATCAGTTTGTTAATTTCGGTGAAGGATTCACCGTTTACCTTCAACACGATATCGCCGGGTTTCAGACCGCCAGTTTCAGCCGGCGAGTCTTCTGTGACGCCAGTGATCTGGACGCCCTGTTCGGCTTGACGAAGGTTGACACCCATGAAGCCGGATTGCGGTTTGATCAAGCGTGCGTTCACGCCAACGACGCCAACGCCAAGCGGTTTGTCTTCATCGTTGACAGTAGCCAGCCAGTGACCGACTTTCAGGCTGTCGGAGTTGGCCCAGCGAATGACGGGCAGGTTATCGGCTTCAATCTTCAGCAGAGCGAGGTCGGTATCCTTGTGGACGCCAAACACATAGGCTTGGACGACACGGCCATCATTCAATTCGCAAGTCAGCGGACTCTTCAATTCGCTGTGCTTCGTCAACACATAGCCGCCATCATCGACGATGGCGCCCAGAGCAATTGTTTCTTTGTCTTTTTTGATCTCAACGGTTGCCTTGGCGGCGTGCTCAATCGCCGGCTGAAAGATCTTCAAAAAGTTGCTGTCAGCTTTCGAAACGGAAACGGAGCGAGACTGACGACGACGTCGACGACGTGGTCTTTCTTCTTCTGCCTGGGCAGAATCATTGTTTGCCGCATCCTGCTTGTCTTTGGCATCCTCATCTTTCTTGTCCTTGGCGTCTTCCTGTTCATCCTTTTTGTCTTTGGCGTCTTCCTGCTCATCCTCTTGCTTCGAGTCGTCAGCTTTCGAGTCGGCCAACTTGTCTTTTTTCAAGTCTTTGGATTTGCCAGGTCTGGCTTCCTCAGTGGGAGGGGCTTCTTGCAGAACGGCAGCGTTGGTGCTGGCCGGAACGGCAACCAGAAAACATGTCGCGACCAGAAACATCACGAGTGAAATACTTTGTCGAAGTTTAGCCGGGTTTGGTGTAATCATGTTCGTTTCTACTTTGGTAAGTCGTGTATCTGCAAATTGTTAAAGGTTAAAAAAGCGAGACGGTTGCTACCTCGTTCTGTCGGCTCGCGACCCGACCTTTAACTCGATTTCCAGTTCTTCGTCGCCACGTTTAATCTTGAATTTGATTTCGTCGCCGGGATCAAGGGAACGCATCAGTCGACCAAAACGAATTCTGTTGCGAAGTCGATCGCCATTCATTTCTACCAACTCATCACCTTCTTGCAGCGTCGCTTTATCCGCTGGTCCATTCGGGACAACCGAATCAATTTCCAGCGATCGATCGCCCTTAAGATTGAATCCCATCCAGGGTTCGTTGGCAGGATTGGTTCCACCGATTCCGCGGCCCCAGTCTCGACCACTGCTTAGGTCGTCCCATTGCTCGGAAAACTGGTCGACAGGTACGTGGATGTTGTCCGTTAATTGCATTCCGATGCGGCTGTGAATACCGATCAAGTCGCCATTCATGTCAACCAATGGTCCGCCACTGTCGCCGCCGACCAGGCTGCAGTCCGTCGAAATCGCCGTATCAGACTTTCGCAGGATCCTGCCGATACGAAACACCAGTCCGCGATCTTCGTTCCAGCCACCTGGATGACCAATCGCCATTACCCATTGACCATTCTTCAGATCCGTCGAAACGCCGGGATTCAGGTAAGGGTATTTGCCTTTGTCGTTGATTTTTAAAAGACCCGAATCGACGGTACGGTTCAGTCCCAAAGTCGTGGCTTCCAATTTGTCGCCATTGGGCAACGTGATTCTGGCAGGTAAGTTGGCTCCGCTAATCACGTGTGCCGCAGTCATGATGTAGCCATCACGAGTGACAATGACTCCGGTACCCTGGTTGTTGCCGACTTGTACACTGACCGTCGCATCGGCGACGTCCTGCGAAAGCTCAGCGAAGTGATCCTGCATCTCGCGAAGTTGCTCAATATTGACTGGGGCTTCGCCGCCAAAGAAATCGAATTCGATTTCGGCCGACTGCTCTTTTTCAGTCGCAGCCTCTTCTTCACTGATTTCCTCCTGAGCGAACAATCCGTTGGCGAACAGAAAGAAGATGCTCAGGAACGCCAGAATTCCGATTGCATAAGCAAGTCGACGGCGAGATTGATTTGTTTTGGCGGGAATCGCAATGGCCACCTTTCGGGGGCGCGAAGGCAAACGTTGGGTCATGTGGTTGTTTTCCTTGAAGTCCGTTTGGTGCCGTGATCCGTTATTCGAATTGGGCATAGAACGCGCGGGAATGTTTTTCGATCCGAATCCGATTCGAAATGCCCTTGGCTGTCGGTTATTACGCAGCATTTCAGAGGCAGCTATTCCCGCTACCTTATTTTACCACCCCGATGATGGTCAGGCAGTCCGCAATTTTAACGGAATACCTGCATAATCGTAGTCAGCTGAACGCCAGGCTTCCTTTTAGACGGGTCGTAAGGGTCGGCGAAAACGTTGAGGGAAGGGATTTTTCCGTAAATCGACCAGTATTAACCTGTTTCCCAAGCGCCAGAGACGTAACAAACTCGTTACGCAAATCGACCAGCAAACGATTGTATCGAACAAGCACCTGTTCGCGTTGGCCAAGTCAAGCGACTGTAAATTGCTTCACGAGTAAACAAGTCGAGTCGGTTCACGGACAGATCGGATTCTGGTCAGAATTAAATTTCAATTGATCAGCGAAACTTATCGAATGCGTTCCGACAGTCATTGATGTTGCGGCCGCTAATCGACAGGTGGCAGATCGTTTGATCGTCGGGCTCATCCAAAACAGCCAGCACCAGAACCCGTACATCGGTGAGGGACTCGGCGAGCTGGAAAAGTTGCTGGCTGCTTCCGGCAAATGTGAAACTCGCTTGATAGATCCCGTATTCGAATCCGTATTCCAGAAACAGACGCGAGGCGATCAGGAACGGTGTGATCCCGGTAAGGCGTGGATTCACATCGACCAGGAACGAATTGCCGGACTGATCGACCAGGATATCGACTCCGACCACTCCAAAGTAACCCTGTTCGTGCAGGTAACTGGCGGCTGCATTGATTGTTGGTAGCAACCGATCGTAGACCTCGGTTTGTTGCGAGAGCACAAAATGCCCGCCGATCCACTTGCCCGCCTGATCAAATTTTTGCTCGGTCAGCCCCAGGCAAGTCACGCCTCCATCGCGACCGAGATAAAACTGAACTCCAAAGTCGCCAGCAATATTTGCTATGAGTTCATTGATGATCAGTCGCGCGTTGGGCCAGCTTTTGGCAATCGCTTCTTCAACCGAAGTGATATCGTCTTCGTTGTGAACAAGGAAATTGCCAAGCCCCGCGTACCCGTGACTGAGTTTCACGACGCAAGGCGGTTCAATTTCGGACAGCACCGCCGCTTGATCACAATCGATTTTCTGAATGACTTCTTTGGAATGCAGTTCGTGCAAGACGTCCGGGTCGATCACCTGTTGAGCTGGCGAAATCGACTCGTGTGGATACAACGTGATGTACTCCGCGACACCGGGCGAACTTTCCGTTTGCGAATTCCATGCTTGCCAGTTCAATCCACTGGCTTCACCAAACACACGTTGCCAGTGATCGATTAACGGCTGAGGCGGTTGAATCTCCGATGTTACCGGCAGACGATCACCCCAACAGCACATCAAATGATGAGGGCCCAGTACTTTCATCAACGACCGGCGCGGAGGCGGGAACGGATCGTGGATGACGTACCGCGTTGAATTCTGAAAGTTGGTTTCTTTGCTGTTCGACGACGGGTACTCGGGCAGCAACACTGCCCGAGGCGAATCGTTGGCGTAAAGTTCCGACAGCATCTTGAACCGCGACAGGCTCTCGCGAAAATTCACTCTGCGTCTGCTCCATCAGTCTCGCTGTCTTCCGCAGTCGCTGGCTTCGTTGCTGGCTGTTTTTCCCAGACGGTTAATTGGGAGATCGTATGCTGGAAACGACGACTGCTTTCGCGAATCACAAACGGGATGTCTTGTGGCTCTTTAATCATCTGGAATTCAGGCGCGAGCAACTCTTGAATCCCTTCCAGGGTAGTGAAGTTCTCACCGGTGTTGGCTTTGAACCCGCCTAGCCACTTGTCGCGTGGTGTGAATTCTTCCAACCAGGTATACGGCGAGGTCAACACCAGCAGGCCGCCTTCTCGAATGCGGCCTTTGATCAGATGCAGGAATTCGGCCGGGTCGTACAGTCGGTCCAGCAAGTTGCCGGCGAAAACCATGTCGTAATCCGTATACTTGTCGGCGAGGTTACAGGCGTCGCCTTGCATGAAGCGGATTTTGTCTTTGACCGCTTCGTAACCCTCGAAATCAGAAAGCTTGACGTCGCGGTACAACTGCAGTTCGCCTTCGTCGGGAACCACGTAGCGCTGTGAACCAGTTTTCTGCAGATTCGTTGGCGGTTCAATCAAACGAACGGAAAAGTCAACGGCGTCCACATGATCGAAGACCTTGGCAATTTCAAAAGCGGATCGGCCGGTGGCGCAACCGATGTCCAGAGCTCTTTCCGTTTTTCGGCCAGCAACATTTTCCAATGCCGCGTTCGCACAGGCGACGGGGAAATTAGGGACGCCCAGCTGCGAATCTCCGTAATGAAACTCGATGTACTTGGAAACCAGTTGATCGGTTTCGTAGATGTTCATCGAAACCTCTTTCGCGGGCTCCGCCTGGATATATCGCAGGCCAGAGTACTGGAAGAAGTGACGACGAAACGCGTACCGTGAATCCTTGATCGCGTAATTGCCTGTGGAAATCCAACAGCCACCTTTGAACAGGTTGTGTTTTCCATCAAAGGTCGGCGTCGAAAAGTCATCGTAGATCGGATGGACTTCGAACTGGTCGAATCCGTCGATCGGCGTTTCTGTCCATTGCCACAGGTTCCCAATGACGTCGAAGAAACCACCCGGGAATTCATGGCGGTCCACCGGGCATGCCGACATGAAATGTTCAAGATTGATATTGCCCGGGGCTTCTTCCCAGTAAGGCAGGTCCGTATCAACGGTCTCGCGCAGTTTGTACCATTCCGCTTCGGTTGGCATGCGGATGTGCGTGCCAGTTTGTTCTGATTTCCAGTTGCAAAATGCCTTGGCTTCCAGGTAGTTGATGTCGACCGGCCAATTCCAGGGCATGTCGATCATTTCCAGCATGGTGCGGAATTGGTATCGATCGCCTTCCACGCGCCAGTAAACCGGATGAGTTGCTTTTCGGTAGTTGACCCAGTTCCAGCCTTCTTCGGTCCAGTACTTTTCGGTTTGGTAGCCACCGGCTTCAATGAACTCGCGATACTCTTCGTTAGAGACCAGAAACTTTGACGCTTGATAGGTTTCAACTTCTTCGTGTGCGGTGCCGTATTCGTTGTCCCACCCATAAAGTGGATCGTCCTTCGGCTTGCCCAACTGGATGGAGCCTCCGGTTACAGTCAGCAACTCGTTTTTCGGCGCTGGTCCGCTCTCGCGACAGATCTCGCTCCAAATCGGATGCGGCTGAACCAGCTCCAGTGGGAGTTCACGGATCAGGATCGAAGTTGTTTCCAGGTGAATACGTTCGTGTTCGATACCCATCATCACGATCCACATCGGATCGTCCCAGGAAACCGGCAAGCTGAAATCACATTCACGAATAAATCGATCGACGATGTCTCGGGTGGCATCACGGTGTCCCTTGACCTCGGCAGGCGTTGGCCAATCGTAGTGATTGTCGTTCAGGTCGTCCCACGACATTTCGTCGACGCCGATAGCCAACGTCGATTCCATTTGCGGATCGACTCGCTCGTCAATCAACTTGGCCACATTCAGCTTGTTGATAAAAAAGACCGAGGTGTGTCCGTAGTAGAAAATCAGAGGGTGCCGCAGCGGGTTGGCTCGTTGGTAGAACGCTTCGTCGTTAGCCAGGCACTCGAAGATACTCTCATACAAAGTGAAGGACTTGTGAAAGTAGTCCAGGATTTCCTGGCGTTTCGCTTCGACGTCGTCGCCTTTCAGAATTGGCGTTGTTGTCTTGAGTAGCTCCTCGCGGCTGAATTCGAGGGCGCTGTTGCCAGATGCTTGATTCAAAGACATGAGTTTTTCGTTGGATTAGAAGGTTGCGTTGGATTAGAAGGTTGATAAGCACAAATTTTAACGCTCAAAGTGGATGCTTGGCAAACGGGAATCCGTTCATCTCGTGGCAAAGCTTTTGCGTTATGCAGGGTTTGTGAGTGGCGACACAGGGTTAATTTGCCTCCAAACGCTGAAAGCGAATTCAATTTTCTTCCAAGCGAGATGCCTGCCTATCAGAACACCATTGCAAAACATCGACGGGAAGCGGGTTTTTCAGATGTCAAAACCACAGTCCAAAAGCGACGTTAAATGCAGGTGACGGCTTGGCACAAGCGATCACGCGTCGGATCTGCGGACGTTTTTGGAAATGAGGAGCCTCGGCTCCGAGTGCGAAAAAGATTTCGCCGCGGTGGCGATTGTCACCGCTGGACAGTTGATTGATCCGGAACAGCCGCAGTGTTTGGCTGGGCTTGGCCGCTAGCGATTCGACGTGTCGAGGGATGCCACGCAGCGATAATCCGCAAACTCGACCAGGTTTACCAAACCAACGAGAACCGGAAGCGGCCAACTGAAACACTGTCGGTTTTGAATTCATTGCACTGATTCTGTCAATTAATCCTTCAATCCGGTATCTGCCGATGCCGATGACATGAGTGACTGAGTTACCGAATCCGGTTTCGATCGTTGATTGAACCAACACGCTTCGGATTTTCGCCACCCGCATTGGCGTACCCCGAGTCAGGTAACGCAGATCTTTTTGAGTCCATTCAATCGCAAGAAAAATACTGATCGCGATAATTCACGGTCAGCCAGGAGGAAAAGATGCTTCGTCGAATGATGTTAGCACTGGCCATGGGAACCGCATTCATTGCGTTCTCGAATTGCGCCACCCAGGCAGAAGGCCAGGACTATCGCACCGCCGCGGCTTACGGTCAGCAAGCTGCAGCCAACAACTTGCAGCGATTCTATCACTACCCCTACGTGACTTACCCTCACAACTACTGGGGCAACGAGTACTACCGAAGTAACGGCAGTTTGTACAATCGCTATCCGCAAGAGATGCGAATCCCGGTCTACAACCGTTCGTGGCACAATTACTACCCAAGCACACGACGGTACCACTGGGGCCACCAGTTCCTGTTGGACATTTTCTAAACCAGGAATCGGTCCAAACGATTAGACAAGTCAAAAGCCTGCCTCGGTAAACGCGGCAGGCTTTTGTCGTGCGCGGTCCGGTCACCGGTCGGTCAAGATCCGTCGGCTCCAATTCGCAAGCGGAATTTCTGATACAGCAGCGAGACACCAAGTAACAACAGTCCCAGAAACAGCAACGCGCCGACTCGAACAATCAATTCGAATTGGCTCAGATCAACGATAAATACTTTTAGCAACACCGCCGAAAACAGCATGATTCCGAGATAGCGATACAGCGGATACCGAACCGAGAAGCCAATGACCACCAATGCTGCCGCATAGACTCCCCAGATGATCGACCAGGTCACCATTTTGCCCATCGTTGTATCTGAAATCAAACTAGTCGTAGCAAAGAAAGCAAGAATCTCGACCGTCACAACAGCCAGCAAGCCGGCGTGCCCGAAAGATGTCAGAGCCTGGTGGGCGGTGGCTTCATGTGCCGGTTGGACGAACCGGTCTATCGATTTCCAGTACGCGAAGCCGGCGGCAATGCAAATCAAAGAGGTGGAGACAAAGCTGATTCGCGAAACATGATCCCAATCGCCTGGTTCATTCAGAAAACGATTGATCTCGCCGACCAGCAAGAGTCCGGCGCCAACCATCACACCAATGGCAAGCACCGTGGAATAGTTGCAAACAAATTCACGGCGACTCTTGAATCCGAAGAACCATAAGGCCGCGCAATTGATCGCCGCCGCCAACAGGATCCAGCGGGGCTCGTCATGGAACTGGAATGCTACCGCTGCCAACAGGACCAGGTTGGACGAAACCAGGAAACACAAGGCGACCACTTTCGGCGGGGTCGTGCTGCGGCTTCGACCTAGTAAATCTGTAGGAGTGATTTTTTCATCACCGATTTTCGGGATCCACCAATGGCTCGTCCCGACGATTGCCAGTAGCACGGAATAGAAACTCCAACGCAAGAAGCGAGGGTCCAACAGGGCAGCCTCAGTAGCAAACGACGCAGCAGGATTGAGGTCAGTCAAAATGGCGCGGCCGATCGTAAGCAAGAATGCAATAGCCGCAGCAATTTGCATCTGTCGATCGCGAAACATGAATCCAATCAAGCCAAAGGCAAGGCCTTCCAACGCCCAGATCGTTGTCCAGATTTGCGGTGTCTCGCGGAACTGAATCGTCAAACCGAGCGTCAGGAACAACATGGTCAGAGCCAACGAGACTCGTCCCAGTCGATCCGCCGATCCAAGGTTCTGGAACGAGTACCACGTCAATATCGCATGAATGCAGGTCAGAACGAAACAAACGATCGCAACGTGATCACCAATCGGTGTGTTCAGAGCTATGTAACCAGCCAGAAACGCGATCGAGTTGAACACCAGAATCGTGTTTCCGGAACTTGTCGAACAAGTACGCCATTTCAGGTGTGGAATACTGACGGCTGCCAGGAAGATGAAGGCGTGAACCGAAATCAATGAAGTGCCTAGTTCAGCACTGGTTATCGTCCATCCCGACACAACAAACGTGACTGTCGTGGCAATCCAGGCCAAAGGCGTCAGGAAATTCCATCGCCCAAAATAACCCGAGATCAACAAGCTGACGTTCAGCATCGCCAGGTATCCAAACATGATCAACGGATCGCCTTGGCCGTGGATTGTCAGTAACGGTGTCAGGTAGCCCCCGAAGGCGCCTAGCAAGATGATGCCAACGCTTTTGTTTCTCAGGGATAAAAAGACGGCCGCCGCTGTAATCAGAACGCCGTCAATGAAGCCGTACAGTTGATGCCATTCGCCGCCTAGTCGATACAGGTGAGTCATGGCCAGTGCGCTGGCATACAATCCAAAGATGCCCACGCCGTAAAGGGCCCGGCTGTGCGTTTCGAGCGATCGCGACTTGAACCAACTGCCAGCCAGAATCGTGCCCAGGCCAACAGCGTGCATCATCGCGCAGCGTGACCAGTCCGGGAAGTCCAGGTTGCGCCAGCTCCAGACAACGAAGAAAGCGGTCGCCAAAACCAATAACACGCCACCAATCCAGGTGAACAAACGCTCGCCAATCAACGACTCAATCGATTGCCCCGGCGTGTTTGCATTGGATTGCAGCGGGCTCAAGGGATTGCCGGCAAGCGGGATCGCCGATTCTTTTTCAGAGTAATCTTCCGTCTCGCCAAATTGCACTTCCGGCGTGTTTTGATGGAGATTGGAGAACACGATATCTGCGGAGAGAGCAGGAGCTTTGTCGATTGAATCGACCGCAGTCGCCTCTACGATTTCAGCATCCAATGCAACCGCATCCATCGGCGCGGGTTGATTTACCGCAGTAGCATCGGCCCTTTGTTCCAACGCCGCAACGCGCTCCACAATGCTGGTCAGCATCTGGTTGATCTTTTGCAACTCGTTTCGATCGAAAGAAGAACTGTTCATGATTAATCTTTTCGAATGAGAGGATGTCGTTGGTCAGCTGTTTTTTTTGCCTTGCTTCGTCGAATTCAAGAGCGACGAAATCGACTCACCAAGCATTTCACGACGCCGCGCCATGGTGCCGACACCGAGTTCATGCTGGATGTCAAAGATGGAACCCAATCCGATCATGGCCCACGCCGTGTCTTCGTCACTCAGAGAAAATTCGAGTACGCCAGACTTTAGTTTGTCGGAATCCTGTCGGAGTTTTTCCCTGTGGTCCCGCACGTAACCGGAGATGACTTTGTGAAATTGCTGGTACAAATTCTTGAGCGCCTTGCGAATCTCCGGGTCGTCTACCTCGCCGAGTCCAGTGAAGATGACGCGATGCAATCGGCTGTCACCCCGCTGCCTGGCCTGGTTCGCAATTAACTGTTCCGCAGCGGTCGCCTCTGCTTCCAAATCGATGCCAGATTTCCATTGCGCGACGACATGGTCGAAGACGAATCGGATAGAGTCCAGAAACATTGACTTCTTGTTGGCCCAGATTCGATACAGCTCGTTCTCACGAACCTGGCAACGCTCTGCCAATTGCGCCGTTGTCGTACGGCGAAACCCCTTTTCCACAAACGCCTCAGCGATCAGTGGCAGGAAGTCAGGCTTGCGCTCCGTGCCCTTGCGCGCTTGCAGATCTCCAGTTTTCGAATTGGAACGCGACATTGATCTGGTGGGGTCAATACGGTTTTTTGTTGCTTCCAGTAGTTGTGTAAGTAGATACTTACATGTGTGGCATAGCTTGTCAAGTTGAAGCTGTGGATTTTTTCGAAAGAGCGGCATGGCCGTCTTCGAAGACATGCCCTTATGGGACTAGGACCCAATTTTTCAGGCGGGCAGCCTTCTTCTCTCGGCTCTTCCTCGCCTTCTTCACTCAGCGTCTTCGCGACTCCGCGAGACACCTTTCCCCACCTTCTCGCGACTCAAAAATCGCTACGCACTGCCCTGCTTTTCCCAGACGACTTGCAACAGATCGTCGACATCCTTGTACTTCTTCTTGTCCTGGACGGCGGTTTCCAGCATGTTGCGAGCGTCCGCTTCGCTCCACCCCAGCGTGACCAGGATTTGATAGACCTCGTCGACGATACTCCGTTCCACGTCGCTGGCGGGCGAGTTGCCATCGGCCGGGATTAGCAAAGCGAACTTGGCCATTTTCCGACGCAGTTTGGCGATGATCCGTTCGGCCGTCGCCGGTCCGATACCGGGCAGCGTCTTCAGGGTGTTGACGTCTTGTTCCTCGATTGCACGGGCGACATCCTGAACTGGTCGCACCATTGCTCGCAGAGCTTTTTTGGCACCCACGCCATCGACACTGCAAAACAGCTCGAAGAATTCTCGTTCCACTTCGCTGGTAAATCCGACCAGACGAGGCGTCAAGCGGCCACCTTGTGCCGGATTGCCTTCCAGGTAGTGCAAGGTTCGCAGGCTGACGTCCTCGCCCGTTTTCATCTGAAGTTGGCGACGCGTAAATTCGGGAATCAGCACCTGGTATTCAAATGGTTCGACGTTCAAAACGCAGTAGTCGGATTCCAGTCGCAACAGCTTGCCGTGGATTTTGGTGATCATGATGTTCGTCAGTCTTGTTAGTGAGGCATGCCATCGATTGTTCCGTGAAGAACTAGTCGATCAGAACGCTGGTGTTTTTCAGTGACAGGAAACAGTGGCAAACGGCGATCGCCAAAGCGTCGGCGACATCCGGTGGCTCGGGGACTTCATCGAGATCCAACAGTTGTGTAATCGAAGTTTGTATTTGCGATTTTGGTGCTCGTCCGTTGCCGGTCAATACCCGCTTGATTTGTGTCGCCGCATAAGGATGGACGTGCAAACCGGCTTGCGCGACGGCCAGACTGAGGACGCCTCGCGCGTGCCCCATCAAGATCGCGGTTCGCGGACGTTCGTAGTGCGAATAAAGTTCTTCCATCGCGACTTGAGTTGGCTTGAGTGACTGGATTACATCGGCGAGTCCCGTTTGCAGATTGATCAGTCGTTGACCGAGTTCCTTTTTGGCGCTGCCGCCACGCAACACGCCTGCCTCGACCACCGTGATCTGTTGTCGGCCGTCAAATTCAACAACGCCGTATCCAGTGATGTTCAAACCGGGATCGATTCCCAGCACGCGAGTCGTGCCGGTCGTTTCCGCTTGTCCGTTTCCATCCATTGGAACCATCCGTTAGCTAAGTATCCGTTCAGTGTTGCAGCGTCAAGTTTTCGATTGTTCGTCATTCAGAGCAGCGG
>CAZPOL010000065.1:0-30225 GCA_964588195.1 uncultured Pirellulaceae bacterium | reverse complement strand
CTGCAGCGGCGCTGGCGACATTCAAATGCGTCCCTGAATTCTCTGCCCTTCTCTGCCCTTCTCTGCCCTTCTCTGCCCTTCTCTGTCCCCTCTTCTCTGTCCCTCAAGTGAGGGACGAGATTTTCGACAGCGAACGATTCATGCAATACGCCTTTGTGCGGCCCTTACAGTTCGTAACCAGCCAGGCTAGTCTGTGCTTTTTGGCCCAGTCATTTTTTTGTCCAGGCTAAGCTTCCCGCCGCCGACGATCAGCACGATTGTTGACGTAACCAATGTAATGATTGGCAGTGGCAGCGGTGGGACAAATGGAATCTCGGTGAGGTCGCCCGGCAAGTTATCGACGTCCAGTCCAGCAATCTTCAGCGTTGCGATAATCGCCGGAACCATTGTGGCAATTCCCAACACTCCACCCACACGTGAAAAGAAGCCGGACAACAACAAAAGACCTGCAATAAATTCTGTGGCAGAAGCAGCCCAAACGTTTACCTCAACCATTGGAAAGCCCGCAGCAGTCATGATGTTGGCAAAGTGTTCCGGGTCACTGAAGTGTTTGATGCTAAAGAACGTCAGGATTCCACCTGCAATTAAACGAGGGATAATTGGGAACGGCTTGTCTGTTGTTTGTTGTAGCTTTTTCATTTTTCGGTTGTCCTTTTCAGGTTTCCATCGGAATATGGTTGTTTCAAATCGACCCGCGTTTTTTAGCCCGTATCTCTTTACCAGTGTGGGTCAAATGGTACTGGTAAACACAGCTTTGGTTTTGGCCTTTGGCAGGTTCATGAATCCAATGTTAATTTTACGATATCAGAACGGATGAACATGCTGCCCTGCTTTGCATCTCGTCCGATTTCACGATAAACCCAATCGGGCACGCCAATGTCGGCGAGATAAAGTTCACCAACAAAGGGTTGGGCTGGTTCAGTCAACAGTCCCGACTTTGGCAATGCGAGTGTCATCGTGGCGTCGGCGGAAATGGTTGGTTCGTGTGACTCGCCGGTGGTTGAATTCAATCCGGATGGTGTATCCAAAGCCAATATTGACGATCCGCAACCGTTTGCCCAGGCAATCAGCTCGGCCGCTCTGCCACGTGGACTTCCTTTCAAGCTGTATCCAATCAAGCCATCCAGAATCACGTCGGGAGCGTGGCCGGAATCCGGAGTTTCGGAACTCGTGATTCCCACACCAAGTCGGCGAAGTATGCCAAGCTGATGAGCTGGCACGCCCGAATACGATTCATCTGGTTTTGTCGTCAGCACCGAAACGCTCGCTCCCCATTGGTGCAATCGCCTCGCTGCGACCAAGGCGCCACCACCATTGCCGCCGGTCCCGGCCATCACCAGGACTTGTTTGGAGTGAGGGTCGTCCAGGAATCGGCTAATGCAAAGCCGCGCCAAATTGCGACCGGCATTTTCCATCATCTGTATCAATTCGATTTTCAATACGTCGGTCATCAAGCGATCGACTTCGATCATCTCTTCCGTGTTTAGCAATTCCAAAGCGTTGGATGACACTTCGGGAAATGGTGTTGCAAGTTCTTTCACTGCGCGGGTTCCTCCACCAGAATCATTCGATGCCCAAACGGCCCAGCCAATGTAACGCCTCGGTCGATTCCGATCTCGTTATCGACGATGTCTACCGATCCGGGTGATACGAAGTCCACGTTCGAGGCCTTCGCAGCTCGCATCGCTTCGTCAGCCGAATCGACCACCAGACGGGTCCGCCAACTCCAAAGATCATTCATGTTCGTTGAAACGGGGTACGGCAGTCCGTTACTCGGGGCGAGGTATTCGAGCAACTCGATCCCCGGCCCGGATTCGGCCTTCAGTCCAGTGATCCGTAATCGAGCACCAAAGACGTTGTTAAGTCGCTCTTGTTCCGGGCCATAGTTCTCGCTTGCTCCGGCAACCGTCATCCCAAGAAAGTCACGATAAAATTTGAGAGCTTCGTCGGTGTCGCTAACGGCGATCGCGGTATGGTCGATGCCAAGGAACAAATCCGTTTGGCCTTGCCATTTTGGATTGCCTTTGCCGTCTGGAAACCAAATGATCTCCAGCACATGGCCTTCTGGATCTTTGAAGTAAAACGCTTTGATGCCACCGGCATTCGGATTCCAGTCGGGCAATGTCTGTGGGCCGGTCGAAGCATGCTCGACGTTGTGTTTTCGCAAATGAGCGTAAGCTTCCTCCATGTCAGAAACGACAATCGCGATATGTTGAAACCAACCGTCATTGCTTTTTGAGTCGACCGGAATCGGGCGGCCGCGAGGTGCAAGGAACTGAGTCAGCGAAATAAATTCGTTGCCCAATTGCAATCGCACGACTCGAGCGCGGCAACCAAAAACGCCAAACAACTCTTCGAAATCATCCCCAACGACTTCTTCGTCAGAAACTTTTTGGAACGGCAGCACTTCGGTGAAAAACTTCAACTCAGCGTCCATGTCATGAACGGTCAAGCCAACCGAATCGACCTCTTTGACATTGATGCCGACGATCGGTTGCGGGGCTTTCGTTGGTTTCGTCGAGGCCAGCGTATTGGACTGACCGGTCGATGCGATGGGGTTGTAGACAGAACCTGATGAATTCTTGTGTTGGTTTCCAAAGTACGAAATCCCGAGGGCCAGCGTACCAATTGCCATGCTCGCCGTTACCAAAAAAGAAGATTTGTCACTCATCTTAAGCTCCCAATCGGTTAAGCAAGTGGTCACCCACTCGCAACGCATTGGCCATGATGGTCAGAGACGGGTTCACTGCCGCGATGCTCGGGAAGAAGCTTGAATCGACCACGTACAGGTTGTCGAGTTCGTGCGCTTTGCAATTCAAATCAAGTACCGAAGTCGCCGGGTCTTCTCCGAATCGGCACGTACCCGCTTGGTGACCGACGCCAGCGACGGGAATCGTCTTGGTCAAATACAAATTGTTTGGAATCAAATGCATGTGGCAGTCCATGCACTCGAGCATTTTCTTCAGGTGCTTGTTCAACTGTTTTGTCGATTTTTGATTGTTGAACGTATAAGAAAGTTTGATGTTTCCATCATCGGCAAGTGTGACCCGGTTATCAGGGTCTGGCCAATCTTCGGTCGTCAGCCAAAAATCAACGGCGTGTTTGGCCATCATTTCCAGCGTCCAACCCGGTGCGAAACTGGGCGCGTCGCCTGCGAACATTGGCCCCATCGACTTGCCAACCATTTGAATGTTGCCGATCGGGAACTCGTAGTCCTTCCAGCCCCAGTAGAAATCGTTGACCGTCAACGTCTTTTGGAATTTTGTGGCGTTGATCGCTTTGGATAGTGCCACGACAGCCTGGCTGTTGTGGAACATATAGTTGCGACCCACTTGATCCGACCCATTGGCCAATCCGTTGGGGTGTTTTTCGTTGGCCGAGGCCAGCAAGATCTTTGCAGAGTTGGCGGCGCCGGCTGCCAAAACGATAATGTCGCCTTTAATCGAATGAGTATGGTCTTCATGCTGAACGACGACTTCAGTGACCGACGTACCGTCAGCATTGGTGACCAGTTTGGTAACCATCGCGCCAGTTACAATCGAAACATTTTCATGTTTCAGAGCTGGTCGAACGCCGATCATTTCGGCGTCGCACTTGGCGTGAACCAGACAAGGGTAGCCATCGCAAGTGTCGCACCGGATGCAGGGGCTCTTCAGATGGTTTTCTTCGTTCAGCATGATCGCTGTCGGCGCGTGTGCCGGGTGCAATCCTTCAGCGGTTAGCTTGTCAGCAATCTCCTGAATTCGAGGTTCATGCGAAACCGCCGGGAATGGATAGGGTCGACTGGCCGGCGGCTCGGTCGGATCTTCGTCACGATTGCCGTGCACCATATACATATCTTCGGCGTCACAATAGTACGGTTCAAAAACGTCGTACTTCAGGGGCCATTCCGGTGAAACGCCGTCCTGGTGTTGCACGGTATCGAAATCCCGTTCACGAAAGCGAAACAGGGCTGCGCCGTACATCTTGGTGGCGCCGCCAACGAAATAGTGAGCTCCCGGCTGAAACGTTTTCCCCTTTTTGTCGTACCAGGTATCCTCGGAGTTGTAACGCTCCTTGTGGAACACCTCTTCAGGATCCCAGTTTTCTTTTTCGCGTTTGAGGAAACCGCCTCGCTCAACCAAAAGAATCTGCTTGCCTGATGCGGCCAGTTTGCGGGCGAGGGTGCCACCGCCGGCTCCAGTGCCGATGATGATGACGTCGTAGTGTTTGTCTAGCATCTGATATTCCATTTCAGTCGGTTTGAGTTTCCTGATTTTTCATTTGCATCATTTGCGCTTCGAATCCGCAGTTGAAAATGCAACGGACGTCTGCGGTATGATGAAGTTTCGCGCAATGGACTGCGTCTTTTCCTTTTGTCCATAAGTAGACTTCAGCGGCGGCCAGCATTCCGATTGGCGGTGCCAAAAAATACAACCACCATCCGGTCCATACGTTGGCAACCATTGCCGACCCAACCGTTCTGGCCGGGTTCATGCTCATACCAGACACAGGAGCTTCGAAGGTGATGTAAATCACCAGCAGGCAGCCAATCATCACTCCGGTGAAGTGCATGATTTTTGGTTTGTTAGTGGTAAATAAAACGATGCCCATGACTCCTGCAGAGATCAGTAGCTCGGCAACAAACGCAGGCCAAAATCCAGACTCTCCTGGAATGGTAACGGCGAAGTTGACTTGTGGCATTTCAAGCACGCTGCCTAGCAACAGCCACGTCAGCGAAACGCCAGCTATCGCGCCAATGAATTGGAACACGATATAAAAGAACGCGTCCCACGGCTTGATTTTTCCAAGTCGCAGAAAGGTTAGAGTGAGCGAAGGATTGATGTGTGCGCCTGACCTCTTTCCCCACGGTGAGTAAACGATCGTAATCGCAGTCAGACCCATTGCGATACCCATCAACATTCGTTGAATGTAGGGGCTGTGACCAACCAGGTGTTGGACCGGTGATTCGGGATGCCACAAGACGACAGTTCCAACGCAGGCGGCAATCATAAATGTCCCCAGGCCCCATGCTTCCATCAGGTACTCGGGCCAGTGATTACGAAACGCTTTGATCATTTAATGTTTTGTCCTATCCAGCCATTTGAAGAATACCTGGCCTGCAACATTCAGCGCTATTCCAGGCATTTGTACGGCAAGGTTGCCAGTATATGCATAACCTGGAAAAACCAAATAAAAAGATCAGCATTCGCGTTTTCACAACCATTCCTCGAGCACCGTTTGAATACGAATAAACTCGGACAGCGACCATGCCTGGAATGGACAGCCACGCGGGTGGTAGGGCGAACTGGCGTCCGATATTTCCGAAATGTGCCCCAGTCCAGACGTCTCCAGGTGAGCCTCAAGTGGGTACAGGAAACGGGTATTCGCTTCGGCTGCCGTTTGCTTGTTCCTGCCTTTGACGTTGAACCAGGCTTCTACAAATGGCCCAATTAGCCATGGCCAAACGGTGCCTTGGTGGTATGAACCGTCACGCTCCAAAACGCCACCCGAGTAAATGGCTTTGTAATCGGGATCGTTCGGTGCCAACGACCGCAGGCCTAACGGTGTCAGTAAATTGTCTTCGACGTTGGCAAGGATGGCAGCGGCTTTTTCGCCTTCGAAAATCGAATATGGCAAACCACCCACGGCCAAAATCTGATTCGGGCGAATCGAAGCGTCCATCGACCCGGCTTCGTGGTTGTTGTCAACGATGTCGTATAGGCACGAGGCCTGTTCGTTCCAGAATTTTTCCTTGAATGACTGTTCGGCTCTTTTAAGGATAGGCTTCCAAACGGGAGAAAACGTGGCGGCAATCCAGCATGCGTTGATCCACAAGCACTGAATCTCGACTGGCTTGCCGATCCGTGGTGTGACCACCCAGTCTCCGACTTTGGCATCCATCCATGTCAGCTGCACGCCTTCCTCGCCGGCCGCGATCAATCCATCTTCGTCCTTGCCGATACCATGCCGCGTGCCGTTTGAGTATCCCTCAAGAATCGCTTCGATTGCCGATTCGAGTTTGCTGGATTCGTCAGGGTCCTTCTTGATGCCCAGCCGCCGCAGCAGTTGCCAGTATTCATAGACCGCGATGATGTACCACAAAGACGCATCAACCGAGTTGTATTCAGGCTCTTCGCCGTGATCGGGGAAGCGGTTGGGGATCATGCCTTCGGAAACCGTATCGGCCCAACTGACCAGGATACTTCTGGCCGTTTCGTGGTCGTCGCGTGCCAGGCAAAGACCGCGAATCGCAATAAACGTATCGCGGCCCCAATCTGTAAACCATGGATATCCGGCGATGATCGTCTTTCCATTCTGCCGTTTAACGATGTACTGCTGGGCCGAACGTTCGATACGAGTAATGTTCTGCCGCCGCTTGAATTCGGATTCATGCACGATTTCGAATACGCGTTCGGCTGGCGAGCCGGCTGAGTTGATTTGGCTTGATACCCTTTGTTCGGCGCCCAGCAACAGGATCCCCTCGGATTGATCGAGCTCAAAGTGAAACTCGCCAGGACAGCCGAGGTCTTCCATCGGATCGAGTCCCCGCTGTGCTTCCTTTTCGTAATGGAATGAGCGAAACCATTCCGGCTTGTCTTCGAATTCGCCTGTCGACTCGGCGTAAATCTCTGGCGAGTCGGAATAAGGTTGCCAGACCGACCCACCGTTTTGCTTTCGCGTTTCCAGATTCATTTCATCGTTTTCGTGATGCATCGAGTGGTAGTCACGAGCGGACAAAAACGGTTTGACATGTAGCTTCACACCCAGCGGAGAACCGATTACTTGCCAACGAATCACGGTCCCCTGAATCCCTTCGGGTACGAACAATTCCTGTTTGATCTGAAGCGATTCGCCAAGGTCGTAGATCCATGTTGGCCAGGGAACGCTGGTGAAAGATCGCCTCAGTAAGAATCCTTCTGGCCAAAAAGTTTCGTTGCGATATGACTGGGTCGAAACAGGGAAAGTACCATGAGGTGTTTCGACCCACGCATCAAAACCATTGACGAGAATCACTCGCTCGGAAGGAGGATTCCGAGCGATCATCAATACGTTGTGGTATCGGCGTGTCCGCACTCCCGAAGACGTGCCACTGGCAAAGGCACCCAAACCATCGGTTTCGAGCCATTCATTCTCAGTTTCAGGTTGTAGTTTCATGGGTCATCTCAATTGAGCTGCGGAGCGGGAACTTTTGCAGTTTGTAAGCCGCCATTTTGTAGCCGCAAAAAAAAACGGCTAATCCTGAAATTATGTAATAGCGGAACACCAGCCCAAAAACGGCAGTGTCACCGGATCATAATTCGTTTGGTAATCGCAATCATCCTCCTGTTGCAAATCCGGGGTACAAGCACATGCCGCCATCGACCACCATGCTTGTTCCGTTCACGTAATCAGCTTGATCCGATGCCAACCAGGCAGCGACGCGGCCAATGTCATCCGGTTCACCAATCCGTTTGTAGGGAATCAAGGTCATTAAGTCGTCGTAGGCTTCTTGAGTTTCCCATGCGTCGCGATTGATTGGTGTGCGAATGGCACCAGGGCAAATGCTGTTGACCCGAATCCTGAAAGGCGCGACTTCCTGGGCGATGCTTTTCATCATCAACATCACTCCGCCTTTGGACGCGGCATAATTTACGTGGCCGGCCCAAGGGATAATTTCATGCACGGAACTCATGCAAATAATCTTTCCTGCAGAACAGGAAACATCAGCGACGACTCCACGTTTTTTGAATTCACGAATCGCAGCGCGAGCACACAAGAACTGGCCCGTCATATTGATTTCGATAACCCGATTCCATTGTTCCAGCGTCATCTCGTCAATCGCGGCGTCTTTTTGTACGCCGGCGTTATTGACCAGGATGTCGACCGTACCAAACGTCTCGATCGTCTTGGCAAACATCCGCTCGACATCATCTTCTTTTGAAACGTCCGCCTGGATTGCAATTGCATTCCCGCCATTGTCTTTGATTTGATCGACGACTTGATTTGCCGATTTCTCATTGCCGGCGTAGTTAATCACGACTTCCGCACCCGCGGCGGCCAAGCCGATGGCAACCGCTGTGCCGATTCCTGAACTGGCACCCGTGACGATCGCTTTCTGTCCTTTTAACAGTTGAGGAGGGCCGCAACTTGGCATGACGATCTTGGGAAGTTCTGGTTGACTCATGTTTTAATCCGTTTCCTTGTTTTGAAATTTCCGAGGCTGCTCAATTCGCGAGCGACCGATGTCACTTACTTACAATACGAATGTTATTTCCGGGCATTGTCTTTGATCAGTGAAGCAACCAGCGCAGTCCAGCCAGTTTGATGACTGGCGCCGACGCCACGCCCGTTGTCGCCGTGAAAATACTCGTAGAAAAGAATGTGATCCTTGAAGTGCTCGTTGTTTTGCATTTTGGGATACTTGTTGTACACCGGACGATGTCCGGCTTCGTTGTTGGTGAAGATCGCAGTCAAACGGCGGGCGAGCTCGTCGGAGGCTTGGCCGATTGTCGTTTTCTTGCCCGATCCGGTTGGGCATTCGATCTTGAAATTGTCCCCGTAGTACCCATGAAACTTTTTTAACGATTCGACCAACAGAAAATTCATGGGGAACCAGATTGGGCCACGCCAGTTTGAATTTCCACCGAACATCGATGTTGTCGATTCCGCCGGTTCGTATTTAACCGAGACTTGACCACCATCACATTGAAGCATGCTGCCGTCGCAATTGATGGCGTACGGATTCTTTTCGTGATACTTGGAGACCGCTCGAATTCCAAATTCTGAAAAGAATTCTGTTTCGTCCAGCATGCGACGCAACAGGGCTTTCATGCGGTGGCCACGCAATAGCGAAAGCAGGTGCGTCTCGCCTTCGCCGGGTTCGTGCCAGCGAGAAACGAGGTTGGCAAGGTCGGGCCGGTTCTTGAGAAACCACTCCATTCGCTGAGTAAAGTTCGGCACCTTTTTCAACAGCTCCGGCTCCAGCGTTTCAACAGCGAACAGCGGCGCGAGACCAACCAGTGATCGTACTTTCAGCGGAATCGCCTGGTTCGAAGGCAAATGCAAAACGTCGTAGTAAAACTGATCCTCTTCGTCCCACAGTCCGTCACCAGATCCACCAAGATCGTTGAGTGCCTTGGCGATATACAGAAAGTGTTCGAAAAACTTCGTCGCAATGTTTTCGTAGACAGGGTTTTCGACCGCCAGTTCCAGCGAGATCCGCAGCATATTCAATGAATACATCGCCATCCAGCTGGTTCCATCCGACTGGTCAATGTGCCCGCCGCCGGGCAGTGGCGCGCTGCGGTCGAACACTCCGATGTTGTCGAGCCCCAGAAAGCCGCCCTGGAACACATTCTGGTTGTCTGCATCCTTGCGGTTGACCCACCAGGTGAAATTCAAAAGCAGTTTATGAAAAACGGTTTCCAGGAAAGCTCGATCTGCCTTGCCGTGCAGTTCTTGTTCAATTTGATAGACACGCCAGGTTGCCCAGGCATGGACGGGCGGATTCACATCGCCGAACGCCCATTCGTAAGCCGGGATTTGTCCATTCGGGTGCATGTACCATTCGCGTGTCATCAGGATCAATTGCTCTTTGGCAAATACCGGATCCACTTGCGCGATCGGCAAGCAATGAAAAGCGAGATCCCAGGCTGCGTACCACGGATACTCCCACTTGTCGGGCATTGAAATAATGTCCGAGTTGTTCAGGTGAGTCCATTCGCTGTTGCGACCATTCAGTCGCGAGGCCGGTGGCGTTGGCTGATTCGGATCGCCTTCCAGCCACTGCGAGATGTCGAAGTTGTAAAATTGCTTCGTCCAAATCAAACCAGCGATTGCCTGTCGGTGAATGTTCCGCTGGTCTTCGCTCTCAATGCCTGCTTGCAGACTCGCAAAATACTCGTCCGCATCCGACTTGCCGTTGTCAAACAGTTCGTCGAATCCTTCGAACGGTTTTTGGACAACTCCGTCGTCACGGAATAATCGAAAATCAAATGATTTCGAGTCACCGGCGCCAATCGAGGCCTTCAGTCGTGCCGCGCATTTGGTGCCCATCTTGTCCGGGTTTACCGCTTTAATATCACCGTTGACGACATAGGAATGGAATGCGTCTTTATAGAAGCCCGGCGACTGCATATTAAAAATAGCAGGATTGGTTTCGTTCTCGGTAAACAGAAACTCAGATTCTGTGCGGGAGCAGAAACAGTATTTGCCCAGTTCTGAATGCTCGGCTAAAACGTGCCCGTGGTCCTGCAGTGTTAAGCGAGGCTTGGAACCATCGCCGTGCCCCCAGCTCCAGGTATTCCGAAACCAAAGGTTCGCCAGCAGATCGAGATCGGCTGCATCGGGACCTCGGTTAAAGACTGTGATGCGGACCAGCGTGTCGAACTCGGAAGCCTTGACGTACTCGATGAAAACATCGAAGTAACGGTCGTCATCAAAGACGCCGGTGTCAAGCAATTCGTACTCGTCCTTATGTTTGCCGGCCGAGCGATTGGTGTTCGCCAGATCCGCATAGGGGAATTCACTTTGAGGATACTTGTACAGCATCTTCAAATAGGAGTGGCTGGGCGTACCATCCAGGTAGTAGTAGTGCTCTTTGACGTCTTCGCCGTGATTACCCTCGTTGCCGGTCAATCCGTACAGTCGTTCTTTAAGAATCGCATCCTTGCCATTCCACATGCCCAGGGAAAAACAAAGCCGCTGCTCGTCGTCACTGTATCCGCCGATTCCATCCTCACCCCAACGGTACGCGTGTTTTCGAGAGGCCTCGTGGTCCAGGAATTCCCAGGCCTCGCCGTGCGCACTGTAGTCTTCACGCACAGTGCCCCACTGCCGCTCGCTAAGGTAAGGCCCCCAGAATCGCCAATCGGAATCGGGGGTTGATACTCGTTCAGATTCAAACGTCATTTTCAGAACTCAAAAAGCAATACACTACGGCCGAAATAAGTTGGCGAAACGCCACCTGAAACCATCCCATCCGAAAAAATGTACTCGGTGGCAAAGCTCTCGACCGTAGAATACCAGTATTAGCCAAAAGGTTTAACAACAATCCACACCGGCGGCGGTGGATCAACCTTTTTTGTTCGTTTTTGTATTTACCTTTGGCCACATTGTATCTGCATTTTTGAGATTCTCGTTGGGGTTCTTCTTCCACATGTTCACAGCCTTCTCGTTTCTCTGAACCACTAAACGCCCGTCTACGATTGACCAGGTTGTAACATCCGCCTTCTCGACCATCCCCATCGACATTGACATGGCACAGTAGCCACCAAATTGGGGTGCATAGAATGCCGGGTTAGCATCAAACGTGTTCTTGTGGATTTGCGAAGTGAAGTGATAAAGTCCGCCGCGATAGTGACTGACAAATCGAGGCAAGCCCTTCATTAGCTTTTGATGATTCCGAACCGCCACCGGATCAAACCCTTCGAACGCAACGGAAGCCTCATCCACGCTGATTTGAAAGTCGGTCGCCTTGCTTTGTTTTTCTAAAACGGCGGGCCAATTTTGATCTGCTTGATACAGCGTCATTTCCGGGTTTTGCGACCACATTTCGACAGCTTTTTGGTTTCTCTGAACCACCAGGCGACCGTCGACGATCGACATCGTGTTGACATCCGCTACCTCAACCTTCCCTTCGGACATCGACATGGCACAGTAGCCACCGAACTGGGGAGCATAGCGTTGTGGGTTGGTAAAGAATTGATTCAGATTTTGCTGATTATTGAAATAGTAGTTTGCGCCGTTGTAGCGACAGCCAAAATTTGACAAGCCGCCAACCAGCGTTCGTTGCTGATGAGCCGCGACGACGTCATAGCCTTGGAAGGCAGCTCCCTTATCACTGACACTCGTCAAATACTGACTCCCCTCGACCACATCACTGAAGTCCGGAGCGGCCATTTTTTGGCCTTCCTGCTTACTGTCAGACTGTGCCAACAACGCTGCCGAAGTCATCGAGCATGTGAGTGCGAAGAGAATAGAAAAAACAACCTTGTTTTTAATAATCATGATTCATTACCTGGGTTTTGTTTTGATTGATACTTGAAAAATCACAAAGTCGGCGGTGCAGCCAAAAGAGGCTGCCGCCAAACAAGCCGCCGCCAAACGAGCAGCCACCAAGCGCGGCTGCAGCTAAAACACGACTGCAACTACTTTTGTTCCAGGGCTACTCCGCTGCCTGGAATGAGAATTGGCATTCTGTAAATTGCCGAACGTGCCATCAGGAACAGCTGTTTTCCATCCTTGCCACCCCATGCCATGTTGTGAACGTGACGCGGTGTTTTAATCTGAGCCAGCTTTTCGCCTTTGTCTGAGACGACCCACAGGCCGCCAGGGCCAGAGATATAGACGTTGCCGAGCGAGTCGACTTTGACGCCGTCAATCGCCTCCCACTCGGGTCGGTCGGTCAAGTCAAACAGGACCTGGCCTTGCCCGACGCTCCCATCCGCATTGACCGGGTATCGCCACACCGCCTTTTTCTCGTCGTTCCAGTCACCAACGTAAAGCACGTCTTCATTGGGCGAGAAAGCGATTCCGTTGGGCCCAGCCAGATCCTTGACCAACAAAGTCAATTTGCCATCGGTACCCACACGATAGACACCACAAAAATCGAGCTCTTTCGCAGGGTCGTCGTACGCTTTAGGAAGCCCAAACGGTGGATCGGTAAAGTAAAGGGACCCGTCTTTGCGAAACACAAGGTCGTTGGGGCTGTTTAGTTTCTTGCCTTCGAAGTTGTCGGCCAAAACTGTTTCCGTGCCATCGGCTTCGATTCTGGAAACACGACGCATTCCATGTTGGCACATACAGATTCGCCCTTGGGCATCGAAAGCCAAACCGTTCGAGCCAGGTTGACCGTAGTCGGAAAAGTTTGGCCCATAGAAACCGCTCGGTTCACGATGGATCCCAAGTCGCCCATCAGAACGATATCGGTAAATGCGATTTTCGTTTGGGTCGCTGAAATACAAGTCGCCATTAAAGACCGCCGGCCCCTCGGTAAACGTAAAGCCGTGGGCAAGCTTGAAAAGCTTCGGGTTCTTTCGCAAGAACTGATCCACACAGTCATCGAATTTGACAACTTCGATGTTCACTTCTTGAGGCGTCACTGCTTCGGCCGACCACGTCCCACCGTAGAAGTGCAATTTCGCAGTTCGCATAAAGATATAATTCGTTGGCGACTGTGAAATCGGCCCGTTGATTCCGAAGACGGCCAGCTGAATCTCCTGGCCTGGTTTCACGTTTCGTCCCACCTCCAGGCGATTGCCCGAATTCCAGCCACTGACAACCGAGCCGCCTTTTTGTCCAAAGGGTCTTGCCAGTTCGCCGTCGACCCAAATTTCAGCGTAGTCATCGATTGACGTTTCAAACACGATGCGACTGCCGGTTGGGTCAAAGTCACCGACCTTCTCGGGAACCTTGATCTTGATTCGGTACCAGTTAAAGCTGATTCGACCAGCCGTCCGCCGTTTGCTCAACGAGTCAGCCGCGATCGATTCCCAGGCCGAGTCGTCATACTCCGCGCCGCCCGCTTTGGGTTCGATATCATACGCCGAGTTCGTTTGATCGCCGGGCTGACCGTCGTCGCCCGCGTCCAGAAACTCGGAGTTCACGATTTTGACATCGCTGTATTTCCACTGCCCACTGACGGACTGCGCCCCGGCTTGGGTTGCCAGATCAATCGTCGCCAAAGGTGGGGATGAATCCTGGAAAGCCGAGGCGTGGCCACAGCAGATCAAGGTGGTCGAAACGACGGTCGTAAAAACGGTCGCAAATGAAAGTAGAGTGCGTATCATCGTGAAGACTCCTTCTCGCTGGAGTTTTCTTTGGCGGCATCCTTTTCCATTTTGTTGTAGACGTCGGCACCGGCAATCGCGATCTCTTCGTCTTGAGGTGCGCTGGACGCCCCGCTAACGCCGATTGCTCCGACGACCTGTCCGTCAATCTTGATGGGTATGCCGCCCTGCATTGGCATGAAGCCTTCAATCTTCAGCATTGAAACTCGCCCGCCACGCGTAATATCTTCGAATTTCAAGGTTGGCATGCGAAACAGAGCCGCAGTCCGCGCCTTTCCAGTCGCTATAGGCGGGGTAGCGGGCATCGTGCCATCCATTCGGTGCAGCAGAATCAAATGACCGCCATCGTCAACGATTGCAATCGACCCGCCCGGCGCCTCAACTTCCTTGGCGTAGGCAATCGCTCCGTCGAGTACTTTTTGCGCCATCTCCATATTCATATATGGCTTGGTCGGTGCTTCCTGCTTCTTTTCCTGTTTCAACGCCGAACTGGTTGAAACACTTTTTACTGTACCGGCGGCGCCGATTCCATCATTTGCTGCCCGCGTTGTCTCCTGAGCAAAACACGCACCAGAAACTATGGCAGCCAATATTGCAATTTGCGAAAACACGGTCCATTTCATGACGATCCCTCAAATACATTGAATTCTCTCAAACTTCGTAAAGCCCGCAGCCTCTCCGTGGCCTGCAATAAATACGTCGTCCGACCGAATCAAGGATTACACGGGAAAGGTTCAGGAACCTGGATAGATCGAATCCGGGTCAATTGACTGCGGACCTGGTGCCCACTCCCACCACCCAATGTGCGTATCAATTGCGTGAATTTGTTAGCCGGTTTGCGGCAGGCGGTGGTGTTCATGCCACCAAAGGCAGGAGACTGTGGCAGAGGATTGCGACAGAAGAAGATGCGTTACAGCATTGTCGAAAGGTTATTTCAGTCGGCGTATCGCGAAGTGATTTCTTTTTGGTTCATCAGCGTTCGATGAACGGGGCACATGTCGGCGATTTGTAGCATACGAGCGCGTTGTGCTTCGGTAAGGTTCCCCTTGATCGTGACGACACGCTCGATTTGATCGACCAGTCCCTGTTGGTCTTCGCAGGCTTCGCAGTCGTCGGCATGGATTCGATTGTGTTGCAGTTGCACTTCGATTTGATCGACTTCCAAACCCTTGCGTTTGGCATACATACGTAACGTCATTGAAGTGCAAGTTCCCAGCGAGGCCAGCAACAGATCGTACGGAGTGCCCCCCAGATTGGCCCCGCCAACATTCCCTGGTTCGTCAGCGATCAAGTGATGATCGCCGGCGTAAATGTCCTGAGTCAGACCACCATTTCGTTCAGCGACCAGTACACCCGTATCGGGAGCCCGGTTTTCATTGGGAACGGACTGTGTCGCGTCTACGGAGTCTGCCATATATCGTGTGGCCCAGGTCGAAATCAGCGTTGCAACAAACGTTGCGTCCTTGGCATTGCGGAGCAAATGGTCGGCGCCGTCAAGCGACACAAAGCTCTTTGGATGTATGGCGGCCTCGTAAATTTTACGTGCGTGGTCAACGCTGACGATCGAGTCCGTGGGTGAATGGCAGATCAGCAACGGCTTGCGATTTTTCGCAAGATTTTCAAGCAACGCCGCTTTGTTCACATCGTCAATGAACTCTTTTCGAACAGAAAAAGGGCGACCGCCAAGTGAGACTTCTGCCTGGCCATCCTGCTGGATCCGCGAAACATCCTCATCGTCAAACAGATGCAGCACGTGAGCGGGGTCGCTTGGGGCGCCGATCGTGGCGACCAGTTTGATGCTCTCAAACTCGTTTGCAACTGCCAAAACTGCCGCTCCACCTAGACTGTGACCGACCAAAAGATCGACGGTCATGCCTTGGGCCTGCAGAGCGTTTATCGCTGCTCGCAAATCTTCCAGGTTGGTCGAAAAGTTGGTGTTAGCAAAGTCACCCTCGCTTTGTCCAAGTCCAGTAAAGTCAAATCGAAGCACCGCAAAGCCCTGGTCCCGAAGCCCCTTGGAGACGCGACTGGCAGCGTGGACATTTTTGTGACAAGTGAAGCAATGCGCAAAGACGGCCACGCCACGTTGGGCTGTGCCAGGCTCTTCCAGAGCTCCGGCCAATGTAACGCCATCGCTGTTCGTGAATTCGAATTTTGTACTCATGGAGTTACCTGAAAATTTAATTTACTCAAAGCCAAATTCATCCAGGTGAATTTCCTGCTCATTGTCTGTGAACGGCTCAAATGGAACTCGTGTGTGCTGGAAGAATTCTTTTTCAATGACATCATAAGTTTCCGCTGCCCGTTGTTCTCCGACTTCGAATAGCTTCGGGATATTTTCAACTTCATCCAGCCCCCATTTCTCGGTCATCCGAAAATTGATGTGGCGGTAGCGATCACCAAGGAAAAATTTCAGCGGCAAGTGGATGCCTTGTGCTTGAGATGTACCCATCACATCCGCAACGCGGGGCGCCCAGTAAAGTAACCCGGCATCCGGACCAGGTGGTGAAAGCGAAAACTGGGCTCGTCCCGTACCAACCGACAGCAAGTGCATTTCAGTGGTGCGGAAGTGGGCTTCTGGGTGGGCAGTCTCGGTAAGTTCGTTGACTCGAATTGCTTCGGCGACAGCCAACATGCTTGGGTCGGCAGCCCACATGCCACCATCCACATAACTGTTTTCACCGATTTGCCGATGAGGGAAATAAGTCGGCGCAGCGGTGCTGGCGATAATGGCGTCGGCGATTTTGATGTCTTGGTCATGCAGGCCCTTGGGCAGGTGGCGAGTTCGAAAAACGTGCGGCCTTCCCTTGGTCAGGTTTACTGCCGGCATAATCAACCGCGTGAAACTTATGTCCTTCAGGGTTTTCTCTCCAAAACCTTCTGCGAAAGACTTCTCCAATGCCGTCGGGCAGAAACGGGCGCGAAACGCAGAGGCCAGTTCGCCGCCGGTGCCCCTTTTGAAAAACCAATCGCCGATTGGAAAAAACAAACGATAGATCCCTCTCGCTCTATATCGAGGTCGAGGCGTAAAAATTCCGGCACCGTAGCGGACGTAAAAGTCATGCATCTCGGCGGCCGGCATCCCTGACGCCAAGCCTGCCGCGATGATTGCTCCTGTCGAAGTGCCGGCAATCAAGTCGAACGACTCTGCGATCCGCCGTCCCAGTTTGGCTTCCAGTTCTTTCAGGTAGGAGGTGACGAAGGCGCCACGGATTCCTCCCCCAATCAATGATAAAATTTGAAACCGCGCCATCGACATTGCTCCTTGTGGTTGGTGTGTTCTCTCCAATTTAGTTCAGATCAACGATTTATCCAACGCGATCCTGACGGAAGCACACGGGCCAAATTGACTGGATTGAAGATTGCCTGGCTGCCTGGTATTGGGGATATGGCTTTGGAGTTACGGCAAACGGGAATATGGCAAACGGATATGCGCTGCAAAAGCTGCTTAACAAACCTGAAATCACCGCGCGTTTGTTGCTTGAGTGTGAAATCGATTATCAGCCCCAAAATCTTGAAGCAAAATGTGTAATCGGCGTGGCATTCTTGCGACAATTCGGCGCAAATACTCAGGAGAACGCTGATTCCAGTGCGCATCCAATTTGCCACAATGCCAACGACCTGGAAAAGTGTGAAGAGTTCGTCGAGCGACTTGGCCAGGCAAACGAAAACATCGATAAGCATGAAGGGTGAGCCGAAAGCTCAACCTGCTTGATGGACTATTGCATCCCATCCGTTTTGGTTAAAACGGATGGGATTTTTTTTATTACTGCACCAAAAATCAATGATCTTGCATCAGCATCAGGCTTTGATTTCTAACGACTTTGATTGCCACAGGTGTCGATTGGTGAGGATTGGTGATCATTCAACTAACGGATTTGATACATGAGTGAAGCCATCAAGGTTGCAACGTTTAGCCAGTTGAAGGATCGCAAGCCGGCTTATGCTCTGGCGGGAGAGGTCGATCTGGTTGTTATCCGGTACGACGATCAGGTTTCGGTGCTCTATGGTCGTTGCCACCATCGCGCGGCGTTGATGAGTGATGGACGGGTCAAGGGAGACAATCTCTATTGCGGCGTCCACAACTGGGACTACCGAATCGATACCGGCGTTTCGGAGTACAACAATTCGGAGGCTCTCCACAAATTCGACGCCGTCGTTGTTGACGACGAAGTCCGCGTCCAACGATCCGATATCGAAGCGTTTGAAAAAAAGCATCCTCAGCCATTTAATCGGGACGAGTACCTGGGGCTTTATCAGGATGTTCATGGCGGGCCGGAAGAGCCTCACAACGGCTACATCCAAATGCTGGCGAAGCAAGGCAAGTCGGGCATCGGACATCACGGGCCTGTCTCGTCGATGGGTGTGCCTGGCCCCGAACTGCCTCAATGGAGTGATTTGCAGTTTGTAACCGCGCAACTTGCCAAACAACCGTTGCTGGATGACGAGGAAGTCGCGACGGCGCTGACGATCGGGCCGAAGGCAAGCAAGCCTCTGACACTGAACATTCCCTTGTTCGTTTCCGATATGTCGTTCGGCGCGCTCAGCGAGGAAGCGAAAGTCGCGTTGGCCATGGGCGCTGAACTTGCCGGAACCGGAATCTGCAGCGGCGAAGGCGGTATGCTTCCGGAAGAGCAAGCGGCCAACAGCCGATACTTTTACGAACTGGCTTCGGGGAAATTTGGCTATTCAATCGACAAGGTCAAGAAGTGCCAGGCGTTTCATTTCAAAGCGGGCCAAGGCGCAAAAACCGGTACCGGAGGTCATCTGCCGGGCAGCAAAGTCGTTGGCAAAATTGCAGAAGTGCGTGAGTTGCAGGAGGGCCAGGACGCTGTCAGCCCGGCCAGGTTCACGGACTTCAACGGCGTGGAAGACTACAAGAAGGTGGCCGCAGAAGTTCGTGAGGCAACCGGCGGGATTCCGATCGGTGTGAAAATGTCGGCTCAACATATCGAAGACGACATAGACTTCGCACTCTCGATCGGCGTTGACTATATCATTATCGACGGCCGGGGTGGTGGAACGGGTGCGGCTCCGAATGTCTTCAAGGACAATATCTCGGTGCCAACGATGGTCGCGATCGCTCGCGCAAGGCAACACCTGGATCAAGCTGGCGAACAAAACGTCACGTTGATTGCGACTGGTGGCCTGCGAACCGATGCTGACTTTGCCAAAGCGATGGCTCTGGGAGCCGATGGGATCGCGATTTCGAACTCGGCCATGCAAGCGATCGGTTGCCTGGGCATGCGTGCTTGCTCAACCAACAATTGCCCGGTGGGAATCGCCACTCAAAAAGAGAACCTGCGTGCTCGGTTGAAGGTGAAAGCGTCAGCCAAGCGATTGCAAAACTTCTTTGAAGCGACCACGCAATTGATGGTCGTATTGGCGCGGGCGTGCGGACACGACGATTTGCAGAAATTCAATGTCGACGACCTGACGACATGGAAACGGGAAATTGCCGAACTCGCCGGAGTTCGATTCGCAGGTGTTGGTTCACGGAACAGCCAATAAATGGAATGTCTTGCGTTTGTCGTACCGCTGTCGTGCCGCTTGCAGGTCGACTGAGAACTCACTCAGAACTGTGAAGCGACCGGGCGGTGAACGTGCGTTTGAGCAGGCTTGGGACCAATCCGCTACCATGAACGCTTCACGTAAAGACTCACGACATTGATGCGATTGGCGAAATGAACCTGCCGGCGGACTCCCCAAATACATTAGAGCAGTCAGCACTTCGCTATCTCGCCTGGCTAGGCTTGGCAATGATGTTGGTGTTTGGCGTGATCAGCCTGATCAGCCAGCCATTCGAGTATAGCGCAACGACACGAAAGCCAATTCTCGAATTTGTCGGCCTGTTAATCTTCGCCACGGTCTTGTCGATTTTTGCAGTCCGAATTGGAATGCGGGTCAAGGAACGCAGGCGTGCAATGCTGTGGTTTATTTTTTCCATGGCGATTGGCTTTCGCGCCGTGATGTGTTTTACGCCTCCTGTTTTGGAGATCGACTTTTATCGATATCTATGGGACGGCAAAGTTTCGGTCGCAGGTGTTTCGCCCTACTCTTACTCGCCGCAACAGATTCTCGATGCCGGTCGTTCTGTGGCAACGGCCAGAGACAAGAGTGATTTACAGAATCTGGATAAACTTGTGTCGCTGTCGTTGGCCTCCGCCGCCAATCATGAAATTTTGAACCGCGTTCATTTCCCGAATCACACGACGATCTATCCGCCAGTTAGCCAGGTTGCTTTCCAGTTGGTGGCAAAGGCAATTCCCGATGAGGCTTCGCTTGCCACTCAGCTACTCGCCTTGCGAATCATGTTGCTCGCCTTTGATTTTGGAACGATCCTGGTGCTGTTGCTAATCCTGAATGCAATTAAGAGAAATGCAGCGTGGTTGATTGCCTATGCCTGGAATCCATTGGTGATCAAAGAGATTTCCAACAGCATTCATCTCGATTCAATCGCGATCTTTTTCATGATGCTGGCGATTTGGTTTACCATTCGCGCTCGGGGGTTACAGAAAGGCAAGGTATCTGCTGCGCTAGGTGGTTTTTCGCTTGGGATGGCTGTCGGCGCAAAACTATTCCCGATCGTTGTTGCACCGGCGATCACAGTGGCGTTGCTTAAGGGCGGTTGGAGCAAGGTTTTGGCCTTTTCCTTGACGTTTCTGGTCATTACCGCTGCGGCGCTGTTCCCGATGTTCTCAAACGACGATTCGTCGTCAAATCTTGATCGTTCACCGGAGCTGGTGCAGCAAGAAAACGAGCCGGATACGCAAGACGCAGATATGATTGTTGCGAAAGCAGTCAACAAAGATGGGCTGACGGGTTTCCTGTCCAGTTGGCGAATGAATGATGCGATCTTCAGCACCGTCTACCACAATCTCAAGCCCACCGGTAATCAGAACAATGAGTATTGGTATGTGGTCGTTCCCAACCAAATTCGTCGGCAGCTGGCAGACCTTGTTCCCGAGTCAAAGAATCCAGCATTTCTGTTGACCCGCCTGGTCACACTCGCCGCGTTTGCAATCATCTACTTGTGCATGCTGCGTCGATTTTATTCGGGTAGCGACCAACAAATTTTAACCGGTCTGCTGTACGTCCTGTTTGCGTTTCTATTGCTTCAGCCGACTTTCAATCCCTGGTATTGGGTTTGGGTAATCCCTTTGACTTGCTTTTCAAATCGTTGGGGTTGGATCGGAGTCTCAGGAATCCTCAGCATTTACTATACGAGATTCTTTTTCCTGAAATCGGATCTGGTGTTTGCGTTCGGCCATCGCTCATATCAGGGCGTTCAAATTTTTGAGCACTTCGTCGTCTGGGGCGAGGTGCTGCTGATCCTGTTGGTGCTTTGGTTTTCGGGCCGAGTGAATTTTGCAAAGCCTGACCAACAGCACTCAGCAACGTAAGTTGTGCCAGGGAAGTTAAAGTGAAAGTTGACTTGTTTACGAGTGGCTTTGCGAAAAGCCGAATTGCAAGTCGAGCTCTTGAATCAATGCCTGGGGCTCAAGAGGCTTTTGAAACCAGTTTTCAATTTGATTTTTCTTGACATCTATTCCTGCAGATTCGGGGCTGTCTCCACTGACCGCGTAGATTTTGATGTCGTCGCAATGAGGCGATTCACGCAATTTTCGAATCGTGTCGGCACCATGCAAACGGGGAAGATTCATATCCATAAGAATGAAATCGGGTGTTTCATTCGATTCCATGTAGTCCAGGCAATCGAGTCCGTCGCCAACGGTGTCTGTTTGATAGCCGTGTAAACGCAGGAAACCAGCCAGCATTTCTCGTTCATTGGTAACGTCTTCGACCAGCAAAGCCCGGGCTTTGAAGGAGTCGAATGAGGACGGTGGCTCGATTTTAATCCCGTCACTACTTGATGAAACCAGGTCATTAAGGGCGTTATTGAGAATGGTCGCCGCGAATCCGGTTTTGCCATTTGCCAGTAGCTTCTTTGTCAATGCGGTTGCGACACTCAGGTCGTTCAGGATGTTTCGGAGCTCGTGTTCGGAATCCGACTTGAGTCGAAGACTTCTGGGTTCCTCATCGACCTGCAATTCACCCAATTCGCCTCGTATGACTTTGATTTCAAGTGGAGCATCAATACCGATTCGAACTTTCGAGCTTCCCAGGCTCAAAATGTTGACGGAAATATTCAGCTCCGGAAAGTGAATCGTCTCGTTTAGTTTGCGTGTTAAAACCAGCATTGTTGGCTCCGGAAAAAAATGTTGTAGGCCTCAAGTCAATCTTGTTGGCCAATGTGTAAGGCGACTAAAGGAAAAACGATGAACAGTTGGATTAGTTTGTCATACTATGTTTGTTTGTCAGGTGCTGACGGTGTTTGTGTTTGGGTTCACTGCGTGTTTAATGACTTTGACTAATTCTTCAGGGTCGATGGGTTTTACCAGATGGAAATCAAAGCCCGCCTCAACGGAAAGCTGCTTGTCTCTAGGTAGCCCGTAACCTGTCAGTGCGATCAAGGCCACCGTTTCTTCGTCCGATTTTCGAATCTGTTTTGCTACTTCGAATCCGTTGCAATCTGGCAAGCCAATATCGACGACACATACGTCGGGTCGACAGGTTTTGAATTTTCTGATTCCTTCAAGGCCATCCGATGCTTCCAGCACTTTGACGCCGTGACATTCCAGAAAGATCCTGACCATCTTTCTGGTAGAAGGGTTGTCTTCTACCAACAAGACCTGCAGTCTTTCGATGTCGACTTCGGGTTGCACATTTGTTGAATCGGCCTTCGCCGCTACGGCTCCATCGACATCTTTCAGGGCCGGCAATTGGAACCGGAAATTGCTGCCACACCCGGTGCCATTGCTGTGTGCTTTAACAGAGCCACCGTGAGCCTTGGCGATCATTTTGACCAGTGGAAGGCCCAGACCCATGCCACCTGATAGGCGAGCGAGCGTCTGTTCAGCCTGAACAAATATCTCAAAAATACTGTCCAGAAGTTCCGGTTCGATTCCTACACCGTCGTCTTGGACTTCCAGGACGGCCTGGCCATTCGACTCAAAAATCGCAACTCTGATGTGACCACCGGCGGGAGTGTACTTCGTAGCGTTGACCAGAAGATTCACCAAAGCTTGCAGGATACGTGTTGGATCCGCGAAAATGAACAGTGGTTGGTTCGGCAGTTCGATGCTGAGGATTTGTTTATTGTTCAACACGCTTCCATTGACGCACTCGATGGCTTCATTCGTTAATTTAACGAAATCGACAGGGCCAAGACTCAGTTTGATTTTGTCATGGGTGATTCGAGAGACATCCAGCAGGTCATCCAGCAAATTCGAAAGTTGCGTCGAATGGCGTTCAATGGTCGTGCGAGCCATTTCGTGATCTGTCGAGTCGCTTGAAACTCTCAGCACGCCGAGCGCGCTCATGATAGCGGCGATTGGGTTACGCAATTCATGAGACAACATTGCCAGGAACTGGTCACGTTGGTGAACGGCTCGGCGATCTGAAAATTCAGCTTGTTTCTGTTTGGAGAAGTTTCGGATCACAATAGAGGCTGAAATTACTTTTTTCTCTGAGTTGAAAATAGGCGAAGCTGACATCTGGACATCGACCGGTGGCCCGTTTTCACACACCGCTTTCAATTCAAGGTGGTCAATTCTTGCACCCTTGTTGATTTGCTCCATCGCGGCTTGCATTTCTTGTTTGTCGCGATCGTTCAATCCAAGATCACTGAGTTGCATGCCGACAATCGAATCGGACGAGCGTTGAAAGAGTGTCTCAGCGCCTTGATTCCATGTTTGGATAAGGCCTTCCGGTGTTGCTTTGAAAATGGCGTCGTCGGAATACAGGACAATGTCTGAGAGTTCTGATAATTTGAACTCTGTTTGTTTGATCCAATCGATGTCGATCAGCGTTAGCAGCACGCCTTCTGAGGCGTCGCCTGTGGTGTAAGGCAAGACTCGCAACAGATACCAGTTGTCGTTTTCACATTGGACTTCCCGTTCCAGTCGTTTCTTGGATTTCAGTACATTTCTGATTTCTTCGACCAGCGAAATGTTCTTCAGGCCATGAACCAGCCGGTCAAATCGCCGGCCAACGTCGTGGGGGACCAGATCAAATATCTGTGCCAGGCCGAGTGTGAATTTGCGGATGCGCAGATCGTCGTCCAGGAATATCGTGTCCACCTGGATACTGTCCAGCAGGTTATCCATGTCATCGGTGAGTTCCATTAACTCGGTGATTTTTCGCTGGTGCTCAGAATTGACGCTATACAATTCTTCATTGACACTGCGAAGCTCTTCGTTGGTCGATTGCAATTCTTCATTGGAAGCGATCAGTTCTTCGTTGGTCGATTGAAGTTCTTCGTTCAAGGACTTTAGATTTAGAACTGACTCACTCAGCAATAGCTCGGTCTCTCGCAGTTTCCGTTCCAGTGCTGCGATACCTGCAGAGTCTCCGCAACCACCCTGTTCCAGTTTGACCGGCGGGGTAATTTCGGGATCGTGTTCTGCCGATTCAGGTTTTTTGATTGAAACCAGTCGTCGATGCAGCGGATCGTTGATGACTGCCTGAACAACAACTTGAATGTTGTCCGGATGGTTGTCGACCGACAGCGTGACGGTTTCGGAGTTTACAAGCCCGATCTGTTTCAGTCCGCTGGAGACCGTTCTTGCGATGTTCGGCGGCAGTAGATCCATAATCCTGTCGGAAGTTCTTCCTGAATTCACGCGGAAATACGCAGACGCACTTCCAAAAATGTGCAAGATCCTGCCTTTGTCGTCTACCAGGAATCCGTTTGGCACAAATTGCTCAAGCAAAGAATCATAAGTTCTCGCCAAGCCTGGATCTTCTTCATCACGTTGAGCGGATGGATTCCCCGCGTCTGCGATCAGCAGACTGGAAGTGCTCTTTCTGCCAAGCCTGCCATGTTCGAATTGCGAAATCCGTACGGCCGACACTTTTTTGTGAATGTTGTTCTTGTCACTGAGCGATTCGAATTTGGATTCGAGCCCGGTAATCGATTCGCTGGGGCCAAGAAACAAAACCCCTTCATTACGCAGCCCAAAATTGAATAGTGAAAGAGTTTTTCGTTGAGCCTCTGGCTTAAAGTAGATCAATAGATTGCGACAACAAATCAAATCCAGTTTCGTGAACGGGGCGTCTTGAAGCACGTCATGTTTTGCAAAGACAACTTTTTTTCGCAAATCCCGATTGATCTGAAACTGATCGCCCGCTTTGTCAAAATAGGCTTCGAACAAGTCGGAGCCTACATTTTCGAGTTGCAATTCGGTGTAGATACCCTGGCTGGCGAAGTCGATCACTTTTTGATTGACGTCAGTGGCAAAGATTTTGAAATCGACAGCCAGGTTATTGTTTTTCAACAATTGGTCGACCAGCATTGCGATGGAATACGCCTCCTCTCCAGTTGAGCAAGGGCATACCCAAATTCTGAGTTCGTTACCAGGCACCTCGTCGATCAAGTCCGGTAAAACTCGATTTCGCAACTCCGCAAAGGCTTCCGGGTCTCGAAAAAACTCGGTAACCCCAATTAGTAGATCGGAGCACAACTCCTGAAGTTCTTCTGAATCTTCGACTAATCTATTGAAATAGGCTTCCTTGTCCGCGGCTCCAACCAGCTCCATGCGACGCCGGGTTCTGCGGTCGGTCATGGACGTTTTGTATAGTTCAAAGTCGATCTGAAAGCGATTGTGCAGCAGCAATCGAATCTGGTGATCGACATCCTGATCCGCCAGAAACTGAATTCGGCGCGAAGTCTCGACTGGTTCAATCCGTACGTAAGTGGCAAGCGTATCAGGGATCTCTTCCAGCGAAACGATCGCGTCCACAACACCAGTGCCAATGGCGGCTCGTGGCATGCCATTGAATTTGGCAGATTGCTCATTCTGAACGATCACCATTCCGCCGCGTTGCCGGATTCGTTTTACGCCTTCGGAGCCGTCGGTTCCGGTTCCGGAAAGCACGATCGCTACGGCACGGACTCCGTACTCGGTAGCCACAGAATCGAAAAAGAAATCGATCGGCAACACATTTCGCTCACCACTCAACTTACTGAGGACAAACTTGCCTTGATGCACTTGCAGATTGTGGCCGCTGGGCAAAACGTATACGTGGCCTGCCAACAGTCGGGAATCGTGTTCAATTGCCTTGACGGGCAGATCTGTTTTCCGGGACAGAATCTGCGGCATCAGGCTTTCGTGCTCAGCCGAAAGATGCTGGACCACAACGAAAGTGATGCCCAAATCGACTGGCATTAAAGCAAAGAGAGTTTCCAGCGCTTCGACGCCACCGGCCGAGGCACCGATCGCAACTACAAGCGAGGGTTCCTGGTCGCAGACTGCGAGTTCAGAATGCCCTGGCAGGCAGTCCGAGTCTGGCTGGCTGTTTTCGCAAGCGCGATTTTCTGAGTTCTTATCCATCCGTGTCCGATCAACTTAGCCAGATCCTGACTGGCCGTAGAGGTAACGCCTTCTTGGGAAAAGGCTCTCTGGTTTCTGATTAATTGGTAAAACTTGTTTCGTTATCGTAAATGTGGTTTGTTTATCGTGGGAGTGTCTGGTGCTGGCGTGACTTGTGAGGTCGCAAGTCTTTTGTCAGCTTCTCGTTCTCTTCCGCCAACTCGAACGAGCCCATCATCTGTTGTGGCTCTCCAGCGTCCGACATCTTGAAGACGCCACGATAGGCGTACTTTCGATACCCGGATTGATTGAAACGCATTCGAACGACCAGTCGCCCGGTTTTCACGAACGAACAATGCTTGCTGCGAACGCTTTCCAGCTTGTGCAAATCATGTACGTGAATCAGGTCCTTCCAGTTCGAAAATGTTGCCGGCATTTCGTCTGGTTCCAGGCCAAGCAATCGATAGCAATTGCTGGACCATACCATTTCGTCCCGGGAAACATCCGGCCATTCCCAAAAGCCGGCATCTGACTGGACCGCAAACCCGACGCTGTTGTTGACGACATTCAGAATCACGCCCGTTACTTCGTTTTCCGAATAGTAAGGGACCATTTTTAACAGCATCGAGGTCCCGGCGTTGTTGTTCACCATGCGGCTCATTGTGCTGCCGGACTGCACGACTTCCTGCAGATCTTCGACCAAACTGGAATATTCGATCGCAGCCGAGAAACGCTGGATCGATCGTCCCAAATCGTGTGGCAGCAAATCAAAGTGGTTCGTCATCACTTCGGTAAACCTGCGGATTCGCAAGTCGCGGTCGAGAAAGATCGTTCCGATGTCCGACGTAGACAGCAGGTTCTCAAGGTCGTTGGTTGTTTCTTCCAGCTCTTCCAGTTTTCGTTGGAACTCGGAATTTACAGAATGAAGTTCTTCGTTGACGCTGTGCAGTTCTTCATTGGTGCTTTGCAATTCTTCATTCGAGGCAACCATCTCTTCATTGGTCGCCTGCAATTCTTCATTGCTTGTTTCCAATTCTTCAATCGTGGCATTGAGACTCTCGCGAGTAAAACTCAACTCCGATTCCAGCAACGAAACGTTGGCGTCCTGTTGGGTAACCGTCACCCGCCTTCGATCGGCCGCCGAATCCTGGTCGACGATTTGCAAGACCCAAAGAAGGTTTTCAATTTTGCTGCCAGCGATTGCTTGTACTTTAATGTTGCAAGTTGTGGACTCGTCGTCCTCAATCATCGAAACGTTTTCGACCGTGAATTCAGTGCCGACTTCCTTGTTGGCCCGAATCAGTGCAGCACTAACAACCGCCTTTGCGTCACCGGTCAGGAAACTGCGAATGTTGCCCGAAAATCGACCTTCCGCATTCTGTAGCATTTTTCGGGCATTACCGAAAATGTGGACAATGTTTTGCTTGTAGTCCAGGATCAAGCCGGACGGGATTTTCTCGCGAAGGACAGTGTCGTACATGTCCAGCAAGCGATTGACTCCGAACGTCGCGTCTCGATCGCTAAACTTTACGGTAGAGGCTGTGGTTGGGTTGGCAATCCGTTCCTTGACATGCCTGGTTTGTTCAATGAGGCCCGGGCGGTTGCGGATTTTTGAGTAGATTCGCCAGGTCCGGCAGATGACAGCGAATTCCTCTTTAAGTTCGCCCGGCGTTTCGCTTGAGCCAAGAAAAAGAACACCGTCTTTCTTCAATGCAAAATGAAACGACGAAACCGAAATCGTCTGGGCCGCTTGCCGAAAATAAATCAGCATATTGCGACAGGTGACCATATGGACCCGTGTAAATGGTGGATCCTGAATCACGTTGTGGCAAGCAAAAACGAGATGGCGGCGGAGCGACGCGTTGACACGAAACCGTCCATCGGGAAGTTGTTCAAAGTACTCGTTTTGGCGCTCTTTTGAAACGAATTCCAGATTCTCGCTGTCGTATTCACCCTTGGCGGCGAAATCCAGAATGCGCTGATGTACGTCTGTGGCAAAGATCTTCAGCAGCGGCTTTCTGCCCTTTCGCTTCATGCAATCAAGAATCAACATCCCGATCGAATAGCATTCCTCGCCCGAAGCACAGCCGGCAACCCAAACACGATAAGTCTCACCGGGCGGCACTTTTTCGATTTGGGCGTCAATCGTTTCTTCAAGTTCATTGAACGCTTCGGTATCTCGAAAAAACCTTGTGACGCCAATCAGTAAATCGTGATAAAGCGAGTCGAGTGCCTCCGCATCGTTTTTTACCAATTCCGCATACTCAAAGATGGTGTTGCAGTTGGCAAGGTTTTGTCTGCGCTCGATTCGCCGAGCGACTGTGTTGGGTTTGTAGTGATCGAACTTGATGTCGTAGCTGTTCGACAACAAGGAAAAGATCAAGTTGATGCCTTCCAGGTTTGGATCAACGGTTTGGCTTTTAGGCAGTCGTTCCAGCGGAGCAACCGCATGCTTGACCAGTAACGGTGCGATCTCTTTTGCCGCCAGCACATAATCAAGGCAACCCGTCGCAGCGGCGCTTCGTGGCATGCCATCGAACTCAGCCGACTCGATCGACTCACCGATCGTCAATCCGCCTTTCCTGAAAATAACCTGAATGCCTTCCGTCCCGTCGCTACCTGTTCCGGACAAAACGACTCCGGTGCAGTTGGAACCCGAGTTCTCGGCCAACGACCGGAAGAAGACATCGATCGGTTTGTGGATGCTTTCGGTGAACTCAGCCAGCTTGAGTTTATGATCGACGATCCGCAGTTCTTTGTTCGCAGGGATCAAGTAGATATGGTTCGGTTCGACCTGCATGCCATGCGTGGCAATGGAAATCGCCATTTCGGTATGACGAGCAAGAATTTCATCCATCAGACTTTTAAAGTCTGGCGACAGGTGCTGGATGATGACAAACGCCATGCCGGTATCGGAAGGCATGTGGTCAAACAGAGCTTCCAACGATCTCAACCCACCAGCCGATGCGCCAATGCCGACAACTGGAAAGTTGTTGGAATCTTCAGCGCGTCCTTTCGTTTCCTTTATGTCAAGCATAGTTTCCTTTCTTGCTTGCCGGCGTGGAGGCTTAAGGGTGAATTCGTCAGGTTAAACTTATGCAATGCAGGTGAAACGGATCTTCAATTCTTTGGAAAAATTGTACCCGTATCGCTGCCCATCAAACAGCGTTTGAATGGATTTAATCCCGGGAAAAGCTGCTGATTTGTACGGTTGGTGGCTGGTTTCACAAGTTGTTTACTCATCAGGACTTTAGCCAGACCCGAATCCGCCCGACGACTTTGATTTGGTTGGGGCCTCGCCAGGTTCTGCCTGCGAGTTGAGTGTCCAGACGTATTCAAAGTATATCTATTCATCCGCGCCGCCGCCTGATCCAGCCTTTGCAGAAGTTTTACCTTTGGGTGCCTTTCCGGGCTCTGCTTGTGAGTTGAGTGTCCAGTCGTAATCAAAGTAACTGACGGCGATTTTCCCGTCCCAGGCATCCCGAATGTGCTGCTTTAATTCCGGTTTGTCGACCAGGCCATGCAGCCATTCAAGGTTGCTGCCATTGGCGAAACGCTCATTCCAATCGTCGCCGTACCAACTCAAAAGCGCGCTTACCCTCAGTTCTTTTTTAGTTTTGTCATAGTCAACGTATTTTCGGTTGTTGGCGAACAACCGACTTTGATCTTCCAGCTGGTCCAGGATACGCGAGCCGATGTAGGCTTCCGGGCGAATTGATGGACAACTGCGGGCTGCACAAACCAACGCAACATGAATGCGTGGCTCGCGAAAAACAGGTCGAACCATTGTGTGTTCGATATCGTTCAAGCTCACCGTATCCCCGGCGAAAATGTGTTCCTTTATATCAAAGAAGCCTGTTTCACCGATCTCGAATTTCATTACCGAATCATTGATCTTATGCGAGACCACACCGTTAATCACGAATGCGTTGTAGGCGTTGCAAAGCAATGCCAGTTTTTCCTCGCGAGTCTCCAGTTTGTCCGGATTGCATGAACCGAGTTCACGCAAATATTCTTTGAACAGATGGTCTTTCTTGATTCCTTGGTAATCGACCAGTCCATCAGAAACGTAAGCCTTTAACAGGTAATCCCAGACCGCG
>CAZPOL010000064.1:28561-31121 GCA_964588195.1 uncultured Pirellulaceae bacterium | reverse complement strand
ATCTGGCACAGTACATCCATATCGATATTACTCACTTCATTGTGGGGTCGGTGATTTCAGTTGGTAACGCCGAGTTGTGGATTGCCGGTCTGGTGGCCGCTCTGGTCATCGCGGTGGTGATGATGTTCTACCGGCAGTTGCAGCTGACCAGTTTCGATCCAGTGATGGCGGCGTCGATCGGAATCCCGGTTGTGGCGGTCGATTATTTGCTGACCGCATGTACCTCGCTGGTGGTGGTCAGTGGGGTGCGAATCGCTGGAGTCATTCTGGTGGTCGCATTGATCATTACGCCCGCCGCCTCGGCCTACCTACTGTTCGACAAATTGAACCGCATGATTTACGCGGCTGCCACGATCGGTGTCGGTTGCTATTGGGGCGGATTCTTTCTGGCACAAGCCGCCGGGGCCTCGCCCGGTCCAGCGATCGTGATCACAAGTACGGCGTTCTTTCTTGCGACTCTGACGTTCGCACCCAAGTATGGACTGCTTGCCGATTGGAATCGGCGAAGACGGGCGGTGCCTCAGGAAATCAAAGAGGATGTATTGGGTTCGGTACTGCGCAGCGAAGAAGAGTGGGTGCCGATGAGCAAGGTGTTGCGGAACATCGAGTCGGCTAACCCAAGAATCCGGCGAGCGATTCAGCAACTGATTCGTCAGGACTTCCTGGACCAACAGGGCGATTCGCTGCAGTTGTCACCGAAAGGGCGACGTGAGGCCAGGCGTTTGTTGCGTGCTCATCGCATCTGGGAAACTTATCTTGATCGGATGGGCACGCCCGCCAGTGACTTGCACGGACGAGCTCACAAACTGGAACATATGAACGACGAGCGAACGATCGATTACCTGGATGACAAACTTGGGCACCCGCTAACCGATCCGCACGGTAGTGAGATTCCGGAAGACTTTGTGGATTTCGAGGAATTGGACGATGTCCCTTCCAGTTTGCTGCGTGAGGGATATCGAGCGGAGGTTGTTCGTGTCGAAGGCCAGGAATTGATGGCGCAGTTCAAACCGGGCATGGAAGTCGTCGCCGGACAACGTAGCGAGGACGGCGAACGCTGGGCTCTGATCAATGAACAAGGGCAGACGATTCAGTTGACTCACGATCAAGCTGACGCAATCTTCGTGAAGCTAATCGAAACTGGTTCCAGCGACTCATGAAAAACAGCTGGGACGTCATCGTGGTCGGAGCGGGAGCGGCGGGTTTGTACGCCGCAGCGACGGCAGCCGAGCGTGGCCGATCGACGTTGTTGATCGAGAAGAACAAAAAGTTGGGTGTGAAGATCTTGATGTCTGGCGGAACTCGCTGCAACATCACTCAAAATACGACATGGCAAGGGATTGCCGAGGCCTTTGGAAAACGACAAGGCCGGTTCTTGAAGTTCGCATTGGCCACGCTGCCGCCCGAACAAATTGTCACGGTGTTCAACGACGCCGGGGTCGCGACCAAGGTGGAATCGACTGGCAAGATCTTTCCTCAAAGTGACAAAGCGATCGACGTTCGCAACACCCTGGTCGAACGGGCTCGCAACGCTGGCGTGGAAATTCTGAATGAGACCAGTGTGACCAATATCGAGCGTTTGAAATCGGGCATGCAGGTTTCCACGGACCAGCATCGACTGCTCTGCGAGTCGCTCATCCTGACGACGGGCGGGCAGAGTTATCCAGGCTGTGGAACGACTGGCGACGGTTACGGGTGGTTGACCGCGTTAGGTCATTCGGTGGTCGCGCCACGCCCGGCACTCACTCCAATTCGTGTCACTGATCAGTGGGCTCGTGATCTTGCCGGCGTCACCATTCCCAAAGTTGGCGTGCGTGTTCGCTTGCATGATTCTGCGAAGAAGCCCGGCAAGGAACGTGCCGCCTACGAGGATTCGTTTTTGTTCACGCACAAAGGGTGTTCCGGACCTTCCGTCTTGAACATCAGCCGCGTGATCACCGATCCGCTGAACAATGTGCAGAAGAGTTTGGTTTGCGATTGGCTTCCCGAACTGAACGAAGAAGCGTTGCGAGCGGAATTGACATCCGATCGGACCAGATCGAGCGGCAAGCAAGTCGGTAATTTTTTGGCCGGTCGAATTGGTGGGCATGACGGTCAGCCTCTGCCACAGCCGCTTCCGAAACGTCTGGTCACATCGATTTGCCAACAAGCGGATTTGCCTTTGGACAAGCCGATGGCCGAGTTGGGTCGTCGTCAGTTGGCCAAAATCGTGGAGCAGGTCAAGCGATGCGAGTTGCAGGTTTCGGGGACGCTGGGCTTTGAAAAAGCTGAGGTGACGGCGGGTGGCGTTCAATTGCCCGAGGTGGATAACAAGACGATGGCCAGCAAGCTGGTCCCCGGTCTGTTTCTGGCTGGCGAGATTCTGGACGTCGACGGACCGATCGGCGGTTACAACTTTCAGTCCGCGTTCAGTACCGGTTTCGTGGCCGGTAGCAACGCCTGAACGCGGCTGTTTTTCAGCCGTCGTTATCTGCCGCGTTTATCGACCGTCTTTATCAGCCGTTTTGGCGATAGCCACGGTTTTCGAATGCGCAATCTTTGCTGTCGCTCCTCCGGAGCT
>CAZPOL010000064.1:8709-28461 GCA_964588195.1 uncultured Pirellulaceae bacterium | reverse complement strand
TGGCGATAGCCACGGTTTTCGAATGCGCAATCTTTGCTGTCGCTCCTCCGGAGCTATGTCATTATTTTGGTCTGGAACCTTGGGCTTACGCCCAAGGCTAAGTGCTGTCGCTCCTCCGGAGCTGATTCGTTGCAAGCAGCAACAGAGTTAGCCACGAAGTGGCCACAGCACGTATTCATTGTCGTGTGCCTATGGAGCCGATTTCAAAATCAGGGATAGCCGTGGAATGACGACAACGATTTGCCAAGGGCGGGAATTCATGGAGCCGATTTCGAAACCAGACATCGCCACGGGATGGAGTGTATGAAACTGATTTCGAATCAGACATAGCCACGGAGTGGCGACAGCACTTAGCCATGGGCGTGAGCCCATGGACGAGAATCGCTCTTCGACCAAAAGCCCCGAAGGTGGCGACAGCGTGTCTCCGTTCGCGTTTTTCTGAATTTCCAATGTGTCATCGTTGAGTCCATTCATCGGACGCCGGGTAATAGTTTAGGCTGGGGATTTCGACCGATTCTGTTGATTGGCAATGCTAGCCCCGCCGGTTTTCGGCGAGCAGCATTGCTGTCGTTTCGCTGTTTTGATATTCGTAGCCTGGAATTCCAGCGGCGAACATTCTCATCACGGATTGACCATGACGGACTCATCAGAAATCAAATTGCACACACCTTCTTCCAGCAAAGAAGGCAGGCGGTTTATTGAACCCTGGATGGTCAAGGTTTTGACGTTCGCGGGTTGGTACAACATCGTGGCGGGGCTCAGCATGATGATCCTGTACCACGAGGGCTTCAAAATGTTGGGCGTGACCAAGCCCGAAATGAACTTGCCGATTCAGCTGGTCGGAATGCTGGTTGCTGTATTCGGTGTTGGCTATTTGATCGCGGCAAAGAAGCCAGTCGAAAACAGAAACATCTTGCTGCTTGGTTTCTTCAGCAAACTGTTCGGGCCATTGTTGGCAATGAGCTACATCGTCAGCGGGCAGTTGCCGGTTGCGATGATCCCGATTCTGATTTTTGCAGACATTGCCTATCTGGCACCGTTTTGGATGATCTACCGGGAATGCGGGCGGATTGCCGATGCAACGGAAATTGATTTGGTGCTGCAGCAAACTGACGTGGCCACTTCGCACCAGGCAGAATCAAACAAACAACAGCGCGTGGCGTAGTTGGGTTTTGGTTTTCTGATTCAGTGGCTTACTGATCGTCGCTTGCTGCCTCTGCTGCGACTCGATCGTAAGCGACTTTGCCACCGACGATAGTCAGGTCGACCTTCGCATCACGGATCTCTTCCTCCGGACAAGTCATAATGTCGTTGGACAATACGACGATGTCAGCGAGTTTGCCAGTCGTTAGCGAACCCTTGATCTCTTCTTCGAACGCGGCGTAGGCACAACTGAGCGTGTAGGATTCCAGGGCTTCGGCGCGAGTCATCTTTTGTTCGGGAAAGAACTCTTTTCCGTCTTTCAGTTTCCGCGTTACGGTGGCATAGAAGGAGGCGATTGGGTCAATGTCTTCGACTGGAGCGTCGCTGCCATTGGTTACAACCGCGCCGGTCTTCAAAAGTTCTTGCCAAACGTAGGCCCCCTGCTCTGCCCGTCGAGCCCCAAGTCGCTGTAAGACAAACACGGCGTCCGATGTGCAGTGGATGCCTTGCATCGAGGCGATTACGCCGAGTTGTCCGAAGCGTGGAATGTCTGCTGGATCGATGTGTTGGGCATGTTCGATTCGCCAGCGACGTGACTCGTCCGACGGGTTGGCTTTGAAGGCGGCTTCGAAGATGTCCAGTACTTCCCGGTTCGCGCGGTCTCCGATGGCATGAATGCAATACTGGTAGCCGTTGGCAATAGCCAGCTCGGCCAGCTTTTTGGCCGTGGCGATCGGTGCGGTGTTCAGGCCTTCGCTGGATGGAAGGTCCTCGTAGGGCAGCAGCAACCACGCGCCGTGAGCTCCCAGTGCTCCGTCCAGCGAAAGTTTGATTCCACCCACGGTGAAGAAGTTGTTCGCGAAGCCAGTGACTTTTGCCTCAGGAAGTTTCTCTTCCATCAGCTCCATGTGATCGAGCGCCATCACCCACAGGCGGACGCCGATTTTTTGTTGCTCGGACATGGTACGCAGCCGGGCGATGGTTGCGAACGAGGATCCGGCGTCCTGAAAACTGGTGACGCCGTTCTCCAGGCATTCTCGCGCCGCCAACTCGATGGCTCGTTCGGCAAGTCGAGCGCGATCGATGGGAGTTAGCCTGGCGTCAGCGGAGGCCTTGGCACGTCCGACCAGGCCTTGGGCTGTTTCGCGGAACACGCCGATCGGGTTGCCTTCATTGTCGTGCAGGATCTCTCCACCCGTGGGTGGTTTGGTTTCGCTAGTCACGCTGGATTCGCGCATCGCATAGTCGTTGGCAAAACACATGTGCCCACTGGCGTGAGTCAACAAAACCGGGTTGTTCGGTGACACGGCACTAATCTTGTCGTGCGTCGGGTACCCTTCGTAGCTGGGTTCCGGTTTGACGCTCCATTTTTCCTGGTGCCAGCCACGACCGACGATCCATTCGCCGGGCGGAGTGACGGCCACAGCATCTTCGACTTGCTTGGCGATTTCGTCCCATGAATCGGCTTTGCTTAAGTCCAGCATCATTTTCGATTCGCCCATGCGAACAAAGTGGGCGTGTCCTTCGATGAAACCCGGAATGACCAGACGGCCATCCATTTGCATCACCGTCGTGTCTTCGCCGATTAGCGGAGTCATCGATTCGTCGGAGCCAACCGACAGAATCCGGTCACCCACAATCGCTACGGCCTGGGCTTCGGGATTGTCCTTGTCGACGGTGACAACGTGTCCGCCTTTCAGAACGAGGTCGGCTTTCTGTTGAGCGGTCGCAACACCGTTCCAGGCAAACAGAAAAAAGCAGGTGACTAACGAGAAGGTATTTAGCAAACGCATGGGGTAGTCTCTCTTGACGGAGAAGCACTCGGGAACGAATGCCTTCTATCGTATGAGAGCACGCGGCAAGGATAAAGCACCTTGCATCAGGTTTGTGAGCAATCGCCGATGAAAATGCGGTGGCCGCCTGGTTTCGTGGAGCCTGCTGGGGATTGGAGGTTGCAGGGCGGTAAAGCTGGCTTGTGTTTTGCGCTGGTGATTGGCGCACATTGAACCACTCGCTTGCGCTTCGTGCTTGTATTGGGCGCGATTGGATCGCCTGACTTTACCGCTTGCTTATGCTGCTTTTAACGAGCGAACATTGTTGGCGGCGTCGATCCATTCGGTGACTTCTTCCAGGTCCGGCTTCTTGCCGTTTCGCAAGATTCGCACGCCCTCTTTCGTTTTCACAAACGGCAGGACGATGTCCAGCAAGGCATGAGGATCCATGTTGGCCAATTCGTTTGCCTCACAAATATCGCAAGCGACCAGGATCTGCACATCATGACCACGCAAGTTTGGCACGGCACACATCAATCGAGACTGTTTTTGCCAAATGGTCAGCGTCTTGGCTGACATGCGACGGTTCTCAAGTTGAGCGGCCATGTCGGTTGCGTCCGAATTGACGAAGTCGCTTACGGTGTGGATTCCGATTGCATAAAACTTTTCGGCAGCCTTCGGTCCGATGGATGGAGCGGCTTCGATGTCGTCCGACATGTTCAGATAGAACCGGTATCGGGACTGGGTTTGCTTGCCGGTTTTTGTCGTCTTGTTGCGAACGGTTTTGGTGCGCGTTTCGGTTGCCGAAACATGATTCGAGGTGCGAGGCGCAATCGATCGTGACTCTGCCGGATTCCGACTGGTCCGTGTTCTGGTTATTTGACGAGCCGGCAGGTTGTTGTTTGGACTCAGGTCGATTTGCGGGGTGACGCTTTGCCGCGTACCAGAATTGCGAACGACTCGATTGTTGGAACGACTGCTGCTGGAACTTGTGCGTGCCGAACGACTGCTTGATCCTCGGTTTCGAGAACGGCTGCGTGTGAAGGTTCGCCAGCCATTGTCGTTCCGCAGTCGATTCGACCAACCTCGAATGCGTTGCGAACTGAATTGCGAGTAGGTCGTGTTGCTGTGGCGACCGGCCGTTGATTCAAGGTAGCGTCGAATTCGCTCGAGGATATCGGCTTCGCCCAGTTGCAGGATGAGTTCCGGTTGATCCACGCCACTGCCGACCAGCACGCGGGATTCGCTGGACGAGAGCTCGGGCAAGCAGATCATCAACCAGGCTTGCGCTTGCCAGCGATCGATTTGGTCGAGGTTGAAGCCGCGGCGGCTGAGGTCAGCGGATTGCTGATCCAAGTCCATATCAAGCAGTTGACCAACCGTACGAATTCCCAGACTCTCGATCGGCGTCAGGTAGATTGACTCGACCAGATCGATGTCTTGCAGCATCGTCTTGCGTGTGCAGGCCGTGCGCGGTGCTGAAACGACTGGCGTTGGTTCAAACGTTGATTCACGACGGGTAGTCGTTGGTCGCTGAATTGGTCGCTGAGTTGGCCGAGCCGCAGGAGGCGTGACCGGGGTTAGTGACCGGGCGGGTGATGGCCGATAAGTGGCTGGCGTTGGCTGCCAGGCGGTTGTGCTGTGATCGACCTGGTGAGGATGCATGTCGGTCATAAAGCTGTTTCCAATATCCGGCGTCACAGGCGTCGAATAATTGGTTCGGTAGTGCGAGGTTGGCGGCGCGGGAGATGCCGGGAAATCGTGCCGCGGCATCGGGGTGCTTTGAGGATCCGGGTACCAGTTCGGAGAAGTAATGTTGGTGTCTGGCAATTCGAAAATGGTTCCCTGGAACTTGCGGCCTTCCTCGATCAAACGGGGATTCCCCGTCAGCAAGATGACCTGGTGTCCATTGCGACAGAATGATGCCACGGTTGGAATCAGTTGTATGTTTGCCGTGAGGTTTTCGGTGTCTTCGATCAGGATCGGCAAGCGCACGCCTCGCAAAGCAAGTTGTTCAATCGCTGCCAATGAAAGACTGAGTCGTACCAGAGCCTGGTCGGCAACGGCCAACGTGCTGGCGGCGATCGAGTTGTTGCTGTTGTTACTGACACTGACTTGTTGCCCGGCATCAATCCAAACCTGGTGCAAGCGGTCAGAGGTTAACAGTCGCAGGAAGCGGCTGGCGTCGGCCAACAGGTAGTTCGGTTGCCAATTCAGCCACGGTTTGTCAGCGTCGATCTGAATCTGCAAACTTCGCAGTTCCTGATCCATCGAAGCCAACGCCGATTGGATTTCGCGTAGTCGCTGTTCGTTATTTTGGCTTGTGAAGGCCGACAGCCGATTGCGTTCTTCGATTAATGCAGTACGTCGCGGATCAAATCCTTGCAGCTCGCTCTCCAGCATTCGCAAGCGGTCAACAATCGATTGTCGGTTCGATTGAAGTTCACGTAATTGCGTTTGCTCAGCAGTGACGTCCGGGTAGATCGTGCGGTATTCGGTGGCCGTCTGTGTTTCAGGCACAGGTTGTCCGGTCACAAACCGTTGGCGAGCGGCCATGAAGCCTTGTTGCTCGGCGGCCATCGTGAACTGCTGATCGCCACGCATGATCGCTTCGGCACCTGCCGGATCGAGTTGGCGAATTTCGTTGATGATCGATTCACGTCGCACCAACAGACGCTTGACGTTTTCATCCATTTCGTGGTAGCAGCGACGAAGTTGTTTCAGTTCTGCCACGGTCGCCTTGTGGCGAACATGCTTGTACTGGCGACCCAGTTCGGAACACAGGGCCTGCAAGTCTTTCCGCATGTCGTGGCAAAGCGAGGTCAACTGGCGTTCATTTTCCGCCGGCGAGTGTGACTGTTCCCAATTGCGAGCGAGCAATTCGGTGTGCTCGATCTTCTTTTCCAGGGCGATCGTGATTTCCCGAGCATCGTGATACGGATGATCATGCGACTCGATCGACAATTCGCCATGCGATACCATTTCATCACGCAAGCGTAAACGTTGGTCCTGAATGTCGGACTGAACACTCCGCCAACGTCGGATTTGGTTATCGACTTCGTCCAATCGTTCGTAAAACAACTCCAGGAAGTTGGTGGCAGGTCGCGCGACTGGCACGTGCTGGACTCGTGACGATTCGACTTCGATGAAACGGGTCAGTTCATTGATCTGATGATCCAGTTCCTGCAATCGGTTGCGCTCGGCATTGAGCGTGTTGGTTAGCGAGTCGTAGCGTGACTGTAAATCTGCCAATTCGTTTTCGATCGCCAACAGGCGCTGACGGTACTCGTTGGACTGGTGGTGCTGCTCAGCTTGTAATCGGTCTCGTTCATTAGTCAGCGCCTGTATTTCCCGGCGCAAGGAATCGTGTCGAGCGAGACGGGTCTCGGCGCCGCGTTTCCAGGATTCGAAACTGTCCTGGTCAGTCGCAAACGGCATGTCGCCGCTGTAACTTTGTCCCGACAAATTGAATTGCGAAACCAGTTGGCTCACAAAGTTCGGCCAGTTCCAGTTAGCACGATCCAACGGAATGTTGAAAAACGTGCCAAAAGTAGAATGATCCAGCTGCGAAAGTACCTTCGGTGTGCGATGTCCGGTGTGACTGGTATGCAAATCGGAGATCGCCAATTCACCCAGGTGCTCGGATTGAGGTCGCGCCAGTTGGTAATGTTGTCCACCGGATTGCACGTGCAAGTGACCGTTGGGCCAAACAGTGGTTGGCGTCGCGTTTCGATCCGGACCATAAAGGATGTCCAGAATGAAACTGCTGATTGATTGTCGTGTTGCGGCGGTTGAACTGAGAATGACATTCAATCCGCTGCCGATATTTTGCAACTGCGTGTGCTGAGTGCCTTTGTAGCCATCAATGGCGATTTCCGTAAGCTTCATGCCTGGGCTCCATTCAAAATGGGTCTGCGCTTTCTTGCGCATTCTTGTTTTTAAGTGACTTCCTGTCGTTTGGTCGTGCGGCAACCTGGCGGCGAACCCGGTTTCGACCATCCGGAAAATCCGGGCGCGGGTTGGCCTGGATCATCCGATTGCGGGTGAATTTAATCCAGTTGCCAATTTTGACCTATATCAGTTTCCATCCGGACGATAGCGCGACCGGCGAACGCTAGCGAGTGCCGTATTGGTTTACTGGAATAGACCCAGCTTTAAGAGACCCAGTTTTAGATAGGCAACTGCTCGCGGCCATCTTCAGGCGACCAGGCGAATTGATACGTTGCACCCAACAGCATGCGCGTGATGCAAATGATCTGGTGCGTGTGCCCTACAAAGTGGGTGATGGTGTGGTTGAGTGCCTGAAGTCCGTTTACCTGAAACCCTTGAATCGTGAATTCGGACGTCAGAGTCTCGGCCTCCAGGGATTCCATCAGCGACTTGCACTCCTGAATATGCGACTTGGCAATTTGAAGCAGCTGGTCGCTGGTCAGGTTGTGTGCGGGTGAGAACTCATCGTCTCGATCGCGTGTGTCCGGCTGGCCGCCGACGCCCGCCACCGACCATTGCCGGAGGTTGCCACAGATGTGCAAAACCAGATTGCCGATGCTGTTGCCCTCCGGATCGGCCCTCCACCAAATCTGTTTGACCGACAACTGGCCAAGGCAGTTTTCAATCTTCAGGAGTGATTGGTCGAGTAATTCAGCGGAATCGTTCAGGAAAAGGGTGGCGAGACTACGGTTTTTGCTCATCCTGTTTCACTCTTGAGAATTGAGGGAGTGGAATCTGTCGGTCGGTCGGCTAGATTAGTGGCTGCGATTTGTCGCATCGTGATCCGTTCGATTGTGTCGGTTCACGCCAAGGTTTTCCAGTGAGGATTATGTTGTGAAACTCTGCCAAAGTCTAATGTTGTCGGGTGTCGTGTGTTTATTAATGGCGATGGCCTGCCCGCTGGTCGCTCAAGAGGATAATGCTCCGCCGGAAGGGTTCACTGCGTTATTCAACGGCGAAAACCTTGACGGTTGGTACGGTCAACGCGACACCAATCCTTACGGGCTGCAGTCGCTGACGCGATTACAGCGTGCCGAGATGGTGGTGGCCGATCACGCTGAAATGGCCAAGCACTGGACGGTGAAAGACGGTGCGATCGTCAACGATGGCAAAGGCGTGTTCCTATCGTCAGAAAAAGAATACCGCGACTACGAACTCTGGATTGACTACAAAACGGTTGCCGGAGCCGACAGTGGTATCTACCTGAAGGCCTGCCCGCAAATTCAGATCTGGGATACGACCGAGGCGGGTGGCAAATGGAAAATTGGCGCCGACAAAGGGTCTGGTGGAATGTGGAACAACTCGCCAGGGTCCGCCGGCAAGGATCCGTTGGTGCTGGCAGACAAGCCATTCGGCGAGTGGAATCGGTTTCGGATTCAACAGATTGGCCAGCGGACTAGTGTCTGGCTGAATGGCAAGTTGGTCGTGGATCACGCGATCATGCAAAACAACCATTGGAATCGAGGCAATCCATTGCCGGTCCAGGGCCCGATCTGGTTGCAGACTCACGGAGGAGAGATCAGCTGGAAGAACATCTTTGTCCGTGAAATACCAGTCAACGAAGCGAATCAAATTCTGGCCGAGCGAACAACCGAGGGCTTCGCACCCGTATTTAATGGGAAGAATTTCGAAGGCTGGTCCGGTCCCACCGACAACTACCAAATCGTAAACGGTGCTTTGCAATGCAAGCCGGGATCAGGCGGAACGATTTACACCGATGAACAATACGACGATTTTTCTGTTCGGTTCGAATTCAATTTACCATCCGGGGGCAACAACGGTTTGGCGATCAGGTACCCAGGCAAAGGCGACACGGCCTACGTCGGAATGTGTGAGTTGCAGGTGTTGGACAACACGGCAGACAAATATCAAAAGCTGGATCCAAGGCAATATCATGGATCGGCCTACGGAAAGGTTGCCGCCAAACGTGGTTATTTGCGGAAACCCGGTCAGTGGAATTTCCAGCAAGTTACTGTGCAGGGCTCAAAAATTGTCGTCGAACTGAACGGCACAATTATCCTGGATGCGGATATGGCAGATGTTTCCGAAGTGCTGGGCGACAAGGCTCATGAAGGGAAAGATCGAACGAGCGGCCACTTCGGGTTCGCTGGGCACGCTGACCCAGTCAGTTTTCGCAATGTTGCGATTCAGAAAATCTCATCCGATGGTCAGGAGTAAATCCATTGATCAATCTGCTCTTCAGGATTCTCGGTGTGATGTTGGCCTTTGTGCTGATCGTGTTGTTGATCGGTTCATTGATGCCACGTGCATTTACAACATCCAGTAGCACCGTTATCGAAGCTGGTCCGGAAGTGATTTTTCCACAGCTGAAAACGATCAAGGCCTGGTCGAATTGGTCGATGTGGAATGAACAGTCGATTCGCGGGTTAGAGGTCAACTACTCTGGTCCGGAGTCCGGCGTGGGCGCAATTCAAACGTGGACGGAACCGCGAGGTGAAGGCAAGCTGTGGATCACCGAATGTCTGGAGAATGAGTTGGTCGAGTTCCGATCGGTGTTCGACAATTTTCCAGAGATGCAAAGCAGTATTAAATTGACCGTGGTTGAAAATGGAACCAGGGTCGAATGGAAGAGCGACGGCAGTTTGCCGAAAGGCCCCTTTTATGGCTGGTTCGGCATGACCTTCGGTGATTCGCTGGCACTGGAGTACAAAAAATCTCTGGAGCGTTTGAAGCGGGAGAGCGAAATCAGGTCCGCTGCTTTGGCAGAAGACGCCAAGGCTACTGACGCTGATGGTGCTTCTACCGAGGGCGAAGATTCCGGTGAGTAAACTCTGCGGGCACTCAAACGATCCACTAAAAGGGAATCATTTCCAGAGCGATGGCCACGGCGACTCCCAACAGCAACATGCCGGACATCGACAATCGATCGTGTGAGTGGAATTGAACTTCGGGCAACAAATCACTCAACGAAATGCAGAGGAAGACGCCTGCTGAAAATGCGAGTGTGACGCCCTTGATGAAATCCTGGCTTTCGCCGATGGAACCAACGCCGACATAGTAAAGGATGGCACCTAACGGGCACATCAAAGAGAACAGCAGGTTGACCGACGCGCGTTTCTTTTTCGGCCACTCGCGGACGGCCATCAACGAGGTGATCGTTAGTGCATCCAATGGCTTGTGTAGCAGGATCGCCAGGAAGACTCCCAGCCCGGCCAACATGCTGGCGGATTCTCCATCGCTGCTGCCGGCTGCTACCGCCGCGCCCAAGGCGATTCCGTCGATGATCGTATGGATCGCAAAACCGACGGCCAATCCAATCCAGCTGATATCCGCACGCTTGATTTCATGTTCGTGCTCGTGGTGATCGCAATCATGTGCTGTGTTGGTGGTGTCGTGATCGTGGAAGTGAAACATACGAATCATGAAGAACATGAACAGAAGGCCCGTCAAGGCAGCTGCCATCGCTGTTAGTTCATCTTGTATAAGTTCGATCGAATCGGGCAGCAAATGCAACAAAGCGACCCCTAACATGACCCCCGAAACCAGACTCAACACCATTTGTGTGTGTCGGTGTCCCAGTCGAATCACGTTGGGAATCCAGCCGCCCAGTAGAGACGCTGCTGCGATAAAGACGCAGTAAATTAGCAACAGCGTGAACATTTCTTGGGCCAGAGTATTGAATAAAGAGCGTTGAATTGAGGTGGAGCCCGTCGCTGCGTGGCACAAGCTCAGTGCAGATGATATATGCAATCGGTCGGGATACAAGCTGCGTCATCAACAACTGGTCAACTTTGATGTTTGGGCAACTGGAATGGCTCGTTCGTCGGAGCGTCCGGGGAAGGCATGGCCTGCACCTTCGCACCTTCGCCAGGGAAAGAGCTGAGACGCAACAGCCTGTTAGCGATTTACGGAGTGCAAAAACGCGTGCAAAGTCCGGGCGACATGTGGCTGCAACACGTAGCCGAGCACGTTGTGTTCCCGGCCAACGTCGTCGCTGACGTCGATCTGAGAGGCATTCGGGTGCACCTGCGAAATGACATCCGCTCCGGGCACAAACTTTTTTCGCAGGCAAACCGTGCAAAATGATTTGTAGGCGATGATCGCCAGGTCTTTTTTGTTTCGAAAGAAGCGAAGGCTCTGAATTTGGTTGGCAGTCGTGTGCAATTGCCGGGGGGAAGCTGGCCAATGGCAATGAGTCACCGGCGCCATTGCAATCATCTCAATTGGCGGACACGATCCAGTTTGGACGGTAACGTTCTCGATCCCGGAAAAAGCAACCTGAGTCCCCAGGCTGTAAGTGATCAGCCTCAACGGATGGCGATGGTCCAGATGAGACAGGAAATGCGCGAACAGCAGCCCGTCCGTCACGGATCGTTCCATCTTCTTGTCAAAGTCTCGCAAAGGCTGAGGCAAAGGATCCGAAGGCCATGACCAAATAACGAATCTTACGGGAGGCATCTCGTTTGGATTATTGCCAATCAATACTTGATAGGCCTGTTTCCCACGCCGTCTTGCCCAGAACGCGGTCGTTTGATTTCCATGCAGAAACATCACTGTCGCTTTTCCAGCATTGCCATTCTGGACGTCTATCAGCTGCTGCACCGGAACCTGATTCCACCCCGTTCCAGCGACATGTTTGCAAACAAATTGATCGAGCGTGACTGGTTTATCCAGATCCTGAATTCCACGAGTTGAAATCAACCAGACTTCATCTTGTGGTCGGGGATTGAAATCCAGTTCGGTGTTTCCATCCAGTATGTAACGGCGGTTGAAAGTGACACCAGGTTCGTCAGGTGCCGGGGGCGGATAGGGGAATCCAAACCCGCTGGGGTTACGTTGAGGCAATGGATAGAAATCATCTTGAGCAAAGCAGGTCGCAGAGAAACCGAACACGCCAAATGCACTCAGACAAAACAATGCGACGAGCAACAACTTGACGTGCGCGTTGCGCAGAGTCTTGTCACTGCGACGTATGGTCGCCGTATGTTGGATCCGCATTGCAGCGGAGCCTTTCGTATTGTCCTTCCAATCGGTCTTCATCGTTGCAATTGATAAATGTGGATCAAGTGATGTTTTTTGACAACGTTTCAATTCGAATGTTGACATTATTCAACAATGTCGCTTGCGAACCTCAACTCAAAAGGTACGTTTTCGCGACCCTCGGTTCGGCCGTCGAATGCAATGCCGTGCTTCCCCCATTTACGGAAGAGTAATCACAATGAAAAACTCAATCATCTGCCTGGCAGCCATCGCCATGCTTTGTTCCACCGTCGGATGTGCCAATGGCCCCGTCCGAGAATTCGTTCGTAATGCAATTTGCAATGACGGATGTCAGGCTCCACCCGCGGATCCCTCCTACGGATTCGGATTCGATTCGGCGTCCACTGGCGACTGCGCCACAGGCAACTGTTCCAGCAGCCAGCCGATCGTCCATGGCGGTCAGGACTTCGGAAGTGTCAGTGGTTCCGTTCCACATAGCACTTCGTACATCAATGACAGTTACAGCCAAGGTGATCCTTATATCAATGGATCGAACTATGGCGGTGCTACCATTAATCCACCTGTGTTCGATAGTTACAGTGGCCCCAGTTATGGCAGTACAATCGTTCCTCCCGGTTCCAGCGGAACTTTGCCGACTCCCATTGGAGGCAACTAATCGCCTTAGAAACCCGAGAATTGACAGGGTTTAACAGAGCGAAAAACTCGTTCGAACCGGCAATAAAAACGGTTCGAAGGGATACGAAGCAAGGGTCGCAAATCGTTGGTGGAACTCAAATTGGTTCCCCTCGCACCCTTTCAGCAGTTAAAATACAACAGGTCGTTGGTCATCTGGACTGGCGACCTTTTTTTGCACTACGAAACTTTTCGAGGTGGGTGATGTCGACAACAAGAATTTCTGGTTGGGTCGCCTTTTTGTGTTTGGTCACATGTTGTTTGTCGGTCGAAGCGCAGACTCGAGGTGCTCGCGGCCAGTCTGACAAGAAAACGGAGGTCCGGCGATCGTGGCGCGTGGGCGCAGAGGTCACCGGAACCAACCGTCCAATCACCAATATCCTGATTACGTTTCCGATACCCACGGACTGGCCAGAACAGCACGTGAACGTTCATGAGGAAAACATCCCGGACGAAGCTCGTAAAGCCGATTACCGTGATACGGACGGAATTCGTCAGATGGTGGCCGTCATTCCGCGACTCGACGCCGGTGCCGCGATGGAAATTAATGTCATCATCGATGTCACCGTTTCTGCAATCCCCTACCCTGAACGCACTGACCACCTGGTCATTCCGCAACGACCGCCACGAGACATTCGCTTAACACTGAGTCCCAGTCCCTTGATCGAATCTCGTGATCGCAAGATCAAGAAGAAGGTTAAGGAATTGGTTGAAGGCGTCGACGTACCCTGGGAACAGGTTCGCAAGTTTTACGAATACGTCACCGAATCGATCGAGGTCGAAGGCCGCAATGTCGTTGGCGCCGAGAAGGCGTTTAAGGAAGGCAAAGGTGCGGCAGAAGATCTCAGCAATGTTTTCATTGCAATGTGCCGTGCCCACCGGGTTCCAGCAAGAATGGTTTGGGCCATCAATGGCGAGTACGCTGAGTTCTATTTGCAGGACGATACCGGCCATGGGAAATGGTTCCCGGTCGTGTTGGAAGGGAGTGTTGAATTTGGACAGATGTCCAATCCACGCGTCATCATTCAGAAGGGCGACAACATCAAGGTGCCGGAAAAAAGCCAACGCCAACGATTTGTGGTCGAGCATATTCGTGGCAGTGGTGCCGGCGGCGCCAGACCTCGTGTTCGATTTCTGCGCGACGAATTGCCAGAACGACAAAGATCGTTGAACGCCGAAAAGGAGGCTGCTCAAAATGACAAGTAGAAACAACTTTCGCACGGCCCCGTTTTCGTGGACTCGATTTGCAGCCGTCGTTGCCTTTGCATCGTTGATCACGATGTTGACAGTTGCTGCTTCAGCCCAGCAGGACACGAGTCAACAAACGCAGGAGTCGCACTCGGCCTCTCGATTGCCACAACGATTTCAGTTGCCCGCGACCACGATCTGGAAATTCGGGATTCAGATCGAAGGCGCCGGAGATGCGAAAATTGACAAGGTGACGTTTCCGTTACCCGTTGATTGGCCAGATCAAACGGTCGAGGTCTTGTCGATCGACGCATCGGAGAATGTGAAAGGTCAAAAGATCAAAAAGCTGGGCAGTGACGCCAGCCAGATGTTCTTCAAAGTGCCTCGTTTGGCGGCGGGTGAAGTGGCTGAAGTCTTCGTCACAATGAAAATTAACAAGCCAGAATCGAACGCCCCCGAAGATACGTCTGAATTCGTCTTCGCCAAAAAAATAACGCGGAAATTGAGAGGCTACCTGTCTCCTAGCCCGTATATCGAAAGCAAGGACGACCGAATCGTCGAGGTCGCCAATGCGTTACCGGTCAACGAAGACGATCCAGCCTGGAAACAAGTCGAAACGATTTACACGTGGGTTCGCGAAAACATCGATTACAAGTTTGATACTGAGATCCAGTCTTGTTTGACCGCGTTGGACGCGGGGCATGGCGATTGTGAAGAGTTGTCATCTATGTTCGTGGCGTTGTGTCGAGCTCGAGGCATTCCCGCACGTGCCGTCTGGATTCCCGAGCACACTTATCCGGAATTCTATCTTGAGGATGCTGAAGGCAAGGGTCATTGGTTCCCGTGCCAGTGCGCAGGCAGCTATGCGTTTGGGCATATGCCCGAGGCAAAACCGATCTTGTCAAAAGGAGACAAGTTCAAGGTCAGTGGCCATCCGAGACCATTGCGATATATCCAGCCCACGATGAAGGCTTTCGGGACACCACCGCAATGGGGCTGGAAGATGGAGCAAGTTAAAAATGAAAATGAAGCGGGCGACGACTAGTCTTTAAATAGTACCACGGCCGTCCCGGCCGTCATCAAAATCAAGAGCAGTCGGTTCGACCGGCTGCTATTTTAATTCGCTCAGCTTGCGTGCGATCTTCCGACCAGTGGTGCTCATCGGCAATTCTTCCAATTCCTGCAACGTTGCCCAGCGGAAGTCGTCGCCAGTTTTCAGTCGTCCTTTTACATTGACCGCTCTGTAACACTCCAACGTTATTCGGTACCGCGTCACCGCATGTTTGATCCGTACGAAAGTCTGGTCAAGCGCAACGACCAGACCCGTTTGTCGTTTGACGTGGGACGAAATCTTCGAGCGGGTCGAATCTTCTGGCAAAGTGACTCGCGGAAAATCCCAGAGTCCCGTCCAGTGCTCGTCGGGTCCACATAATCGAATCGCAAACTGGCCCTTGCGCTCGATCACTACTGCGACTTGATGCAGGTCTTCGTATTCCGTTTTTCGCGTGCCTTTGTTTGGCAGTGATTCGGCCGTCCCCTGAAGCAACGCATTGCAATGGTTGGCAACCGGACAAGCCGTGCAGTTGGGTGATTTGACGCTGCAGACTTCGCTGCCCAATTCCATCAAAGCCTGATTCAAATCACCGGGGCGATTTTTCGTCACCAACGTTTCGGCAAAATCCCACAGCACCTTTTGCCCGGTCGCGTTGTTCACGCTGTGCTGGAAATTCAATAGTCGCGAATAGACCCGGATCGTATTCCCTTCCACGATTGGCAATCTTTGATCGTCGGCGATCGAAAGAATGGCGCCCGCCGTATAACGACCGATCCCGGGCAAAGCCAACACCTGTTCGAAATCAGAAGGGAATTTTCCATTGTGTTCGACGACGATCTTGATGGCGGCGGCGTGCATTTGACGGGCTCGGCGATAATAGCCCAGCCCTTCCCACATCTTCAATACGTCCGCTTCGTCGGCTTCTGCCAGTTTCTTGACGTTGGGAAATCGTTTCATGAATCGATTGAAATAGGCAACAACGGTGACGACTTGCGTCTGTTGCAGCATGATTTCACTGACCCAGATCCGATAACGCGTCTTGCGTTTGCGCCACGGCAAATCACGCTGGTTCTTGTCGAACCAGTTCAGCAATTGGCGGCGGAACTTCGCACGATCGACGGAACTGTCCAAGTCAACTACGCCTTGATCACGAAATTCACCAGGCGATTGGGGACCACGATGACTTTCATCACATTGGCATCGCCAATCAATTTGACCACTCGGTCGTCACCACGAGCCAGTGTTTCAAGATCATCTTTGGACGTGCCTTGCGGAACGTTGATTTTGACCTTTACCTTGCCGTTGATCTGAACCGGGATTTCGACTTCGTCATCGATCGTCATAGCCACATCAAACGTTGGCCATGCCTGATAGGTCAGCGTCTTGTCGTGACCGAGGATGCTCCAGAGTTCCTCTGCGATATGAGGTGCCATCGGAGCCAGCATCAGCACGAACGATTCCATAACCGACTTTGGACGTTGTTTTTGCTTGGTGAAGAAGTTGACGAACTCCATCAGGCGAGCGATCGCCGTGTTGAAGCTCATGTTGTCGTAGTCTTTGGTGACAGCTTGGATCGTCTTGTGACGAATTTTATCTTGTTCCCTGGTCGGTTCGTCGTCACAGATAGCCGATGCCAGAACGATTTCGTCGGCGTCCTGATCGACGATCATTCGCCAGGCACGGTCCAGGAATCCGCGAACACCGCTGACACCTTGCATGCTCCAGGGTTTGGATTGCTCCAGTGGGCCCATGAACATTTCGTACATGCGCAGCGAATCTGCACCAAAGTCACGCACAATCTCGTCAGGATTGATCACATTGCCACGACTCTTGGACATCTTGTGCGCGCGGCTTTCGACTTTGATCGACGGGTCTGACTTCAGCACGAACTTGTCGCCCTGCTTTTCAACCGCGTCGGGATCGACTTTGTTACCTTCGGCATCAGTGAATTCCATTTCGCCAAGGATCATGCCCTGGTTGACCAGTTTCTGAAACGGCTCCTTGCAACTGACGTATCCGCGATCAAACAGCACCTTGTGCCAGAAACGAGCGTACAGCAGGTGCAGCACGGCGTGTTCCGCGCCGCCGACGTACAAGTCGACAGGCATCCAGGCTTTTTCTTTTTCCGGATCGACGAAGCACTTGTCGTTTTTGGGATCGATAAATCGCAGGTAGTACCAACACGACCCGGCCCATTGAGGCATGGTGTTGATCTCACGTCGATACTTCTTGCCATCGATCACCGGATACAGCCACTCTTCGGGTGCTTTGCCCAGTGGAGGTTCCGGCTTGCCGTGCGGTTTGTAGTCGTCGATGTGTGGCAGGTCGACCGGCAGGTCCGCTTCATCCACAGCGCGAAGGACTCCGGTTGGATTTCCCGCGTCATCCAGTTCGTGCAGGATTGGGAATGGCTCGCCCCAGAACCTTTGCCGACTGAATAGCCAGTCGCGTAGTTTGTAATTAACCGCCGTCTTGCCCGTTCCATTTTGATTTAGATCAGCGATCACTTGTGCTTTGAAGGCATCCGTTTCCAAGCCATCGTATTTCTGTGAGTTAATCGCTTTGCCGTTGCCACTGAAACAGGCCTTGCCCGCAGCGATTGCCTGGCGATCGACGTCGTCACCTTCTGCTGGTTCGTAGACCGGAATCACGGGCAGATCAAATTGTTGTGCGAATTCGAAGTCTCGCTCGTCATGCGCGGGCACGGCCATGATCGCGCCTGTGCCGTACGAGGCCAGTACATAGTCGGCGATCCAGACAGGAACTTTTTCGCCGTTGATTGGATTGATGGCGAACGAACCGCTGAACACGCCCGTTTTTTGTTTTGCCGTTTGTTGACGCTCGCGATCGGAACGAGCCGACGCCTGTTTTACATACGTCTGGACTGCTTCTTCTTGATCAGCCGTGGTTAGCGATTCGACCAGACGATGTTCCGGAGCGATCACCATGTAGGTTGCGCCATAAAGTGTGTCGGGGCGAGTCGTGTAAACACGCAGCACCTGATCGTCATCGTCCGGCAGGCCCGTATTGTTGCGTTCGGCAACCCATTCATCGAATTTGTCGCCGACATAGAAATCGACTTCGGCACCGGTGCTGCGACCGATCCAGTCGCTTTGCAGTTTCTTGATGCCGTACGACCAATCGAGTCCTTCAAGGTCTTGCTCAAGGCGATCAGCGTAAGCGGTGATGCGAAGCATCCATTGTCGAAGTGGTCGTCGTTCAACCGGGTGCTGTCCACGTTCGCTCTTGCCATCAACGATCTCTTCGTTGGCAAGGACTGTACCCAGAGCCGGACACCAATTGACCAGTTCGTCGGATTGGTAAGCCAGTCGATGTTCATCGCGATAGGCCGAGACCGCTGCGTCGCCTTGCGATTGGACCTGCGCGGGAATCGGTAGCTCGTCGATCGGGCGGCCCTTTTGTTGCTCAGGATCGAACCATGTGTTGAACAGCGTCAGAAAGATCCACTGAGTCCAACGGAAGTAGTCCACGTCGGTGGTGGCGATTTCGCGGTCCCAGTCGTAACTGAAGCCGAGCATTTTCAGCTGGCGAGTAAACGTGGCGATGTTCGCCTCGGTCGATTCGCGCGGCGGCGTGTTGGTTTTGATAGCGTATTCTTCAGCTGGCAGACCGAACGAATCGAATCCCATCGGGTGCAGCACGCTTTTGCCCAGCATTCGACTGTATCTGCAAACGATATCCGTGGCGGTATACCCTTCGGGATGTCCCACATGCAGGCCGGATCCGCTGGGGTAGGGAAACATATCCAGCACATAAAGTTTCTCGCCTTCCGGCATTTCAGGGCTTTTGAACGTCTTGTTTTCCTGCCAATACTGTTGCCAGCGTGGTTCGATCGTTCCAGGGTTGTATCTCGGCATTTGATATCAGTCGTTTGTGCTTATGCAAAAGGGCGGCGTAGTCGGTAGAAATTGCCAATCTGTCACTGTTTTCGGCGAAAAAACCAGCAAGTGCAATTCTCCCAACTGGAAAAATTAGTGACAATTAGGCATCATAGCCTTTTGAAACGATCGGGAATACAAGCTGCCAGAGCCCTCACCCCCACAGGTTTACGCTCTGACATGGATGTAAAGACAAGCCCGTCCATTTTTTGGTTCGGTTTTGTTGCGAGTTTCCTCGTTTCGCTTCACACCTTGATGCTCATCACGACCTATACATTTCTTTCGCAGCTGATTTTCAAGTGGACTGGCAACCATCCTTTGCCCAGTTCATTCTTCGTACCGTGTCGGTAGCGGAGCGACGAAGAATCAGCTGCAAGACTTTAAATACATATACAGACCATGATTCGAAAAACTCCACGACTGAGACTGTCTCTCCAGGAACGAGAGATGATGAGGGCTGCAGGCAAATTTAACGCTCAGCTGATGGACCATCTTCGTCCAATGGTCAAAGCCGGTACGTTGACTCACGAAATCGACCGAGCCGTCCATGATTACACCATCGGTCACGGCCACATTCCCGCCTGTCTGAACTATGCCGGCGATTCAGTACCGTTTCCAAAGAGTTGTTGCATTAGCGTTAACGACGTAGTTTGTCATGGAATTCCAAGTGAATACGCGTTGAAAAACGGAGACATTGTTAACGTCGATATCACTTCGATCGTCGACGGATGGCATGGCGATCAGTCCGAAACATTTTTGATCGGGCAGCCAGCCGAAGAGGCCATTCGTTTGACGCAATGTGCCTTTGACTGTCTGTATTTGGCCATTGATGCCTTGGAACCCGGATGTCGGGTCGTCACGATCGGCGAAACGATTGTGCCTTACGTCAAACAGAATTTTGGGTACGGTGTCGTTGACAAGTACGTCGGTCACGGAATTGGAATGATGTTCCACCAACGTCCAAATATCCCTCACGTGCCGACGCAACAGAGTCGTCGTGACCGTTTGGATCCTGGAATGTGTTTCACGATCGAACCGATGGTGAATCTGGGCACGCATCGTACTCGTATGG
>CAZPOL010000064.1:0-8609 GCA_964588195.1 uncultured Pirellulaceae bacterium | reverse complement strand
ATGTGTTTCACGATCGAACCGATGGTGAATCTGGGCACGCATCGTACTCGTATGGATCCTCGAGACGGTTGGACCGTACGCACCGCCGACAATCAATTGTCCGCTCAGTTCGAACACACGATCCTGATGACTGAGGCTGGCCCGGAAATCCTGACTCTGACGGAAAATGGCCCGCAAAGAGGCCATCGCTTTAAATAGTAGAATGGCCGTCCCGGCCGTATCTTTACACACGCAAAACGGCCGGGGACGGCCGTTCAACTATTTAAAGCACGGAATTCAAACAGCTAGCGTAATTAACCTTGCGCTGTCTCTCTTATTCCGCTAAATATCTGCCACGTTTATCTCCCCCTCGATAAGTGTGCGCCAAACCGTGAATACTCAACTTCAAAAAATGTGGCCCTGTTTCGTCTGCGGACTGATGTCCTTGGCGATTGTTCAGGATCTGTATGCTCAAGCTGATCAGCCGAGCCCATTTCCATATTCCGCCTCGGTCATCAGCGACAATGCGATCGTGCGCAGTGGCCCCGGTAAAACTCACTACGCCACCGATCGACTTCAACCTGGTACCGAAGTCCAGGTGTTTCGGCATGACCCGGGTGGCTGGATTGCCATTCGTCCGCCGGAGCGCAGTTTCTCTTTGGTGCAGCGCGACGAAGTCGACCTGTATGAAAACGGTTTGGCACGCGTGAAGCAACCTGAAACCGTGGCCTGGGTTGGAACACGCTTAAACGCTGTTGACCGGCCGATGTGGCAAGTCAAATTGCGTCAGGGCGAAGTGCTGGATGTGTTGGGCGTCGTAGATCGTCAACAATACAAATTGGACGAAAAGGAACCGGATTGGGTTCAGGTCAAACCACCCAAAGGGGAATTCCGCTGGATCAAAGCAACGCATGTCCGGCCGATGACCGCCAATGAATTGGCCCCGTCGATCAGAGAATTTGGCGATGGTGAAATCGACGAGTTTCAAATTAATTCAGGCGATCCAGCGAACTGGCCCGACCGCGGTAACAACCAGGGGCCGACAGCTTTCGATGCCTGGGATCCGGGAAGTGGTCAGGGTTACCAGGATTCCGGTGAATGGAATATCGAGGTGGAACCGAATGGTGCCACAAGCAACGATTTCGGAGCCTCTGGTGATTTCGGGACCTCTGGTCTTAACGGCTCGAACATACCAACCGCCAGCGGAGGCTGGAAACCAGCGCGACAAGCGATCTCGAACTTTACCAGTCAGCGATCAGGCTTCCAGGCTGAAAAATCATCTGCAGGAATGTACACCGGCCAATGGAGTAACTCAGGATCAAATCCAAACGGCTCGAACAACATGTCGGTATCCAGTGGAACGCTGGGGAGTGTGCCGGCGACGAACTCGTCGATCCGATCTGGTGTTTTCGATGCGCATGACTCGCACAGTTCGACGAACCATGACACGATGCAGAACGGCATGGGGTCGAATGGATTGGGATCGAATGGATTAGGTTTAAACGGATTGGGGTCGAATGGTCCCACGTTGATGGCTCCCAGCTTTGCCACGTCGTCCAACAGCAGCCTGCTGAACTTGGAAATGCGGCTGACTCGGGAAATGATCAAGCCACCAAGCGAGTGGGATCTCGTTACACTGACCACGGAAGTACAGCAGGCCAGGTCGCTGGCAACCAGCCAACAAGACGTTGAGTTTATCGATCGCCTGCTGGAAAAGATTCAGAATTGTCGCGAGATCAAGGCTGGCTACCGAGCCACCGGTGGTGACGCTGGCCCAAGCAATTTGCAAGCTTGGCGGAACTCACCAAATCAATCGTATGCTAACGGCCAAGGTGGCAACGGACTTGGAAGAAATGGTTCCGTCGACCAGGTGAATTTGCTGTACGACTATGATGCTCACGGTATCCTGAATGAACTGGTACGCGATGGTGGTCGCGAGCCTTCGACCTACGTGTTACAAGACTCCAACGGTCGGATTACCCATCATGTGGCGGCGCCTCCGGGACTAAATCTACGGCGTTACCTGAATCAACGTGTCGGCATTATCGGAAACCGCGGCTTTCACCAGCAGCTGCAATTGGATCACGTGACAGCAGAACGGATCGTTTCAATCGACGCTCTACGTCGATAGTCGTGGTAGCACCGCCAGAATTTTGGACATCGATTTCGGCAGCAAGGCCCGCGCTGAATGGAACATGTTCATGCCAGCGTCAGCAAGCCACCCGACATCCAGGTTGACCCGCAATGCTGGTGAAGTTCTAAGTCGGGCATGGCATTGTGTTTCGATAACCGATGGTTTCTGTAACCGTTTCCGGGTGAGTTTTTTTCAGTGAGAGCTTGCACTCAACCAGCATGCAAGCATTGCGGTGCCAGCGTTCGTGCAAATCTAAAAATCGATACACATTAACACCTCTTTCTGCCGAATAAGTCGAGGTATGCCAGTGGAGGGTCGCTTCGTAGGGCCCGCTGACTGTGATTGGTTACGTTACGTGTGCCCGATTGCGACGTCACTGGCTTGTGGGGGTACAACATCGTCAGGCAGTATGAATCTTCTTTCAAACAGCAAACGTCGAGTCGCCTGTAGCATCATGTTGCTTGTTGCGATCAGTTGTTTCGTAATTCCGTCTTTCGTTTTACCAGCGAAGGTCTGGGCGCAACTGGATACGTCGCTGGCAACCGGATCCACCAGTTCGACACTGCGCAAACAAGCGGCGACCCGGATTCCCTACAATCAAATGTCGCCAGCGATCGCACGAAAAGTCTCTGCAGTGGTCAATGACGCAAGTCTTTATCGCCAACTGCCTGTCACAACAATCGAATCCGATCCGGACATGTATTTGTTCCTGTTGCGATACCCAGAGACGATTATTTCCACCTGGCGTCTGATGGGTATCTCTGAGATGACGGCGCGCCGCGTGGCTCCGTTTTCTCTTCAAGCGACCGACGGTGCCGGAACCAAGACACAGGCAGACCTGGTTTATGGGCAGCCGAACATGAACATCTACTACGCCGAGGGCGAGTACGATGGGCCGATGATCTTTCGCAAGGTGACTGGCAAGTGCGTGATCATGGTGGAATCGAATTACACGCGAGCAGCCAACGGCAAAGTCAATGTCACAAGCCGGATGAATTTCTTTCTAAAGATTGACAATCTGGCCGCCAGTATTATTGCCAAGACAGTGCATCCTTTGGTTGGCACGACCGCCGATCACAACTTTGTTGAAACGTTGAAGTTTGCTGAGAAGTTGTCGGAAACCAGTTCCCGGAACGGCCCCGGCGTTCAACGGATGGCCGACCGATTGCCCGATCTCAGCCCGGACGTTCGCAATCGTTTCAAGGAAATGGCCGGCATCGTTTGGCAGCGAGCTCAAGGCGGACAGACCGGACAACCATCCGCGTCGGTTGCCACCACCAACATGCAAACAGGCTTCAGCGATTCGATGTCATCGGAGTTTGTTGTTGGGCAGAACGCCGGATTCCAACAGCCAGCAAGTTTCCAGAATTCACAGGCAACGCAGGCTCCAGGTTATCAGCAACCGAACTTTCAACAGCAGAGTTTTCAGCAACCAAGTCTTCAACAACCGGCTTACCAGGTTCCCGGCCAAGGCGCTATCAGTCCTCCGCCTCGAACACGCTACCGAACGTTGCAGCAACTGCCGGAACGAACCAAAGGCCCGACCCGCTTCACAGTTGGCGACTCTGTACCGGCCACCTCTAACAGGTCGCCGACACTCTATCGCGGACGATGATCGCGCGGGCGGTAAGACACATCAGAGTGCATTTCGTCGACAAGATGTTGTCATTCTGCAACATCGCTACCGGTTTTTGGCTTGAAAAAGTAGGTAAAACCCGGGTTTGTGACGATCAGATTCGCCAGGCACGCTTTTTGCACTAGCGTTGGACATCAAGTTCATTCCAGTAAAAAGGACCTGCCCCGATGTTTCCAAAAATCATATTCTGTGCCCTGATTTCCACGTCCGCCTGCATGTTCTATCTCAGTACGAACACGGATGTGCTGGATCTCGAGCGTTGGACGAACGGAGAGAGCGAATCTGCGGAATCGAACGCACACAACGTCGATAATTCTGTTGCAGATGGCATGCAGCCGCTATTGGACGAGTTGATGGCACCTGCCGTGGGAAACGTTGTCGATGCAGAATCATTGGTAGAACACAAATTTGATCTGTCTCACGAAGCAATTGATACGGAAGCCACGAACGCAAATGAATACCAGTCGGTTGTCAGCCTGGACATCGAACCGGTTGCTTCCAACATTGTCGCTCCGCCAACCATCGTTGAAGATGAAGTGAAAGCCGTCATCGAAGACGAAGTGTCTGTGATGGACGAGGCCAAGCCGGCTGTTGACGAAATCGCCCCCGCCCTGCCCGTGGAAGTTCAATCCTACGAAAGCTATGGCTATCAGGATCAAGGCGTCTATCAATACCAGGAAAACATCGCCCCGTCCTATCACACTATGCAGGCCCCAGTCGAGTACTACCCGGCTGAGTCATACGCAACCGCACCGGCTGCACACTACGGTGGCAATCAAAGTTATGCTTCGGGCAGCCACCCGGCGGTGAATGTCGATAATTTCAATCTGTTTCAATACCGCCGGATGATGCTGAATGCCCAGGCACCTCAACCGCACGAGCTGGCCGGTACCTGGCGTGGTACAAACAAAGGTTTGGCAACCGTTGCCATCGACAAGCAATTTATCAAAGAGTTTCAGGTCATCGATGGTCAAGTTTACGGCGACAACATTTCCGTCAACGAACGTTGGGAACCCGTTTACGATCAATACGGTGGCTTGGAACGGACCGGGAAGTTCAAGGTTCAACAGCCCCGAGGAATCGGCGCATTTCGACACGGAGCGGTTTTGAATTATCGTGCCGGGAACAACGGACCATTCGCTGCTTCCAACGTCGTTGTTGATCGAGTCGTCAAGCTGGACGACAACCACATGTTGGGACGGGCTGTCGTCAAGTTCGGTCCAGTTCAGATTCCACTGGCATTCTTTGTTCTGGAACGAGCCGGGCACTAAGCTGGTAGTCTGTTAAAGCTCAATTTCAGGATCCGCAAAACTTACGGTAAGATGTTTCAGCCACTCGATTTTTCGAGTGGCTGTATTCGTAGTTCAGCGACTACTTTCCAACACGAGCAAATGGATGGATTCTATTATGACCCCGATCGCCGTTGACCCGTTGTTTGATTTGAAGCCTGAGTTGTTTGCGTACATGCTTCCGTCGTATGCCGAACGCGAACGATTGAGTGTCGATGATATGGTGAAACTGTTCTTTGAACTGGAAGACCGGGCTCATCCGATCGCCGCCTGGTTCGTGGTCACGGATATTAATCCTGGAGCGGACGGGCAAAAGGAATTTACCGCAAAGAACTGGCATCGAAATTCCGACGCCATGCGGCAACGACTTCCGGAAGAGGTGAAATTTAGTTCGTCAGATATCTACCGGTTACCGATGCAACGCCCTGAAGTCCCAAATCCCGTTTTCGACGCTCACTTGCGATTGGAAAAACGAGCTGAGACGTAAGGGCGTGTGCTAGTGGTGATGCGCAGGTCGAATTGGAAGTTCGGAGTGATCGGGATGCTGCGACATCCCGATCTTCACGATGACACTGTCGATTAGGTGCGAGTCGGCTTCTTCTTGCCTTTGCCTTTTTTCAGGCCCTTTTTGGGACCTTTGTTGGAGCCCTTGCCAAACTTCTTCTTGCTGCCGGAATCCTTTCCGCCGGAGCTCTTGCCACCGAAACTTTTGGTTTCGGAATCGGAGCCAGAACTGTGGCGGCCGGAAAATGCTTTCCCCTTGCTGTTGCTTTTGCCTTTCGGCTTGCTGCCGTCACGTCGCTTCCCTTTGTAACCACGACCTTCGCGACGTGCCGGTTCTTCGCCGTCCACTGAGATGCGGAGTTGACGTCCAGACACCCAGCAGCGTTGCAGCATGCGAAAGGTTTCTTTGGGCATGCCTTCGGGCAAGTCAATCGTGCTGTAACCATGATTGATATCGATCGGGCCAATGTACTTGCCTTCGATGCCCGCTTCGTTGGCGATTGCGCCGACGATGTTGCCAGGTTTGACACCGTCACGCCAACCGACCTGGATGCGGTAACGAATCATCCCTTCCGCGGGCGGACCCGACTTGCGATTCTGGTTGCGGCGTTTTCCGCGACCGTCTCCATCGCTATCACGATCTCGACCACGTCGTTCTTCGCGTTCGCGTTTGGGGCGTTCCTTCATCAGGAACGGACGTCCTTGCTGGGCGTTGTTGGCCAGAGCGGCGGCGATTTGTTCGAGCGGTTGGCCAGACTCTTCGGCGTACTCCATGATCATCTTCTTGAACATGATCAAGTCGTTCGTCGCTTTTTCGTTTTCCAGAGTCGCGGCAATCCGCTCGGAAAAACGTTTGACCCGCATGGCATTGATTTCGTCAACGGAAGGCAAGTCCACCACTTCGATACGTTGGCGTGTTGCCTTTTCGATCATCTTCAGCTTATGCCGCTGACCACCGGTCAAAAAGATGATTGCTTCGCCTTTGCGGCCGGCTCGACCTGTGCGACCGATGCGGTGAACGTACGATTGCGAATCGTGCGGCAAGTCGTAATTGAAAACGTGGCTGACTCGTGTCACATCCAAGCCACGAGCGGCAACGTCAGTCGCCACCAGAATATTCAGATGGCCACCCTTTAGACGTTCGATCGTGCGTTCACGAGTCCGTTGCGGCATGTCGCCGTTCAGGGCGACCGCCTTCAGGCCTTCGCGGCAGAGTTTTTCGGCCACAACCGTCGTCGATTCTTTCGTCTTGGTGAAAACGATCACGCCATCGGTTTCTTCGGCTTCCAGAATTCGTTTCAGCGTGTCCAGTTTTTCTCTGGGCGAAACAAACAGGGCTCGCTGACGAATCGAATCTGCCGTCATCGCCTTGGCCTTGATCGTGATCTTGACCGGGTCGTTCAGGTAATTTTTGGCGATGTCACGAATCGCACTCGGCATGGTCGCCGAGAACAACGCGATCTGACGCTCGTCCGGAATTTGTTTCAGCACAAACTGGACGTCTTCCAGGAAGCCCATGTTCAGCATTTCGTCGGCTTCATCCAGTACCAGGCATTTCACATGGCTGAGGTTCAGCGTTTCGCGTTTGATGTGATCGATCACGCGTCCGGGCGTTCCGACCACGACCTGGACACCCTTGCGCAGTTTGCGAAGTTGCACGTCGTAGCTCTGGCCTCCATAGATCGTGGCGACATTGAAACCGGGCTGGCAGATGGCGTATTTTTCGAAAGACTCGGATACCTGAATCGCTAATTCACGTGTTGGAGCCAGCACCAGGACTTGAGGCGCACCCTTGCGGATTTCGATTCGAGACAGAATTGGCATCGCAAAGGCAGCCGTCTTGCCGGTTCCGGTTTGCGATTGAGCCAGCACATCGCGTCCTTCAACCAAGTGTGGAATAATCTCCATCTGGATTGGCGACGGTGTGGTGTAACCTGCTTTGGAGGCCGCGGCCTGGACCTCGGGTGCCAGGGGCAAGTCGTAGAAGGTTGGGCCAGCTTCGACGACTTCGGCTACTTCAACGACCTCAACTTCCTTGGTTGCTTCGGTTGCTTCAGCCGTTTGGGTTGCATCTACTGCAGCGGCTTCTACTGCTGCGGCTTCTACTGCCTCGGTCGTTGTTACCGGGGCGGCTTCTGGTACGTCGGTTGTTTCGTTCGTGCCATCGGTGGCGTTTTCGTGGTTGTCCAACATGTTCTTTCTTGTTCACTCTTGATTTGGTGCTGAGCCGGCAAAAACGCAGGCATAGCACGGGCGCGGACGTTGAAGCAGAGACACGGCGGGGTGTCCAAAAACCTGGGCGTTCGCAATCGATACACATAATTTGCGACGCCGCTTCGCCTGGCTTTGATTTGGTAATCAGCCTGAGAGGTTCTCGCAGTCCCGGATTATTACGGGAGAGAACATTCGGAAGTCCTGTCGCATGAGCTTATTCACGGGTGGGTTGGCGGGACCATTTTCAAGCACCGCAACGTCCAGTTTCAGCCAACAAGGCTGATTCTCATTCGGAGTCGTGTTCGAACTCCGAAGCTCATTGATGCACTAAAGGTACTCCAACAGGGACACGGGGAACAGGCGGAAAGTTCACGGATCCAGAAAACGTTGATCGGAATTCCAGGGCACGGGTAAAACGACCCGCCTGATCGCTGCGTCTTAACACTCCGAACACACCTGAATACACATGACGACGAGACTCCGTATTGAAGGGCGTGCTGTCGTGAAAAACGCGAGTCTGCGGTGGCTGGAAGCAAGAAATCTGGTCGGTGCTCGTGCAATTGCTGGCCGACAGCATAATTGTCTTCTGCGGATTTAAATTGTCTACTGACCGGGGTTGTCTGCCAGGTATTCGAACATCTCCGCGAATCTGAAAGGTTTGAAGTGATGAGTGATGTCTCAATAACGCAAGCCAGTTGCTGCAAATACGAGTTGGAAATCGAGATGGGCGCGTCTCGGCAACGAGTCTGGAAGGCGCTGATCGATGAGATCAATGATTGGTGGCTGCCAGATTTTCACGTGGTCGCGGCGGACTCGACGGTGACACTCAATCCTGATCCGGGAGGGCCTGGTT
>CAZPOL010000063.1:28356-31552 GCA_964588195.1 uncultured Pirellulaceae bacterium | reverse complement strand
CGACCGTTGCCGAAGGTGCCGACGCCAAGTACACGTTGGAACTCAACGGAACCTTACAGGACGGCGAAACTGCCACGATCGACCTGTCCATTGGCAACCCCGACACGGACTCAGCCGACTACGCTAACTTTGTTGCCGCGGTCAACACCGCTATCACGAATTACACTGGCCCGGGAACGATCGTGTTCGATGGCACCACGCTGACTTTCACCAGTGATGGAAGCCCGATGGGCGACCTGTGCATCGAGCTGGCCACTATCGATGACGCTTTGGTCGAAGGCATGGAAACCTTCACCGTGTCGATCGCTAACCATGGCACCACCACCGGCAGCGACGTGGTCACAGGGCCAACAACGACCGTCGCCACAACAATCACCGACAACGACACGGCGGCATGGAGCCTGACAGGAGACGTGACAATTGGTGAAGGCGCGACAGCGCGTTACACCCTGTCGCTTGATGGAATTCTTCAAATGGGAGAAATCGCGACCGTTGAAATCGGGTTGAGCGATATCGACACCACCTCGGCCGACTATGCGAATTTTGTTTCGGCCATTCAGGCCGCAGCAGCAGCTCGCCCGGACATTTCATTCGATGCCGCGACGGGTCAAGCCACGTTCACAGGTACGGGAAATGTGATGGAAGATCTGATCATCGACTTGCCGACGGTCGATGACGTTTTGATCGAAGCAACCGAAGACTACCAAATCGAGTTGAGCACCCCGAGCAGCCCAACCGGTTCAGCGACGACGATCGAACCGTTGGCAGCGAGCGTTACGACGACGATTGTCGACAACGACTCCGCCATCTGGTCGCTTACTGGACCGACAGAAACCAGCGAAGGCGCCACGGCTTCGTACGTAGTCGCTTTGGCAGGAACTTTTCAGGCTGGTGAAACGGCCTCCGTTCAGATCGACCTAACCGATCTGGACACCAGCTCGGGCGACCTTGGCAGCTTCGTCGCAGCAGTTTCTGCAGCGGCAGCGGCCATTCCAGATGTCACGTTCGACGCCGCCACCGGCACACTGACGTACACAGCATCATCCGATGGCGATTCGATGCCGCCGCTCAATATCAATTTGCCAGTCACATCGGACGGAATCCCGGAAGCGCCGGAAGACTTCCAAATCTCACTGACCAACCCAGCCGGTTCATCGGCGACACCGCCAACAATCGACGTCGGTGCATCGGACGTCACGACCACCATTAACGGCTCGCCGATCACCAGCCCTGACGACTACTTCACCAACATCGACACACCCTTTACCGGGAACGTTCTCGACAACGACACCGATCCTGACGGTGACATGTTGACCGTAACAGCGATCAATGGACAACCGATTGGCACTCCGATTATCACGGATTGTGGAATCGTTGAATTCAATCCTGACGGTTCATTTTTATTCACACCCAACCCGGGCATGTTTGGTGTCGACACTTTTGAGTACACGGTCATTGATTCTGCGGGCAATGAAGTAACAGAAACCGTAACGATCACGATCAATCAAGCTGAAATCGGTTTGGCAAAGGCGGCCGGCGATGCAGTCATCAACGCGAACAACCCGGAGATTTGGGACGTTACATTCACTCTGGTAGTGGAAAATCTTGGCAACGTTTTGCTCAACAACCTAACCGTCACCGACAACCTGATGTCCATGTTGGGCAGCGCCTTTGCCGGAACGACATTACCGGTGATTCAAAACTTTACCGGGCCCGGAACACCTCCTGTCGTAAATCCCGATTGGGCAGGCGATACATCACAGAGCCTTGTTTCAGGTGCCCTGGAAGTGGGAGCTTCATTCGAGATCGAGTTCACTGTCTCGTTGGATCCAGATGCAGTCGGCATCGCGATGTCCCTTGAAAACCTGGCCACTGCGACCGGGCAGGGCACCAACCCTGACGGCTCGCCAATGAGGGACGGCAATGGCGACCCGATCATTGCAAGTGACAATTCAGACAATGGCTCGGACCCCGAAAACGACAGCGAGTTTGGTGAGGCCACGCCGATCTTGATTGCGGACCTGGGAATCGCGAAAACGATTGTGGGAACACCTGTCCTGTCGTTTAGCGGCAACTTTACGGTCACGTTCCAGGTCGCGATCGAAAACACAGGTACCGTCGACCTGGCAAACCTGAGCCTGTTGGAGGATCTATCTGGTCAGTTTGCTGGTGCCCTGGTCGGCACGTCCGGATTAACGTTGGTCAATGGTCCGACGAATCCAGCCAGCAACATTGCAACGAACTCAAACGGATTCGATGGCGACTCAGACACGGAACTGCTGGACATCAACCAGTCGAACAATCTGGCCGTGGGCGATTCCTTTACGATTCAATTCGCCGTCGAAATTAATCCGACGTTAATTGTCGGGCAGGCTGCTAACCAGGTGAGTGGAACGGGTTTGGCCGTCGACGAAAACGGAGCTGCAATCGTTGATTCGAGCGGGAATCAAATCCGCGGGATGGACCAGAGTGACAGTGGTGTCGATCCGGGTTCCAGCAATCCGAATGCGCCCGGCGACACCGGTTCCGCTGCCGATCCAACGCCGCTGAACCTTCCCGATCAACCGTTGGGTTCTATCTCGGGACAAGTATTCCTGGACGAAAACAACAACGGCTTACGTGATCCGGGCGAGGAAGGAATTGGCCAGGTCATTGTCAACTTGCTGGGAACCGATGTATTCGGAAACCTTGTCCAGCTGAGCACGGCGACGGACAGTAACGGGCAATACTCGTTCAACGATTTGAACGCCGGCTTCTACCAATTGACCGAGGTCCAGCCCAACGGGTTCAATGATGGAATCGATGTCGGCGACCCAAGCTTCACAGCCTTCAACGATCAGTTTCGCGACATCGTTCTTGATTGGGGACAGTCATATGAAGCGATCACGTTCGCTGAAACGTCAACCTCCGACGGTTTAACCTCCGGTTCTGCCTCGGTTATTTCCGCAATCAGTCCTCCACTCAACCGCATGCTGAGCGACTTTTTGGGCGGACCGGGCCCGATCTATTCGGGCGTCGCAATTTTTGATGGCGGAACCGCATTGGAAAGCAGTCGCCCCATTACTGGCGGATACCAAATCATCTCTGTAGCGGGCTTTTGCGAGGTATGTGGCAAACCGATTCTGCAACAGGAGCAAGCCGTCGAACCGACCACGGACGGCGGTATGGAATATGTTTTGGAACACAGTTTGGAACA
>CAZPOL010000063.1:0-28256 GCA_964588195.1 uncultured Pirellulaceae bacterium | reverse complement strand
AGTTTGGAACACGGCTACCAAAACGGTACACAGAGTGAATTGCCATGGATCGGTACTCCGCTAGCCAGCGAGTCTGCGGATGGCGCATCGGTTGATGAAGCGGCTGATGAAGCGAGCGAGACCACGGAACCAGCGACCGACTCCGACCACCAGGGAACCGTTGAAGAGGCGGCCCCGGATGAATCACCTGCCGCCTCATCAGAATTCGAAATTGAACACCGGGCAGATGGCCAACCCAGGGATCTGGCCCCCGCATCCTTCTTGAAACGATTCCGACACTGGCTCACTCGTTAATTTGCGATATTGACTGGCGGGTGCGCCCATTGCCGCGATGAAAAATTCCGCACTGACTTTTGCGATTGGATGCATCTTCACAACCTAAACGTCAAATCGCCACAAAACGTCCAGTTCGAATGGATGTATTGCTGCCTGAGCTCAAATTTTCGCGTGTCGTAGCCATGGCATATCTTGAAGTTGCCGCCAAGAAATCTATATTGGCAAGGGTTATTTGGATTCATTACCCCTCTGACACTTGGAAATCATGAACAGTCAAGAAGTGCTCGACCGTCTGAAGGACGGCAACCAGCGATTCGTCGCTGACAAATTGGATGGCAAATTGCAAGATAGTTCTCGCAGAGGCTCGTTGACCGGCGGTCAGGAACCTTACGCCATCATCCTCAGTTGTGCCGACAGTCGCGTAGTGCCAGAACTCTGTTTTGACACTGGACTTGGTGAATTATTCGTCGTTCGCGTGGCTGGAAACGTCGCCAACACCTCATCGATTGGCAGTATCGAATACGCAGTCGCACACATCGGCTGCCCGCTGTTGGTGGTGATGGGACACGAAAGCTGCGGCGCTGTGACGGCGGCCATGGGCGGTGGCGACAACGGATATAACATCAACCACCTGCTTGCTCACGTCACTCCGGCGATGGCTGCCTCGAGTGATGGTGCTGGCGTAAACGATGTTGTCAAAAAGAATGCCGAGCTGACCGCGGCGGAACTTGCCGGTCGATCGACAATCATCGCCGATGCCATCAGCGCCGGAAAACTAAAAGTCGTTCCGGCCTACTACGCACTCGAATCAGGTGCAGTCGAATTTCTGTAGAGCTAACCCGTACCGAAGAACTTCAAACCCTGCTTTCGGCTTGACCGTTTTCTGGTCGATCCGAAGCAGGCTCGTTTTGTTTAAGCACACGATTATCGACTGAACTATGAACGACGACAAAAAGAAACGCTTTCCGAACTTTTCTCACCTCCGCGGCGACATACTAGGCGGCATCACAGCCGGGATCGTCGCCCTGCCATTGGCTCTGGCGTTCGGGGTGAGCTCTGGGTTGGGACCGAGTGCCGGACTATACGGCGCGATCTTTATCGGTTTCTTTGCTGCGTTGTTTGGAGGAACGGAAACCCAGATTTCCGGTCCCACCGCGCCGATGACGGCGGTCAGTATGTTGATCATTGCCGGGATCATCGCCGCCAATGACGGCGAGGTGTCGCAGGCTCTGCCAATTATCCTGAGTGTGTTCCTGATTGCGGCCGTGTTCCAGATCGGTTTGGGGTTACTAGGACTTGGTATGTATATCAAGTACATCCCGTACCCGGTGGTGTCTGGTTTTATGACCGCCATTGGCGTGATTATCCTGGTCACCCAGATCCTGCCCGCGATTGGCTACTATCCCAAGGAGGACACGGAATTCGTCGAGCGATTCAAACCGCAGGCGGAAGAAGTCATCCTGGAAAACATCCTCAAAGATGAAGCCGGTGAGGGAATTCTCGTTCTGGAAGATTTCGAAGAGACGATCAAACGCGCTGGTGAAATTTCTCAAGAACAAATCGCCAAGGAATCGCAAACACTCGCTTCCAAAGAGACAGCTGGTGTACTCGGCGCCCTGAAAATCATGCCTCGCGCATTAAAGAACATTAATTGGCTGGAGTTGATTCTGGCATTGGCCACAATTGGAATTATCTATGGCTTCAAACGGATCACCAAGAAAATTCCGTCCACACTAGTCGCCTTGTTCGTGGTGACCGGGGCTGCCGTAGCCTTTCAATTAAATTACCGACCCATCCAGGCGATCCCTAGCGGATTGCCCGTCCCCAACTTCGAAATCTTCACACAGTTCAGCCTCACCAGTATTACGCCCTATATCTTTACGGCATTAACCTTGTCGTTGCTGGGAGCGATTGACTCACTGCTAACTTCCATTGTCGCTGACAACATGACCAAGACCCGACACAATCCGAACAAGGAATTGGTCGGACAGGGTATTGGTAACGGAATCGCCGCCTTCTTCGGCGGGATCCCGGGTGCGGGTGCCACGATCCGAACGGTCGTCAACATTCATGCTGGTGGCGTGACACGGATCTCGGGCATGATTGCGGCTCTGCTGCTGTTGGTCATTCTGTTGGCGCTAGGTCCGGTTGCCTCGAAAATCCCCGCAGCCGTTTTGGCCGGTATTCTGATCACGGTCGGAATCGGCGTCATGGATTACAAAGGCCTGAAGGCAATTCCACACATGCCAAGAACTGAAGTCGCGGTAATGCTGGTCGTATTAGTGCTTTCTTCAGTTTGGAATCTTGTTTACGCCGTTGGAATCGGTCTGGTTATTGCCTCGTTGCTGTTCATGAAAACGATTGGCGACTTTACCGCCAAGCAATCGAAAGTCGTGCCCTTGGGACCAGAAGACGCCTGGGACGACGAAGGTGATTTCCCGGCCAACCTGAAGGAAGAAGTCTTCATCAAGCACATCAACGGACCGTTGTTCTTTGGCTCGACCAGCGATTTCCAGTCTCTTATGAAACAGATTCCGGCAACCGCATCAGTGGTCATCATTCGCATGGCGAAAACCAATCACATCGACCAATCCGGTCTCTATGCAATCGAGGACGCGTTGTCCGAGTTGATTGGAAAAGACAAAAAGGTGTTGCTGGTCGAAGTTCAGGAGCAGGTTAAATACATGCTGGAGCGAATCGATATCGTTCCCGACCTGGTGCCACCGACGCAGATCTTCAGCAGCTTTAACGAATGCATGGTGTGGGTCAAGAAAAACGTTGCCGACGTAGCGTGATCGATATGCGACATTTTGTTTTTGAATGTTGCATGAGTGGGATAGTAGAATACTGGTCTTCTGAATGCGCGAAAGCGCTGCCAGAGTTCGCTTGTATTCGTACGCCACCCACCGGTCCGAAATGAATGAATCTACTAAACGTTGGCTTGCCTTCGCAGGCGTCACTTTCGCTATGCAAATGCTGCCTTTGTCAGTCGCAGCTTGGACGAAAGCGGTTCCGCAGGAGTCAGTGCAAGCCGAGCAACACTCCGTCGGTTTTGAATCGAGTCCATCGGGACCATTCAGTGAACTCACGACATCCCTTGGCACATGGAAGGCAGTTCAGGGGACAATTCAGATTGACCAGGAACACGCTCGATCCGGCAAACAATGCCTGCAGATCGCCGGCGAATCTGCCGTCCTGGAATTGACGCTGGCGGAAGAACTCAAGACCGACGGCAAACTGATTTTCTGGAGCGAACGCTGGACTGCCCGCCAACCATTCAAATTCAGAATTGAAAAACTCTCCAGCCGCACCTGGACAGAGATCTACAACGGCGACCAGCAAATTCGTGTCGGTCGGGGATTCCTGTCAGAGGTCAAAGTGCGACTTGCTGATCCAACGACGACTAAACTTCGTTTCTCGGCATCCAGCCCGCCCAACACCGGCATCCTGATCGACGACATGCGATTCGTCGCCGCGCGACCGATGAAAATCACGGCGGTCGAGCCCGTCGCAATGACACTGCCCGCCTTGATTGGCACCGAGCGATCTGCGTTTGCCAAATTGAAAGTATCAGTCAGCGGCGAACTCAATCCGATTTCGGTAACTGAAATTCAAGCCGCCGTGGATCAAGCGTCGCGCTCGCTAGTGACAAGTTTCCAACCTTTCTTTGTAAGCAACGACAGCAATTTTCGCTGGGATACACCGCTTGGGACCGCTCGCCACACTCAACGAAAAACTCAACAATACAACGTGGCACCTTTCCGCTGCCAACAAACACTGGTCGATGGCGACAACTACATTTGGCTGGCCGGCGAACTCGATCCCAAGTCCGATATCGACCAAACGATCGTGGCAAAGTTTGAATCCATTTCGTTTTCGAACGGCGATTCGCAAACCATCGATGACAAGGGATCGACTCAGCGCATGGGCGTGGCGGTTCGCAAAAGCAAGGACGATGGTATCGACACTTACCGCATTCCTGGCCTGGTGACGACGAATCAAGGAACGCTGATCGGCGTCTACGATATTCGGCACGATGGAAGCGGTGACCTGCCGGGAAACATCGACGTTGGCATGTCACGAAGCACAGACGGTGGGCGAACATGGGAATCGATGCAGACGATCATGGATATGGGGGACGACCCAAAATGGAATCATGACGGCATAGGTGACCCTGCGATTTTGGTCGATCGAAAGACCGGCACGATTTGGGTCTCTGCGACGTGGTCTCATGGCAATCGATCTTGGCGAGGTAGCGGACCTGGCCTGGAACCGGAAGAGACCGGTCAATGGATGATGGTTAAAAGTGACGACGATGGGATGACATGGTCGGATCCAATCAACGTCACCAAACAGATCAAGAAGCCGGAATGGAGTTTCCTGCTACAAGGTCCCGGCAAAGGAATCACCATGTCCGACGGCACGCTCGTCTTCCCGGCACAGTTTCAGGACCCGCCGAACGAGACCGACTCAGCAGCACATCGGCTACCACATTCGACGCTGATTTTCAGTCGCGATCATGGTGCCACCTGGAACGTCGGTACTGCGGCATGGGATGACACGACGGAGGCTCAAATTGTTGAATTGAGCGATGGTCAGTTGATGCTCAATGCTCGATACAATCGAGAATCGACAAGAGTGGTCGTGACTTCGCGTGACCTGGGGTCGACATGGCAAACGCATCACACATCAATCAGCGACTTAATTGAACCCCGAGCTTGTATGGCCAGCCTAATCAACGTTGGTCGTGAACTGGGTTGGCGAGACCTGTCCGGTTTCAACGATCAGTTTCTGTTGTTTTCCAATCCTCATTCGCTGAGCGGACGAAACCACATGACGATTCAAGCTTCCAGAGACAGCGGTACGACCTGGCCAGAACCGTTTCGATTGTTGCTGGACGAGCAAACGGGGCGAGGGTATTCCTGCATGTCGATGATCGATGCGGAAACCGTCGGTATCCTCTACGAAGGCAGTCAAGCTGATCTGACGTTTCAACGGATCAAGATCGCCGACATATTGAATCCGCCGCAGGAATAGAACAACCTGACTTCACAGTGTTTACGCTGGCCTCTGCCAGCGGTGAATCTACCCCGATTCATTCCATTGAAATCGTTTTAACAACACTCGACCCCGAGCATCAAATTCCACTTGCTCTTCTTCTAACGCCAGTCGTTGAACACTCTGGCTCTCTCCGTTGCCGCGTTGGCTAATCTCGCCTTTCGAATTGACCACTCGGAACCACGGAACTGAATCACCAGTCGGCAAAGTCTTCAGAACGTAACCAACTTGTCTGGAGTTCTTTGGAATCCCGGCCAATCGCGCGATTTGCCCGTACGTGGCCACTCTTCCACGAGGTATCAAGCGGATCATGGCCACAATTCGATCCCGATTGTCCTGCGCGGAGGCAGCAGGCTTTCCAGTTTTCGATTTCGTTCCAGGCATTGCGGTTCGTTGGCTGCGGCGTTCATTTCGTTCGTGGCTTGCCAACATGCTAACTAATCTTTGGCCGAAACTCGATCCATTTGAAAACAACACGTATCAACAGCCATTCAATAGCGTAGAATCCAGTCAGCGAACTCGCTCTGCCAGAGCGTCCCCGACACGCCACCAAACATTTTTCGTTTGAATAGAAGGCCTGGTATTAATACCCCAACCAACGAATCCGCCGCCTCGTCCATCATTGACGCGGATCTACGAAAAGAATTTGAGTCCTTGTGGGCAGAGGCCGATGCGATCTGGGAAAAGAACCAGAATCATCCGGGGTTTCATGCCTACGTAAGCGCCGACTACGAAGAGGTCGTCAAGGCGTTGGCGGATTTGCGTAGCCAGGCATTCACGTTCGTAGAATGGGGTTCGGGACTTGGCGTCGTCACGATCATGGCCAGCCGCATGGGTTACGACGCCTACGGAATCGAAGCCGAAACCGCCCTGGTCGATCACGCCGAGGTGTTGGCGGAGAAGTGGGGCCCCGACGCTCAATTTACTTGTGGCAGCTTCATCCCGGACAACTTCGAATGGGATCCTGGGCGAGGTGAAGAAGCTGTTCGAACCATCATCGACGTGCCGGCTGCCTACGACGACATGGACATGGAGATTCGAGACTTCGATTTGATCTATTCATACCCTTGGCCGACCGAGCACGAACTGTATCACAACGTGATGCGTGACTTCGCTCATGGCGGATCGATGCTGCTGACCTATGACGCCCGGGAAGGAATTGGAGTGGTCAAACGCTCGGAACTTTGAGTGGCAGGAATATATCTTTGATAAACGCTTCACACATGATGCCCGACCATCATGAAAACTTCGAATGCCAGCCTTCAAATGACAGCCTTGAGGCAATTAGAAACTTGTCAAGTATTCATGCGGCATCAAGCGGACAGAGCAACGATATCAAAAACAAGAAAAATCCGTTCAGTAGCCCTCTAAACCCTTGAATCCGATTCTGGATTGTGGGAACTCCAACTATAATCCGTCAGAGACTTTTCTTCCCTAAAATCAAAGTTCTTCAGGCTGGATCATGCTTACTGTCGCTGCTTTTATCAAGCGGTTCCCAGGAATCCTGTGCGCGCTAACCCTGTTCGTCATGATGCCAGGTGCAAACGCATTTGGACATGCCATTGGCGAATCTTACATCTGGTTGAATCCACAAGCAGATTTCATGGATGGCCGAGTTGAGTTTCGCCTGGAAGACCTCCGTGAACACATGGGAATGGAAATCCCGGAAGACTATGCGGCTGCCAAGATCCGAATCATGGAACTTGCCCCTGAATTAAAGGAATACGTCAAAGAACATTTTCAGATCGTTTTTGACGGCCAGGAAATTGCCTATGAATTCGTTGAAGTCGACTTGCTGGAAGCAAACAAATTCGGGCACTTCGTTCAATTGTTTTTCAAGACAAGTACATTAGTGGTTCCCGACGTCGTCACGGTAAAAAGCGACATGCTGTTTGAGTTCAGCAAATTTCAACGTTGCCTGTTGTGTACCGAGTACAACCACAAGACCGGAAAGTCCTACACCGAAGCGTTTTTTCACCACATCTTCAATCCATGGAGCACGGAACAGGACGTCGACTTTCAGACGCTTAGCCAGGTCCAACAAAGGTGGCGAACATTTGTTTGGCAGGGCGTCCTGCATATCTGGATTGGTATCGATCATATTCTGTTCCTGGTGGCATTGTTGCTGGCGGCGGTATTGGTGAAACGAGATGAGTCGGAGGCCAACACGGACTCACAGTTAGATACTGAATCCTCAACCAGCAAGGACCAGTGGGTGCCAGTGGCTGGGTTCACCGGTGCGTTTTGGAATGTCTTCAAAATCGTGACGATCTTCACGGTCGCTCATTCGATTACCTTGTGCCTCGCCTCGCTGGGAATTATTACGCTGCCTTCGCAGTTGGTTGAGTCGATCATTGCGTTGTCAATTGTGCTGGTCGCCTTCAACAATATCGTTCCGACTTTTCGAGATCGAACGTGGGTCATTCTGTTCTTGTTTGGGTTGTTTCATGGGCTCGGATTTGCCAGCGTAATGCAGCACTTGCCGTACCGAGTTGGCAACCTGAACAAGGTACTGATCGGATTTAACGTGGGCGTCGAGTTGGGGCAGATGGCGATCGTGGCGGCGGTCTTTCCGATTATGTACTTCCTTCGAAAGACCAGCTTTTACAAACCCGTATTTCTGGTCGGAGGTTCCATCGTGTTGATTGCGATCGCTTCGTATTGGTTTGTCGAACGAGCGTTTGGCCTTTAAGCCACCCATTATTCGATCGGAATTACGAACCTTGATTTCATTGCTCAATCACACTGTCGAACATTCGGCGCAACGGTCTCCGTCGCGACAAGCGTTCTGCTGCGGCAAGGGTTCGATCACGTACGCCAAGTGGGAAGAGCGGTCCAACCAACTTGCTAATACTCTGATCGATCGAGGAGTCAAAAAGGGCGATCGAGTCGGGATCTTCATGCCTCGCAGCGTCGAAACTGCGATTTCGGTATATGGAATCATGAAGGCCGGTGCTGCGTTCGTGCCCATCGATCCCCGATTGCCTGCCGGAGGAGTCGCTCAGCTATTAGAAAACTGTGGCATCCAGCACTTGCTGACCGCCGATGCCAAAACGAGAGTGCTGCTAGACCTACCGAGTGCTTTCGGCATCAACAAACCAGTGCTCCGAGCATTGATCGGGCTGGACCAACCACTGGACACAGTCGCTGAGGCCACCGTTTCATGGCAACAAGTGGCCAAGTATCCCACGACCGCGCCAAACATTGCCATCGGCGATTCCGATCTGGCCTACATCATGTATTCCTCTGGTTCCACCGGTCGACCGAAAGGAATCATGCATACGCATTACAGCGGGCTCAGTTACGCGCGGCTTTCCGTCAAGACTTATGACGTGGGGCCCAATGATCGAATTGCCAACCACTCGCCATTGCATTTCGATATGTCGACGTTCGGATATTTTTCTGGCCCGTTAGCGGGTGCCACCACCGTTTTGGTGCCCGAACCCTACACCAAGGTGCCCTCCAGTCTGGCGCAGTTGATCGAGAGAGAACGCATCACCATCTGGTACTCGGTACCGCTCGCGTTGATTCAATTGTTGTTGCGAACGCCTTTGGAGACGATCGACATGGCCTCAATACGTTGGGTCATGTATGGCGGCGAGCCGTTTCCTCCCAAACATCTGCTTCGCTTGATGTCTCATTGGCCACAAGTTCGCGTCTCCAACGTTTACGGCCCGGCCGAGGTCAATCAATGCACTTACTTTCACTTACCGCCTTACCTGGAACTCGTTTCAGAACAGCAAGAAAAGGATAGCCCTTTTCGAATCGACGAGTCCGTGGCAATTCCAATTGGTAAAGTCTGGGACGAAACGGAATTTCGAATTCTCGACGCCAATGATCAACCTGTCGAACCTGGTGAACGCGGCCAATTGATGATCCATTCCAGCACAATGATGCAAGGTTACTGGAACAACCCCGACCGAAACTCCAAAGCGTGGTACCACGAAACCGACCCAGTCGACGATTCGACGAAACAGTTTTACCGCACTGGTGACCTGGTCTACGCGCAAGCAGACGGCAATTTACAATTCGTTGGTCGGATGGACCGGCAAATCAAGGTTCGTGGTTACCGTGTCGAAATGGATGACATCGAACACGCCCTGACCAGTTTGCCGGAAGTAGCTGAAGCGGCGGTCTACGCGGTGTTGCAACCGGATAACACTCGCGTCCTGGAAGCGACCGTCATCTTGCACGAGGGAACGCGGACTACGGCCCACGAGTTAACTGAAACGCTCTCGAAGACCTTGTCGCCGTACGCGCTTCCATCTCGCTTGGACTTCGCTCGCGAATTCCCGCGAACCACCTCCGGAAAAATCGATCGGAAACAATTGCAACTTCGGAAACAATTGCAACTAAACACGGAAGATTCGCCAAACGACCAATGAACCAAACTGATCTACAAAACGAAATCATCAAATTCATCAGCGACCAGTTGCTGGTGGATCGCACGGGATTCGAATTGGCCGTCGACGATGACTTGCTAAGCGAAGACTTGCTGGATTCGATGGGAATCATGAGGCTGATCGGATTCATCGACGAGACGATTGGATTTGCCGTCCCACCCGAGGACGTCACGATCGAAAACTTCCTGACCGTCAATGACATTAGCCAATACCTCGACACGCATATGAACGCCGGTGGTTCGGAGTAACGTGTGAATGAATCGCCATCCCCGCTAACGAATAGTCAAATGTTGATTTGGACCGGTCAGCAGCTTTCGCCCGATGCGCCAATCTATAACATGGCGTTCCGATTTCAGTTTACCGGCGCAATTGACGTCCAGCTTTTTCAAACCGCCGTCACGCAACTTGTTGAATCAAGCGACTCGCTGCGCTCCGTTATCGAAATGCAAGATGGTATTCCATTCCAGAGAGTTCTCGATTCGGTCGCGTTTGAACCTGGCTTTCACGACTTTTCCAGTCATCGAGACTCACTGGATTTCGCCTGCCAATGGTGTGACCAACAATGCCGCAAGTCTTTTGACATCAGCAAGCGGATGTTCGACAGTTCGTTATTGCGAATCAACGATGACACGCACATCTGGTATCTTTGCATTCATCATCTGATCAGCGATGCTATCGCGTTTCAAGTTGCACTCAATCGGCTCAACTCCATTTACACCGCACTGATTGACAAAGATAACACGCTCGAGTCATTGCCCGCCTTTCCACAGTTCATAGACTACGTCGAATTTGAAAAATCAAACCCGCGACAATCATCAATTCCGTCATCGGTCGAATCCGGCGAATCAAATACTCAGCCCCTGCCCACATTCTATGGAAAATCGGCAAGCGGCGATTCGTGGAAAAGCACCCGCGTCACTTGTCAAACCGACAAGGAATGTCTGCAGCGATTCCATGACCTGACAAAGCGTAAAGCGGCGAGATCAATTTCAACGGCTCTTGGTGAATTCAATCTTTACGCCACCGCATTCTTTGCGTTCTTGCATCGAGTCAGTGGACAGCATCGACTTACGATTGGAGCGCCGTTTCACAACCGCGGGAACTCAAATTTCAAGAAGACGATCGGTTTGTTCGTCGAGGTCTTTCCGCTTTCGGTCACGATCGACAACGACGAAACTTACCTCTCGTTATTGCAAAAAGTCAAAACGGCTACCAACGTGTACCTGAAACAGGCGACGACGGTTACTCCAGCCACCACCGCCAGCTACAACGCCGTTTTCAATTTCATCCCGACATTTTTTGGAGAGTTCAATCGCTTGCCCGTGAAAGCGGAATGGTTGCATCCCGCAGGCTCTGACCGGCATCACCCGATTCGATTACACGTCCAACAGTTCGCCGCAGACCAGGCACCAACGGTTAAATTCGATCTAAACGATTCGCTGTTTAATGAACAGGAATCCAATCGAGTTTGCGAACAATTCAATACGATTCTAAACGCGATGTCGAGTAATTGGGAATCGACCATTGCTGAGGAACCATTAGTCAGCAAAGAAGAACTCAACTGGCAAGATTCGTTTCTGAAGGGAGACATCACCGAGGGATTGCCAAACAAACATGTACTCGACTTGTTTTCTGAGCAGGTAAAATCAGACCCCGCAGCCATTGCCATCACTTGCGGAGACTCAAAAACGACTTTCGCCGAACTGAACCATTGGTCCAACAGAATCGCACAGGCGATCATCGCCACACGGACGGGCCAAGCGGACGACACTGAAAATCCAGTTGCCGTCGCTATCGATCGATCACCGGAATTTGTTGCCGCGATTCTGGGTGTGCTAAAGGCAGATGCTCCGTTCATCCCAGTGGATCCTGATTGGCCAGCCAAACGGATTGACTCGGTCGTCAACCAAGCGGGCGCAACATTGGCGCTCGTCAACAAGGACGACTCAATCCAAATTCCGGTCCGCTTAACCCAATTGAACATTGATTCGATCGAGTCCACCGAACACCTTGAAGCCCGCTGCACCGTCTCATCTCAATCGGATCCTATTCGCCGCCTGGCATACATTCTGTTCACATCCGGATCGACTGGTCAGCCGAAAGGCGTGCAGATTTCGCACCGTTCGCTGGCCAACTACGCGCAATGGGCTCGTCAGTATTATTGCGGACGCGACCGGCTTTCGTTTCCGCTTTTTACACCTACCACTTTTGATTTAACGATTACTTCAATATTCGTGCCCTTGATCAGCGGCGGAACAATTGTCGTCTACCCACGAACCAATGCGACGGCTGACACGGCGCTGCTGGACGTGCTGCGTGAAGACCGCGTCGACATAATCAAGATGACGCCGGCACACCTGGGTTTGATTCAAGACCAATCATTGACCAGCACACGCGTCCAACAGTTGATTCTGGGCGGCGAAAATCTAACGACCTCGACAGCCAGAAATTTGCTGCGCGTCTTTCCGAACACTGCATCGAATCCTGTAAAGATCCACAATGAGTACGGACCGACGGAGGCTACCGTTGGCTGTATCGTGCACACTTTTGCACCGCAACAAGACACTGGAAGCTCCGTTCCAATCGGTCGACCAATCGCCAACATGAGCGCCCTGATACTGGATTCCGAATTGAATCGAGTCCCGACCGGGGTGCCAGGTCAGCTGTATCTGACAGGTTGCGGATTAGCAGATGGCTATGCTGGTCAGCCAGAATTGACAGCGGACCGTTTTGTTCCCAATCCGTTCCACGAAGGCCAAAGAATCTATCGAACCGGAGATCTGGCTCGATTAAATCGCGACGGCCAGATCGAGTTCCTCGGAAGAGTCGACGAGCAAGTCAAGATTTTGGGTGCTCGCATTGAATTGCAGGAAGTGGAACAGGTACTGCAACAGTTGGATGGAGTGAACGAGTCGGTCGCCGGTGTCTTTCAGTTGCAATCGCAACAAACAGAGAACTTGCAGCATTGCGAACGTTGTGGCTTGCCATCCAATTACCCCGATACCACTTTCGAATCCGGAATTTGCAACCAATGTCGCTCATTCGACAAATACCAACAACGAGCTGAGACCTGGTTTCAACCGATGGACAAGTTCCGCTCGCTTTTTGATTCGAAAACGAACGAAAGCGAATTCGATTGCCTGGCTCTCTTGAGCGGTGGCAAGGACAGCACTTACATGGTCAGTCGCCTGGCAGACATGGGCCTTCGCGTGCTGGCTTTCACACTGGACAATGGATTCATCTCGGAAGGGGCCAAAGCAAACATCCGTCGTGTTGTTGAGACGCTTGGTATTCAGCACGTTTTTGGATCGACTGATTCGATGAATGAGATCTTTGTTGACAGCCTGAAACGGCATTCAAACGTTTGCCATGGCTGCTTCAAAACGATTTACACTCTCAGCACGCATCTGGCGATCGAAAAAGGGATTCCGTTCATCGTTACTGGACTCTCTCGCGGTCAGTTTTTTGAGACCCGACTAACCGAAGCACTATTCACTGACCCCGACATCGACGCAGACCAAATCGATCAAGTAGTACTGGATGCTCGCCGCGCTTACCACCGCATCGATGACGCAGTATCAAAGTGTCTTGACGTTGATTTTCTGAAACGAGATGAAACTTTCCAGAAGGTTCAGTACCTGGATTTTTATCGGTATTGTTCAGTCAACCTGGACGAGATGTACGAGTACCTTGATCGGCGTCTGCCGTGGGTCCGTCCGAGTGACACTGGCCGTTCCACCAATTGCTTGATCAATGACACCGGGATTTACGTTCATAAAAAACAGCGTGGCTTTCACAACTATGCTTTACCCTACAGCTGGGATGTGCGGCTGGGACACAAGACACGTAAAGCCGCAATGCAAGAACTCGATGACAATATCGACGTCGAGAATGTACACCGGATCTTGCAACAAATTGGATACGACGGCGACCTTAACACAGACTCAACCGATCGCCTGGTCGCTTGGTACGCCAGCGACGATGAAATTCCAAAACAAGTGTTGCGGCAACATCTCCAACAACACTTGCCAAATTACATGATCCCGGCTCATTTCGTCCACTTGCCCAGGTTGCCCCTAAACAGCAATGGGAAAATCGATCGAGCGGCTTTGCCTGACCCAATTTGGCAACGAGCTGAAACTACAACCAAATTCGTCGAGGCCACTACGGAAACTGAAAAACAACTCACTGACATCTGGACTTCCGTACTGGGGCAAAGCCGAATCGGAATTCAAGACAACTTTTTTGAACTGGGCGGTGATTCAATTTTGGCAATCCAGATTGTCTCGAAATGCAATCAACAGGGCATCCGTCTTCAACCTGGCGACCTGTTCGACACACCAACTATTGCCGGACTAGCTCTGCGTTGCCTGGAAACCGCTTTGGAAAAACCAAAGACCATTCCAACTGAAACTCCCGGACCGTTTCCACCAACTCCGATTCAGCGTTGGTATTTCCAACACAAATTGACGGCCAACGATTTTTGGAATCAGTCGGTTGTCGTCCAGTTGCCAAATTTTGTCACCGAAGAATCGTTGGGCGAGTGCTTGAATTATCTGGCCAATTACCACGATGCGTTCCGACAACGATTCCATTTCGCCGATGATCTGAATGCCGAAACCGTCGCCGAAACCGTCGCCGACCCTAATCCGGTTCCGTTGCGATCGCTCCAACTTGCCCGTGACGATACGGAATCTCGCCAAGCAGCCGAACAGGAACTCCATCAATCGATCGATCTTGAATCAGGCATATTACTGGCCGGCCTGGTGGTTGAAATAGACGGCGAGCGTGAATTGTTGTTGGTCGCTAATCACCTGGCGGTCGATGCGGTGTCATGGAATCTTCTGCTTGACCAACTCGATCATTTGTTGAGCCAACATCACGACGATCAAACTTTAGACTTGCCTCGCGCAATGTCGTATCGAAACTGGGCCAAGGCACTGCAACAACATTCGCAGTCCGAGGTTGTTACGAGCCAGCAACAATACTGGTCCCAGCAAATGTCTTTGCCCGTCTTTGAACCCTCGAATCATGATTACCGTGGCAAAGCAGGTGACTTGCTAACGATACGGAAAACCATCGATTCAACGGTCACACGCCGACTGGTCGACGAAACTGCCGGGTTGGCGAAATCGACGGTGGAAGAGTTGTTATTGGCTGCCATTTTCCGCGCACTTGCGCAAACGCGAACCAGCGAAGATCCGAATCAACATCTGCGATTGTTCGTCGAGCGACATGGGCGGGAGAACTTTGGGCCTTCCATCGATCCATCGCAAACCGTCGGTTGGTTTACCAGTATTTTCCCCATCACCTTAGCTTACAATTCGAATTGGTCCGTCGCCGCCACCGTCAAGTCGGTCAAGGAATCTGTACGTCAGGTCCCTGATAAAGGTCTGGGGTATGGCTTGCTGACAAGCGAAAACAATCAGGTTCCACATTCCGGCATCCTTTTCAATTACCTCGGTCGAATCGACAACCCGATTGGATCTTCAGATAGTGTTCAGCATCTGTCGGTTAGGCGAGCTCTTCAACTTCATCGAAGCGATTCGTGTCCCATTCTATTCCCTTGGCAGATTAACTGCTGGATCGAGCGAGCCGAATTGAATTTGGTCATCGAATTTGACCGGCGCAACAATGACCTGCTGGAAATGCAACCGTTCACGGAAGCGATCGCTGCATGCATCATGGAGTTGCTAAACGCAGAAACCTGGTCAAAAGGTGAGACCGCCGTCGCTTCTGATTTTCCGCTGGCCAATCTGAATCAGAAGGAATTCGGAAAACTCTCGGCATTGCTTGGCAAAAAAGACAAGGGAAACGGTGCCGAATAATGTCTCTCGAGAATGTTTCAGACATCTACCCGCTGACACCGCTGCAACAGGGAATATTGTTCCACTGCATCTCGCGACCAGAAGACAGTCTGTACATTGATCAAGTAACGGCCGACCTGAATGGAACACTGGACGTTCCCGCGTTCCAGAATGCCTGGTCGTTGCTGGCCAAATCCCACGCGGCATTGCGCACTGAGTTTCTATGGGATGGATTGGATCAACCTCTGCAAGTCGTTCGCGAATCCGTATCGATGCGCTGGCGACAATTAAACTGGAGCCAAAAGTCGGAGGACGAAAAGCAAACGTTGTTTTCGGAATTGCGTCACCAAAATCGTCTGAACCAATCCACGCGAATCGATTCAGCAAACGCTCCCTTATTGCATTTCACACTCTGCAAATGGAGCGACAACCATTGCAAGCTGGTGATCTGTTTTCATCACTTGATCCTTGACGGTTGGTCGATGCATTTGTTGTTGTCGGAAGCGAGGAATTACTATCGGCAGCTAGTGCAGGGCACAGAGCCCTCCATCGAAAGCACCATTAACTTTCGCGACTACATCCAATGGCAAATTGAACAGCAGCAGGAACATGAGCAGACTGCCAAGGAACATTGGGCGAAGCAGCTGGGCGGATTCCAATCCAGGAATCAATTGACTCGCCAGTTCATTGTGAATGAGCCCGCGCCGGTTTCCAGCCATCAACAGGCTTCGGTCAAACTTAGCGACAAGGCGCACGCGGCAATCACCAAATTCGCGCGCACCAACCAACTGACGCTCAACACGGTAGTACTCGGAGCATGGGCAATCCTTGTCGGCCGTTACTCAAATCAAGCCGATGTCGTGTTTGGCACAACCATGGCCGGGCGAACTCACGAATTGCCTGGCGTAGAAAAAGCTGTCGGGATGTTTATCAACACGCTTCCACTGCGAATCGATGCAGACTCCCGAACGCCATTGACTGAATGGTTGAAACAGATTCAACATCAACAAAGCGAAGCAAATCGATTTGGTTTCAGCTCACTGGTCTCGGCACAAAAATGCGCTGACCTGCCAGCTGGCGATGAGTTGTTCGAGAGCATCGTGGTCTTCGAAAACTACCCCTCCGATGCTGCGGCGGCGGATGTGGAGAATTCTGGCGATGGACCTGACATCTCGATTGGCAACATCCGTCACTACGAGCAAAGTAATTATCCACTGGCCCTGATCGTGGCTCCCGAGAATGAGTTCGAACTGTTGCTGATTCACCAGACGCAAACGATCCTGCTTGCTCTGGCTGAGCAAATGTTGAATCACGTGGCTGCATTGATCGAGTCGATAGTTTCGGGCAAGAACCAGTGCGCTCAGGACGTCTCGTTGCTGGTTGATGAAAGGCAAACAACAGGCGAGATCGAGCTTGCGTCGAACGAAAAACCTTTTACGGCCGTTCACCAATTGATCAACGAATTCGGAAGGACACACTCGCAGCAAATCGCCGTCACCTTTCAGGGAACGAGCCTGACGTATGCCGAATTGAATGAGCATGCAGACGTTGTTGCAAATGTCTTGATTGAATCGGGAGTGCAATCCAGTGATCGAATTGGATTGTTCACGGAACCATCGGTTGAGCAGATCGTTGGAATCCTCGGAATTCTCAAGGCAGGAGCCGCTTATGTGCCACTCGATCCGGATTACCCTGACGAACATCTCGCGTTCGTGATTGCAGATGCAACGATCGAGATCGTTCTGACAAACTCGGAACTTACCGCAAAGGCAAATTCTCTGTTTGAAGACTCGGAGTGCAAAGTTGTCGAGATTGACTTGACGATTGCGGAAGCAGTCGCCGATCAAACTCCCTGGCCCTCCATTTCGCAAGAGGATCTCGCTTACGTCATCTACACCTCTGGCTCCAGCGGCAAACCGAAAGGCGTGCTGGTAACTCATGGCAATTTGTGGCGGTCCACTCTCTCGCGACATGAGTATTACCAACGCCCGGTGGCCAGCTTTTTATTAATGTCCTCGTTTGCATTCGACAGCTCGGTCGCTGGAATTTTCTGGACCCTGACAACCGGCGGAAAGCTGGTACTAACATCGCGTGCTACGAAACAAGACCTGCAAGTCTTGTCCACATTGGTGGAACAGCACTCGGTGACGCACACGTTGTGTCTGCCGAGTCTCTACCGTTTGTTGCTTTCGAGCGGTTGGGTTGATCAATTGCGAACACTGGAGTTTGTCATTGTGGCGGGTGAGGCATGTCACCAGGACCTGGTTGCCGAGCATTTTCAACGTCTGCCCGACACACGTTTGTTCAATGAATATGGCCCGACCGAGTCCACCGTTTGGAGCAGCGTTCATGAAATCTCAGAATCGGAAATTAACCAACCGGTTTCGATTGGCAAGCCAGTCCCTGGTCTTGGAATTCTGCTGCTGGATCAAGCCAATCGGTTGGTGCCGGCGTTCGTGCTGGGTGAAGTTTGCGTCACCGGAGACGCCGTGGCAAAAGGATACCTGAATCTTCCAAAGCAGACTGCCACGCGCTTTGTCGACATACAGGTTTCCAACAAGCCGACGCGCATCTACAAAACCGGCGACCTTGCTTACCGCGATCAACACGGCCAGTTGTTTTTTGCCGGGCGCGTTGATGGACAAGTTAAAGTCCGTGGATTCCGAATCGAAACCACAGGCATTGTGGAAACGATCCAACAATTTCCAGCCATCGAGGAAGCAGCCGTAAAAATATGGCAACAAGGCACAGCGCAAATCGCAGCGTATTTCACAACTCGTGAAACTGGACCAGATCTGGAAAACAATCTACGAGACCACCTGACCCGGGTGCTCCCAAAATTCATGCTGCCCGATCACCTGGTTCAACTGGAATCATTTCATCGGTTGGCCAATGGCAAAATCGACTTTCACCGCTTGCCCGAAATCCAACCACTGCAAACGGCGCCTATCAAATCGCCAGACAATCCAATGCACCAAACGATGTTGGAAATCTGGAAGCATTCCATTGGCTGTGAGCAGATTGGAATCAACGACAACTTCTTTTCACTCGGTGGCGATTCGATCGTCGGCATTCAGGTCGTTTCACGATGTCGTCAGGCCGGCATCTTTTTCGAGCCCGGGCAACTAGCAAGGTACCCAACGATTGCCGAACTCTGCTCGGTTGCAAATTGGCAGGAATCCGGAATTCCAAACTCGGTCGTTGACCATGACCAGTCTTCCAAGAAGGTGGAGCGCCGCCCATTCCCGTTGTCGCCAATTCAGAACTGGTTTTTCGAACAGGAATTCCCGAACCCTCACCATTGGAACCAATCGCAGCTGTTTGTCATCAATGAGAGCGTACAGGTCGAAGACGTGCGAACTGCGCTGGAAGCATCCGTTGCCAGACATTCGATGTTGCGAGCACGATTCTGCAAGAGTCGACAGTCGGATTCCAGCCAGAGGGCTCAATGGAAACAACAAATAGCTCCCCTCGATGAATTCCAGCTACCATTTCGTAGCACCACGATTTCCAGTAACGAATTGGATTCTGTGCTTTCGAAAATGCAGCGTGAACTTCACCTGGAAGACGGACCGTTACTCAGCGCTACGCATCTGGAATTGTCGGACATCGGTAAAGGCGGCGATCGCAAGCTGTTATTGATCGTGGTACATCACTTGCTAATTGACACCGTCTCCTGGCGAATTCTGATTGATGAATTGAATAACCAGATTCAAGCCATTCGCTCACGAGGAAATATTTCGGAGGCAGGTGTTGCCGACCCCGTGCATTCCTATTGGCACCACGTCGATGAAATGCAGAATCCAAAAACGGTCAAACGATTCTGCGACGACGCGGTTTACTGGTCCCGGATTAACAGGGCTCCGGTTCTGAAGGAGTTGTTTGGGCAACGAAGTGCTGTCGCTGATACGGAAGGCGACTCGGTGTTGTTGAGCCACAAGATCGACCCAACGACGACCTCCTGCCTGTTAACAACGGCAAACACAAGCTTCCACACTGAACCACTCGACCTGCTGCTGTCCGCATTTGCCATCGCGATTTCCCGCTGGACAAAGCAAAACCAGTGCTTTGCAGAACTGGAGTTTCACGGTCGCCAGGGGCATAACAATCAGGCCGACTTTTCCAATACAATCGGTTGGTTCACGGCTAGCGTTCCCATGCTACTTGAATTGCTTGATGCAGATGACATTGCTAAATCGATCAAGACGATAAAAGAGCAGGTACGGGAATTGCGTAAAAAGTGCTTGAGCTTCGGGGCACTGAGGTATCAAAATTCCCACCAGGAAATTCGGCAGCAGATGGAAGGATTGCCGACACCACCAATCCTGTTCAACTATCTGGGGCAGATTCCACAAGCGACGAGTCAAGCTGCGTTGACGCCGATTGCGGGTGCTGATTCCACCTCGCGTGATCAAGAAAACAGAAAGACACACCCTTTGGAGTTGGTTTTATCAGTCTCCAATAGTGTATTGTGGGCCGAGTGGAGATATAGTGGCAATCGGTTTGCCTCCGAAGCCATTTCAGCATTGGCCGATGAATTTTCCAACTGTGTTAAGTTGGTGGCTGAATTTTGCATGAACGCTTCTGTGAACTTTACGCCATCCGATTTTCCGGAAGCAGGAATGACTCAGGAACAACTTGATGACTTCCTTGACGGATTCGATTAATTCAATGCATTTGAATTACGACATCCGTCGCCCAATGTCCGACTCAATGATGCACCCTCTTGATTGATAGCCGACTCTCGAATCATGCTAAACAGCCAACCTTCGAAGCCGCAATTATCGAGAGAAAATATCGAGGCGATTTTTCCATTGCGGCCCAATCAGTCGGCGATGTTGTTGGCTGATTCGCCTGCGAATGATCAAGCCGCAGGAAAGCAGGGCCTGATTCAATTGCGGATGAAGCTGCATGGCAAGCTGGATCGAATGGCCCTTGAGAACGCGTGGCATTGGACGACCGACCGCCACCAGACATTGCGAATGTCGGTTCACCAGAAGGGGACGTCCGAGCCTCGATTGATTGCCTGGAAGTCAGTCACACCCGAAATTAATTTTCACGATCTACAAGAGTTATCGGAAGATTCGCAGCAGGCCAAACTGAAATTTGTTTTGACAGACAACCGCGCCGCGGGACTCTCGCCAAAGACGCCACCAGCGAATATCGTTGACGTCTACCAACTGGGTACAACTGAACATTTCCTGATTTGGCGAAGCCACCATCTCTTTCTGGACGGCTGGTCTTCCGCGATCGTCGTCGACGAACTGATGTCCGTTTACCACGACTTCGCCAATGACGGGCGACCTGAATCGCCGAAGCCGGTCTGCACGTATTCCGATTACTTGCAATGGCTTGGCAACCACGACCAGTCTGCATCGAAAAAATTCTGGGCTGAGCACCTGACGCCTTTCAACAAAAACATTAACGCCAATCGAGCAACGCTGCAGGCCCAAGGCACACTTGCCGACCAGACATTGGAAACGGTGGAGGTAGTGATTGATCAAGCGGATTCTGTTTCGCTGGCCAACGCAATTGCAAAACATCAGTTGACAATAAATTCAGCTTGCCAGGGAATCTGGTCGGTATTGCTAAGAAAACTTACCGGTTGTGAAACGTCAGTCTTTGCGACCGTCGACTCTGCCCGTCCTGCTTCTTTGGATGGTTCTGATCGCATCGTTGGGATGCTTGCCAATCAGATACCGGTCTGCATTTCGTTTAACAAGAGTCTTTCCGCGGCCGATTGGTTCCGCACCATCCGGGACCAGGTCTTTGCCGCCCAGTCGCATTCCATGATCCCCATGGCCGAAATGGCTGAGCTTCCAATCCACCTGATTGACAGCTTGTTGGTGGTCCAGAATTTCCCAACCGTCCTTGCTGAGTCCGACTCACATGCACCATCAAAAGGGCAGCTAACGGTTTCGAATTATCGAAGTGATCTGGCAACCTCGCTGCCTCTGGCGGTCAGTATCGTGCCGGGCAAACAATGGACGATCCAGGTTCAAACTGACTCGCGAGTCGTACCTGCGGGAACTACAAAGCAAATCGCCGAATGCTGCAAACAACTGCTCCTGAAAATTTGTGGCGGATTCGACGACCAACTGGCGACATGGTTGGATACTCCTGAAGGCGATCCGCTCACTGACGCACTGGTTCGCAAGGCCAAGTCGGAAACAACTAGCCCACTAACAAACACAACAACAGCTCCCCGGACTGAAACGGAGACCCGACTGGCAATGATCTGGTCGGAGACTCTTGGATTGCCACAAGCAAGCACACGTGACAACTTTTTCGAGAGCGGTGGCAAATCGATTACAGCCATTCGTTTGTTTGCGAAAATCGAGCAGGTGTTTGGCCAAAAACTATCTCCCTCCCTATTGATGAGCCACTCAACCATTGAATCCCTGGCTGGTCTGATTGATCAAGGCGATGGAACTGGCACCAGCGTTCTTGTACCCATTCGCAAGCAAGGCAACAGGACTCCACTACTTGGTGTCCATGCCGGCGGGGACTATTCGTTCTATTACCGCCATCTGGCCAGGCACCTCGATCCGCAACAACCGGTTTGGGGAATCCACCCTTCAGGGCTGGAGGGAATCGAAGAGCCTCACCGGACCATCGAAGAGACAGCGAGTTTCAACAACGAACAATTGCTTCGCGAATTTCCAGGTGGTGACGTTCACCTGGCTGGCTATTGTGTCGGAGCAGCCGTGTGTGTCGAAATGGCTCGCCAACTGGAGGTCGCAGGCGTCCATATCAAATCGATCACTGTGTTGGATTCAGGGCCGGCATTGAACCGTCCGTTGAAACTGCCGCTTTCGAAATTTATGAAATCAGATCCAGCCAAGTCCGGCTTGCGCAAATTTTTGAATTACTGTCGCTACCGATGCAGCTTGATCAAGCAACAACTACGCTCCATCTACGTCAGCCTTGCTGCACGCCTCCTCGGCAATCGCGAACACCGGCGTCGTTACCTGATGGAACGCGTGGACCGAATCACTCGCAAAGCGTTTACGTCATTTAGCCAACGCCCGGTTGCTTCACCAATTCTGTTGATCCGCAGCAAAGAATACGCTGAACGCGCCGACAAGACGTTCCATCTCGATTGGGCGAACCTGACAACCGACTTGCGAATCGAAGTCGCCGAAGCGAAACACGACAGTTTGTTATTGGAGCCAGACGTTCAACGAGTCGCGGCCATTCTAAATTCTCATCTTCCCGATTAACTCAGGAAGCCAATTCAACCATCTGCCTGAACTTGTCATTCCTGTTGATAAGTTGATCCCACGAACCTGCGTCTGCGATCTTTCCACCATCGACAAAATAAATCTTTTCGCACAACCTGATCGATGAGAATCGATGTGCGACAACCACTACGGTCAATGAGCCTTCCGCGTCTTCCAGCGAAGCAACGACACGTTCCTGAGTAATTGCATCCAGAGCACTCGTTGCTTCATCCAGCAAAAGCACGTCTGGTTGACGGTAGAAGGCACGAGCCAGACCAATTCGCTGCTTCTCGCCTCCGCTCAACCGCACGCCTCGTTCACCAACCACTGTTTCGTATTTTGTGGGCAAATCGTTTTCAATGAAGTGGTGAATATGCGCTTTCCTCGCAGAATCGATCACTCGATCCCGATCGATCAATTCATCGGATACACCAAACGCGATGTTCCTGAGAATTGTGTCGTCATATAAAAAGACATCCTGTGGCACATAGGCAATCGCCTTGCGCCACTCAGCAACATTTTCAGGAGTGATCAACGTGGTATCGACATGCAATGAACCCTGTTGTGGGTAAAGCAGGCCAACGACAATGTCGATCAACGTCGACTTCCCTGAACCTGTTGAGCCCACAAAGCCAACTCGCGACCCCTTTTCGATTTTCAGGCTGACGTCCTGCAGTACCGGCGCGTCGGAAGATTCATACTGAAAACTGATCTTGTGAAGCGTGATTTCGTTTTTGAATTCCAGGCGTTGCCGAGTGTTCGCACGAACATCGGGCTCCATATTGGCACGCTTTTTTAGATCCGTGTACAGTTCATCAATCACAGGCAGGTTGTGGCTGATCGCTCCCATCGACACGAACACTTTGTTCAAGGCAGGCAACAACTTGTAACTTGCAAACACAAACAAGCTCAGCAACGGGATCGCCTCCATCAATGCGGTATCGCTGATCAACAGGTACAACACGACACCAACGATTGAGCCAAAGGCAATCAATTCGATCAGGTATCTCGGGATCAAATTAGACAGCTGAAACCTCGGTTGAATTTTTGAGAACTCCAGAGAAGCCTTCTCAAAACGCTTCAAAAACATAGCGCCGGCACCTTCAACGCGAATCGTCTTGGCACCAATCAACGCCTCGGTAAATGAAATGTAACGAGCCTTCAAAGCCGTCAACCGCTCGGACCCCAACCGTTCCAGATACGAATGCCGCGAAAGATGAATCACCAGGTATAGCCCGCCGTAAATCACGATCGCCAACATCGCCAGGACCGGCTGCACCATCAATAACAGAATCAGGATCAACCCGACCATTACCAGGCTGGCGAACAACTGGCTGCTTGCCAACAGCACGCCAGTGATCAGGCTGGAGATATCAGAGAGATCGCCTTCTTGATCATGGTGGTTGTGTTGCCTTCCAGGAAGAAGGAGTAGGGCAACTGCATATACTGCCTCAACATCTTCATGCTCAGGCGATGAGCCAGCGCCCAAACGGCGTTCTGAATCAACCAATTAGTTACGATGGAAACCAAACTGATCAATGCAATCAAGCAGATGATCCCGACACCCATCCAGATCAGCATGGAACGCGGCGTTTCGAAACCAAACGCGTCATAAGCCCATTTCAAACCTGGATTCGATTCGACCATCGACGGGTCGGCGACCATTTGCATAAAAGGCAGAATGGCAATGATCCCAACCACCTCCAACAGAGCCATTGCCAACACGCCGGCAGCCAACAATCCCAACCACCGCGCATCTTGCCGGGTCAGTAGAAATTTCAGCTTCTTGAATTCTGACCACATGGTCCATTGCCAGTCGTGCACACGTATCGCCAATTCAGCACTCACCATTTTGATACTTGATCCATCAACAAACAATGCTGGATCGAACCAGGAGAGAGCACCTACGGTCGTCATTGTAACCTCGTTACGTCACTGTGAATCGGGAAATCGACAAACACTCACGCTCTATTAAAAAACGGTCGACCATAAATTCCATGATGATCGATTATGATGAGTGGTACATCTGTGGACAGATCGTTCTTCGCAACTGAATCCCTGCTCAACTTATTCTCACCGCACACCATCCATGGCGCGAATCGTTTACATCACCAACGGAATGGCCAGCACCCTGAACTCGGGGTTCGAAATGTCTCAGCGTTTGGTAGACGCCGGCCATCAGGTTAGCTGGTTGAGTGGCCGAGAGTCACACGAATTAATTGTCGCAAGAGGATTCGATGCCCAAGTGATCGAATCGGACCAAACATTTCTGAAACGAGTCAAGGAAATCAACAATCAGTTTTCGAGATTGCGGCCGTTGCAGTTTTTAAGCTGGTTTCGAGCCCGTCGAGAACTGAGACGCCAGTCGATTGAGAACGATGAAATCACGCAGAAAGTCAAAGCATTGCAGCCTGACCTTCTGCTGATCGACTATGAAATGCATTTCGCAATTATCGCGACGGCGAAACTGGGAATCCCGACCTTGTTGCCTATCGTCTGGTTTTCAATTTTCCATAGCCTGGACTTGCCGCCACTGCACACGGACCTGCCGCCGGCAACCACTGAATCGGAACGCCAGGAAATTCATTCCGCATGGTCGAAGTTGTGGAACCGCAGGCGCTGGAGTCACGCCGTCGATCGATTTGGGCCAGCGGCCATGCGACGCTCGATACAGCCGATTGCGTTTACAACCAACCGCCGCGCTGATCTGCGGAAAGTCGCACAAGCCAATCGTTTTTTACTCGACAAGCAAACCGGGACCAACCACTGGATCAAGCCTCACGCTTATCTAAATCTGCCGGCACTCTGTTTCAATGCTTCGGAATTGGAGTTTCCGCATCCATACCACCCGAACATGAATTACGTCGGACCTATGATCGATCATCAACGAAATGACGACACGATTGACCCGGAATCGATCGCCCGCTGGCACGCGTTTCTTAAGGAACGAAAATCGCAAGACACTCAACGGCCTTTAATGTATTGCTCTTTGGGTACTTATTGGTCGACCGACAAGGCGATGGTTCAAACAGTCATTGATGCCGTGCGCAATCGGCCCGACTGGCAACTCGTCGTGGGACTTGGAGGCAAGTCGACGGCTGAATCGTTCCATGACATTCCGGACAACGTCTTGCTACTGGATTACGCTCCGCAGTTGCAAGTCATTCAGCACGCCGACGTTGCGATAACCCATGGCGGAATCACTTCCATCAACGAATACATCGCCGGCGGATTGCCGATGTTGGTGTGTTCCACAGGCCACGTCGACCAAGATGGTTGTGCCGCGAGAATCAGGTACCACGGTCTTGGCCTGGTCGCCGATCCTGATGACTGGTCACAACGATCGATCGAGAGTCAGTTGAAACAGTTGTTGAAGGACGACGAAATGAAGCAACGAGTGAACAAGATGCGAGAAACATTTTTGGAATACAAGCGTCAGGGAAGGGCGGTTCAGGTTATCGAACATGCCTTAAAGAAATCAGCCAGCAAATAGTTCGCCCCGATAGACCGCTCAGGCCCAGCAGCATCAACGGTTCGACTTGCCTCGAACCATTCTGGCGATCTTCTTTGCGCCGCGAATCAATTTCCATTTCGACTGGAATGCAACACGACTGAGATGTGCCATCGCCAGGTTGTCGCCGGAGTAGACGGGCAGTCCGGGATTTCGATGCTGAGGTTCGATGTTCACGTTTTGCAAATTCAAAAATTCGGCCAACTGCTGTGGTGTGCCACCGTCTTCCCAGCAAACCTGAAGGAGCTTGCCCGGACGGTCCCGAAAATAGTCGCGGACTTGTTGATTGTGTTGCTCGTAAAAATCGATGTGGTGCGACCGTTTGCCATGCGGCATGGCATGGCCGTAGATGTGAATTTCAAAATCGTTTAGCGGCCCCATTCGCACCGCCATTTTGCACAGGCTGCGGTACCAGTGATCGGCAGTCTTGCGAGTGGTCAATACGAATCTGGCGTCTGGAAACCGACGATCAATTTCCTGGTACATCAATGGCCATGGCCAGTCTTCAAAACTGTCATGTTGGGCCATCGAATCCAGCAGTTCTTCTATCTGGCCTCGCCGAAACTGCTTGAATGCATCAAGTTCGTAGCTGCGGTGACGAAATCCCCAGTCCATCAAATGGGCTCGTAGTGTTTTGGTACCGGTTTTATTCAGTCCGACTCCGATTACTTTCATCACAATACGTCCTCGTTAGCAAAGAACGTCCTTTTCAGAACGCGACAGCATGGCGCCTCGTCAAGAAATGTCCGGGCCACTTCCTGCCATCTGGATTCGTGATGAGCACACGGTTGGTCATGATAGCCGGTCACGACCTCATTTTCCTGTAGCTCAACGATAATCGCGACGGGCGTCGGTTCAAATCCAGCCCAATCGCTTAGGCACCACCGACACGACCGTCCTGCTTGCGAGTCAGTTCGCTCGATCTCAAAACATTGGCCCGGTTCGGTGGCCTCCATAGGAACGCAAAGGTTGCTGGCTCCAGCCGAGATCCCGCTGCCGTCAGCTTTTCCTAGCGCTTCCTTCCGCGTCCACGCTCGGTAAAAAAGCGAACTCTTCCGCTCGTCCGGGCAATCATCCCAACATCGTTTTTCACTTGCGCTAAAAATCACTCGAGCCACCGATTCGCGATCCGGCATTTCCTTGACAGACTCAATATCGACACCGATCCTGCGTCCTTTCGCAATTCCGCAAATCGCCAACTTGTCTGATCTCGAAAAGTTAAATTGCAAATCGCCGCCGTTGCCAATTCCTGGTTTCCCATTGAACCCGGTTTCCAATTGCACCTTATCAGGCGTCATCGGCGGTCCGAGGCTGGCCGAAAGAACAAGACGCAAGAACAGGCGGCTTCGCAGAAAGTTGAACCGGTCGCCGTCGAAACGAAACCGGCCGGCACGCTCCTGTTCGCTCCTGGACAAGATTCCACCGTCGTGCTCATTGAGCCTGGTGTCTACAAATTCGTTCAGCCTGGTCCCCAGCGAATCCAATTCAATGGCCCACAAATATACTTCCATCAAATTCTTCAATTGAGGTGGCCTCTGGTAAGCCGCTTTTTCTTGCCAGACCTTATAATAACCGAAGTTCCAACACTCGCGGAACAATCTGTACCTTCAATTCTCGTTTCAAACTCTACCCATCTCCAAGGACGCGATGACATTCAGTCACAACAAGAATCAACAAGCGCTTTGCGATGATATGATTCGTTTTGCTCAGGAGCAATTGACTCGCGACCTGGTTCGCCGCGACCGCGAGCAAGTTTTTTTGGATGAAAACTGGCAGGCCTGTGCAAGTAAAGGCGTGCTGGGTCTTTACATACCAACAGAATATGGCGGCCAAGGCCATAGTATTGCCAACTCTGTACGGATGATGGAAGCAATCGGATTCGGCTGCCCCGACAACGGTTTGACGTTGGCACTGAACGGTCAAATGTGGGCCGTCCAGGAACCGATTCTGAAGTTTGGTACCGAACAACAGAAGCGCA
>CAZPOL010000062.1:0-32008 GCA_964588195.1 uncultured Pirellulaceae bacterium | reverse complement strand
TTTCAGCGTACTGATTGTAGACGAATGAGATTGCAATAAATCTCAGGTTCTTTCGAAAAACACTGAACGATTTAGCGGAAGACTCCTGCGGAATGAGCACCAGAGGTCTATTGAGCCAACAGCAACACGTTGCGGCGTGAAACCAGAAATTTGTCCGTGGCGTTTTGCATACCCTCGGGCAAGTAGGGTTTGATATTGTCGCGAATGCTGCGACTGTCGAACAATGCGATGCGCTCGGCCCAGTTGCTTGGCAGTTTCGAAGTCGAAGTTTCGTGGTAGCCCAGCAACTGTCCGATAGGATCCTTATCCCGATCCTGTTTTGCCTGGCGTTTGGCGGCGGCTGCGAACCCACGAAGCCTTGATTCGAGTCGCGAATACTCCAGGACGACCTGCCGGGCTTCCGAATCGCCCTTCAGCCAGGTGGCAACGACGAAGGACGAGTTCCCGGCCATGAAATCATATTCGCCAAACAGTTGCTTTTCCTTTCCGCTCGCCTGGCAATCGACTCGCAGCATTCCGCCACGCCACGACGAGGGAACTCGCAATTTCAAAATGATCTCCTGCCCACCCTCCAACGTCGTTTGGGGAGAGTGCCGAAACTTGAAGTAAGCACCTTTGCCGCGACTGACCGTACCGCTGGCCAACAACAGTTTTTGCGTGGGGATCTTTTGAAAACGCTCCGAAGAGCCAACCGTATTTCCGTGCCCCAAGTTGGCAGCCAGATCGACGGCACCCGCGGCGGACCCATTGGCGTTCAAGCCAATATTTGACTTGCGTTCCTGACGTTGCTCGATCGCAATCGTCCCATCAACGTCCGAATATAATTGGGTCCGCGGTGCATAGTCCGCGACTTGCAGACCAGTGCCAAGTCCTCGCACCTGGATCAACAGTTCCTGGACCCGTTGGTCGTTGCGGCATTCCACCATCGAAGAAACCGGAATGACCAGTTCCACCAGCCGTTCGCCGTCTACCAACAGCTCGTCGTTGGATATTTCGCAAGCCGGGATCATGGATGGAATATCAAAATTCACACATCCGTCCTGCCATGCAAGACCAGGCCCGGCGAACATTGCGGTTGCCAGAGACGTGACTAGAAAAACGAAGCTTGGGCGTGAGACAATGCGGGATTGCATGTTAAACACTCCGGTACAAGGTTGACTCAAAACAGGAAACTCAGCTTTGATGTCCTCGTGACTTCTTTGCCAAATCTGGGTCGATTGACAAAAGGTACTCCGTCCTGGAGTGCAGCGAATCTGCGGGTACTACGCGGCTCAAGCCGATTTGGTTTGATCGCGAGGTCGAATAGTAGTGCCACGCACCGCAGGGTCAATACGCTGGCATCGCCACGGCGTGAATTCCGCGAAATCTGGCGAAGCGGGTAATGGTTGCGCAAAGTTTTCCACTTGGGAAATTTTCGCTTGCTAGCTCCAGACCTGAACTGGACAACGCGAAGTTGTCAAAACACGTTTGAGAGGAACATGCTCACGCAAGCGTGAACATGGCACCCAAAAATTAAATCGAGCCTTAATACTAGCCGCCATTGCCCTTGTAGATTTTTCGTCCCAGCGATGGCTGGTACGTCGTCCAGGAACTGGACGGGTTGGGATCTTCGTCAATCAGTTGGGCGATACTGTTGATCTTGGCATCCAGGTTATCGATTTGAGTCAGAGCGATTGCCTCCAGCGTCATCGGAAGTACCGGAGATCCGTATTCCAGTTGTCCGTGATGAGAGAGCACCAAATGCTTCAAATGGGTTGTTAGGTCTTCCGGAAAAGCTTCACCGGTTTTCTGTTCCAGTTGCAAGATCTTTTCCTGCAGCAATTCAACACCCATCACCATATGCCCCATCAATTGGCCTTCATCGCGATAGCCCAGATCACGCTCGAACCGCAGCTCTTCGGTCTTGCCTGAATCGTGCAGAAACGCACCCATCACCAGCAGATCCGCATCCAGACGCTCGTATTTATTTCCAACGAACACAGCCAATTCGATCACTGAGACGACATGTTCGATCAGCCCACCGTGGTAGGCATGATGATTCTTGATACCAGCCGGCGCCCGTTTAAATTTCGACATGAACTTATCGTCATCCAGAAACATTTCGGCGAGCCCGCGTAGATGCACGTTGCGCATTCCCATCAAAGTCTCACGAAGTTGCTCGACAAATTCGTCGACGCCGGCTTCTGACAGAGTCACAAAATCGTCTTCCACAACATCCGCTTCACTGACACGCGAAACTTGCTTGGCAATTACCTGCATGCCGCCGTTGTACAACTGGCTGGTCCCCTGAATCCGCACGTAGTCGCCATTTTCGAAGCCATCGAATTGCTTTTGATCGGCGTTCCACATCATCGCGGTGACCATCCCGGTTCGATCGCTCAGCCGCACTTGCAGGTACAGGTTCCCCTGGCGATTGGGGCGGAGTTGTTTTTCCGAAGCAAGAAATACTTCATTGACACCCTGACCATCCGTCAGTTGATTTACAAAGGTTCGCGACATGTTCTTTTGGCGGGCTTGTGAGTGTTAATTCCAAGGAGCACCAAATTCTAGATGGTTCGTTTCAGCACAGCAATGGACGTGCAGCGGTCAACGCCATTCAGCTGTCAGACCTGAGATTTGCAAAACCGTCCAACACTTGTTTTAGGAAGCAGTAGTGCAATTGATAAAACGACTAACGAGCGCTTGAAAATTGCCCAAAGTAAATCGCGTTCATCAGTACGCGGCTGGTGGCAGGCCAGAACGCTCGGAAAGTCGGATCGTCAATCATAAGCACCACACGTCCACGCCCCATACCATGGACCGTGATTGCGGGAGTACCGGCGATTTTTTGCTGGTTCTTTTCCGAAGCGTACCCAGCCATCAACGGCGACTTCAGATATTGTGCCGGATTGGAAACCGACGGTCGGGCCTTGTTTAACAAACTGGTAGAGCGTCGAAAAACTGGCAAACGATCCGATTCGAATCCGAACATCAATGGGTGAGTCGTATCGATTTGCGTTGCAAAGATGGCACCACTAACCAGATTCAATGCCGCGAGCTTGCGGGCCTCACTGAACTTCGGCATCGCGGCTTCCCCGTCTGTATCTTCAGCCGCAGCTTCGTCGAACGAAACACCCCCGCCCGAAGCAGTCGACAGACTTAGCAATTGGCCTTCCACCAGCGAAGCAGCGCCGCTCAAGGCAATCAATGTCCCACCGGACCGGACGAAGCTTCGAATGGAATCCCAATCATCGGAATCCAGATCGTACCGACCACTGGCTAAAATCAACTTGTCGTATTTTGAGAAATCGGTGCGGGCGACTCGATCAACAGAAATCATCGACAACGGCATACCAATCCGATGATCCAATTGATGCCAAACCGCACCGGCCTGATAGGCACTGACTCCGCCACCGACCAACATCGCGACCTTACCGGCCTGGATCACTGGAAAATTGTTACTTCCCAAATCGATTCCGGAACTGGCCAAACCGGATGTCACGGCATGCACACGAACACCTTGTTGAGCCGCCTGCTTCATGATCTGCCGGATGGCACGACGCTTCGTTTTATTTTGTTGCACGCCCAATGGAATCGAGATCGTACCGTAGCCGAACTCCTTAACCGTTCCAGTCTCTTCGTCGGCCTCATCGGCCTGATCCGAAGCACTCGCGGCACCAGATTCACTCTCCTCCAAAACTGTGACCGAGAGTGGACGCAGGGCGACACGAACTTGTACATCTCTGGCCAACAATTTTTGTAAAGTCGGAACGGCGGCATCGTCGCGCCAGTCCATAAACAACGCGACGGTCTGGTCATCAACGTCTGTTGACATGGCCTCAAACCGTTGGCCAACCTTGGCCATTTGAAGATTCTCCGTCACGGTGCCTTTCAAACCGACTTGCTTGATATTGAATGCCAACGGCAGCGTCCACGCTGAAACATCGTAGAACACCGACTCCTTGAATTGTTTGCGGCGTTCCAGCAACGAACGAATGAATCGAAATTCAGGTTGTTCGGTGGCCACGATTAATGCACCCGCTTTGACGAGTCGATTTTCAACCACCGTGTCTTCTGTCAACCAATGACATTTAATGTCATGACGCAGCAGAATGTCGGCGAATTTTTGCAAACGAGTTCGATTGCCGGGCAGTGAAAACGCGTAGGCCTTGATCTTTGAATCGCCGGCCGAGCGAATCGACTTCTGGTAGAAGTCATGCTTGTAAGTCAGCAATTTTTCCCGCAGCGCCGACGCACCTTTCAAGCTGGAAAGTGACGCCGTGAATTGGTTGCTGATCGTATCTGAAAAACGAATGATCCCGTTGGCACTCTCCTGAACATGGCCGCGCGAACTGCCTTGCTCAAACAAAATCCCGATCGAACCGTGCAGGTCAGGGTAGGTCGAGCCTTTTCCCATATAGAAATCATCGAAGACTTCCTGCGTGAAATACAGAGAACCTTTTTGATCGAGCGCCTTGGCGTGGAACGTTCCGAGTTCTTCTGTCAGTCGAACGTTTTCGAGCGGCGTCAGAGGGTTCTTGCGTTCCGGCACACCCGGTTGAAAGAAGAATGTCGAATCGGTTCCCATTTCGTGAAAGTCCAGAACCACGTTCGGCTTCCACTGATGGAACATTCGCAATCGACCCTGACTCTCCGGATGCTGCGCAGGCAGCCAGTCACGATTCAGGTCGAACCAGTAGTAGTTAACTCTTCCTGCCGGCCAGCCCTGGTTGTGTTCAATATGAGCGGAGTCCGGATTGGGCACTCTGCCACGAAACGTGTTGGCCCAACGTGCGAAGCGATCGAAACCGTCCGGGTTCAGTGAAGGGTCCAGCAGGATGACCGAGTTCTTCAGGATCTCATCAATCTCAGGACCTTCGGCGGCAGCCAGATAATGAGCGACCAGGGGCGATGTGTTGGTCGCGCTGGGCTCGTCACCATGAACCCCGTATCCCATTGTCATTACGACGGGTAGGTCGCTGATGTCCGGAACTTCGGAACTGGCAGTCGGCTTGGCCAGCTGGCGATGACGTCGCTTTAGTTCATTTATCCGCGCATGGTTTTCTGGAGAAGTAATCGTCAGCATCAAACAAGGCCGACCACCATGCGTCTTTGCGTACTGTTGAATCGTGACTCGATCGGACACCCGCGCGATCTCTTGCATGTAACCGGCGACTTGATCATGCCGCAGGTGGCGATGCCCGACTTCAAATCCGAAAAACTTTTTGGGAGTCGGAACGGCCGCATTGGCTTTGACATCCTTTGGCCAGTAGATCGTCGGTGGCTTGGTTGCCTGGCGATTATTCCGACGTTTTTTCCTGCGTTCCTCTCTAGTCTCTTGCTGCGTTTGCGATTCTTGCTCCTGATCTGTTGCTTTGGAAGCGGCAGCCTCCTGTGCGTGAAGCGAATGGGTCGGTGATGGGCAAAACCAAACCATCAACAGAGCAATTGAATAGCAAACGTGCGAACTAATCTTCATGATTCGTATCTCATCTTGGGCGTGACCGTCACGGGGCCAACATCATGATGCCGGGATCCCCACCAGACCTAAGATCCCAGTATAGTTGCCGGCGCAATCCGGCGTGGGCGTCCCTTGTCGATGCGTGGACGAAAACTCTAGAATGCCGTCCCTTACAACCGCACTTTCCATATCAACAAACGGTATCAGGAAACACAATTGATGGCGAAAACCGCGATAACTCCTACCAGAAACGAAAATTACCCTGAGTGGTACCAGGCCGTGATCAAGGCAGCCGATTTGGCCGAGGTCTCGCCTGTGCGTGGCTGCATGGTCATCAAGCCGTGGGGCTACGGGATCTGGGAAAATATGCAGCGAGTGCTGGACCAGAAATTCAAGGATACCGGTCACGAAAACGCCTACTTCCCGATTTTTATCCCAATGAGTTTTCTGGAAAAGGAAGCAGAGCACGTTGAGGGCTTTGCCAAAGAGTGCGCGGTGGTGACGCATCATCGTCTGGAACCGGATTCCGAAGGCGGCTTGGTTCCAGCCGGAAAGCTGGACGAGCCATTGATCGTGCGCCCAACCAGTGAAACGATCATCGGGCATACGTTTGCCAAGTGGGTGCAGTCTCATCGCGACCTGCCGATCCTGATCAACCAGTGGTGCAACGTCGTGCGATGGGAAATGCGGACTCGGTTGTTCTTGCGGACTGCCGAATTCTTGTGGCAGGAGGGCCACACCGTTCACGCGACCAAGGAAGAAGCCTGGGAAGAGACCCGGCGGATGCTGGACGTGTACGCCGACTTTGCCGAAAACACGATGGCGATGCCTGTCATCAAGGGCGAGAAGACCAAGGGCGAACGGTTTCCCGGCGCCGATGCCACGCTGACGATCGAAGCGATGATGCAAGATCGAAAAGCATTGCAGTCTGGCACGTCGCACTTCCTCGGCCAGAATTTTTCGAAGGCTCAGGAAATCAAATTCCAAAGCGTCGACGAGAAACTGGAATACGCCTGGACGACATCGTGGGGACTGTCAACGCGGATGGTCGGTGCCTTGATCATGTCGCACTCAGACGACGACGGCCTGGTCCTGCCACCAAAACTGGCACCCAAACAAATCGTCATCCTGCCGATCTACAAATCGGACGAGGAGCGAACCAGCGTTCTGGAATACGCCAATTCGCTGAAAGATGAACTAACGGCCGTTCAATACGACGATCGACGCTTGCAAGTCCTGATCGACGACCGCGACATTCGTGGCGGCGAAAAGAAATGGCACCATGTCAAACGTGGCGTGCCAATTCGCGTCGAGGTCGGTCCTCGTGACATTGCCGAGAACAAAGTGTTCGTCGGGCGACGTGATCAACCAAAATCGACAGGCGTTGATCGCAGCGAGTTCGTGGCGACCGTCACCAAGACACTCGACGAAATCCAGCAGGGACTGTACGACCGAGCGTTGCAGTTGCGAACCGAAAATACGCGGGAGATCAATTCGCTGGACAAATTCAAGAAATACTTCACCGCCAAAAACCCTGACAACCCGGAGATCCATGGCGGGTTTGCGCTCAGCCACTTCGTCGATTGCAAAGAAGTCGACGACATTTGTAAAGCGATGAAAGTTACTATCCGTTGCGTACCGACCGAAGGCGAACAGGAACCAGGCCGCTGTATCTTCACCGGTCAAGAGAGTCAGGGCAGAGCAGTATTCGCGAAGGCCTATTAAAGAACGCATCTCAAATTTCCTGTCTCGCATTCCGCATTTGACAAAACCGGTTACTTTTTATGGCTGTCGCAAAACCTCACCTTCCCTCCCTGCGATTTGCGGCTGTTTTTGGTCAGCAAACCGAGGCGCTTGATTGGGCCTGCGAAAGAGCAACCGGGGAATGGGGCCAGGTGCTGCTGCAGTCAGCCGACATCGAATTCGACATGACGTCGTTCTACGAAAAGTCGATGGGCGACGGGCTGAAGAAACGATTGATCGCCTTCCAGCCATTGATCGACCCGATGGAACTGGTGCAGTCCAAAGTCGATTCCAACCAATGGGAACTGGATTACAAAACTCAGGGCCACCGTCAGCCAGGAGCTGACCGGCCGGTCAACATCGACCCCGGCTATCTAACAGAAGCCAAAGTCGTATTAATGACCACCAAAGATCGCGACCACCGACTGTACATGGGCAGCGGCATTTACGCCGAAGTCACGTTGTTTTATCAAGTCCCGGGCAAGTGGATCAGCAGCCGCTGGACGTACCCCGATTACCAATTGGAATCCTTTCACGACTTCTTCTTTCAATGTCGCGACTTCCTTCGCGAGCAACTTAAGCAAAGACCATTGCCGAACACCGAACCGGCTGATTAAAATGTCGTTATGAAAAAGATCATGATTCCATTGATTGCGGCGTTGATTGTTGGCGGCCTAATTGCGTTTGGCTTGTGGTGGCTGGAATTTGGCTCGGCTGAAGAAACGTTCATCAACTACCTCCCGAAAAACTAAAACCGCGGTCTGCTCTCCGGGCACCTGCTACCGCTGCCGCGTCGTGCAAAAACACGATGAACAAACCTCCCGGGTCTTTACCGGAACTGTCGTCGAAAACCGTTGTTGCGACGGCTTCTACCAATTTGCCATAATGCTTGCTGGCAATGCCGTTTACCGCAACCGGAATATTCCATATCTTCGTAGTGTGCTTCGCAGAGACGAAGTTGGATTGAATTCATTTCAACGCCACGGATTTACATCATGAAACGGACTCGACTACTGCAGTTTGTACTGCCACCATTCGTGCTGCTGCTTGGCATGCTGCTGGGCGCTCTGGCCGATCCGAATCGCCAAGCGAGCGCGACCAGTGCGACGTTTGAGCCCGCTTTGGTCTCAACGACTCAGCCACAAGAATCGGGCGAACAGGAATCACGAAAACAAGAAGAGGTCTTCGTCGATTGGAAAGTGCCAGAGGTTGCGCTATTCATCAGCGGTCGCCAGGACGGCTATATCGAACCCTGTGGTTGCACTGGCCTGGCAAACCAGCTGGGTGGCATGATGCGCCGCCACACATTGATGACTGACTTGCAAACTGCCGGATGGAACCTGGTCGGAATTGATACTGGAAACCAGGTCCGGCGATTCGGCCGCCAGGCGAATTTGAAACTCGGTACGACTTATCAGTGCCTTGGCGAAGACCTGAAATACCAGGCCGTCGGTTTTGGCCCGGACGATTTGAAATTGCCAACGATTGAATTGCTGCAAGCGATGACCAATTCCGGCATCGCCACCGAGAACTTTATCGCCGCGAATGTCACAGTGATCGATGAAAGTTTCACCAGCAAGTACCGCGTAATAGAACAGGCTGGTAAACGAATCGGTTTGACGATGGTACTGGGTACCGAACATTTGGAAGGTCTCGCTGGTGTTTCCGACATCACATTGACTCCCGTCGACCAGGCCATGAAGGCAACGATTGAAAGCCTGCGTGCCGAGAATTGTGATGTCCGTGTGTTGGCGGCCAACGCGTCTTTGGAAAACTGTCGGATCTTGGCCCAGACTTATCCATTCTTCGACTTGCTGGTTTGCTGTGGAGTTGATGGAGAACCGACGCGGGAACCGGAAAACGTCAAACACGAACAATCTGGCCACGTCACACAAATTATCCAGACCGGCAACAAGGGGATGTATGTCGGAGTCGTCGGATTGTACAGCGAAGGCGCCAACACGAATTTGCGTTATCAAAGAGTGCCTCTGGACGCACGTTATGTTGACTCGGAAGCGATCAAGAAAAAATTCCTCAGCTACCAAAAACAGATGGAGTCCCTGGGACTGGCTGGCCTGGAAGTCAAGGCCGTCGCGCATCCGTCGGGCAGAAAATACGTTGGATCGGAAGTCTGTTACGACTGTCACGACACGGCCTACGATATCTGGAAAGATGGAATTGACGGAAATGGTGGTCCGCACTTTCGCGCCACTGCCGACCTGACCGACCCGGGCGAACGAACGTGGGTACAAAGACACCATGACCCCGAGTGTGTCAGTTGCCACGTGACCGGCTGGAATCCGCAAGAGTTCTTCCCTTACGAGTCCGGTTACGCCAGCCTGGACAACGAGCTGTTACACGGCAATGGATGTGAGAATTGTCATGGCCCAGCCTCGCAACACGTCGCAGCAGAGAACGGTGACATTGATGTCACAGAGGAGCAGCGGGTGGCGTATTACAAGGAATTGATCGTGACATTGGAGGAGGCCAAAACAGAAATGTGCCAAAGCTGTCACGACCTGGACAACAGTCCGGACTTCCATCTGGAAGGCGCCTTCGAAGAGTACTGGAAACAGATCGAACACTACGAAGACGACTAGATTGCGTCTCGACCTGGTACAGCATCTCGACCCGGTTTTTGGGTGCCATGCTCACGCCTGCGTGAGCATGTTCCGACTTTAGATGTTCCATTCAGGACCGTACTACGCGTCGTCATGGCCTTGCCCAAAAGTTCAGCTGCGACGAAATTTCAGCCCTCTTCTTCAGATAATTGAGGGACATTGCACAATCCGTCGGTGCCCAAGAAAACCACACTCCCCGTTCCTCGCTGGGGAAACCAGCTGCATTCCCTGGAATTGCCAGGCAACCGTATTTTGAATCACCTTCTCCGCCTATAATCAGAGTACCCAGAAGCGTTCCTTTCGGTACCGATACTCGATGTCTTCCAAACAGCCACACAGTTCAACGGACTTTGAAGTCCAACAGGATTTGACGGGCCGAACGCTTGGCAATTACGAATTGGTACGTCGTTTGGGACGTGGCGGCATGGCGAATGTCTACCTTGCCCGGCAAACGACTCTGAATCGATCGGTCGCGGTCAAGGTGTTGAAGCCTGAATTGGCGATCGACAAATCCTATGTTGCCCGCTTCCATCGCGAAGCCCAGGCCGCAGCCGGGCTCAGCCAGGCGAACATCGTTCAGATTATTGAGATCGCGGAAATCGATGGGATCCATTTTATCGCTCAGGAATATGTGCGTGGTCAAAACCTGAGACAGTATCTGAATCGCAACAGAGTGGTCGAGCCGATTCTGGCGGTCAGCATCATGCGTCAGGTAGCGGCAGCATTGCAAGAGGCCAGCAAGCAAGGCGTCGTGCATCGCGACATCAAACCGGAAAACATCATGATCACTTCTGCCGGAGAAGTGAAAGTCACCGACTTTGGGTTGGCCCGTGTGCTGGATGACAAGCGTACAGACCTGACACAGATCGGTATCACCATGGGGACTCCGTTGTATATGAGTCCCGAACAGGCTGAAGGAGGAGCCGTCGATACCCGCAGCGATTTGTATTCGCTGGGAATCACGGCCTGGCACATGTTCACAGGTCGCCCTCCTTTCGAAGGCGAAAATGCACTGTCGATTGCTGTGAAACATGTCAAGGAAGATGTGCCGCCGCTGGACAAATCGAGACCCGATCTGCCCGAGGATCTGTGCGCCATTGTTCACAAGCTGATCAACAAGAGTCCGAACGACAGATTCCAAAGTCCGGCATTGTTGACCAAACAATTAAGGAGCCTGGAATTTGATGACATCGCTGATTGGGATCAGCTAACCGAAAAACTGGCGATTCGTGATCCAGGACCCGATCGTGGAAACGAAACCCAGCCTCCGTCGCGACTGGAAGTGACGCGACAATTGGAAACGTTGATGAAAGGCCAGTTTCGTCCCTGGTGGAAATCACCGTGGTTGTTGGCCAGTGTTGGATTGATGCTGTTGGCTGGCGCCGCGGCCGGTTACATGTATTCGATCAAGAACCCGCCCGTCACTCCACTAGATCATGTCAATCGACCGATCGGTTTGGTCAGAAAATACCCGGATGCCGATAAACAATTTTGGGCAGCCATGTTTAGCAACCGGACTCGGGCCGAGCAAGAAGAACTCTGGAAGAGCGTCGAAGCCTATTTTCCGGAAGCCACTTTTCGCGTCCGCAACGCCGCTGTGAACCTCGGCGTTTTCTATCTGGACTACGATCTGGATGACGAACCGCTGGCGGACAAAATGCAACGATTGAGAAAGGCTCGGGAAACGTTCGAGCAGCTGTCGGAAATCAGGGACGATATTTATTTCCAGAAGATCGGCAATGCCGGACTGGCGATCACGCTGTGGGAAATCAGGGCCGTAAACAGTGACTTTTCACTCGAATCCGAAATCGTGGACCTGTTGGATCTGGTGAAAGGTGAAAAAGCCCAGATCAAAAACGGATACATTCGCCGACGAGTCAACGAGCTCTATCAGTTGATGTTCCCCACACCAGGCAACACTCTGGACTAGAATTCCGAACGATCATCGAAACCAAATGCCCCGTACGTATTGCGGGGCTTTTGGTGCGCTGCTTGGAAGATGTGCGCCGCACGAACGTTGTGCTGCACGCGCGCAAAAAAAGACAGCGAGCCAAGGCCGCTGTCTTTCGATTTTGATTAGTTGCACTTAAGGAACTTCACTACTGGATTTCGGTATCCTCGCCGGGGCCTCCAATCAATAGATCTTCGCCCAGCCCTCCGATCAATAAATCATCACCTTCCTCACCTCGGATTTCGTCATCGCCTGAACCGCCAAGCAACTCGTCGTCGCCCAGACCACCAAACAGGAAGTCCAGAGCGGCGTTGCCAGCAATCAGGTCGTTGCCGTCGCTACCTTCCAGCGTGTCGACTCCATTGCCGCCGTTGATGGTGTCGTCACCACCATCACCTCTGGCGAAATCATCGCCATCACCTCCGTTTAACAAATCATTGCCGGCCTCGCCAAACAACAAATCATTGCCGGCCAGTCCATTGATCGTGTCGTCGCCAATTCCACCAACCAGCGTGTCCTCGCCGGAACCACCGATCAACACATCGTCACCGCCAAGTCCGAACAAGGATGTGTTACGCGACCCGGAAACCACCAGGACGTCGTCGTTTTCGGAACCCACCAGTTGCTCAACTCCAAGAAACGTTTCGTTGATAACACCGTACTGAGCCAGACCACTTCCGTCATCGTTGATAACCGCGAAGACTCCAGCGCCGATTCCCTGGAACGAATTCGTGTCGAAACCGTCACCGCCGTTGATAAAGTCAGTTCCGCCTACGCCGACGAAAAAGTCATCACCTTCGCCTCCAAGCAGAATGTCATTGCCACCACCACCATTGCTGATGTCGTTACCGAATCCTCCCAGAATGACATCGCCTCCACTGCCACCTCTAAGCGTGTCATCGCCGTCGTTGCCGACCAGCGTATCGTCTCCGCCACCGCCAGAGATCACGTCATTGCCACCGGCACCTTGAATGACATTGTTGGCAATGCCGACAGCCCGCAGCGAATCATCGTTTTCAGATCCCACCAGGTTTTCAATTCCTGCGAACGTCTCATTGACCATTCCATAGTCGGCTGTGCCAGTGCCGTCGGCATTCAAGACAACGTCCACTCCGAGGCCAATTCCCTGGAAGGAGTTGATGTCGATTCCCGCGCCGCCATCGATAATGTCGGTTCCGCCGCCTCCGACGATCAAGTCGTTGCCTTCGTTTCCGCTCAACGTATCGTTGCCGCCGCCACCATTGAGCGTATCATTGCCGTCCTCGCCGGTTAACTGGTCGTTGCCGGAAGCACCACGCAAAATGTCGTTTCCAGTGCCGCCAAGCAACTCGTCGTTACCCGACCCACCATTGATCACGTCATCGCCACCAGATCCAAGCAGAAGATCGTCTCCGCCCAATCCATTCAGGTTGTCATTGCCCAATCCACCATCCAGAACATTAACCTGACTGTTACCAGTCAACGTGTCATCGTTGTCAGAACCCGTCAGGTTTTCGATGCCGGTGAACACTTCGTTGACTGGACCGTAAACCGCAGTCCCGGATCCGTCCTCATTGATAACCGCCGTCACGGCAGTGCCAATTCCGATGAACGAGTTGGTATCGATGCCCTCACCACCGTCGATAACATCGGTTCCGCCACCGCCAGCCAGCACATCATTACCGCCCTCGCCTCGCAAGACATTTGCTGCCGCACCGATTGCTATTAGCGTATCGTCATTTTCTGACCCAGTCAGATTCTCGATTCCCACAAACGTTTCATTGACCGCTCCGTAATCGGCTGTCCCGGTACCATCGGCATTGACAATAGCAGTTACACCCAGCCCAATTCCCTGGAATGAGTTCGTATCGATGCCTTCACCGCCATCGATCACATCCGTCCCGCCACCGCCGGCCAGCACGTCATCACCACCTTCGCCACGTAAGACATTTGCCACCGCACCCGTTGCCACCAGCGTATCGTCATTTTCAGAGCCGGTCAGGTTCTCGATTCCGGAGAAAGTCTCATCAACCATACCGTAAATGGCTGTTCCAGAACCGTCGGCATTGACCACTGCAAAAACACCAAGGCCAATTCCCTGGAATGAGTTCGTATCGATGCCTTCACCACCGTCGATCACATCCGTTCCACCGCCGCCGGCCAGCACATCATTACCACCTTCGCCACGCAAGACATTCGCCGCCACACCGGTTGCCACCAGCGTATCGTCATTTTCAGAGCCAGTCAGGTTCTCGATTCCAACGAATGTTTCACTGACCGCACCGTAAACGGCTGTCCCGGTACCGTCGGCATTGACCACTGCAGAAACACCCAGCCCAATCCCCTGGAATGAGTTCGTATCGATGCCCTCACCACCATCGATGACATCGGTTCCACCACCGCCGGCCAGCACGTCATTACCACCTTCGCCGCGTAAGACGTTTGCGGCCACACCGGTTGCCACCAGCGTATCGTCATTTTCAGAGCCGGTCAGGTTTTCAATTCCAACGAATGTTTCATTGACCGCACCGTAACTGGCTGTTCCGGAACCGTCGGCATTAACCACTGCAGAAACTCCCAGACCAATTCCCTGGAATGAGTTGGTGTCGATGCCAGCTCCACCATCGATGACATCGGTTCCGCCACCGCCGGCCAGCACGTCATCGCCACCTTCGCCACGCAAGACATTTGCCACCGCACCGGTTGCCACCAGCGTATCATCATTTTCCGATCCGGTCAGGTTCTCGATTCCAACGAAGGTTTCATTGACCATACCGTAGCTGGCTGTTCCGGAACCGTCGGCATTGACCACCGCAGAAACACCCAGACCAATTCCCTGGAATGAGTTCGTATCGATACCGTCACCGCCATCGATGATGTCCGTTCCACCACCGCCTGTGATGGTATCGTTACCAGATCCACCAATTAGCGTGTCATTGCCACCTCCACCCAGCAGCAGCAAGTCCTGCGAGACAGCCGAGCCATCCACCGTATCGTTGCCGCCGCCAGCATTGACGGTGACCGCCCCAGCACCATCCGCCCCCAGAAACGTAAACACATCGTCAAGGTCACCCAGGTTTACGAAAAAGCTCTCGATAATTGAACTGCCAACATCGATCGTCAGTGTGTCATTGACTGTGTTCGTGGTACTCAGGACAAAATCTGCATTTAAATCTGCATCGTCTTGCAGAGTGATTTCGTCTCCATTGCCAACAAGGATCTGCAGCGAATCAGCCGAAGGATTACTCACTTCGACAACATTCGCCTCACCTGCATCAGCCGTAAGTTGCAACAGTCCCAACTCGGAACTAAACCCGACGGCTGTCAACATGCTTTTGGCTTCCAACGACTCGAATCCCAAAGCGTTTCTTTTGCGATTTTCAGTCTTGTTCTTTCGACGAGGCTTTTTCTTAAAACCAAGTTTGTGTGCGATATTGTAAATCCAGTTTTTGTTTTTCATGGCTAGTTCTTTCAAGTAGTATGCTGGGCTTGTATTGAATTTTTGGACGGTGTTGAATTCAGGCAGGATAAAAATTCGATGATAAATGCATCGCGACATGCTCTGGATCGGTGGGTGCTTCGGAATTGCAAAAAGCGCCACCACAGTCCGTCGTAACAGAGCGCTACGACTGTGCGTCGCGGTCCAGAGTACATCTGACTAAAGACCGCGACCCACTCGGCGACAATTCTGCAACGAGCAATTGCATAAAAGACGATTACAAATCGTCTAGCCTATTCACCAGGCAATACAGAAATGGTGACTCGGGCGATTCCATCCGGGTATTGATTGAAGTCCAATCCCGAAACATCAGTGGTAACGCTTGCTTCAAAATCGCTAAGCCACTGTTCCAGAGAATAAATAAACGCGGAGACTCCAGGTATAAACCTGAATGGCAAGAGTCGCTTGATGGTCGTGCGGACTGCGAATGTCGCGATCTTCAGTCGAAAAAGATCACTCGATGAAATCAGACGGAAATCTTCGAAGGGATTGCCAACCACATTTTCGATGGGGTTGCTATTTGTTATTCCTTCGTTCGGACCCGATTGCCCATCAGGCAAATTCCGATTCGGGAACAAACCGTTTCCAGCTGAGAATCGGAAGTTCTCGCTTTCGGTTCCGGCATCGTTGACGCCACCGTTGGGTGTGCCAATGAAGAACGAGATTTCACCACCATCAATAAGCAACTCACTGATATCATGAGCAACAGGATTTCCGTTGGCGATAAAAAAGTCGTTGGTGGGAAGGACCATTGAAGCGTACGAAAAGAAGTCGTTGCTTCCGTCATTGCTTAGCTCAAAAACCTCCGTGACAGACTCGCCCGGAAGAACAGGAGCCGCCCCCAGCGTTCCGTCTTGCCGATTTACATCGGACAAATCTCCGGTACGCACGAGCGCACTTTGCGGACTGGCTCCTGAATTGTCGATATACGTGTAGCCGCCTAGCTGAGCATCAAAATTGTTAAATTGTTGGCTGATGAGACTGTTATTGCCATCTTCAGCGACTCGCTCAAGACCTTCCAGCGATAACAGGCCACCGTTGTAGCTGTCGAAACTGCCGCTGTGAAAACCAACCCAGATTGGTGTGATCGCCACACCATCTTCTGGCGACACATTCTCGATGGTCACCATCACCAAAGGGCGATCCTGCCCACCTTGGGCTTGGACCGAATTGGCATTTAGAACAAACATTGCAGCGACAGCCGCAGTCAAAAAAAACTTCATGAAAGAAATCCATTCGAATAGAAAGGGAAAAGAAGAGAAGAGAAAAGATTTGCAAATCAGAGCCCACCTTCCATACGAGGTTTGCCCAATCATTGCTCTTTAAATGACGACACTTAACCTTTCTGCTTACAAATTCATCGCAACTTTTTCTTTGAGTTAAGCAAAGCACGATTTAGATTTGCAGCGACGATTGGATGACGTTCGATTAGTGCAAGCACGATTCGGATAGAAGGTTTGGACTCTAACCATTCCCGAATACCTGGCAGCAGATGCGCGACAAAAAACTCGATAACGAATGGAACGTTACAAACCACTGGCCAGCATGCTAATTGGCTAACACTAGCGCAAGCTGGCGCATACTGGCTCACACTAGCGAACATCAGTTCGATGATTCACAAGTCAATCAGGGTGATTCGGTCGTGAACGTGCGGGGGCTCAAGCGATCAGAAAGTTCGTTCGTCATTCTTGTGACGGACGTGCCGGAAGCTTACTCAGTGCCTGACGATTCGACCGCCAAAATGGCGATCGATTTTGGTTTTCCCGGAATAAACTCAGATCACATCTAAGTATCGTTCGCCGGTGGTGGCTGAATGGTGGGTTCCTGCGGCGAATGGCCCAATTCAGTATCAGCAACCGACGGAACGGGCTCCACAGAACCTGTTCCCTGATCGATCGAAGCGATCTCGCGTTGCAAAATCTTCAGTAGCGTTTGCAAGAACACCACGATCATCGGGCCAACCAAAATTCCGATCGGGCCCAATGCTGACACGCCGCCCAACACGCTCAACAGAGCCCACAATGGATGCAAATTGGATTGCCCGTGCAGAATGAACGGCTTGATAACATTGTCAGCCATCGAAACGATGACGGCTCCATAGATCGCCAGGAAGATACCGGAGCCGGTACTGCCTTCGACAAAGATCAGCCATAACGACGCCGGCACCCACACCGCAGCCGCCCCGACGAACGGCACCAGTGCCAGAACGGAAGTCAGCACCATCAACAAAATGATCGAATTCAGGCCTGCGAAATAAAACCCGATCGCCGCCAGAATTCCTTGCGCCAACGCCGACAACAGTGTCGCCATCACGACCGCTCGGCTGACCTTATCGAACTCTGTGATCAACTCGTTTTCGTATTGCTCTTCCAACGGTGACATTTGCTTCAGGGCACGCAACATGCAAGGTCCGTCCAGCAAAAAAGAAAACAGTGCGATCGCCAGAATCGTCACGCTAAACAAAAACCGTGCCAGGAATCCCGTGATTGCCCCGCCCAACGAAACGGCCGTGCCACGCAACTTTTCCAAACCCTTGGTAATGGAATCTTCCAGTTCATCCGGGTCGGGGTTAACGACACCTTTCAACCAGGCCTTCAATGGACCTCCCAGCAATTTAGTTTTGAATCTGTAAAACTGATCAATTGCATCAGCAAATTTTTCACTTGCTTCGCTCAATTGCTTTTGCTGGTCATCGACATTTTCCAGGGACTCCCAACTGGAATCGGAGAGCAGCAGCCGGGTCTCGGCCAACTGACGTGCGTAGTCTTGCCAACTCTCTTGTTCGGGAGTGATGACTTCGCCCGAGTCCTCTGCTTGGTCACTCGACTCACCTTCCGATTCATCAGTGGCTTCGCTTGGGATCTGCTCGTCCCATTTCAATTGAATATTGTCCTCGGCCAACGCCTCACCCAACTGAACCGCCAGCCCACGCAAAGCGGTCACGTTGTAAGACAGTTGTTCTCTTTGGTCCGAGATGTTTTGCGATTGCGACTCGTTCTGGATCCCTTCGATCTCGCGATCAATACGGTCGAAGTCGGCTTGAGCAGGCACGTCCAACGCCAACTTGGTTCGCACGGTGCGGATCTTGTTGCCGATCGTTCTTACATCCATTCTTCGGATGACTGACTGGCTCTCGTTGGCGGCAAAGAAGACCGTGACGGTCAACGGCAGCAGCACAATGGTCAGGATCGCCGCGGAGGTCAGAAAGGCGGCTACTTTTTCGCGTCCCTTTACCTTTTGCAATATCCAGTGATGCATCGGCCGGAACAGGACAACCAGCAGAGCCGCCAGGAAAAGTGGCAGAAAGAAACCTGCCATGACTTTGTAAAACACAAAACCAGTGATCAGGATGACTGCGACCAGCAATCCGAACGAAACAAAACGATTCACAAGAGACGCCTCGAAAAATACCCCGACAAACACAACTCGTTCGACAGAGAACGATCCAGTAAGTGCATTCGGGATTTTCGCCGCTATCTTGGTAAATCGCCAGTGGGGTTCCAGGATTCTTTGATCGCCGACAGCGATGGGGCAGGCTTACAAAGCCGCGGATCTATTCGCGCGACTCGGGGGTAATATCCATTTCGATCCGTTCGCCTTTGCGAATCACAACAACCTTCACCGTTTCATCGACCTTCAGGGCACCGATGACATTGGTGTAGTCGTAGACATTTTCGATTTTCGAGCCCGCCAGTTCCACGATCACATCCTGCGGCTTAATCCCGGCTTTGTCAGAGGGTGAGTTAGTACGAATCGCCTTGATCTTCACACCGACAACTTCAGCGGTGTAGTCAGGACTGGTTCCGAGTGAAACACGCATCGCCATTCGTTGGCTGGACTGTTCGCCGGAGTGAATCTTGTATTCGGGAACGGCGTCCTCGATCATCAAACTGCGTGTCATCAAACCCATCAGCTTGGCAATCTCGGCGGCTTTGTCGTAATTCAGTTTGTCCGGTGTATCGCGTGGCGTGTGATAGTCCTGATGCGATCCGGTAAATGCCGCCAGGATTGGCACACCCGCTCGATAAAATTCACTGGCATCAGTCGGCAAGTTCGTATCTTGTTGAGTCTGCAAGGTCAGGCCAACAGCGATGTTTCGTTTTTCAATCGCCGGCGCCCACCAATCTGACGAGCCCAACCCTTGCATCACCAACTTGCCGTCAAAGCGACCCACCATGTCCATATTCAAGTAGGCGGCGATTTGATTTTGAATCGATTGTCGTGTGCCTCCGCCCTCGACCGCGATTTCCTGTCCATGTTCTTTCAAGTACCGTTCGACGAAGTGATTCGAACCGTGCAGGCCGAGTTCTTCGCCAGACCAACCGGCACAAATCAAGTCGCGCCCGACCGGCAACTTGCCGTTACGTTTTTGGAACGAGATAAACTGCGCGACCTCCAGCATCGCCGCGACTCCCGAGGCATTGTCGTCGGCGCCATAGTGAGTCTGACCCAACTCTTCCTCTTTGGCCAATGACCCGCTGCTGCCGTTGCCGAGGTGATCGATGTGAGCACCAACGCAGACGGCTTGCTCACTGGCCGTATCGCTAACCTGCAAACGTCCCACAACATTCCGTCCCTTGCCACGAATCTGATCGACGTCAACATTTGCCTTGATTTTCACATCGGGGAATTCAAACCCGATCTGCATGTCGCCACCGTCCAGTTGATTTTGCCAATACTTAAGATCCTGACCGGCAGACTTCATCAATTGCTGAGCGATCTCGTCGGAAATACTGATCACTGGAATCGAAATCTTGCCCAGCGCGGAATCGCCAGACAGCGGAATGACTTGTTGCTTCACGTTCGAATTAGGTCCACTGACAATCAGCAAGCCAAGGCCGCCCATGTCGCGAACCGCCGATGCCTTGACTCGCAACTGACTCTGCAGAGCACGTGCTTGTCGCCATTCGGGAGTCACATTTTCGGGCATGTAACGAAAGACCATCACCCACTTGCCTTCAACAGGCAGGTGCACGTATGAATCGTACTCGCCGAATTTTTCGGTTTTGGAAGCCTTCATTCCGTAACCAGCGAAGACCAACGGCCCTTCGACACTACCGGTTCCACTGAATGTGAGCGGGCGCCAATGATCGTTTAGTGGAACGTCGGCCGTTTCAATCTCGCTGATCGCCAAACTGTTTTCTGTTCCGAGTCTGGCACCCGCTGGGAAATCAAATTCCTGGAACCAGGTTGGCTCGCCGGTTTTCTTGTCGAGATCGCCGGCTGGCACGAAACCAAGGTTGTCCAGGTAGGCTGCGACGTAAGCTGTCGCGCGGCGTTCGCCGATTGACCCCGTCATGCGGCCGCCCAATTCTGGTCGACACAAATAATCGACGTGTCGCAGAACGTCTTCCGGAGCAAACTTTTCTGCGGTGGCAGCCACGGCACTGGTTCCCAAATCCGTGGCGGCTGCAAGATCCTCTTGCCGTTCGTCAGCGGAACCCTTGGCACCATTTCCGTTCGCCGAAACGGTTGGAGCCTCACCGATCGCCTTCAAAGCCGCTTGGTGATTCCAGTCCGCCGTAAACACTTGCGATTTGGCGCCGGCGCGATTTGAGGTCCAGCTGAATGTCTTGCCGTCCGTGGTGAACGTCGGGAAGCCGTCGAACGATTCAGTGAAGGTAACACGTACGGGCTCGGCACGACGGTTGGTCGGGATCATGTAGATTTCGAAATTCGAATAACCTTCGATGTTCGACATGAACAGAATGTATTCGCCGGAAGGGTGAAAGTAGGGTGCGAATGTGGTCTCGCCAATCTCTGTGAGCTGTCGTTTGTTGGATCCATCGACGTTCATTGTCCAGACTTCAGCACTGGTCATGTCGGTCTTGAATTTTCGCCAGCAGATTTGAGTTCCGTCTGCGGAAAAGAACGGACCTCCGTCGTAACCTTCTTCATCCGTCAATCGTTTAACGTTCGAACCATCGGCATCCATGATATAGATGTCCATTACGGCGGCGCCATGAAATTCGAACTGCTGTTGTTCTCGCTCGGAGAGTTCGCCGTCGATGTAAGCACGGCGGTTCGAGGCAAAACAAATCTTGCTGCCATCGGGCGAGTAAGAACCTTCGGCATCGTAGCCAACGGCATCGGTGAGCGTCTTGTATTCCTTGGTCTCCAGGTTGTAACTGACTAACTCGTAAGCCTTGTCGTAGTCCCAACTGTAGCGACTCTCGGTGCCCTCCCGCCGCTCTTTTAACTTCGCCTCCTGTTTCGCCAGGGCCTCTGGATCATCTTGGGTCGAAGCGTACATGACCAGGTTTCCATCAGGATGAATCCAGGCACAGGTCGTCTTGCCATGCCCCGGCGAGATGTTGATCACATCGCCCAACTCAAAATCCATCAAGAAGATTTGATAGAACGGATTGTCATCCGACCGCTCACTCTGAAACACCATCTTGCTGCCGTCAGCCGAAAAGTATCCTTCACCAGAACGCAAACCGGCACTGGTTCGCTGCTTGATGTTGGTGAAGAACTGAGACTCCAGTTGCTCCGGGCTACCAGCCACTTTTTCTTCCTGGCAGCAAGCCGTGCTGGGTGCCAAACCATTGCCGACAACCAATCCAGCAACCATTCCAATCGCCACCAACAGGCGAGAACCGAAAGCAAGGTGGCAGCATTCGCGAATGCTGCTTTTTTGGAGTCCGGCGGAGTGGAATCTGGCAGAGTGAATTCTGGAAGACATGGCCATCATTGATCTTTGGTCCTTGACGATTTTGTTTGACTACCGGTGACGCTGAACAGATCGGCCTCGCACCAGAGGGTCCCCCGCGGGCTACCTGGCTGTAGTCGAAAGTGGAGGCAGGTTCGATCGGCTGAGCCCGGTTTGCGACTCTCGAAGCGAACTGAATATCTCAATCCGAACGACCCAATATACAAGGGGAAAAACGTTCAGCTGGTACAGGTTGCCACCAGTACAAAGTCTATTTTCGAAAAAATACTGCTGATTGCCAGATCAATCCAGGTCTTTGCGGTGTTTCCAAACGGACGTTTGGCTAAGATTGCACTGGAGGGACGCTGTAGGTCGATGAATCGGTTAAAACGAGCACCGAATCACCGGCAGACCAGAATCGGCAAACTATTCGGAAATTCAAAACGACAGCCAACGATCTGTTGGCTTTCGATCGCCAAAAAACGAGGCTGTCACATAGCGGTTATTCACGCCGATCATTAACGGTTCAACAAGCTGGCGTGGGTTTACGTGAAAAGAAATCGAGACAACACGCAAGATAAACGCTGACCTGGCACCCATCGAACCAGGAAAACAGCCTGTAATTACCCTCCAGATATTACACCCACCAGCACAACATCAATTCGGAATTCGGATATGGCTATGAAGAATGACAATTACGACTGCGTAGTGATCGGAGCGGGCCCGGGCGGTTGCACAACGGCAGCACTGGTGGCTGCCCGAGGTTTCAAGACCGCTTTGGTTGAGCGAATGAAAATGCCGATCGACAAGGTTGGCGAGTCCCTGATGCCGGAGACTCACTGGATTTTCGAAAAGCTGGGAATTGGACACGAGTTCGAGAAACTCGGCTTCGTCAAAAAGCATGGCGTTCAATTCGTTAGCGCGTCGGACAAGGAGTCGAAGCCATTCATCTTTCGTGACTACGATGATCGCGACTGCAGCGACTCGTGGCATGTCGAACGCAAAAAGTTCGACCAGTTGCTGTTTGACACCGCCGCCCGCAACGGCACGACTTGCCTGGAAGAAACTCGAGTCATGGACATCCAGTTCAAGGAGAACGGGCAACACTCGGTGATCGTGCAAGGTGACAAGAGCGAACGCACTTTAAAAACGCGTGTCGTCGTCGATGCCACTGGGCAACAGGCCTTCCTGGCAAATCGACTTGGCTTGCGTGAAGTAAACCCGAACCTGAAGAAGGCCGCCATCTGGACTTATTTCCGTGGCGCCGAACGTGCCGGCGGAAACAACCCGGAAGTCACTTGCATTCTAAGTACTCAGTCCAAAGATGCCTGGTTCTGGTACATCCCGATGAGCGACGATTTGGTCAGCGTCGGCCTGGTCGGCGATAACGACTTTATCTTGAAGCGTGGCTGCAAACCGGAAGACGCGTTCTACCAGGAAGTTGAGAATTGCCCTGGTTTGAAGCGGCGGATTCGCGACGGCAAACAAGAAGGCAAATTCCAGGTCGCCAAGGAATTTTCTTACACCACAACACAGCACTCCGGCGACGGATGGGTATTGGTCGGCGACGCCTACGGATTTATCGACCCGATCTATTCGACCGGCGTCTTTCTGGCACTCAAGTCCGCCGACATGGCCGCCGATGCGATCTGCGAAGGATTGCGACGCAACGATTTGTCTGCAGAACAACTGGGCAACTGGAGCTATGAATTCGACGCCGGCGTGCACTGGCTCCGCAAACTGGTCACGACGTTCTACAACAAGGACTTTAGCTTTGGCGGGTTCATGAAGGAACACCCGCAGTACGCTGGCAACCTGACCGACCTGCTGATTGGTCGCGTTTTCGAAGGCGATCCGGGCGCCATGTTCAAAGAACTCGATCCATGGATCGAAAAACTTGGCTCCGAGGTGACGTCTTGATCATTAGCTTGTAACAGACGCGCCCGTGTGTCACGATGTGGTTGGCCTTCGACTATCTGAACGGAAATTTTTTCTGCGAGGTACGGAATGATCACTCACATTCTTCAATTTGGAATGATCCTGCTTACTCTTTCGACAACGGCTTTTGCGTACGGTTGCCAGGAATCGGAAGAGATTGAAATACCGACTTTGGAAGCGATTGCACCGTTGCTTCCTGAAGACGCCACCGACTTGAGCCAACTGGAAGCGATCGGTCCAGATGGAAGCTCTCTTTCAAAAACCGAGTTGATGGAGATCAAGGATCGGCTGGATGTAAAATCGTTTCAGTATCCAGATCACGTCACGGAACGCCCTGAAAATCTGCAGCCGTTGATTTTTGTTTTCAGTGTTGATACTCGACTGGAAGATTCTGGCGCCGTTCCTTACCTGACGATAGGCGAAAAAGAACTTCCGGCCCGCAGCTGGAATTTTGGAGAAAACGATGGGCTGCTAACCGCCTTGATACTGCCGCCTGCGGATCTAACCGAATGGCCAGAAACCTGCAAAGTACGATTCCGGTATGCCGATAAAAATCCGGAGACGTTACATGAACTCACTGGCCCTTTCACGGAAAGGATCGATCTGGGCGACGGACATTATTGCGAACCAACCCATCGAGCTCCGCTCCGCTTGAAATTCGCCCGCCCTTATAACACTGCGGAGCAACCTGTCGTGTTCCCTCCAACTCGCTTTGTTGAAGCGGTTGTACATTTGCAAGACGGTTCGCTCCTTAAATCCGGAACCATGCACATTTTGTACAAAGGTGCCGAAAGAGAGACGGCACATCTGGTAACGACTTACGATTGTTCCATGGACGACATCAAAAAGGTTGAAATTCTTGAAAAGACGTACGCATGGAAAGACTTTGGCGAGATCCATTTGAAGCCCAAAAAATGATCTCGCCCGGCACGTCTGTTATTTGAAATAATCGGCGATCGCTTTTTTCTGAGCTGCCTGGATTTCAATGAAATTGACCTTGGCTTCGCTGATGCTTTCATTCACGTCAACGATTTGTTGCTCAAGCGATTGCAGTTTAGTCAGAAAAGTCTTTGCCACTTCGGGGCTATCAGAAATAGCCTCCAGGTTTTCTCGCACACGTTTTTGTTCCGCAACAAGATCGGAGCGCGTTTTCGTCAGCGTTCTGGAATACGCTAGTGAGTCGGATAATCGGTCCTCGAATTCGACCTGTTCCACCAACAGCTTTCGGGCCGAGTCTTCGATTTCCAGGCCGTCAAGCATTTTGACAATCAAGCGTGCGTTGACCCCGTTCAAAGTCTGTTTCGATTCTACGACCTTTCGATATACGACTTCAAATTCCTGATCAGACTGAGCGGCAACGTCAATCAGAAACCGGGGTCTGTCGGTGTACGTGAGATCCACTTGCGGAGCAACCGTTTCGCCTGCTTCGCCAGGCATGTGATACAAAACCAGCTTCCGCTTTTCGGTGTCACGATTGTCGATACGAAAAATAGTTTTGCGGATCGATTCATAACCGGCCACGATTCCATCTGCTTTACGCAACTTTATTGACTTCAATTTCTGGACAGCAGGTTCGCTTTCAGTTGTTATCTTGACGGCTCGATCGACTCCAAAAACGATCTCCGCCTTTTCGTTGACATCCAGCCGATCCAACACACCATCGCCCACGAAGTCGCCTTCTTGCATCACCGAAACCGGGCCAGAAATGATTGAGAGTTCGGTTGAATTTGTGATCTCGATAGCCCGCAATGGATTTTCAACTGATTTTGCTAAATCAAAAACACTGATGACTTCTGCTGGAATGTCGCTGGAAAATACCGGCAATGCCGCACTTCGTCCCGCACCCAAATCAACCGGCTGTTTCAAAACGTATTGCACCATTTGCGAGGTCCTGCCTTCTTGTGCCGACAACTGAAAAGCGCTTTCCATATCGATCCCGCGAACAGGATCGCGAGACTGCAAGCCACGACCGCCACCACCGCCACCGCCACCAAAGTGACCACCACCACCAAATCCACCACCAAAGCCACCAACTCCTTCATTCAATGGGGCCCGAGAGTCCTTGCCGTACCCCGCGTCGAATCCGAACCGTTGTGTTTCCAGGTCCAGTTCCCTGGTAAAGTCGTAGGCTGAATTGCCAAAGCTGGTTCGGCGAGCCAGCAGGGGCGAGAAAATGTCGATGTGAAACGACTGAGGCTTGCCGCTGCGAAGTTCCAGTGCTACCTGATTCCAATCCGCAGCCGAGACATTGTCGACGTGAGCCCAGCCTTGCAGATTGACTTTGTCGGACTTGGTCGCCAGTCGATAGGTCATTCGCCAGATTGGCATATCCACGACGTATGCGAATCGCACCTGGCGTTCACCCACGCCGTCGAACAACAGTTCAAGTTTTTTTCGGTCAGCTTCCCGCGACTTTACGGTTCCAACCATCGCTTGGCGCAATGTCTCTCGCAATTCAGGTTTGTCGAATTGCAAGCGATCGACCTCTGGCAAATTAACGGAGTGCAACCCTTCGTCGGTCATCAAGACGATGACCTCTGTGACTTTATTTGCGTCCGTTCGATTCTCGACACCGTAGACCACTCCTCGTTGTTCGGTACCGTCAACGGTCAGAGTGATCGATTCGCCACGAAACCGTTGCACCAATTGCGCCAAAGTCATCGGCGTGCCCATCATCGATGCAGCGACGTCTTCGGGCTCGGGAGCCGGTTGGTATTCGATCGCTCGCACCGAACCGCCGCCCTGATCAGCGAACACCAGACTCTTCAACACATTGTCGATGTCTTTCGCGCCGAATTCGACTTCGACACGTTGTTTCGCGTTCACCTTGCCCTCGTGTTGCAACTGTCCAACACCCGAGTTGTACAAAACGATTCGTCGCAACGGCGGCAATTCGGCCAGCGGATACTCGTCGGCGACAGCCTGGTCGTCTTCATTTTCAGAAGCCGCTTGCGTTTGCGAGGTGTTCGGTTCTTGCGCCAACAAGCAACCGGCCTGGCAATTCAGGAACCCAATGGAAGTAACAACCGCCAGTACGAACGTCATCGCGCAGCGACACACAGTTTCAAAACGATTTTGAGTCTTCAAGAATTTTCTCCCAACATAGCCCCCGTCGGGATCGCGACGATCAAAGAGACAACTGGATGTTGAACAGTCGCGAACGGCTTTCTATTATATACCGATGGGCAGGGGCATTCCATCCTTTGGGAGAATTTGATGTTTGTGGAGAAGTTGATCTTTAAGTCTCGAACGATCGCCCTGCTTTGTCTGTCAGCCCTGCCGGGATCCTGTGTTTACGGACAATCTACGGTCATTGGCCAACCCAGCGCTGTTTCCTCACAAATTCCCAGCAATCAATTCGCCCGGCAAAACTATTCGCTGAACAGATTCAATCCGTTGCAGCGAAAAATCAGGACCAGTCACCCACAACCGACGGACACCATGACCTCCCGGCTTGGCCAACCGACTCCCGAGTCGTGGATGGGTGCCAGAACGATGCAAAGTCTGATTCTGCGGATGAAGGAGTCCGGATTCCAGGTCCTTCTGGATGAGAGTTCATCTGACAACAACCTGACGGACGAAACCGAAATTCAATTGCCGTTGGCAGGCGAGAGCATTGACAGAAACTTGCGATGGGTACTGAGAGAATTTTCATGTGACTATTCTGTTTCAGACGATGGAGTCATTGAGATCTACTCAGATGATGCATTGCATGATGCGAGTGTGTTGCAACTGAGAACTTACGATATCGGCCCACTGACAAGTGATCAGGATTCCGCATACGACATCGTCGATTTAATTAGCGAAACCGTAGACCCCGACAGTTGGGAAATGAACGGAGGCAATCATCGCTTGGCGCTTTCTACACTGGGTAACGGGTATCTGCTGACCGTGGTTTGCGGCTATCAACATCAGCGAGTGGTTAGCGATTTGCTGGAAGACATACTCACACTCGGTTCCGCATCGCGAGGATTGAAGATTGTTCCACGTACGACCGATTCCCGGCCAAACACATTTCCAGGTCACGGCTCCACCCCGATCCGCTTGCCTAGCAGTTCATCGAACAACAACACTCGCCCTTCACGAAGCACTCCAATCAGACGGGGCGGTTTCGACGGCGGGGTTTTCTAGCGGTCGATCAGTTGCTTCTGCAGATTCCGGCGGAATGCACTACAAGTGAATGGGAACCACTCGTTTGTCCTGATCCTTCTCGATTGGCGTGGGAGGATCAATCCACGGGATGCAATCGCCATTTTGTTTGAATTCAATGACGCGCTTTTTGAAAGCCGGTACGATTTTTTGCAGAGCCGACCGTTCGCTACCCGCTGTGATTTCCAGGTCGGGTAGATTGGCGACGCAAGCGTGTACCTGGCCCGATTCCGTTTTGCGAACGTAGACGACGCACCGATAGACGGGCACTTCCGGTTCGGGCAGCACGCCATCTTCATTGGAAGCAATATTTAGCGGGTTGTTGTTAGCGGCAGCGGCGGGATCTTCGCGATCAATCGGCGAATCGGAATCAGACATCAGGTCTCCAGCAGACGTCAAACAAAAAAGAACAGGCGATTTGGTTCGCCCGCCTTGCTGTCTATTCGACCTGTTTCAGTTGGTAATTCAACCCCTTTTGTTTAAGAGGTTCAAATGTGACGACGACTTCGTGCGTGCGCCAACCTTATGAACTACCAGCAAATTCCAGTTCACTACCGTGCAAGAGATCATTAGCCAACGACCTTTGCCAGTTTTCGATGCTATGGAGCAACGCCCCTGCAGTCGTCTGCTGGTTCATCAGAATCAAACTGTCTCGGTTTACAGTCAACAATTGTGGCAGCTCATCGACCGTGACTGCTGAATCCCACACAATCATGAAGCTGGGTACGGGAGACCTGCTTTCGGCGGTCACCAATGCTTCACCGATTGATTGAACAAATTCAACAGAATGAGAATCCGCACTCGCCATGCCTTCACGGCAAAGACCTGCTTCGTTCAAGAGTCGACCAAGCCATTGGCGCGCAGAAATCTCGCGCACCAGTACGATAAAATTCATAGCTACTATCCGCCAAGATATGCATGCATTGTTTGCGTCTTACTCCTAACCCGCAAAAACTTCAGATCCCCCGCAACAAGAACCTTCAATTGAACGATCTTTTGATCAATTAAGAAAAAAAATGGCCAGTTTGGTTTCCCTGGTAACACTACTTCAGCGACGACAGCAACCGAATAGGCAAGAAACCATTGGGGAAACCTACAGCATCAATCACCATCCCAGTAACCGAGATGAACCAACAAAGGTTTCATCGATCGTTCGATGGCACTCACATGATCTTCTGCAAGCACTTCTCGCCATTGCCCAGGTTTCCCGCTTCGCAAATGGCTATTCGGCAGAACCTTACCCGCCTTCCGTTTCGTAACACGTTCGAACGACTGAGTGGCGGCGAGTTCCAGGCAAACGGAGATGGCTTGATCGTGAAAACCATAGTGAGAAAAAAGTTGCTGAAAGACGGCGGACTCGTCCGCAACCAAAGCTTCATACCGAAATTCGAAGAAACGTTCGTCACTATAATTCCAGTCGAGCATGCACCAGTCTGAAATATATTTCGCGTACCGTTCAATCTCGGCGAGCAGCCCAGCGTGTTGATCCAGCGACTGCAGGTGCTGCTGGTAACTTTGTCCGTCGTATCGAACATCAGGTGTATGAACCCAACTCTCTTCCGTCCATAGATGATAGAAATAGCCGGACACGATCACGTCGCGAGGATCACGGATCATATGGGAACCAATGAATTGGCCGAGCGTATCCAACGGCAAATGGCTGTGGTTCAAGAACAGAATGTCCGTCTGCAAATCGAGTTGGTCCGACCTGGAATTACTCTTCTGCAGAGTCAAACCGAAATGCTCGGCAACCCGTTCCAGCACCCTCATCAACCAAACCGTCCCCATTTTGTGATAGGCACCATGGACGATCAATTGTGGCTGCCCGCAGAATGGCGATTCTTTGGGCGACCGCTTGTTTGAGAACAACGTGCGTTCCCTCGTTGGTTTATGGCAAGGAAGCTGCTGGCTTCTGATCAACGCCAACACACTTTGCAGCGTTACTTATTCGTAAGTTTCGAACCACTGCAGAATGTAAGCGACCTTGGCGATCAAATGACTCGGACGTGACGCAATGCCATGCGACGCGCCGGGGACTCGCACCAAAGCCGTATCAATGTTTCGCAACTTCAACGCCTGGTAGAACTGCTCGGACTCGCCCATCGGTGTGCGAAAATCCTGTTCACCGGTCAGCAACATCGTCGGCGTCTCGACGTTACCAACCTTGGAGATCGGCGAACGCTTCATGTAGTGCTCGGTGTGGTCCCATGGAAAACCGGGGAACCAGTACTTGTAGTACGACGGGTAGCCGTCAGAGGTCAAAGCAAAGCTGTACCAGTTAATCACTGGCTTGGAGACGACGGCGGCTTTGAATCGATTGGTGCTGCCCACGATCCATGCGGTCAGTACTCCGCCACCGCTTCCACCAGTGACATATAATTTATTTTCGTCAACGAACCCCTGCGAGATCAACGAATCGACGCAAGTCATCAAATCGTCGTAGTCCTGACCGGGGTAGTTGTGATGAATCTCGTTTGCAAAGTCTTCGCCGTAACTTGTACTGCCGCGTGGATTGGTATACAGCACCACGTAACCGGCCGCCGCCATCAACTGCAACTCCGCCGTGAAGACGTCGCCATAGGCGGCAAACGGACCACCGTGAATTTCCAGGATCATTGGATACTTCTTTGACTTGTCGAAATCGGGAGGCGTGATCACCCATCCCTGAATATCAAGCCCGTCATGACTGGACTTGCAGCGAAGCTCCGTCACTTCTCCCAGTTGCTTGTGACCCAACAGGTCTTCGTTCAATTGAGTCAGTTGTTCGAAGTCACCACTGGGAACCAGGCGAGCCAAATCGCCAGGTCGCTCCGGAGTCGTCGTGCAAAATGCGATTGTGCCATTGTCGGCAACGGTAAAGCTGCCGCCTCGACTGTAGGGACGCCCGGAAGCGTTCGAGCCAAGATTCTCGGCGAGCTTCAGAATCGAGCCATCCAGTTTCGCTAATGCCAATTTGGAATTGCCTTGATCGGTAAACGTAAACAGGAACCCTTCGTGGAACTCGCTCCAGGCTGGCGAGTTTACACTTCGGTCGAATTCGACCAGCGAGCTGCTGTTGGTTCCATCGGGATCCATCACGTAAAGCGAGCTGTTTTGGTTGCCCATGAATTTGTCGTTGAATCCGGTGTAAGCCAGAATCTTGCCGTCGCCAGACATCACAGGGCTGCTATCCGGTCCGACTCGATCAGTGAGAGCCGTCACGACGCGGTCCGTCAGGTTGACTCGATAAATTTCGCTGTTGTTCGGTTGAAAGTCGCTGTCGGCGTGACGATTGGCCGAGAAGATAATCGCGCTGCTGTCCGACGTCCAACAAAGATTGCCACCATGATTGAAATCTCCGGTGGTAATTTGTCTTGGCGAACCGCCGTCGGCGCTCATCACAAAAAGTTGCCGGTAGCCTTCACTAAGAAAACCTGCGCCGTCGGCGCGGTATCGCATCCTGGTGATCATCGTTGGTGGCTCGGCCCATTTCGCCCCTTTCGGTTTGGCAGGCATCGTAACGAATGGTTTCTTCGTGGCCGGAACACGCATTGAAAATGCAATCTGCTTGCCATCAGGCGACCACGTCAGACTGCCGGGACTCTCGGTTAAACGACTAAGCGGCGTCGATCGATCATCTGCCACCCAATAGTTAAAAATCTGCGGCTTGTCATCCTGACGACCAACATAGGCGATCCGGGTACCGTCGGGTGACCAGCGAGCTGAACTGGCGTTAGTCAGCAACGGCAAGTGACGACCGTCTTCATCGATCATCCAGAGGTCGCCTTTTTGACGGTCGGTCATGATATCGAAATAGTTTCGCGTGTAGACAATCCGCGATCCATCCGGAGAGATCTGTGGATCCGAGGCAAATTCCAGCTGGAATATGTCTGCCGGCTTGAACATCGAATCATCAATCGTCTCAGATTTCTTCTCATCTTCCTGGGCGTACGAATTCGCCGCCACGAATAGACCGAGCAACAACAAACAACAACTGGATAGAAGACGATTCATTTCATGAATTCCTATGTCGATCGAAAAAGCAATGCCAAGCCGC
>CAZPOL010000061.1:2139-32299 GCA_964588195.1 uncultured Pirellulaceae bacterium | reverse complement strand
GTCCGCCTCTTACGTCGGCATTGCCTACGCCACTGACCCGTTCGAACGAGGCTTCCACGACGTCCTCGGCGAATTTTCGCATTTGCGTCACGTCGACGTTGGCAGGCAACAGCACCTCGGCTTCCGGGTGAGCGGCTGCGAATTCTCGTAAGCGGAAAGCCGAAAGGCCGGGGCTGGTGCTGTAGGCGCGGCGCACGTGTTCAACTTGATCAGCCAATTCTGGATGAGCTTCGGTGAATTGCTGCAGGGCTTCCAGGGTCGGCGGCGCGGCGCTCAGGATGAACCAGGCGATGGAGCGATCGGAATTGGAGGAAGTCGAAATGCGTGGCAGGTCCGCGTCGATCGGGTAGTCTCGGACTTGTTGCAACGCGCTGTTGACGGTCAACAGGGCTTCCTTCATGTTCGTGCCGACGGCGAATTCCAGATCAATTTCTCCACTGGAATCGCTGGACTCGGACTTCATGCGAACGACGCCTGAGACGCTCTTTAGCTGTTCTTCCTGTTCATTGATGATCTCCTTTTCGATTTCTTGCGGACTGGCACCACGCCAACTGGTACGGATGGAGATAACCGGTCGTTCGACTTCCGGTGACAACTGCATCGGCATCTGGAATGCGGCCAGCAAACCAAACATCACGATCAGGATCACGCCGACGGCGACCTTCACTGGGTTTTCGAGGATGATTGATTTGGAGGGCATATTCGTTCCGGCTACTCTTTCAGCAATTCGACGGTTTCGCCATCACGCAGTCGCTCGTTCCCCTGCACAACGATCTGATCACCTGCGTTCAGGTCACCCGTGACTTCGATCCAATTGCCGTTCGAGGTGCCAGGCACAACGGGTAGCTGTTTCGCGACCAGCGACTGGTTATCCGCAGGCTTGATCAGGTAAACCGAGGCGGCGCCCTTGTTTAGTACCAAAGCGTCTTTGGGAACCATCACGACTTTTTCGCCAACACCGAATTGCAGGTTTGCGCGAGCGAGCAAGCCTGGTTTTAGCAAGTGGCTGCCGGTACCATCGGCGTTGGTTGTTGGGTTTTCAATTCGAATGATGACGGGCAACGATCGAGTTCGCGAATCGGCATCGGGGATGATGCGAAACACAGTACCAGTGATCGGTTGATCAGCCGAGGCGACGGTGATCTCGGCCAGTAGTGGCTGTTCTGCGGTCGCCGCATCAAAGGACGTTTGCAAGGCGGCCACGTAATCCTGCGGGACCTGAATTCGAAGCTGGATCGGGTTCACTTGAACGATCTCGATTAGCGGCGTGCCGCGTGAAACCCAGGTTCCTTTTTCGACCATGCGACGCGAGACGTAACCGCTGAAGGGCGCGAAAACGGAGTGATTCTTTTGCAAGTCCAGGCTTCGTTGCAGCTCGGCCTGTTGTCGGATGATGTTTTGTTGAGCGATCGACAAACGAATCTCTTTCGTTGCTTCCAGGCGGCGAAGCTCTGCCTTGGCAACATTACTGGCCTGAGTCGCCGAGTTGTACTGCGAAAAAGTCTCTTCCATTTCGCGACGTGACATGCTGGAAGCCAGACTTTGAGTCCGGTCGTAAAGCTTCTTGGCGAACTGCAGTTGAGAATCCAGGCGAGCGACCTCGGCCTTGGCGGAATCGATTTCGGTTGGAATTGTCGCGGACAGTTCTTGTAACGCTTGTTTCCGCAATTCAAGTTCAACCTGTGCTGCTGCGACCGCGATGTCGGCCGAGTCCTGTTGAAGTTTGACCAGTGGTGACATCGATTCCGAGGCCGCGATGTCGACGTAGTCGCCTTCTTCGACCATGACTTGCTGGATCCGTTCTTCGACCGCACTGCCGATGACCGAACGACGGGTCGGTTCGAGTGTGCCGACGAATGTCTGACCAGTGGCTCGCGGCATCAGCTTGACCGTTTCTGCCAGAACCAGGGCTGGACCTGCGTTTCGTTTCTTCTTTTTGCCTTGAGCTTGCGCAGACGCCGGCATGCAGAGTACCAGTACCACCGCAGTCGGAATGGCAATGAATCTAACGATGGCGGCGGGCGTCGAACGCGTGAGTGGTTTCATGAAACGGGTGTCAGATCGATTGAATATTGAGTGGACGGAATTTTAGGCGTTCGGATAAATGTGACGAGTCGTCGGCGAAAATTTAACCGGAAAGTGATGAACGATTCCGGATGGACACGCGAAGCAGGTGGACCACAGCACAAACGCGAATAAAAAACGAGCCACCAGAATTCAGGTTACCGGCCAGGCCTGCTTCTTTTCGTCAGAATTTATTGTACTCGCGAGAACAATTTCGCGAACAAGTTGCCAGCAATCCGATGAGACTTGGGCAGAATCGGCGACTGCCAACAAGTAATCCATTGAACAAACCGAAGCGGGCAGAAGAACGTGGCAGCCAATGCGTTTGCCGCAGTGCTGCCAAAGTACCGAAATAACCGTTGTAACGGTCGTAAGTGGACCGTGCTGAATTCCTAGAATCCAGCCATCGCCTTTTCGCGATTGTCTGCGATGGTGAAGACGGTGTTAAGTTTGGTGATCTTGAAGAGTTCCTGGATTTGCGAGGTCAGGTTGCAAAAGTGCACGGCGATCGATCGCTCTTTGCATTTGCTGTTAAACGTCACGAATTGACCGATCATGGTCGAGGTCATCAACTCGATGCGATTCATGTCGATGAGGATTTTCTTGACTTCAGTCGATTGGGCGAGATTTTGCAATTCGCCACCAATCGAGCTGACCATTTGCTGATCCAGGATTCTGGTTGCCTCAAAATCGAGAATGAGGACATCGTCAGACATAGTTTGGATGAGACCGGACATGAGATTCTTCAAAAAAACATTCGTTGTTCGTGTAACTGGTTACCCGTTGATTGTAGTCCAACCCGGCGGGGCTGGTAAAGCATTAAATGCCGTGCGATTCAATGGAGCGATGTGTGACGTGTGAAAGCCGGTGATTTAGGGGCGATTTTCTCGCCGATTTTTAGGCCGATATTCCGGGCGCCTGTCCTGTCGTGATGGCGTGACGCCTGTGCGAATTCTATTTGGACGTGTCGTCGTATAGAGGCAGCAAACGATAATCGACTTCCAGGGACAGCAGGTTCATTGTGGTGACGTACAAGCGTCCCGCCTGGGCTCCCCAGCGATCGGGAACTGGATTGATCGGGTCCCAGCTTCCGGCCAGCGGATTCGCTTGTTGCCCCGAACCGGACAGCTGGTTCTCCTTGATCTGGGACTTCGTTAGCAAGGGATGCAGGGCGTCGTGCCATTGCTGCCAGGATTCGCCGCCGACGTGTCTCATGATTTGCGTAGCGTAGTACCAGTAGTACGTGTCTCGTTTGGTGACCGAGGAATCGTCGGGCAAGTTTTGCAGGATGTAATCTGCTCCGTCGCTAAGGCGATTGTCCATGCGATCCCAGCCCAAATACAACTGCATCAACAAACCGACGGACGTCATGCAAGGAGTCGGGTCGCGACCATGACGTGTGCTCGCCTTGTCGAGTGCTTCCGGGTTGTAACGAAACAACGATTCACGTGATGGCGAACGCGCCATTTCCAACCACCTGCGAATTCCAGCCCACGTTGATTCTTCGACATTCAGTTCGGCGAGTTTACCGCTCTGCATTGCCATCATCATCCAACCGGTGACTGATGTGTCAGCCTCAAAGCCCGCGAAGTATCGCCAGCCTCCAAGCCGCGGATGTTGGGTCTCCGCGATGTAGTCGAGTGCTTTTTGAACGGCGGGTCGCAATTCCTCGTCTTGTGTCATACCGTAGGCCTCGGCCAAAGCCAACGCCGCAATACCGTGACTGTAGAACCGGCACGAGTCATTGGAGTACTTGTCGGCGTCGATGTACAGTTCGCCGTTGGCCTTTTGATTTTGAATCATCCATGAGATGGCGGCTTGTAACTGGCTGGAGTATTTAAATTCCTTGTGGTTATAACCCGCGCCCTGGAATGCCAGTATGGCCAAGCCCGTCGCGGCCATGTCACTGTTGACTCGTTTGACTCGAGAATTGGAATCGGCGGGCGTATTGTGCAACGTCCAGCTTCCGTCTTCTTTTTGTTCGCGGACCAACCAGGCCAACCCCAATTCAATCGCTTGTTCAGTCTTCGGTGCGGCGGATGAACGGGCCGGTTGATTTCTGGAGCGGAAGGCTTCCTTGGCAATGATCGGCGCCGAATTGATCGACGGAGCACCACCAGCATCCTGTTTACGGAAACGCGTTTCACTCATCGATTGAATGGCCGGACTGTCACGCGAAGCCTGTCGTGAATCGATGCCAGGGTCATCTTCCAATTGGTCCCCGATTCCCGCCGCTCCTGTGTCCGCTTCGATTTTTAAGGACATGCCTGCCGGAGCACTGCGTGCCAGTTGGGCAAGCGAATCGTCCTCGACCACCTGGTTGGCCAAGCCCTGCCCTGTTTCTGATTGACCAATGATTTCCGGCACCTCGCCATCTGTAATTCCAGACTCGGCCAGAGATCGATCCGAACGGGGGGCCATGGTGCGATTGCCCTCGGTCAATTGTTGCTGTGCCAATTGTTCCTGAGCGACGTCGGGTGTTTCCTGGCTGTTGGTGGAGCGAGCCAGTTGGGTTTCGGAGGTTTCGCGTGCACCGGAGGCGGCCGAATCGGCGACCTCGCGCGACGCAGAGTCGACCTTTTCGGTTTCACTGGAATCCGTATTCGCCGACGTAGATCTTTCGATCACTGCGTCAGCGATGGCGTCGCTCATCCGACCGTTCTCTGACGGCTGGCCCGAGCGAGCAGTTTGGCCCAAGGCTGGTTGGACGGTTTCGATTGTCGAGTCGATGGTAGGTGCGTCAGCGCCGGCGTTGCGGCGTGCGCTGCGAGCAAGGGCGAGTGCCCGTTCACGACGCAGACGTTCCTCTTCATCGTCTTCTTCGCCGATGGTGTCGGAGGTCGCTCGTCCCAAAACGGACTTGGCCATATCGGCGGTCGAGCTGTTAATCTGGTCGGACTGGCTGTTTTCGCTGCGCGTCGGCGCGCCCGAATCGTCGGCCTCTCCACCGCGTCGTGCCAACAGGTCGGCGGTCGCTGCTGGCACCGGGAGATCTGACATGGCGCGGATCGCTTCGCTGGCTCCGTTATCGGTGGCGACGCGATCGACGACCTCGGTTGCCAGGCTGGGTGCCGAAGCGGCTGCATCACCGCGGATCGAGGCTTGTTGGTTGACAGGTTGCGGTTGAATCTCGGGCTGACCACCGCCGGACGTTCGGCGAGTCAGTTCTTCGCTAACGACTTTTCGCGGTCCACGATCTACACTGCCAGAACCTTTGGCCACAGATGTGTCACCGCGACGAGCGTCGGAGTCGGAGTGAGTTAACGAGGCGCTGGAACTGGCGGTCAACTCGGCCGGCGTTGCGGTGGCTGGTCGACTGGCAACGGCGACCGTATCCGGCTGGCTGACGACTTTGGGCAATGCCTCGGCGGCGGCCGAGCGAGGCACGTTTGCTTTTTGTCGCAAGGCCAGCGAACTCGGATCGATTCGCTGCGTGGTTTCCTCGCGTCGACGCATCGAATCGGACGGCGTCATGGCGGCGCTTTGCAACGAACCGGTATTTCGATCCAGGTTGGCCGAGCGACCAACGCCGGAAGTACCATTGTTGGAACGGTCGAGTGCCGTGTTCTGCGGATTTAGTTGGGCGATCCCCGAAGTCGACTGTGCTGTGTTGTCGGGTCGTGGCCGTTCGACAATTTCGGGCGTGGTCGGCGTAGCGGCGGCGACGGTGGCCCGCGAAGTTTTGCTAGCCGGTTGGCGATTGGTGATGGTCGGTTTTTGTTCGCGGCGTTCCGGTTGAACCTGCGAAATCTGAGTCGACTTGCTGGCGGCACGTTGTTTGCGTTCCAGTTTTGCATTGGTCGGGTTGTCGGAATCAGAGCTGCGGCGTTCCATGGTGGCGGCGTCGGATGGCAAACTGGCAGCCATGGCCCGCGATTCGGGTTGCCGGGCAGCGCGGGGGGCTCGCACATTCCGAGCTGGTTGAGTGTTTTCGATCCGCGCTTCATTGGCACCGCTGGCGGCAGGCGATTCCCGGCGCGTCAATCGCGTTTGGCTGGTTTCCAGAGTCGGTTTCTCGCGACTGCGTTTTGGTAACGCCTTATCGGATGAACCGGATTCAGCCAACTCGTTCCTCGCCTGCCGTCTTTGGGAATCGCTGGTGGTAGCGTTGGATTTGGCAGCGCTGGACTTGGTGATCGAGGATCTTTCGTTTGACGAGCGGGTCAGATCCGTGGCGTCGGCTTGCAATGTCGCTTGTTTCGGCTTGGCACTTTGTGAACGAGGCTGGGCTGGTGCCGGTTGCGCCAATGCAACTTTTTCACTCGACTTGAGTTGTTGGTTTTCAGTTTGACGTTTTAAGCGAGAAACGCTCTTTCCCAATCGTGGCACCGTCTCGCTTAATTGTTGACGGCGGACCAATTGCGGGTTTTCGGTTGGTTGTTGTTTGGCGACATCCGATGGTTGCGGACGAGCGGTCGACGTTTCAGTGCGTGCCTGTTTTTCAGGAGCAGGTTCAGTGGACTCGGGCAATGAGGTAGGGTTCGATTCCAACCACGGCATCGTTTTAACTTGACTGGAAACGTGCAGCACACGCTGTTGTTTGACCGGCGTTGTCGTGCGGTTCACTTCCAAAAAGAACCCGTCGAAGATACTGGTTTGCCTGGCAAAAATCACGAAGCCACAATGTGTTGCCAGGCTAAGGATCATCGCCAATTGCAGGCTGCGTCGCAGACGTTTGCTATCGATGAATTTCAGAGCGAGTAACAAAACCGCAATGGCGGCGGGCAAGATCAACAGGCTGACCCACATCCAGAACCCTGCCAACAACGAAACGATCGTGGCCGCAAATATGGTGGCCGCAATACACGTCGACATCACGATCGGCCAATACTGATCGTCGAACCGTTCGACTTTCGTCGGTTCGTAAGTGCGAACAGATGGTTGACGGTTTGACATGATGGTTGCGGCGAAAGGCGACGTTGGTGTGGGGCGTTGTTTGTTTTTACTTTGAGTGCTGTTCTTTAATAGTGCTGTGGGGATTGGATTGTCGGGCTACTGTTCGTCGGTCATCGCCGTGTAATTGTAAATTCCGGCTTGTTTGCACATATCGAATGCGGTTAACACAAATTGCCAATCGGTTGATTTGTCGGCTCGAATGACCACGGTTTGTGTCTGCGGATTGTTGACGGCGGCCGTGCGTAACAATTGTTCGATCTGTTCTGCGTGGCGGAATTTGCCATCGATAAAGTACTGGCCATCCTTGTCGATGTTGATAAACATCTCCTGAGGTTCCGCGGTCAACGGTAAGGACATCGCCGCCGTTGGTAACTCGATTTCAATTTCACGCTCTTCTTCTGCGAAGCGAGTCGCGACCAGAAAGAAGATCAGCAACAGGAACACGACGTCGATCAGCGGTGTGATGCTGAGCGATCCGACGGCATGCTTTTTGGGTTGGACGGCCATGTTTAGTGTTTTGGTTATGAGGTGCGGTTGATGATGCGAAGTTGCGGTTTAGCGACTCGGGTGCGACTCGGGTTTCGTCCGGTTCGCTAACGCGGGCTGCTTGGTGGCGGAACCACATCGACCGAGTCATGTTGCGGGCCTCTGCCAGGATCATCGTCCCACTGGTTGGGGGCCGACCGTTCCACGATGTCCGCAGGCGTCGATCCGGCCATGGCATGGGCTCCTTTGGCTGGGGCACTCGCGCGAACCTGGCCTTCAAACTGCTCCATCATCGGCGTCAGGCTGGCAGCCAGTTCTTCGATCTTGTGGAACCAGGCAACGATTCGGTTGTCAAAAAAGTGAGCCAGCACGGCGGACGGAATCGCAATACACAGACCACACAACGTCGTGACCAGAGCGGTGTAAATTCCCTGAGCCAGAACTTCGCCCTTGTTGACGCCTGCGGTCAATTGAGTGGTGTCGTAAAAGGCCTGAATCATGCCCCAAACCGTTCCCAACAATCCAACGAGTGGTGCGACCGCTGCTGCCAACACCAACCAGGAAACGAGAGCCTGGCATTTCGTGGCTTCGCGTTCGGCGGCTTCGGATACCGCGCGTTCAACTTCTGATTGCGGTCGGCCAGCTTTCAGCAACATGACGCGAAGCACTCGCGAAGCCGCCGACGGATAGACCTGGCAGGCGCGGAAGGCCATTCTTGGATCGAAGCCTTCTTCGTGTCGACTGAGGTTTCCCAGTTCACGCACCAGTTGTTTTGGCAGGATCTTTTCTTCACGCAACGCCAACGCCCGTTCGATTGCCAAGGCGACGACCAGAATCGAAAGCAAGGCCAGCGGGATCATGAACCAGCCGCCTTTTCGCAACAGCTCGAACAGGTTCAGGCCTTTCTCGGTGTAGATGACCTCGTCGCCGGCGTTTGCCGAGTTGACCGAGTTACCGGGAGTCGGCTGGATCAATTCCGGAGCGGTTTGCGGGATGTTCGGCTGGACTTCCTGAGCGGAGACAAGCACCGGTTCCACGGCAAAAGCCATCAAGGTGACGATCACCAATCCGACAATCACCTGGTTGAATCGGCTAACTAAAAAGGACATAGAGGCTCCGCAAATACATTTGACTGGAAGTGTTTTCTTGATGGTTGTTTTTTAGGGCGTGTTCGCCACAGTCTTTATTTAATGCTGTCCAGAACGGCCAGTTGTTTGGTGGCGTCATCGACCAGGTAGTTGTTGGGGAACTTGTCGAGTATGACCTGGAAGAACTTGCGAGCGTTGTCGATATTCGATTGACGCACTTCACCCTGACTGCCTTCGATCTGTACGTAGTAACATCGTGCGGCTTCGTAGGCGGCAAAGGCTTTCCAGGGCGCGACTTCGTCGGCCAATTCCGACGCTCCGTATCCGTAGATTACGAGCTTGAATTGAGTGATCGCGTCTTCGTACTTCTTGTCCGCGAAATGTTCTTCGCCGATCATGCAGCGAGCTCGCGCCCCCGTTTTCCCAAGCGACAACTTCATCGCTTCGTTCCAGGCCGCAATCGCCAATTCCCGGTTGCCAAGTCCCTTTTGGGCTACACCTGTTTCGTACCACGCGTCTGCGGCATAGCCCGAGTCCGCATGGTTATCGATGACGATTTTTGCGTAGTCCACGGCGGTCTGAAATTCCTTGACTTTGTTCGCGCTTTGAGCGGCGTGAATCGGAGCCAGTATTCGTACGCTGTTTGTAATGTCTGACGATTCAATCGCGGGAATCGCAACTTTGTAAACCGTCACAGCCTGGTCGTGTTGTTTCAGCTGGAAGTGCGACTCGGCAACCATCGACAACCCAACCGCGTGGAGTTGTCCGTTCGGATACTTTTCAACCTGCAGCTGGAACGCCTTCAACGATTTGGGGTAATCAGATTTGTTGAAGTGGCACCAGGCCAATTTGTACGTGGCCAATTCTGCGACTCGCGGATCGTTCGCCGAACCGTCCAGTGCCGTTTGGTACCGTCCGATGGCGTCGTCGTAGTTTTTTTGTTTGTAAAGATCCTCTGCGACGTGATAGTTGGCTTCGGCCGCCAGCGGACTGTCGGTGAAGTTGTCGGCAATCTGTTGGAAGGTGTCGATTGACTTGGCCGCCTGTTGGTCCTCACTGTAGGCCCAGGCTAACTCAAACAGAATATCGTCTTCGATTTCGGGACTGGCTTTTTGGTTGGCCAGCGATTCCAGGTCGCCGATAGCGGCCTTCCAGTCTTCCTGCTTTACATAACTGAGTGCTCGTTCGTAGACGCCGTTGACTCGATTCTTTTCATCGGGATCAGTTGCCAAAAAGGCGTTCAGGTCCGTGATCGCGTCTGCGTAATTACCAGCCAGTCGGCGGGCTTTTCCTCTGCCGATCAAGGCTGAATTAACCAATCGGTGTTCAGGGTATTCCTTGATCAATTGATCAAACGCCTGAATCGCGCCGTCCAGTTGTTTCGCCGAAGAATTAGCCCACGCCAATCCGTACAGTGCGTCCGGTTGGCGGTCGTTAGGCTGTTGGCTTTCCAGGCATTTCTGATAGTGGTCGCGAGCTGCGGTAAAGTTGCCGGCCCGATAATGAAATTCGCCTAACCAGTAAGCGGCTTCGGGACTCTGGCTGTTGTTCCAAACGTTCGAGGCCAGTTCGATCGCTTTGTCGGTTTCATCCAAGTTGAAATGTGCGCGGGCGGCCAACGTGCGAACCTGGTCGATGTTGCTGCGCTTTTCATTCGCTTTTATGGAAGCGTTAAATGCATCAATCGCCTTGACGTAGTTTTTCAGTTCGTACTGACTGGACCCGATCACGTAGTGAGCTTCCGAGATGCTAACAGGATCCTTCATTTGCAGAACGCTTTGCGACAACCAGCCAATCGCGCCGTTGTAATCGGACTGTAGGTAGTTGGCCCAGCCAACTTGGCTTTGCCACCAATCGAATCGGCTGTTGTCTGGATTTTCGGCGATCAGACGAGTCCAGATATCACGTGCTTCACTGTGTTTGCCTTGCCGTAAATTGACTTGTGCCAGGATGTCCTGTGTGTTGGTGTAGTCTTCATCATTCGGATACGCTTTGCCAAACTGTTCGGCGGTCCGGGCAGCGTCCTCGTATTGTTTGGCGTCCAGGTATCCAAAGCTGGCATAGTACAAAGCGCGAGGTGCCAAGCTGTGGTTCGGGTGATCGTTGGCCAGTTTCTCGTATGCCGCCACCGCTTCTGCTTTGCGATCCGGCATGCCATCCAGCGCGTCGGCGGCATCCATTTGCAGATTAACGGTGTGGGAGCCCGTGTCTTGTTGCAAGGCATCGTTGGCAAGTTGCAACGCCTCGGCGAATCTTTGTTGCTTCAAGCGAACCTTGCAAAGCCAGTGAGTCGCCTCGGTCTTGCGGGCATCGTTCGCTGCGATCACTTTGGTCAGCCATTGATCTGCCTCGTCAAATTTGTCGCCGAAGTAATAGTATTTGCCGGCGCTCATAACGGCGTCATCGTAGAGTTCAAAATCGGAATGTTCGTTTCCGATGGCGGCGTACAAATCGGCGGCCATGGCGTATTTCTGCAGATTTAACAAACAGAATGCACGTTGATTCATGGCCATCGCCAACGAAGGGAACTCGGGCTTGTCGGTCAGGGCGGCGAAAATCTTTTCGGCCTCGGTGAATCTCGCGGTGGCTTGATCACTTTCACCACTGGTTCGACGAGCGATCCCGAGTTGCAGGATCGTGTCGCCAACTCGCATGCGGACTTCGTCCGTGAACGGTTCCTGCGGGTATTTGTCGATGTACTTCGTGTAGATTTCGCGAGCCGTTGGGTACTCGCCGGATTTTTCAAGGCAAGCACCGTAGGCGTACGTGGCCTGTTTGCTCTTTTCCGATTCAGGGTATGTATCCAGCAGTTTCTTGTAGGATGCGGCGGCTGCGGCCAGCGTGTCTGCTTCAGGATCGACCTGATCGAGTTCAAACAACGCCTCGCCCTGGAAATAGAGAACCTCAGGCGTCAATTCAGACGATTCGTAGTTCTCCAGGAATTGTTGGTAGGTCTTGATCGATTGACGCAACGATTCCGCACCTTCTGCTGCCGCAGCTTTGCCGACTCGGTATTGGCTGATCGCCATGTAGAACAGTGCTTTTTCCGAGCGACGATAGTCAGTAATGTTCGGCAACGAATCGCGAAGAGTCGTGAAGCTGTCGACCGCTTCATCGAACTGTTGCAAGTTGTAGTGTGCTACCCCGATGTAATATTGGGTGTCACGCCGCATGCTGTAGTCAGGATGCTCCGTTAACAATTGCTTCCATTGAGTGATGGCCAATTCGTATTGATTGTCGGTGAACGCGTTGGCGGCGGTGTTGTACATCGCCACAGCCTCGGGCGGGTCGGTCTGTTCCTGAATGGCCCACGCGGAATTGGTCGGGCCGATTGATGTCAACAGGACGGCCAGCAACAGACAGAACGACACAGAAGAACCGGGTCGGTTTCGGTTGTCTTTGTTGTTGATGTTTTCGCGAATCATTGTTTGACCTAACGATTGATTTTGATCGATGCTTGAAAGCTGGTTTGCAAAAAGCGGTGGCGACTGCCGTTCAGCAGGGCTTGCCGTTGTATCAGTTTGCGTTGCGTGTTGATGTTCGTGGCCAGACTGGGGCGCAAAACGGATGCAGGCAGTAGCCGAACAGAGACGCAGAAAAAAGAGGTGCGAAACAATGTTGGTGGCTGCTATACGTTTTTTCAAACCGTCTGGTTCGACGCAAGCTGGAGTGATTGACTGGGCTGATTCCTTGTTGGTGAATCACAACCTCAGTTTATACCTGCCCCAAATGCCAGGAAAGGGTTTGCGATTCACGGTTGATTTTGAGTGCTAACGGATCGGCTGAATCTGGGTAAACGGTAACGACCACACGGGTTGCAGCAACGACTGGTCAGCTCGCCGCGTCGATCGATTCTTATTGTGCGGCAAATGGGTTGGTTTGATGTCGCCTGGAACCTCTGCGGCACCCGGCGGATTCTCCGGCTGATTCCCGATGGTTGTTGCCTCGGTCGCATGCAGCAGTTTGTCGCCTACAGCAGTCTGTTAAACGGAGCAACCCACGGAATCTGACGCGCAAAATCGCCAGGACTTGAAAAAACAGGGTCGCTAGTCTGTCGTTCAAGACCTCTGATTATATCCACGGAGCATTTGAAAGGAGGATTTCGACTCGGTTAATGAATGCTCGATTTGGTTGGAAGTTTCGGGTGTCGATTGAGATTCATACAGGACGGGATTGTGTGAACCAGGTCTCATGGGTCCAGTTTGTAAGCGAATCACGGGTTTTTTGGGTTAATTCGACGTCTGCTGGGCAGAACTGACCATGTACAGAGGGCATTTTGACGCTAGAATTGACTGTTGCAGGCATATTGGTCGATAACACCAATATCCGACCCGTCCTGTTGCCGCCCCAACGCCTTTTCCTGGCGGTGACCACCAAGTGCCATTATCGAGTACTAAATTTCATTCTTTGCCGTATTTGTTAGCGGCAAGTCAACACCCGGAGTTTCTCGCATGAACAAGTTGGCAATCTCATCGCATCGATCAAAATCGACAAGTTCCTTTCGATTTATCAGAAGCCGCTCACGCCGCAATCATCGAGACGGTTTGACACTCATTGAATTGTTAATCGCTACTGGTCTAACGCTGCTGATCATCGCAGCCATGATCCGGGCATTCAAATCTTCCAGCGAAAGCATCTCACTTGGCCGCTCCAAGATGGATATGCATAACAAGATCCGAGTCGTTGTGGAGACGCTAAGAAGCGATTTGCAAAACGCGACTCGAACGCCCAGCCCACTGTCCGCCAAAGAAGACGGGTATTTCGAACTGATCGAAGGCGAGGAAGTTGACGCTGAACATGCCACGGAGGACTTGAGTTTCATCGGTGACCACGACGATATCCTGGCGATGACTGTGCGAACTAATGGCGAACCGTTTCGAGGCCGCTTCAATGGCGGTTTCGTGGAATCGTATGTGGCCGAGGTCGTCTGGTGGATTCAACACGACGACACGAATGGTGATGGCGAAGCGGATTACGACGAAAGCCTTAGACTGTATCGACGTGTGTTGTTGATCCGACCCACCGGAATCGACTTGACAGCATTGCCGGTCGCTCAACAAACCGACATTTTGACTTACTACGCCAATAACGATGTTTCTGTGCGGCCCAATGGAACCGGGTTGGCGACGAACTCGTTGGCTGATTTGACCAATCGAGCGAACCGTTTCGCGCACAATCCAGTATTGTTCCCTCACGAGATGTTTACCGGGGAGCCGTCAATTGAACCTGCGAGTATTTTCAATCGAGCGTTAACCGGCGTAGACGAAGGTTTTGATTTGATGCTGGATAACTGTGTCGCGTTTGATTTGAAAGTCTTCGACCCAACCGCTGAGGCATTCTTGCCAGCGGAAGCCGGCGTCAGCGTTGGGCAGGTGGTAGGTTACGACGATCCCGGATTTGTCGATGTGGTTGGTGCATTTCCGCCTGCATCTAATGGGGCGGCCTATTCACAAGTTGGCGGCTATGTAAATCTTGGCTACGACCCTCTCGCCGCGAACACCACAAATGCACTTGGGTTTGGAAACGAACGCTGGTTCAACAATTTCGCTTTCGAAAACGGCTACACCTTCGCCAATAACCCAGCCACCTACTGCACCTGGTGGAACGGGTACGAAACAGACGGTCTGGATCAGGATGGAGACAGTTTTTTCGATGAAGGAAACGATGGCGTAGACAACGACAACGCAGGCGGAGTCGATGACAATCTGGAACGTGAAACGCGACCGCCGTACGCGTACCCGATTCGGTCGTTGGAGGCTCGCGTTCGCATGATCGATAAGAACACGAATCAGATCTTGCAAAAGACCGTTCGAGAGAGCTTCGTTCCTAACTAATCAAGGCGATTGGCCGAAGTTTGCAACTGAACAAAACAAAGGAATCGGAATGGCCGATTCCTTTTTTATGCGCTCGAGAACTTCAATCCTTAGGCGAAACGTCGCACCAATTCTCTCAACCAATTGAATAAAACCAATCGTCACAGGCCATGCATCAAATCAAGCTTCGCGGTCCTTGGACGGCCGCCGCAATCGACTCCAACGGCGACCAGCAAACGACACGACGTGTCAACGTTCGCCAGCCGCTTGACTGGTGGAGCTGGTGGATGGACGCCGATTCCGCCTGGACAGAAGCAGACGGTTTGGTCTTTCATCGCAAATTCAACTGGCTGGCTCCCGAGCCGCCCCCACAACGGGTTCAATTCGAAATCCAGGGGCGATTCCCCAAACCAGTCGGTATGACGTTGAATGGTCATGCGATGATCGTTCCGGACTCCGTTCTGACCGATGGCAATTGTCGTTTCTGTATAGAAACGGCAACCGATGATGCGCAATTGCTACCGATGTTGCATTCTGGCAACGAATTGACCATCAAGTTTGATGTGCCGGAAATCGTCCATTTTCGAAATTCTGATTCCGACCTTCCAATGCACACCAGCGTCTCGCTCCAGATCTTCGAGTAGGCCGTCGTACCAACAAAACAGGATGAAACGACGCTTTTTGGGCCGCTTTGTTCGGGTTTTACCGTCCAGGAATGTTAAAGTCTGCGGGCTGAGTTGAAGGACACGAATGTACGGTTGGTGCTTTTGATACCGCTGGTAACGGTGCTGTCGAAAGTATCTATCGCAAATGTCTTTCCTCCATTCAACTGATTCTTTGTCTTCGTACGAATTAAGAGATACGGGCATGTGATGTGCGAGTAGGCCATGCACATGGATTAATTTGCCCGCCTTGAATTGACACACAGGTTCGACCGATGACCCAGGTTTCCGAACAACACGCCGACTATCTCCGCTCTCTGATTCAGACTGCGCGTAAACATCCAGGACTCTGGGTGATTCCGTTGGCTTCCGCCATATTGATCGCCGTTATGATGGCATTTATCGGTCCCAAGAAATGGGATGCCGATCAATCGTTTTTGGTCCGTGAGGAATTGATTGGGCGGATCGTCAGTCCAGGTCGATTTGAATCTCTGGACCGAATGAAGACCGCTCAGGAAGTCATTCAGGAAACGTCCCGTCGGCCCAGCGTATTAAGACGAGTCCTGGCGGCCAATGGCGAAGACGACCCGTCGGCCTCGGATATTGAAATGCTGCAGGGAGCGATCTCCTTTTATGCTCCTGGTGGTGCCGAACTTGGCAAGACCGAGATCCTTACGATGAACGTAAAATCATCGTCGGCCAAAAAAGCAAAAGAACTGGTTTCATCATTGTTTGAAGAGACTCGCGCCGAAATCCGCAACATGCGAACTCGCAAAGCGGAAAGTATGTTGAAGGAAGCCGGTGGTTCAGTCGAACTGGCGACGGAGCGGTTGAGTGAAACTTCGCATCAGATTCGAACGGTCGAATCGGATGTAGGCGGAGATCTGTCGGAGTTGCGGGGCTTGAACGAGCCGTTTTCCGGCGGCGGCGAACTACGCAGAAACATTGCCACAATCCAGGCAGAGATCCGCTCGGCACGTCAGTCGGAACAGGAAGCGATTCAGATGATCGAATACCTGGAAGGGCTGAACCCGGACCAATTGTTGGCGACTCCGCGAGAATTGCTGGATTCCCAACCCGCTCTGTCAGAATTAAAAACGCGGTTGATTGAGGCTCAGGTCGAGCAATCGAATACTGGAGGGATTTACTCGCCGATGCACCCTCGGTTTCAGGCCAGAGCCAACTCGGTTGTCGATATACGTAGCCAGATTACTGCTGAATTGAAAACCGCTCTGGTAGGTTTGCGGTCGCAACAAAAGCTGGCTCAACAGCAAGTGGAGATGATGAACAAGCAGATCTCCAAAATCAATGGACGGATCACCGATCTGGCATCGATGCGAGTCGACTACGGTCAAATGGTCAACGAACTGGAATTGCGAAACGAAGAACTACGATCCGCTCACAAAGAATACGCTCAAGCTGAATCGATCTTGCGAGCGTCAAAGACAATCGACTTGATCACCCCGCTGGACGATGCAGCCGCCGGAATTCGACCTCTGGGCCCAAACAACAAGACAGTCTTGATCGCAGCCACCATCGCTGGACTGTTGATCGGCCTTGGGCTAATCATGATGGTCACGCCAACTCCGGAACTACGGAATTCTAATGGCTCAACAGGCTATACCGCTCCTATTCAGGTCGGACAGCATCGGACAAGTATGCCTGCCAATGAAACGCAGAAAGAAACACTCCGCGAACGCATGGCACGCAAGGTCCTGGGCATGGATACCAGCCAGCCAGCCAGTGCTCCGAATACACCGAAAGCACCAGTCAATATTCCCGTCGAAGACATTTCGACAACGACGGTTTCAACTGGCTTTGTGATTCCTGACCTTGGGGACAGCATGACTGGACAGCCTCCAAGAAGCCAACCCTAGGCAACCCCTAGGCAAAGCGTCCAATGCTGAACGAAACGGCCAAGCGTCGGATCGTTAGTAGGCGTTTTGGCGGGAGAGTACCAGCTTGACGGTTCGGAACAGGATTTTCAGATCCAGCCAGATCGACCATTCCCGAATGTACTGATGGTCAAAGTGGATCCGCTCGGCCATCTTTTCAACGGTTTCTGTCTCACCACGACAGCCGTTGACCTGGGCCCAACCAGTGATCCCGGGTTTCACTTTATGTCGCAGCATATAACCGTCGATTTGCGATCGATAGTATTCGTTGTGGGCATTGGCGTGTGGTCGTGGACCAATCAATGACATCGATCCGAACAGTACGTTGAACAGTTGCGGCAATTCGTCGAGTGATGAAGATCGCAGGAAGCCACCAATCGGCGTCAAACGCGAATCATTCTTCTTGGCTTGAGTCACTTTCGTACCATCTTCACAGACGGTCATGGAACGATACTTCCAGACGCGGAATTCCTTGCCGTCCAAACCGTATCGACGTTGTTTGAACAGAACCGGTCCACGCGAAGTCAGTTTTACGGCGGCAGCGATCAGTGTCATCGGAATCGCAGCCAGCAGCAACGCCACGCAGGCCAGCACGACATCCACGCTTCGCTTCAATAGTCCGTCGACTCCGTAAAACGGGTTCTCGAAAACGCTGACAACAGGCAGGCCCTGAATGTCAGACCAACGACTGTGCAACATTTGAAAGACAAACAGATCAGGCACGATGTAAACCGAGATGGTCGAATCGGAGAGTCCTTCGATGACGCTACGAATTCGCTTTTCTGCTCGCATCGGCAGAGTGATGAAGACGACGTTGACCTCCATGCGTTTGGCGTGTTCGATCAGGTCGTCGATACTGCCGAGTCGATTTTCCAGACTCTCAGGTAAATCGATTGTTCTGGTGTCAGGTCGATCATCGTAGAAGCCAAGGAAATTCAGTCCAAGCTCCGGGCTGGAGTTGATGTTTTCTACCAGCTGCAATCCCAGGTCATTGACGCCGACGACTGCAAACTTTCGTGCATAGATATCATTCTTGACCATGTAGGCCACGACCCAGCGCGAGATCAGGCGAATGGTAAATGAGATCAGCGGAGTGATTCCAAACCAGAAGAACAATGCAACTGAGGAAAATTCAGTGGTGTACTGGCTTAGCGTGCCCAACACAAACAGGGATGCCAGAGTCGATCCCCAGGTCATGATGCCGCTGGTTGCTTCTCTGACAAATTGAATTCCGGACCAATTCCGGTATAGGCCGAACAACTCTGCAGCCAGGCTGAAGATGCCCAGCGCGATCAGGTAACTGGCGACCGTGGCTTTACTGTTCAATTGCGGAAACAGCTTCAGCATCAGGATCAAGCCAATGCCGATGGCAACGGCATCGATCAACTTAAAAACAAGCTTGATGGTGGTGTTGTTTTGGCGAATGTTTGGACGATTCATGGCGGGAATAGATGAAACAGGTGTGGAAGGAATCCAAGTCTGAAGTCAATTCTGAACGCAAAAGAGACTGTGTTACAGCGTAGGTTTTTCCACGGTGGGGAAGCCGGCAAGTTCCCGCAGAGAGGATAATCATCGTTCCGATGTTAACGATGGTATCGAATAGCACGTCGGTCCAGGTCACAACGGCGCGGATTGGTACCGATTTGTACCTGTTGGACCGCGTTTTGAAGGTTCAACCCGTTTCTATAAACGGGCTTGTGAATCTGAAGGGGGCTGAGAATTATCCTTCGACCGACGAGACCAGCATCGCGCTGGCTTGTCCCTGCGGTGTCACATTGACGTTCACAAAGCAGTTGCCCGGCGAGTGCTTTTCCGGATCGGCGGCAAGAATCGGCGATTCGGGGTCAGGCGTTTCGTAGTTGAGAATGGGAAACAGTTTTTGATGATTCATCGCTTGCAGGCTGGCCGTTGCTTCGACCAGTCCACTGCCCGCGCCAAGGTTACCCATATAGCTTTTGGCGGCAACGACTGGCGTTTCCGCTTTTCCAAAGACTCGCTGAATGGCTCGCGCCTCTGCCTGGTCGCATTCGACAGTTGATACACCGTGAGCATGCACGTGACCGACATCCGTCGCGTCGACGCCGGCGTTCTGCAAAACGCCATCCAGCACATTGAAAATCGCTTGTTCAAAGTCGGCGACGCCTTCCGCGTTGGCAACCGTGCTGGTGCAATAACCAGTGACCTCGCCCAGAATATTTGCCGAGCGAGCTTGGGCTGTTTCCATTGATTCCAGCATCCAGCATGCTGCGCCTTCGCCCAGCACCATGCCGGTGCGATCTTTTTCGAACGGGCGACAGGCGGTTGTCGGGTCTTGATCATTGGCGACCAGTTTCTCCTGCATCGCCACATGAACGCTACGCAAAGGATGGATGCGCGTGCCGGTTGCGCCGGCCAGCATGGCGTCGGCAACGCCGCGACGAATCGTTGTGACCGCTTCAGCCACGGCGATATTGGAAGACGCCTCACGCATGGTCAGTGAATTGCTGGGGCCACGCAGATCGTTGTAAATCGCGACGTGACTGGCGGGCATGTTCGGCAAGTACTTCAACAGCCAAAGTGGCGCGACCTGCGGAATGCCATTCTCGCCCCATTGCTGCATGTCGAATTCGCCTTCGTCATTCACGCACTTGTGAATGCCACCGTTGAACTCCTGTGGAAGGGTCAGGATGTAATCGGATCCGAAAAGTGTACCGATCTTTTCTGGTGGGTACGATTCGGCGGTAATTCCGGCGGCTTGCAAAGCCAGTTGGGAGGCCGCCACGCCCATTTCAATTTCGCGACACATCAATCGCAGGCCTTTTTTCAGGCTGCGTTTCAGCATCTTGTCCAGCTCGCCGAAATTTTCAATCGAGCCCGTGAACTCAGTGGCCTCGCCGCCAATTCGAGTTGGCAGGTTGGCTTCCGGCAATGCCTTGATTTGGCCGACTCCACTTTCGCGGCGACTGATTCGTTCCCAGAGCGATTCGGGGCTGTTGCCAAGCGGACTGATCAGGCCGATGCCAGTGATGACGACTCGACGATTTGGTTGGTGCATTGCGTTAAAGGACCTGATGAAGGGCTAATTTCAAAGGCGGAAATGTCTTCCGGCCTCAATTCTGGTGATTCCCGGATTCCGCTATTTTAGGAATCCAGCGAAATTCGTCGAGGCGTCATTGGCGGAACCGATGGTTTTCCTGCCACGCCTGAGTTTGAAACGGTTCGCTGCCAAAAAGTTTCAGGCCGTCGTTTGAAACGGTCATCTGAAAGGCTTCGATTCCGCTACCGACGTGGGGTGACTGGGACCAGCCCGGTTTGTGCGGCGGACGCCGTGTTGCCGCCCGGCGCGGCCTGAATCGGCTGCTGGTTCGGCTGTTGGATTGCCAGCGTTTGGGCCAATCCTTTGTATTCGATAAACATAAGGGCGTCGGCGCGACGACGGTTGCCATTGAATAGCGAGGGCAATCCCAGCAGAGCCTGACGTTGCGGGCCGGGCGTCGCGACGACGCCGCAACTGAGCACCAACACCATGTCACTTGGCCAACGGAAGCGTTCGCGAACATTCCAGCGGACCATTTGAGGGATTTGCAAGTCAAAGGGCTGGGTTTGGCCTGCCGCCGTTGGCAGATCGACGCTGACGCGTTGCATTTTTTCGATTTGGTTGATGTCGCAACCCACGATCGCTTCGATCGACCGACCGTCCAGCGAACTGAGTGTGCTGAAATCGATACTGTATCCCTCGTCGATTCTGCCATTGAGCGCTTGGTATCGAGTGTTGTCTTGCGATAAACCGATGGATCGAAGGAACTCGACCGGCCGAGTGTTTTCCATGTTGTATTGTTGGCCGTTGGCAACGATCAGGTCATTGTTGCTCTGTTCCTGGTAATCGGCGCGGTTTCGCAACATGCCGGACAGAATGGCGGCGTTCTCTTTGGTCATCAACCAGGCTTCGACACCTGGCGAACTTACCTGGATCGGTTGCATCATTGAAATCGCCGAGGTCCGCCAATCAGGGCTGGCGATCGTCATCATTTTCAAGCCCACCACCAGTTGCCGTCCTCGCGATTGAACGAACCGGTCAACGATCGGCTTGATTCGATTATGAATGGCCGGCGTATGGTAAACGTGTAGCTTGTCACGCGTCGCACTCAGCACACCCATTGGTTGTGTAAACCACATTTCGGTACCGGTTTCTTTCAGTACCCAGTCGACAACCGCCTGCTCGGGCCGCGTTTTGGTTTGCACCGAGTATGTGTACGGCGAGATATCGTAGCTTCGCCAGACTTGCCCTGCATCGTTGGGCAGTTGTTGCATGCGATTGCTTGAACCGACTTGGCTGAATATCGGATCACTCCCTGGGTTTTGCTGGTTACCTTGTGCTTGGTTCGCGACTTGATTGGTGGGTTGAGTCGTTGGCTGGTTGGAGTTGTTCGGTGTTTCTTCCTGAGTCAAAAAAGCGACTGGCGTGACGACTCCACGTTGGTTGTTGTACGTATACGGCAAGTCCGTTGGCAGCGGTTGTTGTATCGCTCTGGGAGCAGGCGGAGGTGCTGAATTCGGGGCAGCAAATGACTCGCTGGCTTGGCGGGCTTCGGGTGCAGACGTCAACGATCGGATATCGGTCATTACACTTCTAGGTATGGTGTTGCCCGGAAGTGGCCGAGCGTTGATTGCCTGCGTGGCGATCGGTGGTTGAGCGTATTGGTTTTGTTGAGGCAATCCGCCCTGCCCCGTTACTGAATTCCGGTCACCCAATGTTCTGCCACCCAAACCGGGCAACCATGGCAAATCGTCATCGTTGTTGGATTGGGTCTCGGTGACAGATTGAGTGGAACTGGATTGAGGTGTATTTGATCGAAGATCGTTTGCTGTAGGGTTCGACTGACCGCAAACATTGGGCGTGCCGCCGGTGAACAGCCAGCAGTTAATTGCCAGGATGATTGCGAGCGAATTGACAGTGGACATTCCGCGCATGATTGGGTCTCCGTCCTTGGACCGCTGGATTCGAAACAGTGCGAAAGTTGAATTAATGCACGCGAACCATTTGCGGGGATTCGGCGCGCGGGAAGTATGCAGGCAAACCGATCCGGCCACAATATCGATCGGCCTTTTTAATAGGGTGTTCGTCGCGGGGATTTTGCTGAGTTGCACGCCATGCAAAACGGGTTGAGCGTGGAATGCTGGCAGACTATGCAAGGAAGATAGGTATCTTGGGACTCGCCTTTGATCGCTTCAATTCATTCTGGTACAGGCGTCAGAATGCGTAAGTCTGTATTGAGTAGGTAATAAATGACACTTTTACTCGCTAAAATATCCAACTAAGCGTGTTGAATTCGTGGGTTGATAGCCCGATAATGGAAGCTACTGGAAAATGCTGCCGCCACTTCCCTTGAAGGTTAGCAATACAGGGCAGAGATATGGCAGTTTCTAAATCCTCGCAATCTGGAGAGTCGTCGAAACGGACGTCCACTCAACCAGAGGTTCACCCAGCGAAAACAATAATGACAGGGAATCGAACTTCACCGGCCGCCACCGCGAATTCCAGCCCGCCCGCTGCGGTGGCTGTGAATTCCAGCATAGCGTCTGCCGATGGAGTTGATTCAGCCGGGTCGGCCACGCTCGCTCACCTTCAGAAATTGACTGCCGATCCTGCTATTAAGCCTCGCAGTGTTTTGGACTTTGAACGTCAGGCTTTTTCAGAGGGCGATGAACATGATGAAGAGGGCTACGAATCGTCAGGCTATCTGGCTCAACTGATCGGCGGTTGCAAGTCGTGGATGGTCAGCATGGTCCTGCATTTGATCGTGATCCTGACGTTGGCCGCCATAACCTTGCAGGCTGGAAAAAACAGGACGGTTTCTCTGGTCGTCAGTAGTGATGAATTTTCTTCCATGATGGATATGGAAGAATTGCAATTCGAGTCCGATTTTGAAAGTTTCGATCAGGCGGAAGAACAGCCTCAAGAATTGCAGATGGCGAGTTTGGAGGACTTTCAACTGGAATTGGAATTGCCGGAGTTCGATGATAGCGCTGCTGATTTTAGTGATCCGTTGGCTTCCGACTCAGACCTTGCGCAGCGACTGTCACGCGAAATGACTTCCGACGAATTGGAGGCGGGGGTTGGCGAGTCCAGCTTCTTTGGTATCGCCGCTGATGGTGATGTTGTTTTCATTGTCGATCGTTCGGGAAGTATGCAAGGTTTCCGCTGGCAAGCAGCGACCAACGAATTGAACAAGGCCATTCAGGCTCTAAAGCCGGATCAGAACTTCTATGTATTCCTGTTTAGTAGCGGGACTCATCCAATGCCCCGAATGGGTGCCAAGCGAAACGAGTTGGTGCCGGCTACCGATGAGAACAAGCAGAAGTTTGAGAAATGGCTCAGACGGCAATTTCCCAGCGGTTCTACGAAGCCCCTTGCCTCGATCCGCCGCGCGATGAACATGAATCCGGACTCGATGTTCGTGTTGACCGACGGCAATTTCTACGACGACACGTATGACTACTTGTTGAAGTACGCCGAAAAACAGGACAAGCGATCTGACCCGGATGATATTGTCATCAACACGATCGGCTTCTTTTGCGGGCAGAGACTGGAGGAGATGTTAAACGACATCGCATTGGCGTTCTCGGGCACATTCCGCTCCGTCACCGAAATCGCACGAAAGTAGGCGGCCGCCAAACGCCGGTTTTCTTCCCTGGATCATTGAATCTCCCTCTGTTTCCTTGTTGTGGTTTCCAAATATCCGATGGTAACGACTTAGGGACCGAATTCAGCCGTTTGCCGACGTGGGCGGCTCTGCTCCCGCACCTATTAACGAAAACGATGTGGTTCAGTGGCTGATTCCGGGCTCAACGAACAGAGCGACGATTCACTCACAAGCCGGTTCTGGCGGTCTGTTTCGATTGGGGTTTCGATTGGGGGAAAGCGGGCAGTTCGTAGTTGACCACTTTTCGGGAAATGGGTATTCTTTACTAGTGATGAGACATGTATTTATGTCGACAAACAACAAGGCCAGTGTTGGTTTGAAGGTTGTCGGCAGTTTAACGGTTGGAGAAGACATCGTGGTTTAGCAGGTCCCTTCAGGGTCAGTCGTTTTGTGATGGGCTGGTTGACGTAACAGTCCCTCTCGCCAAGCGTTCTGGCTGGCAACAGATTCTCGGATGGAAGACGAAGGTTTTTGATTCGACAGTTGTCCGGCGGTGAAAGTCAACGACGCAGTAGGCGAAGTTGTTCTGGAACCGGCGGTTTTTCATTTGAAGGGCCTGAACGTTTCGATTCTTCCAACTCATATCACATCGATAACAACAGATAGACACGAACAATTTGTGCCGTTGGCTGTCTGCTAACTTTGGAACTCAAGCGAATTCAAAAGTTAGCGTGACAATCAAGGCAACAACGAATTTGGTCAATTACCGAATGTCGGAATTGCCCTGACCCTAAATATACCCGGGCGGAAACGTATGAACTCAGGTGAAGTATTACGGATCGTCGATTCGCTGCATCGTGACAAAAACATCCCCAAGGAACTTGTTTTTGGAGCGATTGAATCAGCGTTGGTTTCTGCTGCGCGCAAACACTTCGGCGAAGATGCCGACATTGAATTCCTGATTGATCGCGAAAGCGGCGAAATCGGTGGGCGATGTGGCCAGGAAGAACTGGTCTATGAAGAAGTGATTGGCCGCATTGGTGCTCAAACTGCCAAGCAAGTTATTATCCAGAAAGTCCGAGAAGCCGAACGCGATGCCCAGATGGTCGAGTTCGACCAGCAGATCAATGAGATCGTTTCCGGCGTCGTGCATCGTAGCGAAGGCAGCGTGACAACTGTCACTCTGGGAAGTGTCGAAGCCATTTTGCCACGAAGCGAACAAATTCCAGGCGAACACTACCAACCAAATGATCGAGTGCGAGCCGTAGTCACCGAGGTCAAGGCGCAAGGCAGTCGCATCAAGGTCGTGCTCAGTCGGACACGTGGCGTGCTGGTCCAGCGATTGTTCGAGCAGGAGATTCCCGAGATCGCCGACGGTGTTATCAGCATCAACGGTGTGTCTCGCGAACCCGGTTACCGCACCAAGTTGGCAGTCAGCAGCATCGATTCAAAAGTCGATTGCGTCGGCGCTTGCGTGGGCGTTCGCGGTACACGAATCAAAAGCATTATTGATGAATTGTCGAACGAGCGGATCGATATTGTCCGCTACGACGAAGACCCGCAGGTCATGATCCGCAACGCTTTGCAGCCGGCCGATGTCGATGAGGTGATCCTCTGTAAAGAGATGGGACGCGCAATCGTCCTGGTCGCCGAAGACCAGTTGTCGCTGGCGATCGGAAAACGTGGTCAGAATGTTCGCTTGGCAAGCAAGTTGTGCAAGTGGGACATCGAGATCATGACCCAGGAGGAACTGGAAAAACAAATTGAACGAGCGGTCGAAGGGTTCAGTGCCCTGGAAGGCGTGGACGAAGATCTTGCCAACATGTTGGTGGGTGAAGGGTTCCTGTCTTACGATGACCTGGAAGTGATCGAACCGGACTTCCTGATGAATTTGGGAAGTCTGACGATGGAACAGGTCGACGCGATTGTCGCTCAAGCCGAAGTCAAGGCGTTGGAAGCGGAAGAGCTTCAGAAAGAGCAACGTCGTCTGGCTCGTGAAAAGAAAGACAAGGAAGCCGCCGCAGCTCGACAAGCCGAGGCGCAAGCCAAAGCAGAGGCCGAGGCTGCCAAAAAAGCTGCGGAAGCCGCCAAGGCCGCCGCTGAAAAAACAACCGAAGCGGCGCCGGAAGGTGCTGACTCGAATGACCCCGGTGAAGAAAATCTCCAGGCGTCGCACAAGTCTGAGTGACTTGTTGCCTCGCTTTTCTCAATGGCCAGCGTCGGTCATTGCAGGAGCACTTATATATATGTGATTTTTTCCAAAACGTTATTTTGAATTTGTCGCGGTGCCATTCGGCGTCTCGTCACGACCCCTAAGGAGGTCCCCCACAAGTGTCCGTTCGCATTTACGCGTTGGCCAAAGAATTGGGAATCGACAACAAAGATCTACTTGGTGTTTGCGAAAAGCTGGGCATCAAGGGCAAGGGGTCTGCGCTAGCAAGTCTCGACGATGACGAGGTCGCTCGCATCAAGCAACAGATGTCCGGCGAGAACGCCGCACCCAAGGAAGCTCCCAAGAACACCAACGTCTCCGCTCCGATCAAACCGGATAAGTTGTCGGCTCGATCGAAACTTTCTCGACCAACAGAAATTACTCGACCGAAACCTGCTGCTGAACCTGTCGTAGAACCTGCGACAGAAGAACCGGCTGCTGAACCCGCTGCGCCGCCGACTGTAGCGGCTGACTCTTCCACCAGCAAATTGCCTGGTCGACCAGCTCCCACTCGCCCACTTACGACGGGTCGAGGTGGTGGAGAAGTTCGCAATCTCAATCAAAAACCAAAAGGCAATAAGCCCAAGTCTGGTAGTCGCGAACCGAAAAAGCCGGGCGTGAATATCAAGTTGGCGGCGATGCCCGAGGTCAAGCAACCGACGGCCAATAGCGGGCCCAAGGAAAAAGTACAGAAGCCCGATATCGCCTTGCCTCAGGAAGCGATTCGCGACGCGATGCGAAAGAAGGCCAAGTCTGGCTCATCCGCTCCCTTACAGGATTTTACTAAAGCCAAAGCCCCCAAGACAAACAAGAAAGGCGGAGCCGCTGCCGCTGGCGCGGCCGGTGCAGCATCAGCTCCTGCCGGGCCACTGACAGGACGTCGTCGCAGCAAGAAAGGCGGTGCCGAAGGAGCAGAAGGTGGTGTCGGTTCAACACGACAAACTCGCCCAGCCTCGCGTCGCCGACCCTCACGCAGGGACGACGATCGATATTCGCGTCGTCGTCACCATCGACGTCGATCGGGACCGGTCGCCAACACCGCCGCACCGCGAAAAGAAAATGTTACTCTTGAATTGCCATGTTCGGTTCGCGATTTTTCCGAAGCTGCCGGTATCCCGGCCGTCAAGGTTATGCTGACGGCCCAACAACTCGGTGACGAAGGCGTGCGACAAATCAATTCCATGTTGGCCGACGAAACGGTTGAGTTGCTGATGGAGCAGTTTGACGTTCAAACCGTTGAGCTCAAAGAACATGAGACGCTTGAGAACAAGTTGATCGATTCTCTGGAGCAGGAAGACGATCCGGCTACCTTGAAGCCTCGTCCACCCGTCGTTACCTTCCTTGGTCACGTCGATCACGGAAAAACATCGTTGCTGGATGCGATCATTGGAATCAATGTCGTGTCGGGCGAAGCGGGAGGAATTACCCAGCACATTCGCGCCTACGAAATCGAAAAACAGGGGCACAAGATTGCCTTTGTCGATACGCCAGGTCACGAAGCGTTTACCGAAATGCGTGCTCGTGGTGCCAACGTAACCGACATCGCCGTTCTGGTGGTCGCCGCCGATGATGGCGTGATGCCTCAGACGGAAGAAGCGATCAGCCACGCCAAAGCGGCTGGTGTTCCGATTATCGTCGCGTTGAACAAGATCGATTTGCCAGGTGCAAACCCGGACAAGGCGCTGCAGGATTTGGCAACTCACGAATTGCTGCCTAGTGAATGGGGCGGCGAAATCGAAGTCGTGCGAACCAGCGCTACCAACGGTGACGGCATGGATGAATTGCTGGATACCATTTTGGTCACTGCGGAATTGCACGAGTACAAGGCTAACCCCGATCGCCAGGCGATGGGAACCTGTTTGGAAGCAGAGCAACAACCTGGTCGTGGTGTGATTGCCAAGGTGATCGTGCAGAACGGTACGTTGAAGGTTGGCGATGTCATTGTCTGTGGTGCGGCCACCGGTCGTGTCAAAGCGTTGTACAACACGCTGGATATCAACAAGAACGAAGAGGAAGCTGGACCATCGACTCCGGTCAACGTCACCGGACTGGATGTCGCTCCGGAAGCCGGCGACCGTTTCTACGTGCTGGACGACATTTCCGATGCTCGTGAAATTGCCGAGTCGCGTGAATTCCAGTCAAGGCGTCAAAGCCTCTCCGGTATCACCACTCGCGTTTCGCTGGAAGAGTTCCAGGAGCGGATGGAAACCGGAACGCTGGGCGTTGTCGAAGAAGTTGTGACGCTGAATCTGATCATTCGCGCCGATGTGCGTGGATCGATCGAAGCCATTCAGAAAGAGCTCTCCAAGATTCAACATCCGGAAGTTCGTGTCAATATTCTGCAAAACCTGGTCGGTGGAGTCACCGTGGCTGACGTTCGTCTGGCCCAGGCATCGCAAGCGGTCATCATTGGATTCAATGTGATTCCGGATGAGGCGGCTCGCAGCCTGGCGGAAGATCTGCAGGTGCAAATTCGCCGATACGATGTGATCTACAAGGTCACCGAGGACATTCGGGCCACTCTGGAAGGCCGGTTGAAGCCGGAAGAGAGTACGGTCGAACTGGGCATGGCCATGGTTCAGCGAGTCTTCAGTATCAGTCGCGTCGGTGCCATCGCTGGTTGCCGTGTGATGCGAGGAAATATCGAAAGAGGTTGTCGAATTCGATTGATTCGCGAAAGCCGGATCATTGGCGACTACCCGCTGGATTCTCTGAAGCGTGAAAAGGATGACGCGAAGGAAGTGCAACGCGGAATGGAATGCGGTATCAAGTTGTCCGGATACAACGACATCAAGGAAGGCGACACGCTGGAAGCGTACAAAATCGTGGAAGTTGCCCGCACCCTTTAATTCGTGTTCAATCAGTTTTTCGGTATCTAAATGAGTTCCCGTCGCGCCCTGAAAGCCGCTCAAGCGATTCGAGAGGTCGTCAGCACAGCTATTTTGCTGGAGCTGAAGGACCCGCGTGTTGCTGATGTCACGGTGACATTGGTCGAAGTTTCCGGTGACCTGCGGGCCGCCAAAGTCTATGTCTCAGTGATGGGCGATGACGCCAAACAGAATCTGTGCCTCAACGGTTTACGGAGCTCAACCGGCTACCTGCAAAAGCGTGTCGGAAACCGCATCGATACGCGCTACATCCCAAGACTGACTTTCGTGTTGGACAAAGGCGCCATGAACGCGATGGAAGTCACGCGAATCCTGAACGAAGTCTTGCCCGAAAAAGTTGATCCGCCCGCAGATGAAACTGCCGTCGCCGAGAACGTCGGGGAATCGGTGGAGCAGTCTGAGGTGAATCACTCAGAGGAGCAGCCCAACTCGGGACAACCTGCCACAAAATTGGCGGAGCAGCAGTCGACCGACGACGATGCCGACCAGTCTACGGCCCAAAGCCCGTGGCCATCCCGGCCGCCCGGGTTACAAGGCGCTGAAACGACAAACGCCAATGCTCGAGACGCTGGAGCAACCGACAACGAATAATCATTAGACATCCGGCTCGATGACGAGTCTCCGACGGAACGAAAATACGTAATAGATAAATAGCAAATTCAATTAACCGCAGCCCGGGCGTAACGGTTGAGACCGTTGCCCGCGCAAAACCACTGGAAAGACATCTGCCGCCATGGCTGTATCAAACCGAGCTGCAAAGCTCGCCAAATTGCATCGAGTCGCCAAGAAACATTACCAACCTGTCGCGCCGCCCAGCGATCGAACAGTGTTGGAACATCTGTTATACGCCTGCGTCCTCGAAGACACGATGTTCGACGCCGCCGACGAAGCGTTTGCCCGACTTCAACAGGGTTACTTCGATTGGAATGAAGTACGAGTCACTACGGCTGTTGAATTGGCCGACGTGCTCAATTGTGTTTCCGATCCCAACGAAGCAGCGGTCCGCTTGAAGAAGACGCTGCATTCGATGTTCGAAACTCACTATGCCTTCGATATCGATTCGCTGCGGAAGGAAAACCTGGGCAAAGCGATCGAGAAGATGGAAGGCTACAACGGAGCAACGCCCTTCGTGGTCTCGTATGTCGCTCAAAACGGATTGGGAGGCCATTCCATTGGCGTCGATCGCTCCCTGATCAATCTGATGTACACGATCGGTGTGATCGATGCGAAAGAGGCCGGCAAAGGGATTGTCCCTGGCGTTGAACGAGCGATTACCAAGAACAAGGGTGTCGAATTCTTTTCACTGGTTCACCAGTTGGCCGTTGCTTACTCGAATTCGCCATTCAATAACGACATTCGTGCGATCCTGCTAAGCATCGACCCCGATTCGAAAGAGCGGTTCCCGAAACGGATGCGGAAGAAGAAAGTGGTCGAGCCTGCTCCGGAAAAGCCACCCGTGGCAAAGGAAGAGCCTAAGGAGACTAAGGAGACCAAGGCTGCAGCGAAGTCCAAAGCAAAAGCCGGCGCAAAAGC
>CAZPOL010000061.1:0-2039 GCA_964588195.1 uncultured Pirellulaceae bacterium | reverse complement strand
GCAAAAGCCGGCGCAAAAGCTGATACAAAAGCCAAGGCTGGCTCCAAGGCCAAGGCGACCAGCAAGGCGAAGGCCAAGGTGACCTCCAAAAAGACGGCCAGGAAAACCGCCACCAAGAGCCCCGCCAAAAAGAAGCCGGCTGCTAAAAAGAAGACAGCCAAAAAGGCGACGGCGAAGAAAAAGGTGACGAAGAAAGCGGCCAGCAAGAAGACCTCGAAAAAGAAGGTCACCAAAAAGAAAAAGGCGACCAAGAAATCTGCTCGCAAATCCGGCAAAGCCTCGGACTCCAAACGGCTCGCGAAAAAGAAGCCACGTTAGGTTTTTTGCTCGCTCCGTCCCCCGCTCGCACAGTAACCCATGATCCGGCTGGTGGGTTCGCGAATTGTTGCTCGTGAATCCTTCGTCGAAAATTTGAACCAAAGTACAAGGAGTTCCCGACATGGCGGGTCACAGCAAGTGGGCCAACATCAAACACAAGAAGGCTGCCACCGATGCCAAGCGTGGCAAGCTCTGGAGCAAGCTTAGCAAGGCGATCATGGTCGCGGCCAAGCAAGGTGGTGGTGATCCCGACACCAACAATCGACTGCGAACGGTCATCGCTGATGCCAAGGCGGTCAGTATGCCCAAGGACAATATCGAACGGGCGATCAAAAAGGGTTGTGGCGAACTGGAAGGCAACGCCTTTGAGGAAATCGTCTACGAGGGCTACGGCCCGGCCGGCGTCGCCGTGATGTGCGATATTCTGACGGATAATCGAAACCGAACCGCTCCCGAAGTCCGCAAGATTTTCGAGAAGCACAGCGGCAACCTCGGCGCGACCGGTTGTGTCTCGTGGATGTTCGATCGCAAGGGACTGTTTGTGATCGCCGCCGACAAATCAACGGAAGAACAATTGATGGAAGTCGCCCTTGAGGCTGGCGCCGAAGACATCAAATCCGATGGCGATTTCGAAGTGCTTTGCGATCCCGATCTGTTCTCGGATGTCAGACAAGCCCTGGAGGACGCCTCGATAGAATGCTTGTCCGCTCAGGTAACTCGTATTCCTCAAAACACAGTCGCCGTCGATTCCGAGCATGCCGCCACGGTGATCAGTTTGATGGAGACTCTCGACGACCACGACGATGTACAAAACGTCTCGGCCAATTTTGATATCTCGGAAGAAGCAATGGCTCAGTTGGACGGATGATCGACAACTACGAGATCGATGAATTCGGAGTGATCCATCAAATCGAATTTGAACCGGTTGCTTACGACGCCGAGTACATTTCGTATTACGAACATCTGAGTGACCGTACGATCAAGCTTGGCTATCAACGGCTCGGTTGGATCCTTGGGATGTTGAATCGAATTCCCGATTCAGTGCTTGAAATCGGATATGGCACGGGGACCTTCATCGAAGCCGCTCAAGTCACTGGTGCGCCGAAATGCGTGGGCTGCGACATCACCCGTTATCCGCTGCCCGATGGGGTTGAGTTCATGGATTGGGTTGGTGCGCTCAATCCTGAGTGGGACGTGGTCGGCATGTTTGACGTGCTGGAACATATTCCGGACCTTTCGTTTTTGGCAAAATTGAAAACGAAATACCTGGCGATCGCGGTGCCCTTTTGTCGCTGGAAGGAACTCGGCGATGACTGGTTTCGTGATTGGCGAATGCTGTTGCCCAACGAGCACCTGCACCATTTTGACCGGGACTCGCTACCGGCATTTTTGCAGCACTACGGGTACGAATGCCTGAACCTGAACACATTTGAGGATGGGATTCGCTTGCGTGAGGGCGAGCAAGGTCCGAATATTCTCAGCGGATTTTTTCAGAAAAAATAGCATTGAAACGGTGGCTCTCCGGTTGTCCGTTTGAACCACGAATAATTGGCTCCATAAGCGTCCTGACGCAAAACGTCGCCCCGCAAACAAGTCTTGATAATAGTTCCACAGACCGTTAGATTTATGCTTCCTTCAACGGAATGCACCCGTAGCTCAACTGGACAGAGCATCGGTCTTCGGAACCGAGGGTTGCAGGTTCGAATCCTGCCGGGTGTACT
>CAZPOL010000060.1:0-32663 GCA_964588195.1 uncultured Pirellulaceae bacterium | reverse complement strand
GTCAAGTTGCTTACTCACAAACGGGTTTAAACAACGCAACGTACGTTGCCGAGCTCAGAAAATAGAAACAAAGACACTAACCGAATCGACATGACGAAGGACGCACCATGAAGTTTTTGTCCAAGTTGCCAATCCTGTTTTCAACAATCCTTGCGTCGTTTTTGCCGGCACCACTATTGCTGAATGCTCAATGAGCGGGCGGCACTTGTAGCCCCCAGTTCGGTGGCCAACCTGTTTTTTTTCAGCCTGCCTACACGCCGGCTCCGGTTTACACCCCGTCATATTCCGCTCAGCCGCAATACGACTACAGCCAGCCCGTGTTTAACTCGCAGTCCTACGCAACGCCAGCGCTAGAATCGAACCGCACCATTGCCAATCGCATTACCGGAATCGTGAACACGAACATTGGGTACAATGGCTACTGCCCAGTAAGTGTCGTTCAGGGACGAAAGTGGATAAGAGGTTCTTCGGCGTACGCCTCCACCTACGACAACACGACTTACTACTTCCCAAGTGAATCTGAGAAAGCGGTTTTCGAACAATCGCCTGAGAAGTTTGTTCCAGCCTTGGGCGGCGATTGTATTGTAAGTTTTGCCGAAGGCGGACAACGTGCTCCCGGCTCAATTCATCATTCAGCTGTGCACGACAATCGTATTTACCTGTTTCCCAACGACGAGCAAAAGAAGAAATTTGTCGACAACGTTGCTCAGTACCTGAATGCAGACCTTGCCGCAAATGGATACTGTACCGTTTGCCTGGTGAACGCCAACCAAATGACGAAAGGCAATTCAGAATACCTTGCCATCCATAATGGTATGCGATACCTGTTCCCGTCCGATTCGGAACGTCAAACGTTCTTGAACAGTCCGACTCTGTTCACTTCGGCTGCCATTCCGGCTTCAGCACCTGTCTTTGATTTTTCCGCACGTTAATTTTCGGGCATGGTAGACCGGCACCTAACCCGTTTTTGTCTCCCTCAAACTCGGGTACCTGATAACATCAGCCGGTAATATGCCCAGGCCGCTCGTTGACCTCCGACAAGCGGCCTTTTTGCTGCGCGGTTCGTTCGCTTGTCCGTTTAACGACTAGCCGGAAGGCGCTGGCGTATTGCCGGTACGTGACGGCAGCAAAAACACGGTCGCCTGCCTTCCGGCTCGTCGTTAAACTGACCGTCCTCGCTGATCTCACCATCGGCAGGCAACATCGATGAGGATAGGTCGACCAGCCAGCTTCTGTTTCTGCAGCGGAGCTCACGAGTAGTACAAGCCCGACGCGCGAGCGAGTGGTTTTGCGGATTTCGAACCACTCGCTTGCGCTATCCCGCTTCGCGCTTGTATTTTGCATTGATAATTAAACGACATTCCGTTGGCGCTGCTACCGCTGTAACCGCTGACTGGGGCTACCCTTGTGAGGCCGGGCATGGTTCAATTTGCCGAAAGGATCGATCCAGAAAACCAACCCCGCGTTCCTTTCAACACATGAGACCAGTACATGAGAGCCATTGAATTAAGCGCACCCGGCCAATTCCAGCGAATTGAAATTGATCCGCCGGCGGCTCCTGGATCGGGTCAGGCCTTGGTGCGTAGCCATGTGATGGGTATCTGTGGCACGGATGTCAGTTGCTACCTGGGCAAATTTCCTTTTTTCGACTATCCACGTATTCCGGGGCATGAACTTGGCGTCGAGGTACTGGCGATTGGCGAAGGAGTCGAAAACGTCGCACCCGGCAACCGCTGTAGCGTGGAACCGTACATCCATTGTGGCAGCTGTTACGCATGTCGACGCGGCGCGACCAATTGCTGTGCCAACCTGAAAGTTGTTGGCGTCATGATGAACGGTGGTTTGTGCGATCAGTTTCTGATTCAAGCGGATAAATTGCATCCCGCCAATCAACTCTCTTACCAGCAACTCTCGCTGGTCGAAACGCTGGCCATCGGCTACCACGCCACGCAAAGAGGCGACGCCCAACCGGACGATCACGTTTTGATCATCGGCGCCGGACCAATCGGCCTGGCGACGCTCGAATTCACTCGCCTGTCCAATGCGGCAGTCACTGTTATGGATCTTTCGGCCGACCGCTTGAAATTTTGCACCGACCACTATGACGTCGCCAACACTGTGTTGTTCAAGGATCAAGAAACCTGCCTGGAACAGATGCGTTCCATTACCAACGGCGATCTTTACCAGGTCGTAACGGACGCCACAGGGAATGTTAACTCCATGTGCAGCGCACTGGAATTTGTGGCACCAACCGGGACTCTGGTTTACGTAGGCATCACAACCAGCGATTTACAATTCCCTCACCCGGTCATGCATCGTCCGGAAATGACGATCAAGGCTTCACGCAACGCCTTGCCAGGCGACTTTACAGAGATCATCCAGTTGATCGAATCGGGAAAAGTAAACACCGACCCGTGGGTGACTCACCAAACCAGCTTTGACAATTTGGTGGAAGACTTTCCGGGCATTATCGCGGCGGACTCGGGTACGATTAAGGCTATCATTCAAATTCAATAGTGCGTCCATCCTGCCAACTGAGATTACAGCGGCGCCGTCCTGAGCGCGAGAAAACGACATGTCGAACTTTATCGAATTTCTAAATCAACACCGGGTCATTCCTGTCGTACGAGTCGAAGCTGTCTGGCAAGCCGAACAAGTCACCGACGCGTTGTTGCAAGGCGGTTTGCCGATCGCCGAAATTACTCTGCGCAGTGACTGTGCGATCGAAGCCATTCGTTCCGTTGCCGACCGAAACGATTTGACGATCGGCGCGGGCACTGTTTTGAATGCCGAGCAATGCGCTCAGGCCCTCGATGCGGGCGCGAAATTTGTCGTGTCGCCTGGTCTGGATCGGGGAGTCGTCGAGTTGTGTCTGGAACGAAATATTCCCTGCTTTCCGGGTGTCGCAACGCCGACTGAAATACAAACGGCGCTCAACTACGGCTTGTCGACCGTCAAGTTCTTCCCGGCGGAAGTTCTGGGTGGAGTTCCCACGTTGAAAGCGCTGGCCGGACCGTTTCGTCAGGTTTGGTTTATACCGACGGGTGGAATTAATGCCTCCAATGCACGGAAATACCTGAACTTGCCCAACGTCATCGCGGTGGGAGGCAGTTGGATGATCACCAATTCGCTCAGCCAGAAAATTGACGTCGCCCAGATCGCCAAGTCGACAGCCAACATGGTTCAAATCATCAGAAATATGCCCCGCAACCAGGAACCCACGACGTGATCAGTTTGAAACCAGCCAGCGATTGCCGCTTTGACATTCTTTCACTGGGAGAGGTCATGTTGCGTCTGGATCCCGGCGAGGGTCGAGTTCGAACCGCGCGGTCATTTCAGGCTTGGGAGGGTGGCGGCGAGTACAACGTGGCGCGAGGCCTCAGTCGTTGCTTCGGGCAACGAGCCGCTGTCGTCACGGCGTTGGCAAGAAACGAAGTCGGGTCGTTACTGGAGAATTTAATCCTTGCCGGTGGCGTCAACGCCCAGCACATTCACTGGGTCGACTACGACGGCGTCGGGCGGGCCAGCCGAAACGGACTGAACTTTACTGAGCGAGGCTTTGGCGTCCGGGCTGCACTTGGTACTTCCGACCGCGGCCACACTGCCGCTTCACAATTGAAACCAGGCGACATCGACTGGCACCATTTGTTTGGAACATTGGGCGTTCGTTGGTTTCACACCGGTGGAATTTTCGCCGCGCTATCCGACACGACTCCCAAGGTTATCGAAGAAGCGTTCAAGGCGGCACGCCAACACGGAACCGTCTGCTCGTACGATTTGAATTTTCGCGGCTCGCTGTGGAATGAACATGGCGGCAAAGCGGCTTGCCAAACCGTCAATCGAAATCTCGCCACACTGGTTGACGTAATGATTGGCAATGAAGAAGACTTCACTGCCTGCCTCGGATTGGAAGTCGCCGGCACGAATCACAACCTGGACCGCTTGCCCGTCGACGCTTACAAGTCGATGATTGACGAGGCCACGAAACAGTTTCCAAATTTCAAGATCATCGCCACAACCTTGCGAACGGTGAAGACCGCGACCGTGAACGACTGGTCCGCTCTCTGCTGGTCCAAGGGCGAAGTCTTTCAATCACAACAACGTGACAACCTGGAAATCCTCGATCGTGTCGGCGGTGGAGACAGTTTCGCATCGGGTCTGATTTACGGGCTGCTATCCGGATTCGACGCACAGAAATCAGTCGACTATGGTGCGGCACATGGTGCACTTGCCATGACAACTCCCGGTGACACAACGATGGCCAGCCTGGCGGAAGTAGAATCGTTGGTCGCCGGTCAATCGGCTCGTGTTAAACGTTAGTCGTATCCAAACCCATTTTTGGCGAATCAATCCAGGTGAAAACGGAATTTTCAATAACGCATCAACTCGTTGATGTCGTCGCAGGAACGATCTCTCCGGCGACCGTCCATGTAAAAGACGGAATCATCCATGAGATCGCACCGGCGGAATCAGCGGATGGGTTCTTGATGCCGGGCTTCATCGATTCACACATTCACGTGGAGAGTTCGATGTTGTTGCCCAGTCAATTTGCCCGGGCGGCTGTCATTCACGGCACGGTTGCCACCGTTTCTGACCCTCACGAAATCGCCAACGTATGCGGTGTCGATGGCGTTGAACTGATGTTAAGAAACTCGGCCCAGTCGCCATTCAAATTCTGCTTTGGTGCTCCGGCCTGCGTCCCGGCAACGAGTTTTGAAACGGCTGGCGCGATGCTCGACGTTCAGGACGTTGATATTCTGCTGCAAGACTCAAGGATTGGCTATCTCAGTGAGATGATGAATTTCCCGGGCGTCTTGAACGATGACGAATCCATTCTGCAAAAGATTGCCGCGGCAAAGCGTGCGGGTAAACCGGTGGATGGTCACGCACCCGGCCTGCGAGGCAAGGCGGCTGCGAAATATATTGCGGCGGGAATCACCACCGATCACGAATGTGTTTCCATCGACGAAGCATTGGACAAGATCCAGGCAGGATGCAAGATCGCGATTCGCGAGGGCTCGGCGGCCCGAAACTTTGAATCGCTGCAGCAACTAATCGACTCTCATCCCGAACATTGCATGTTGTGCAGCGATGACAAACACCCGGACGAATTGTTGCTGGGCCACATCAACCAACTGGCCGCGCGAGCGATCGCGTCCGGGCGTGAACTGATGAACGTGCTGAAGGTCGCTTGCTTAAACCCGATCCGACATTACGGATTGCCGGTTGGCTTTTTGCAACCGGGCGACTCAGCCGACTTTATCGTGGTCGATGACCTGCGGGATTTTAGAGTGCGTGCGACCTGGATCGACGGACAAAAGGTATCCGAAGGCGACCGCTGTCTGATGCCTGAACCGACGACCGAGTCGATCAATCAATTCGTCGCTACTGAAATCCTGGCAGAGCAGTTAAGCGTGCCGGCAGAATCCCCAAACATTCGTGTCATTCAGGCAATCGACGGCCAACTGATTACCAAGCAATTAATTTGTGCAGCACCCGTGCGTGATGGAAGGGTCGTCAGTGACACAGACGCTGACATTCTGAAAATCGTCGTCTTGAATCGCTATCAAACCGCCGAACCCGCCATCGCTTTTATCAATGGATTCCAATTGCAGCAGGGAGCCCTGGCGTCGTCGGTCGCTCATGACTCGCACAATATCGTTGCGGTCGGAACCAACGATGACGATTTGACTGCTGCAATCAATGCGGTGATCGAGCATCAGGGAGGATTGACCGTTGCGGCCGGCGGCGATGTGGACGTATTGCCGTTGCCGGTCGCTGGGCTGATGTCGACCGGAACATGCCAGGAAGTCGCATCGATCTACACGGCACTGGACAGCCGGGTCAAACAGCAATTGGGATGCACTCTTCGCGCGCCGTTCATGACGCTCTCGTTCATGGCCCTGTTGGTCATTCCGTCATTGAAACTTGGTGACAAGGGCTTGTTCGACGTCGATGCATTCGACTTCGTTTCACTTTTCGTGAACGAGAGCGATTAGAGAACGCCGCCCGCGCTTACTCGTTCAGTTCGCGATACCAAGCGGTGAAGATTCCGGGGATCACGGAATCAGCGAAGACATACCAATCCTTGTATTCGCCATCCAGTTTGAATTCGCGGGCGGCAGCATCCGCAGCCGTGCCAGCCTGGTGAGCCTTTTTAGCGGCCTCTTCCATCACGCTCAAAAAGTCCTTGAACAGTTTGACGTCTTCGTTTGTCGACATCGTCCCGTGCCCGGGCACGTACAGCGTTTCGGCTTCTCGTTCCAAACCTGCCACACTTGCGGCCAATTGAGTCGGAGTCGCATCACGAAAATTGGGAACCAGGCGATTCCAGAAAAGGTCGCCACAGAAAACGATGTTCGGGTCAACGACTTCGATAAAGACATCGCTGGGAGTATGACCACCCACGGGAGTCAGCTTGACCGTTCGGCCTCCCAGGTCCATCTCGGTCGTTTCCGTCGCGGAAAGCGTTTCGCGGTTTTCCAGCAACGTCGATACTCGCGTACGTTGATTCTGACTGATCAACTCCTCTGTCTTTTCCGTCAACCACATCGTTGGATTGTGTTCGTCGGTCTTGTAGCCGAGGCTTCCTGAGCTATGGTCGCCATGAAAGTGTGTCACCACAATATCCGTAGGCCAGCGACCTGTCAGCTCCTTGCAACGTTCAGCCAACCATTTGGCGCCTTCTGGTTTCTGGAATGATTCGATCGCCAGCACGCGTTCCGAACCGGCAATAATCCCACCGTTGGAAACGGTCGTGTAATCCCTTTGTTCGAACGGCGTCGCGATGTGCGACCAAACGTTGTCGGCCAACTTTTCGATCCAGCCCCATTTTTGCTCGAACAGCTTTTCGTTCTCTTGCGTCTCCTGAAAAACATTTCGCATCGCGACGGGTGAACTCGCCATCAGTGCCAATAGATAGGCACTGCAAGAACCGCCAGCTTGCAGGAATGCTCGTCGGTTTGGCTTCATGATGGCGTTCTTCATTCGTTTACCTTTTTTAGTCGTTAGATGATAAAGACGAGCTTCATTTTCTGCGCTCAGGTGTTGCAACAAAAAGTACTGTGCAAGCCACCGTGTAAGACAAGCATTTTGGCTGGTAAAAAAAGCAAACGCAATAACCAAATCGAATCACACCACGATCGATACCAAACAGCTTCAATAACAAGCACCATCGGTACCTTGGTCCACAATCGCCATCACCAAACGACCATTCCGAATCTCCCGAATCGATCGTGGTTGCAATCCCTACAACCCGGAAGCTGCTATCAACCTTTGATAGTGTCGACTGGTTTGAAGTGCCTGCATTGTAAGGAAAACGGTTTTGAAAACGACTTTTCTATCAGACTGGCTTCACCAAAAACGTGTGAAAAAGCACGTGTAGATTCCGGTCGAGAAAATCACTAATCTCCCCACCCCAAAGTCAAACTCAAAGTCAAATTCAAAGCTAAAACAGGCTCTCCAAAATATGAATACTCTCAAAACAATTACCTCGACGATGATTCTGGCGATCGTCTTTCAGATCGGACTGTTGCCAAACGGAATTCAATCAACCGCGAGTGCTCAAAGTGTCGTGATCGGCCAACGCGTCGCGGCGTCGGAGCGAGTGTCGATGGACCAGATCAACCACACGTCATGGAATACTCTGCTGCAAAAATATGTCGATGCCGATGGGCAAGTCAATTATTCAGCGTGGCATGCATCGCAACAGGACCAACAGTCACTGGATGCGTACATCAACCATTTGTCGGCCGCCAGCAACACTGAACCAGCCAGCAGAGAAGGGCAGATGGCATTTTGGATCAACGCCTACAATGCCGTGACGATTAAGGGAATTCTTCGCGAGTACCCGACCGACTCCATTCGAAAACACACTTCGAAACTGGGCGGCTACAACGTATGGCACCACTTGCAATTGGCCATCGCCGACACCCAGATTTCGCTGGACAGCATCGAACACAAAGTCTTGCGAAAGATGAACGACCCACGCATTCACTTTGCAATCGTGTGTGCGTCCTACAGTTGCCCGCGTCTCTTGAATCAAGCGTACACGGCAACGCAGTTGAATGATCAACTGGTTTTGAACACAAAAAACTTCTTCGCTAACCCTGGGAATTTCAAGTACGATGCATCTCGAAACAAATTCCAGATGTCTTCTATCATGGAATGGTTTGCGGATGACTTTGGTGCCAATCAGCAAGCACAACTGGCAACGATCGCACCTTACCTGCCGACGCGTGAAGCATACGATGCGGCACTCAACAATTCTCCACGTGTCTCGTACTTGAAATACGACTGGAGTTTGAACGAGCAAAAACAGACTCAAACTCAGGCTCAAACGCAGACCCGGCACTCCAATGCAGGCAGTCGTGTGCGAAGGGGTAGCGGCCGCAAGTAAACGGCGACGGATCCAAGCTTCCACAAGGCAATCAAACTCCAAATCAACGGTGAGTGCACAAATAGCATCTCACCGTTTTTTCTTTTCTTGGGCCGCCAATTTGGGCTGGCCGATTTGGGGCGACCGATTCTCGCGGCGACCTGATCCACGCCAAAACTCCGTCTGCTCTACAGTTCGCTTGAGCGGCGATCCGCTGAGTCAAATCTCGCCTGATTCTTCCTCGACGCAGCAGCCCCCGACCAGTCAAGAGTGGTGAGATGTAGCTGTTAGACAAACCGGGTCAGTTATCGAACTCACAAACCAGCTGAAAAACCAGCTGAGAACCATCAAAAATCACCTTTGTTCAGCGTTGTTTGTAAGCGGAGGCCAGCTGCACCGTCTCCAATTTCGAAACGAGCCTTCTGATTCGCCTGTTGCACGATCAGAAAAAAGAAAACGTCCATTTCTCCAAAGTGAATCCGGAGTCCATCTAATGGATATCAAGTCAAAATTATTCCTGAGTCTGCCTGCCATCTTTCTTCTGCTGGGATGTGTAGTCAACGACCCGATTCAGGAGCTGGCCGCTCAATTAACATCCGACAGAAATTCAGACTCCGCTGAACAAGTCGACACCAAGTCAGACGAACGTTCCCAAATCATTGACCTGAAGACCGACGACCGTTTAATCGATTTGATTGACGGGGCGGAAGGCAACGTCTTGTTGGATTTTCACGCCGAGTGGTGTCGACCATGCAAGAAACAGGGCGAAGTCCTGACCAGCCTGACCAAGACGGCTGCCACTCACAAAGCCCGTATCATTAAAATCGATGTTGATAAACATCCGGAATTAGCACGTCAATTTCGAGTCACCAGCCTGCCGACTCTGTTCATGGTCAAAAACGGAGCAGTGAATGAGCGGCTAACGGGGCTGACCAGTTCCAAACGAATCACTGAGTTGTTGACCCGTTAGGCTGCCAACGAACCAATTAAGCCAACCAATCAAAACACTTTAACCACGTTTCTTTTCCCATACCAAAGTGAGACCCCCATGAAATCCCTCTCAAGCCGTTTTTTTGCGACCGCAATCGTTTCTTGCCTGGCAACGTTTATGCTTACCGGTGAAACCTTCGCTCAATCCGGATCGCGTAACTCTGCTCCATCGTTCGCGCCCCAGCGAAGTTTCCAGTCAGCTCCTTCGATTGCTCCACAAAGGAGTTTCCAGTCAGCACCACAACAGGTCTTTCAGGCTCCACAACAGTTCAGCAGCCCGAGCTTCAGCAGCCCAAGCTTCAGTAGCCCAAGTTTCAGCAGCCAGGGTTTTAGCAGCAGCCCAAGTTTCAGCACTGGCAGCATTTCTTCGTACCAGTCCTGCCCTCAATACTCTTCGGGCCCGGTCAGAAGCTACGGATACGTTGCGCGACCGTCGTTCGGACGAGGCTTTATTGCTCCGTCAAACAGCTTTCGCTATCGTCGAAGTTATTCCAGTTGCGGAGGATACTAACTCCCGGCGATGTGTCTAACACACAATCGTGTAAATCTAGTAGAATATGACCGTTCAGTTGCTGGCAGTGGCTGAGCGGTCTTTTATTTTTTGGAACCGATATGACCACCAATTCAAATTTCGATGCCGTAGACGTCATCATTCCAGCGTTGAACGAAGAAGCTTCGCTGCCTTTGGTCCTGCGAGATCTACCAAACGTCAGGCACGTCTACGTGGTCGACAACGGTTGTACGGACCGCACCCCCGAAGTCGCCGCTGAAATGGGGGCGATTGTGGTACAGGAGCAGGTCAAGGGTTATGGATCTGCTTGCCTGCGAGGCATGGCGGCGATCGAAACGGCAATTGAAGAAGGTGAACCGGCCCCCTCGGTCGTTGTCTTCATCGATGCTGACTACAGCGATCATCCGGAAGAGTTGCCTCGGTTAGTCGCCCCGATTTTTGACGACACGCATGATTTTATTTTGGGCTCTCGCTTGCTCGGAAATCGGGAGGCCGGCGCGATGCCGCCGCAGAGCATTTACGGAAACAAACTGGCTTGCTTTCTGATGCGTTGGTTCTTTCGAATCCGCTACACCGATTTAGGACCGTTTCGCGCCATTCGGTACCAATCGCTTCGTTCGCTAAACATGTGCGATACGAATTATGGCTGGACAATCGAAATGCAAATCAAAGCCGCTCGCGCCAAATTGCGAATCAAGGAAGTTCCAGCCTCCTACCGCAAACGAATTGGCACCAGCAAAATCAGTGGCACCATTTCGGGAACCGTCAAAGCAGGTTCGAAAATCCTCTTTACTATCGCCCGATACGGCCTCAGCAGAAAACAAGCCTCAACACCGGCCTCCAGTTCCAGTAGCTCTGATAGCGGAAGCGAAGAATCTAACCCGGGACTTGTGGATTTAGCGTGAGTCCAATCTGACTCAACCATCGAAAACCAACTGGCCGAGCGTTCCGTTGGTTCTCCCAACATTTCCTCTGCAATCCTGATCGGAACAACCCTGGACTACGGAACGTTGCCAGAATTCGCAATTACATTAATTGACTGCCTGAATCGAGCAGTTAGAACGCAATGAAAACCGACGATAAAAAATCGAACGTCTTCGATGACGACAACCTCGCGGCGTCAGAGCCTGCTCGCTGGATGTTTCCGACCCTGACCGTTTTTGGTATTTGCTCCAGTGCCATCTACTACTGGATCACTTCGCTCAGCCACTCTTTCGAATACGACAACGACCTGACAGAACGCCCGATCCCGTTTGTGCTGGGCCTGTTTACCGCAGCCTTCTTTTTATACGCCGCCTCGATCTGGATCGGGCGTAGAACGCAACAGACCTGGCAGTTGTTCTTGGAGATAGCTTTTTTTGCCATCGTCTTCCGCTGTATCGTCTTTTATTCAACGCCCATCCAGGAAGTTGATATCTATCGCTACATCTGGGATGGCGCCGTCGTTACTCAAAAAATCAGCCCCTTCAAATACCCGCCCGAAGAGGTCAAGTATGCGGTCAACGCCACCACGCCCGATACGATTTTTGAAGATCAGGAACTCAAACGCCTGGTCCACATGTGCCGCAGGGACTCGGCGTTGTTTGAGGTACTGAATCGAGTTCATTTCGCAAAACTGCCTACCGTCTACCCCGCCACCAGTCAGGCCGTGTTCGCGATGTCCGAATTAAGCACTCCGACCGACGCCGATCTGACGACGCGTGTTCGAGTGATGAAGGCTTGGCTGATTGTGTTTGACCTGGCCACATTTTTTCTGGTGGTCAAGCTGTTGTCGCTATGCCGGCTGCCGATTGGCTTGAGTGTTGCTTACGCCTGGTGCCCGTTGCTGATCAAGGAAGTTGCCAACAGCGGACACCTTGATTCTATCGCCGTTTTTTTTACAACGTTGGGCGTCACTGTGCTGGTGGCTTGTTTATCGAAGATCGAATCGAGGCAAACGAAGTCGCTGTCGACAGAACGCAAGTCGTATATTTTCAGCCTGGGCCTGATGGCTGCCGCTCTATTCCTGGCTCTCGGAGTCGGTGCCAAGCTGTTTCCAATTGTGCTGGTGCCGTTGTTTTGCTTCGTTACTGCTCGCTCGGCCGGCTGGCTGGCGATACCGCTGCCGGCGATTGTTTTTGGTCTGGTGACCGTCGGCCTGCTATGGCCGATGCTACCGGAACGTTCGAAAGATGATGCGCTCGCCGATCAACAAACTTCGAACCAACAAAATGCCCAACCACCTGCGATTCCACCGGCGATTCCACCGGCAATTCCACCGGCACAACCTGCCAACGGAAACCCAACGACCAAACCGCAACATGACCCCAGCCTGGGGATCACCAAGTTTCTGGGATCGTGGGAAATGAACGACTTGTTGTTCATGATCGTTGTCGAGAATCTGAAACCCGAGAAGACCTTTCCTGGTAACAAATCAATTTGGTTTTCATTTGTGTCAGACGATTTCAGAAAGCAAGTCACTGCCAAGGTAATTGAGCGGACGGAAGTAGACGAGCGTCAGGCACCCTTCCTGGCCACTCGCATAGCCACCTCACTCTTGTTTCTGATCATCGCTTTATTGATGGCGCTCCGCGCCGGACGAGCCAAACATGCTGACCGGATGGCCGTCATCGGTGAAACTGCTTTCTTGACGATCGTCTGGTTCTGGTTGCTATCACCAACACAAAACCCGTGGTACCTGACCTGGGCATTGCCATTCTTGCCCTTTGCCAGAAACCGAGCTTGGGTAGCGTTGGCCGGAATGGCAATGGTCTACTATCTGAGGTTCTACTTTCTGTACCACTTCAAGGATGATGAGGTTTGGGGCACTTCGTACAAAAGCGTTGGCTTCTTCGATTTCGTATTGGTCTGGTATGAATTTGGCCTGTTTTTCATATGGCTAGCAGTGGAATGGGTAATCCGATGTTGGGTGTGTAAGGACCGGCACCCGGGTTCGTCATCCGATTAATGAAACACGAAATGCACTCTCTTAATTCACTCTCTTAATTCACACCAAAAATGCACTCTACAAACCCAATGGTTAAAACGATGACGACAACAATCACGAATCGGCAAGTAGCCCAAAACAGAAACGTATCGCTCATGCTGGTGGCGGTTTTCGGATTGACCGCCGTGTTACTCGCATTCTTTGCCTCGCCCCAAACAACGCTGGCCCAATCTTCCGACAAAAACGAAAGTCCCGCGTTCGACCATTCAGTGTTTCAAAAGATCCTGGAAGCCAACGTCGATGCCGATGGCTGGGTCGACTACACAGCGATCAAAGCAGACGTTGCATCGCTGGACACCTACCTGGACAGCATCAAGAAAGCGGACATCAGCGCGCTCGATAGCAACGAGCAACTGGCGTTTTTGATCAACAGCTACAACGCATTCACGTTGAAGTTAATTGTCGAAAATTACCCGCTAAATTCCATCAACGATATTGCTGCCAACGACCGCTGGGACGCCGTGCGATGGAACCTTGGTGGGAGAATCGTCAGCCTGAATCAACTCGAACATGAACTAATCCGCCCCAATTTTGCTGAGCCTCGAATTCACTTCGCGCTGGTTTGTGCCGCGATCGGCTGCCCACCTCTTCGTCAAGAAGTGTTCACCGGGAAAGACCTGGAATCTCAACTGGCTGACCAAACAACCTACGTCCACAATCATGGTACCTGGTTCGCACACAACAAGTCGGCAAACAGCGTCCAACTGACAAAGTTGTACAGCTGGTACGGCGATGATTTCGTCAAATCATCGGGCAGCGTGCTGAAATTCATCAGCGAAAACTCAACTCAATTGGAAGGTGTTACGAACCCATCCGTTTCATGGCTGGAATACGATTGGACACTGAACGATACGAAGAAGAAGACCACACGTTAGTGGGCTGTTCTCGAAATCACGACGACCTGAATTGAGGCCCTAACAACCGGTCCAGGTCATGTCGATCGGAAAAATGGATGCCGGAGCTGCTCGCTTCGGTATCCTTTTTTTGTCAATCTCCAGAGCTTCAACAATGGCAGAGCATTCGATGACCCAACGAATAGATTCATCGGTCACTTGAGCTGTCCATTCCAGAGTAGCCTTCAATCCGATTTGTTGGACAGACTGACGCGAAATTCCTTTCAACACATTGAGACTATGGTGGCGTCCAATGGCTGTCGTGCCAAAATGCTCCTGATTGGCCAACTCTTGCTTAAACTGCTCGGCGGCTAACAACCACTCTTGCTTGTCCACATGGCTGTAGAATTCTGGAATATATGGTTCGGCAATTCGCTGTTTTGGAACGGTAACAATGGCCGACATATCGACCCAGCGAATTTGATTTCGCACCCAAATCGGGCATTTTGCAGACGTCACACCGCCCTCGATGGAAAACGATCCCCTGATCTGGCCGATCGATTCATCGATCTGATCGATCAAACGATCAGACAAATCTTCAGCTCGCAAACCAGTCGCACTGATTGCCTGCAACACCGAATAGTAGGCGTCCCGATTCGCTCTTCCTTGAAACCTGGTGTCTGTCTCGCTGGCTTCAGCACGCGCTTCCCATTGTCGAACCAAAGACCTTGCGACCTCGACTGCCTCCTCGCCCCGACCGATTCGCGCCAGAGTCACACTGCGCTCGGCCTCGGCCTCCATTCGCAACAAGCTTTCCCAGTCGGCTTCAGCTTCTTCCTCCGACTGATTGGTCCTTGTCGATTCCAACAATTGCTCAGCCAGTGACAAACAGTCGCTCGAAAGCTGCGGTTCGATTTCGAACGCGTGCCTGGCGACCTCCGACAACATGGCCGACCGCAACAGGTCAGAGCCCTTCGCTCGCGCCAAGTATGCGAGCACGACCTCAAGACGTTGGCAATGCAATTGGCGATCGATCCAGGGCTGAACAGCCGCCGAAGTTAATTCAGGCAACACGATTTCCGGCCAGTCGAATCTTGCCACCGTTTCGGCCAACGGTTGAAAACGATGTTTAATGGAGTCTGGATTTTCCGTTTGCGAAGTGATTCTATACGATTCCAATTCGATATACTGGCGACTTGCCGTGAACACAGTAAAAGACACCCCAACTTCTGAACTGCTGGCCTTCTTAGCGGCCAGATTGTCGTTCAGACTTTCTATAGCCAATTCAATTTCTATGGCACTCTGTTTTTCTTCAGCACGTAACCACTCCAATTTGGCCGCCGCGGCAAACAAACCAGGATCGGGACCGACTGAGAACAACTGAATCGGTTCCCTGGGTTGTTCATTCAGCTTTGCCAAGGCCACATCAAACAGAGCTTCGTCCCGATTTTCCAACGCAGCGTTCGCGGCATCGGCCCAAACATTTTCCATTTGTCCGAAACGAATCAACGTCAACGAATCGCTCAACTGATGTTGGCCTGCTTTCAAAGCAAAACGGATCATGCGTTCCCGCGGTTCTGATGTAAACGCAACATCAAACTCATGGCGCTCGTTCAACTCCTCCATAAACTTGATCGCAATCGGAAAGTCCTCCCATGCCAATGCGTCCAGATAGTCAGCCATCCATTCGTGATACTCATTTGCAGTGTCAATCGATGCCGTCAGTGCAGACCCCTCCAACCAATCAGGATTCTGTTCGAATCGCTGCTTCCATCGTTGTAGAGCCAAGCGTGCCGCTTCTTTATCCTGGTCGATCTTTGCTGGTTTACTTTCTTCAACGATCAACCCGGTACCGCAACCAAGGCTCCCCAGAACAACGAAAACCATCGCCAATACGCCAACCCACGCCTTGCTGTACATCGCCATCACTTTTACTCCCAAAGCTCAACACCAAAAAACAAGTTCCAGGGACCACACTGCCAGAATACAAATCAGTCCCTCCCACCTGGCCTGGACTCCAAATGCCAATAAATCCAAATGCCAATAAATCGGCATTTTAATTGCGTGCCAAATTTTTAGCATTAACGCTGTGCAAGTCAAGCGACATATTGCAGAATTTTTCATCACTGCCCGAAACTGGGGGATCAAGCACGCATTTTTGACGCTGCAGCACTTTGCGGTTTTCGCCGTCGAGTGCATAATCTCGCCACGCCATCAAAAACAGTACTTCGTTGCGAAGCCCAAATGGACATTGCTGATTCAAATCGCCTGTGTTTTCGAATGATTACGGAAAAGGATGTGCAGCTGCTGTTTCAACTGGATCAGGATCCGGAAGTGATGCGCTATATCAATGGCGGTACGGCAACGACGATGCAGGCGATCGAAGAAGTTTACCTACCTCGTCTCAACGCCTACCGGAATCCGGATACGGGATGGGGGCTTTGGCATGTCGCCTTAAAATCAACGCAACAATTTCTCGGCTGGATTTTAATCAGGCCGATGAATTTCTTCAACAATCAACCGAATGAGCAACCGGAGCTGGACAATCTGGAAATTGGCTGGCGTTTCTTCCTGGAATTTTGGGGAAACGGATACTGCACCGAAGCCGCCCAAGCGATTATGCAGGGCATACGAGACCAGAACCAAGTTCGGGCTTTCAGCGCGATTGCTCTGACCGAGAACCGGGCATCGATTCAGGTAATGAAAAAACTGGGCATGCAATTCGTGAAAACGTATCTACACGAAGACCCTCTGATGGACAGCCCTGAAGAATGCGTTTATTACCAGCTGGCGTATTGATACCATTCGCTTGGCACAATTGTCATTCACCAGGCGGCTGCGTGATCGCCAGACCCAGTAGCTCTTTCAGTCGATCCGGGTCCGTCGTCTCGACCTTTGCCACAAAGCCGCGTTTGTGTGCGAAGCGTACGTCGGGTTGATTTTCGATCTGAGAAAAATTCAAACGCTGACAGTCTTCGTATCGAGTCAGACCAAAACCGCTGCCTCGCCTATCCGGGTACACCAACGCATGAACCAGATCCTGTTTTTCTTGCTCAGCAATAAATGCATAGAGTCCGAAGGAGGGATCATTGGCAATCTCGTCATGCTGTGGCAGAAACAATGCATGAATCGGTTCCTGGCCATCTAATTCAGTTTTGATCGCCCACCAATCGCCGTGCTGCTGCAAAAAGTCCAACCGCTTTCGCAACGAACGCACGTAATTCACGATGTCTTCGCCCACCATGCACATCACTGTGTAGACCGGATCGCCGATCGCCAGTTCTTCGTGACTTGCAAACCGGTTCAACATCGTCATATCGATTGGCGAATTCAGGTCGCTGAACGCTGCCCGGGGAATTCCCATCAGCTTCGCCGTTTCGTTTGGGCCCAACGTGTCCAGCCACTCAGCCGGTCGCAACCAGGCACAGAATTTCAGGGCGTCGTCATAAAGCCCCATATCCTGCAGCACCAATGACAAAGCGCAGCGCGGCGGTGCATCCCGCGGAAATTGATGATGATCAAAATTGTTTAGTTCCGCATCGTGGACTCCGCCGACGTCCACCACACAGGTGGCCACATTCGCCAGATCCTCCTCCGTTGGCTCACGCCGTTGAATGGGAACGCCGTGTAAGTGTGCTAACAAGCAGCAAGCCAGAAAGTCGTCTTTATGAGCGCCACCCGGATGGGTCACGATTGATTTAATGGTCATGAAATCGAGTGGAACAAAAGCGGGTGGAAAAATACAGACGGATTCAAATGCCAACAAAAACCTGCCAACAAGATATCGCCAAGTCTATCCCTGTCCATCCATGCCATTCAGACTAAATTTGCGACCTGAAAACCAAAAATCCCGCCCACTGAGGTCAGCCTGCGTGGGATTACTCCGCCAGCATTTGGGTCAACCCGCAGTTTCACAAATCAACCAAATATAAATCAACCAAATGCCTGGCGATCGATTCAGCTACCTTACCGCTCAACCGCTATCCGCATAGAATTCGTTTACGCGTACTTGCACTCAGGGAATGATTGAGAACACGAAACGATATGCTCTGCACAAAAACAACAACGCATCTCACTTTGTCGACCCTCGTGACGGTCGCACTCTTGATCCATTCAGGATGTAAGCCCCGCACAGGGAATGAAAACGCGGAAAAATCCAACACGTCCATCGAACAGGAATCGAACGAATCAAAGGAAGCGAAAACAGTCGACACGACCCCGCCGAAAAAGAATGTCGAGCTGTTGGCCGATGGGACAACCGTCATCAATGGCGACCTGAGCACAGTCGATTGGAATTCGTTGATTGACAAACAAGTCACTGTGGCTGGCGACCTGGTGATCGTCGACACCTACGATCTGGCACGGCGTGGGCAAGTCAAAGTCGCACGAAGTCGGCTGCGAGTCCCGACCAGCCTGATCGATCCCAACGATTCCGATCCCAACGATGTATCGTTCCAGGGAGGTAGTAATGTCGCGCAGGTCACCAGCGCACAAAAACAAAACGATGACGGAATCATCATCCTGGACGATGGCTCGGCGAAGCAAAATATCTTTCCTCCCACGTTGTTTCCAAAACTGGGCAAGTCGCAACAGACCGTCCGGGCCGGGTCCGTCGTCAAAGGTGTATCCGGAAAGTTGGTGAAGGCCGGAAACAAATTGTTACTCGTTTCAGAAAAGCCTTTAACATGGTCCCCCGCTGAACGGCCACAACGCCCGAGTGTTGGCGAACCTGATGTAACGATTGCCAGTTTCAACGTATTGAATTATTTCACGACCATCCACAAAAGCGGCAACAATGCTCGCGGCGCCGACTCGGATTCAGAACTGAAACGCCAGGAAGCGAAACTGGTGGCAGCCATCCTGGCTTTGCAGGCCGATGTAATCGGCTTGATGGAAATCGAAAACAATCTTGATGCCGAGAATCGACTTGTGGCGGCCTTAAATAAAAAGCTGGGCAAAGACGTCTTCAAAGGTTGCGGGCTTCCCGATGAATTTCGGTCCGCTCCTGGTGGCGCGGACGCCATTCGTGTCGGCATCATTTACCGTGCGGATCGAGTCGAACCGACTGGCGCTGTTTCGATGATTCGCGATGATTCGTTCCTGGTGGCCCGCACACCGGTCGTCCAGGAATTCAAGTCAACCGCTGGCGGCGCCCCATTTACAGTGATCGTCAACCATTTCAAATCCAAAGGCGGGGCGGACCGAGCCGATGTTGCTAACAAGAACAAGGGAGACGGGCAGGGTGCTTACAACGCCGCAAGGCGTGCTCAATCATTGGCCATTTGCACATTCATCGACCACCTGAAACAAGACGAGACCGATCCTCGCGTGCTTGTGATTGGCGATCTAAATGCCTACGACCAGGAAGACCCGATCGATGCGATGCGAGCCAAAGGATTGGTCGACCTGCAGGAAAAAGTTGCCCACGAACGCAACGGGCATGAAGCCAACAATGGTTTTGGCCACTATTCTTATCTCTACTTTGGCCAATGCGGCAGCCTCGATCACGCCATGGCGACCGAGTCGATGGCCGAGTCCGTCACCGGGATTGCAACGTGGCACATCAATGCCGACGAACCTCGATTCCTGGACTACAACCAGGAATACAATCCCAAGTCGCTCTACAAGCCTGACCCGTTTCGCAGCAGCGATCACGACCCGGTCCTGATCGGAATCCGTAACTGATTTTTTAAGTCGGCGCCGCCGGAATACCGGAAGGCGCTCCGGAACCCGCAGACGGATTGCTATTACTCGAGCAACCCCTGTGGTCGAAATGCCTTGCTCATTTGCAGGTACGACTGATGCAACTCCATCGCCTGGGCATCGATATTGGAGATCTGCCCTGCGTCGATATTGTCTCGAACAATATTCAGCTTTTCGCGATAGACTCTGGCCTTGGCCCGTTGAAAATCGCTGACCGACCAATCGCGGAGCAACAAACCGACCTCCAGACGTCGCGACAAGTCGTCACAGTAGGGAACCCATTTGCGAACGCCTTCCCAATCGTCAGTCTTGGCAGCCATCACGCAGTTCGTGTTCAACGCCGAAAGGTCATTCAACAAAATCCTGGGATTTGGATAGTAGACGTAAGTGCCAATGACACTGATGACAACAAGAAAGACACATGAAACCACACCAACAACCCAAGACGGCAGCGCTACCTCCAGCCTGCTGTTCTTTTTTCCCTCGGTGGTTTTTTGATACCACGCAAACAAGTCCCACCGCATCTGAATGACCCGGAACAAAACTCCGACGACGATCATCATGAAAATCAGTCGGGGTCCTCCAAATGCATTGTCGCGACTGTATTCCTTGGCTTCGTTGACCGCGAATTCCATCAACCCTGAATCACTCTTTGGATAAGGGTGTGTATAGATGTCGAATGCATGAGTATGGCCGGCGGGAAGCACACCTTCCGGATAGAGTGGCTTTTCGACCGCGTAGGCAATGCCAATGGTCAGAGTTAACAACAGGAGCAGGAACATGCAAACTCGTTTTAACCCAAAGGCACTGGTGAACCAGCAGATCACTCCGACGTTTATCCCGGCGCCAAGGACCAGCAGCGCAAACGCCGCGCCAATCGAATTGCCATGCTGGAACATTCCACCGATCTGACTCATCGCCAACAGCGGGGTGGAATAGATTGGGGATATGTAACCAGCCATGAAGACCGGCGCGAACACCTTGTCAGGCTCGGTCTCACCTTGCAGCGATCCGTGTTCGAAGCTGACTGCCACAGCCGCCGAGGCCAGAATACCGATGGCAATGTACATCAAGGACCAGCCAGACAGTTCCGTCGAGGCGCCATGCAATACGGCCATTGAGCGCCGCACACCATTCGCCGGCAACGGCTCCTCAGCAACAGGCTCCGTATCTTCGTTGCCGTGAAAAAACTTCCCCCAAATCGCGCCGACTGCGGTAACAATCACCATCGCCGCGCCACTGAAAATGATCACGGCGAAAGGGTCGGGCAATGACAGCCCGTACAAAATGGAAAGTGGATTGAACAGAGGCGCAGTCAATCCAAAAGCGATAATCGTGCCTGGTTTTACACCGGCGCGGTGCAGTTCCCGCACAACCGGAATCACGCCAAGCGAGCAGACGGGTAGCAACATGCCAATGGACCAACCGATCAACAACCCGAAGCGGGACTGGTTACCGAACAGTCCGCGAGTCTTTTCGGCACCGATCATGTATCGAAAAATTGCTGCGATAAAACAGCCAAACGCGATCCATATCGAGGCGTCGATAAAGATCTGAGAGCATCGCAAGATCATCCCGGATGAATAATATTCGACCATTACTATTCCTTGTTTGTTGTTTGAGCAACTTTACGGACGGCCTGCAATGACTTTTCAATCTTATCCGACTTGCTTTGCCAGGTTGATCGGAAGGTAGCGTCATCCGCATTACTACCGATCTCTTTGAAAATACCTTTTAACGTCTTTGATGTCGCATTAACCGTATTCCATTGGGACTCGCCCAGATCCAACTCGGCGCCTACATAAGGCAACCAGTTCGCAAGGTCGGTTAACTCGAGGTAAAAGTCGACCTCAAACGTACGCCGTTCGATCGTCTCTTTCATGTCTTCGTGATGATCGTCGTGAACTACCTTGCCATCGTTCTGTTCAAATTCGCTGGCCAGGAAATAGTGCGAATGTCCCGCAGCACCTTCACCGTGAATAACTTCGACATACTCAATTTCACGCGGTGCGGGTAAATCGCCTTGACCGGAGACGATCGATTCGTGCATTTCGATCAACCGATCAACCGCAGCCGCCAAAGTCTTGGGGCGATGTAACGAGAACAGCTCCGCATTGGATTTTGGGGCCTGCCCTTCACGCCCACTGGTAGAATCTCCCTGACAACCTGCCATTAAAAGGATCAAACAAACAACCAGTACGCTTCCTGGTTGCCGGCTTTGATTTACGGTTTGTCGTTGTTGATTCATTTTTTATTCCCCTGGCACCCGAACAGCGCCAATTATTTCTTCGATTACTTCGTCTGTTTTTCGTGTTTTGCTTTTGACTCTAAGTCTCAAGACTGGATTCGCGACCTTTTGCACATCGTCGGGAATTACGAACCCCCGCCCTTGAAGAAAAGCCCACGCCTGTGCCATCTGTTGCCACGTGATTAACCCGCGAGGACTAAGGCCTAATTCGACGTCCGGGTGTTGGCGAGTTTCGGTTGCCAGATCCACAAGGTAACCTCGCACCAACTCGTTTACTTCGAGACTCATCACTGCTTGTTGCATCAATCTCAATTCTTCAAGGGCAATCGTCGTTTCTGTGGCCTGACTGGATTCCTGTTGCCCGATTTTCTGCAGCAGCAATTCCATTTCGTCCTGTTTGCCGGGGTAGCCAATACTCAAGGCGATGGCAAACCGGTCTAACTGAGCCTCTGGCAATGGAAAGGTTCCATGACTATCGACCGGGTTTTGAGTCGCAATGACCAGGAAAGTATCGGCCAGTTTCATCGTTTGGTTATCGATGGTGACCTGTCTTTCGGCCATTGCTTCAAACAAAGCACTCTGTGTTCGCGGAGTCGCCCTGTTAATCTCGTCGGCCAGCAACAGATCCGAGAACACCGGGCCTTTTCTAAACTCAAACTCATGCGACTTTTGATTGAACACGTTGAAGCCGGAGATGTCCGTTGGCAAAAGATCGGGCGTGCACTGCACTCGAGCAAACTGGCCTCCAATCGTGGCGGCCAGCGCCTTGGCCAGAGTCGTTTTTCCCAAACCCGGCAAGTCTTCGAATAACAGGTGACCACGGGCGAGCACGCACGCAATCACCATTTCGACAACCTCTTGTTTTCCAACAAGCGTCGCATTCAATCGGTCTCGCAAGTCCACGATGCCGGTTCTGTCGATCTTGATTGATTCGTTAATCATTCTTCTTCTCTTGTTTTCGTGCTTGAGAAACAAACTGGCGAATTCTTTTCAGCGAAAGTGTATTAACCACTTCCGAACATGGGTTTACCAAATCCGGTCGCGTTGACGATCGCACGATACCGCTGCAGAAGTTCTTCAGATTCCAAAGTTCAAAAAAGCCAGTTGCCAAACGAGGTTCCACTCGTGTGTACCAGGTGCGAATGGTTTCCGAATGGGGACGTGAATGCCCGGCGGCCCAAAAGCGAGTATCAATCAATTGGCGGGTCGCGCGGACCAGGCCACGCGGCCAACAGAATCGAACAACGTACCACCAACACAACGCCAACAACGAAACCAGGTCCGCGCGAAACAGAAAGGCGAATACCGTAGAAGCTGCTGTAAGAATGCTGGTCAGCGGATTCTGAATCACAACGTTGATCGCAATCCCGATCATCGAGACCAACCACTCCCATACAGTTTGCGTGCTGTATGGCACGGGATAGCCGGGCGTTGGCTCAACCGGAATCCAGAATCGACCATCCAGGCAGACTTCTGGCCACATGTGCAGGTTTTCGCCATCCACGACCGACTGTTTGGATGTCCGGTCGTAGTCATCCTTGCGAACGAGAAAGCCGCTGGCCAATCGAGTCTTGTAGCCAGCCGTACGCAAGGCCATGACGCAGGTCGTCGCAAACATCCAGCTTGGTCCTTCTCCCTGTTCGAAAAAGTGACCCACCGTATCTTCGGCTTCCTGATCGATTTCCCAGCCCGGGTTCAATTTGAATTCGCTTCGCACCCGGTTTGTAATTGCTTCGACTTGATTCCAGCCCGGCTGGACACCGTCAATCCAATTCTCGACGCGTTGTGAGAGTTGTTGCCGTGTCGCGTTATCGGGCACTTGCAGAAAAACGGATCCGGCACTGGTAAGCCACTCGTTTTCCAGGACTTCGGGGTCGTCGCTGGTATTGATCATTCGCTCGGATTCGAATGGCAGTTCACTACTATCAAAGGAGAATCGCAGTTCTTTATCCGCACGCATCATGTGGTAATTCGGAATAAAGCTTTCAATATCGATCACGGTATCCGAGGCGATCGTGCCTCCGTTCATTCGAATCAGGCCATCCTTCCATCGAAACAAATCGGGATTGTTGGCCAAGGCAATGTGCCATTGACTGATAAAAGCGGGAGAGGTCAAGGCATCTGTTTCCAGCCGCATCATCTTGATGCGATGATGTCGACGTCCGGGCAGGTAGTTCGGAACGTATTGTGACAGTGAGTAAATCGGTTTTTCGCCGAAGGTATGCAATTGAATCGGCGGTTGAAAACTCGGCGACTTGTCTACCAGTGTCGCCTTGGTCCAATCCCACCCATCGAATTGTTGAAAGGTATCTACCGCAAATCGAGCTGGCACTGTTCCCTCAACGAAAAACAGAGCCTCTGTCAACTTGTCCTGCAAGGCCAGGTCACTTTCGCTTTCGTTGTCTCGCATCGTTCGGAAAGATTGGCCAGACAATTCTGCACGTTTGGCGTCGTGCATATGCTTGGCCAAAGTATCAATGCTGACTGAGCGGTTTCGTCTTCGCTTGAAAACTGGCCCTTCATATCTTTCGGTCACCACATCGTAAAAGGAGGGCTTGTCGTCCTCAATGAACTCATCGGAATCGACCGCTCCGGTTGATTTTGCGTTCTTGCCGGCCTTCAACAGATGCCCATCACCGATTCCCGAGTTTGCGAACTCGTTTTGATATCCGTCCTCGCCACCCGAAAATGGCGAGAAGCCAGTTAGCTTCAGTGGGTTGAATTGAAATGGTGAATAGGCAGCAGCAGCCATGACAGATACCATTGCCAGCGCCGCAATACCAACCGACGTGCCGTGAATTGGCAACATCCTGGCACTTCCATCAATGGCTTGCGAATCAAGGCGATCCCAGTAGAGGCCCAGCAACCACCACAGACAAAGCAGCGCGAAAATTCCACAGACAATCAGGATTTGTATTTGATCGGTCATGCAGCAAATGAAAAACACCACCGCCCCGCACATGGTCATACAAGCTTTTTCGAAGCCCCGAATTTTTGAAAACACAGCCAGGTACCAACTGACATTTTGCAGAGCCAACAGAGCCAAAACTTCGTTGGAATCGCCAAGGCCGAGCGAGCGACTGGCAAATTGCCAGGTAATTGCCAGTACACCAAACAGCATTGCACCAGATTGAAACAGATAAAGCGTGGACCTGGACTTGAGCTCATTGGCCAGGCGTTGCCGAAAAAAGAAAAACAACAAAACGGGAACTAGCAGAAAACAGATTGATTCGATCCAGATCGCTGGAATCCAGCGGTGTTGGTCAAAACGAAAGATCTGTGTCACAAGCATTGCCAACAGCGCAGGCAGCAAGACTCCCGGATTTGGATAGAACGAAATGGAGTTCGTTGAAGACCTGGCAATCAGAGTATCAGCACGAGACATCGTTGAAACTCCTCTTCCAGCCAACGCCTAGTTGAATGGCTGCGGCATCCGGTGTCGTGATATGAATTGCTGACGGGACGGTCGAAGCGGCGGGTTGTGTTGGGGCAACTGGATGTTCAGGTGATCTTTCTGCTTCGGAAAGAAATCTCGTCAAATCAATCACAATCGGATTGACGCCCTTGCTCCCGCTTTCAATCCGTGGCGAACGGCAGGTGCCTACGTAAAAAACCCGGCCGCCAGGTATGCGAGAAAGATTATGTGACGAACCAGATTCGGTTTCCGCAGCTTCCAGAGACTGACCAAGTGTGGGAAGTCCGGCCAGAAAATCCATGACCGAGCGAATTCCTCGTCCGTTATCCGCCATTGTTTGCGGAATCCAGGGCAGGCCGTCACAAATGACTCGAACAGGCGAACGGGATTGGTGCAATTGAAAGCAAACCGAAGCTGAAATTCGGATAGCCCATTCGAAACTGTTGTACACACCCAGACCGGCGTGATGATTTGGCGATAGGTCCATGACAACCGTCGCCATCGTTGATGACACCGTTTGCCGCTCGCGGACCATCAATCGGTGAGAACGAACTGTTTGAGCCCAATGAATATTTCGCAACTGATCGCCGTTGCGATAGACGCGAACCCCGATCGTTTCTCCATCATTCCCTGACCGATCGCATAAGGAGCCCAGAACATTGAATTGATGTTCACTGGCTTGTGGATGCCCCTGTAGAGACTGACAGGCTGGCCATACCATCGCAGGTGCGGGAACGGGAACGGGCCGTGAAATATCAATCAAGCCAAATGGAAATCCGTTGGAAATTGTCACCTCTCCACACGGCAGCATTCCTCGACGCTGCGGTGTCGTTGGAATCCGGAATTGGGTTTCTGACCACGCGGGTACACACTTCAATGAAAATGCGATTGGTTCCTCCCCCTCCTGCAAGTCTTGCAGAAAGTCGCCCTGGATCATCATTCCAAACACTGGTAGTGGCCAAAAATTACGAACGCGAAACGAAATGGTCGCCTCTTCGCCTTCCCATATTTGGTTTTCTGGCAAAATCAATTCGCAATGAACGCCTTTCATGGAAAGCCATGGCCATGCCAACCCAATTAGCAAGATCATCAGAAAGGCGCAGGCCAGCACAAAGCCCTTCGAGCCCAGGAATATTCCAACCAGGACGGAAAAGAATATCCCGGTCGCGATCCATCCGATCGGTTGCTTGAGCCAGTTGACGTACTGGTCCACGCTCGGACAAAAGTCCTGGTTTAGAAATCGAATGGTTCGTGTAGTGAACTGACGTAAATTGAATCGACTCATGACGTTTCAGCGGTCTGATGACAGGGATGAGATTCCGTTCTGTTTTCAAACCATGCTGCCTGAAGAATTCGACACGATGGTCGGTAAGCATCTGGCAGGCCAACGAATTTTGGAAAATCACAATCGAGTTTGCGATCTACCTACGAAGGCATTTGGAATGAGCCAGCTCGACTAACGTTGCAGGCGAACAAGCGACAGAACACAAGAACTCGCTGTCGCTTTTCAGTGAGGCTCAGTGCAGGACTTTGTCTGCTCGACAAGCGCACAAGCTCAAACCAAAAACAACAGCTACATCACAAGACAGAGGGTGGGCCGCGGGCCACCGATGCGATGAGACTCGAAAATTCGAACTGGCGAATTTCGACCACCAAATTTTGAATCGGCTCGTCAATTTCCCGAAGAACGAAAGTCGACAAGACAACATTGTATCTGTCGAAGAATTCGCAGAAGGCACAGCTGTGCTCAGAAGACACGACGCCATCTTTACCAGCTTCTTTTGTCGCCAAGGCGTGCTGCGCTCCACAATTACACGCAACTTGAGAATCACCTTGTTGATGAAATCCCAAAACGTCAGCGCGATGGAGCGACGGGCCCAGGTTCAGCAAGAGAACCAGGTAGATTAGAAGAAGCCAGAATTTTAGCTTGTGAAGGCGCATATAATGAGAAAGTACAAGGAGACCTCCAGCAGCCCGACCTATCTGCAAGTATGGTCGCTGTCGATTCGATGTCAATAGTAGTTCCGTTCCCTTTGCGGCCTTGACGAACATACGCGACAAAAAGGGAGAAGTGCGAAACCTGGCGTACCCGACAATTTCTCTTTTTCAATGAGAAATCCTTGCTGCTTGTAGCGCACAAAGTACCCGTAAACGATTCTGGCCAATCTCACACAACAGATCTCACTTGGGCAATAATTCCCTTCGCCGGTAACACGCCCGTCGATGCCATTCTTGCCAGCGGATACTTGATTTTAGCGTCAAATCCTGATCGAATCTCTGTTGGCAAACTAAAGCACTTTGGGGGTGTCGATCAGTATGGCTAAACCAATTGAAATGGCAGCCGATGAAACAGAAATCGCGGTCACACGTTGGGCAAACGATCTGCGTGAAGGAAACTCTGCAGCCGCAGACAGCTTGTGGGAGTATCTCGAGCCCAGACTGATCAACCTTGGCAAGCGTCAGATGCAGTCAATTTCAAAGGCTTGCTATGATGAAGAAGATTTGGCCCAAAGTGCTTTCTATGCACTTTGCAGTTCGATTCAGGACGGACGGTACCAGGACCTTGCCGATCGCGATGAGATTTGGAAGCTACTGGTGACGATCGCCCTCAATAAATTTCGCAAACGCATCCGGCATCAAACAGCCCAACGTCGCGGCGGAAAGATGCAACAGAAAGAATTCGACACATTGCTGAATTCGGAAGCAAACACTTTGACGGCTGAGCAAAGCACGCTTTTGAAAGAAGAATGCGAACGGCTGCTGGATGTGCTTGGCAATGACGAATTCCGCAAAGTGGCGTTACTGAAAGTGGAAGGGTACACGAACAACGAAATCGCCAACGCCTTGCAGTGCACTCGGCGAACGGTGCAAAGACGGCTGGAATTTATTCGTACGGTTTGGTCACGGGATCTTCAGGTATCGTGAGCAGTGTCAGCGTAATTGAAGATTCTTCCAGTGGTTTCGATCACCTGGTCATGCAGATCGATACAGCTTGTCTCGATTTCGAAACGGACTGGTCGCCGGAATTAGCTTTGCATCAGATAGAAGCGACTCTGGCCGGGTTCGCATCCGATAAACTCCGTCCTCGCCTGTTTCGCGAACTTGTGGCAACCGATTGCGAATTGCGTTCGTGTCGCCAAATGGAATTGGATCCATCTGTATTCATAGACTCATTTCCTGAGTACGCCAGCGAAGTCGAAGCGGCCTTTGATCTTTGGAAACAAACGGAGCAGGAATTTCGTCGTGACACGCATCCTGTCGATAAAGACTCGTTGCCCAAACGAATTGGCGACTACGATATCATTCGTGAACTTGGGCGAGGTGGTTCGTCGGTAGTCTTTGAAGCGATCCAGCCAGAGCTTGACCGACGCGTCGCGTTAAAGACCTTCGTGCTTACGCCAGTCCGCGCCGTGGAACAACGTCAACGATTCGCGTTGGAAGTCAAAGCGGCCAGTTTGCTGGAACATGAACACATTGTTTCGGTCTACCACAGCGGTGAAAGCGAAGGCCTGCTGTACTACTCCATGCAGTATGTGGACGGTGACAATTTTCATCGCTTGATTCGCCAGCGTGCTGCCGAACAAAAAGATCAGCAGAACACCGTGACTTCAGGTTTACTGGAGGCAAGGCGTTCTGCGCAGGCGATCGCGCAAGCCACCACCGCACTGGATTACGCACACCGGCAAGGCGTCTTGCATCGGGATATCAAGCCTGCGAACTTGCTGTTGGACAAATCAGGAAATGTTCGACTGACAGATTTCGGGCTTGCTCAATTGGCAAATTCAGACAGTCAGTTGACGGCGACCGGAAACGTCGTGGGGTCGATTCGATATCTTGCTCCCGAGGCGTTTGACGGGATTCGCGACGAGCGTAGTGACGTTTATGGCCTTGGCCTGACGCTTTACGAAATGCTAACGCTACGACCGGCGTTCGCCGACAAGGATCATTCCCGGTTGGTGACGCGCATCCAGGCATTCGACGTTTGCCCACCGCGGCAAATCGACAAATCAATTCCCAAAGATCTCGAGACCATCACGATGATGGCGATGGCGGCGGATCCTTCCGATCGTTACGCGTCGGCAAGGGAATTTGGAGATGATCTAAAGCGTTTCCTGGCCGGCAAACCGATTCACGCCCGTGTGGTAACGCCGCTTGAACGAGCTCTAAAATGGCTGCGGCGCAATCCGGGTGTTGCTGCCGTGTCTGCTCTGTTTGCAATGATTCTGTTTCTCGGTGTTCCGGCTTTTTGGCTGACATTGCAAGGCCGCGAGCTGGATCGTATTCGCGCGAGCAAAGAGCTCGCTGAATCAGAATTGCGAGAAAAACAAACAGCGATGATGGCCGACCGTGAACGTGCCCGTGCAACCGGTGCCGCCGAAGCTCGCGCTGACGCAGAGTATGCCTTGTTGGTCAACGCAGCCCAGGCAGCCATTGAAAAGGGTGACTATCGGACGGCCGATCAACGCATCAACCGGTACGAATACGAACTGGAAGCAGCAAAGGCTGCCGGAAAAGTAGTTGCCGATCGACGTGGCTGGGAATGGCAATACCTGATCGGGCTGCTGGATCAATCGATCGTATCCATTGAGGATGATCCTCTTTCGACCAGCAAGCTAAGGTTGAGCCCAGATGAAAAGTACTTTGTCATTGTTGGCTCACATATAGCCAACGACAAACTGGTCGGCAGCGCGATCAAACTAAGGGACGCCCAGTCAGGGAAGCTCATCAGAACTTTTGCCGATAGTGATGAAATCTTTGGTGATGCCTGCTTCAGTCCCGACGGTTCCAGATTGGCGACAATCAGTATTCAGAACAAGGAATTCGGGCACAACGGATGGGTGCGATTGTGGGATGTCGAATCAGGACAAGAAATTAAATCAAGAAAGTTGACCGATGATTTTCCAACCCGGATGCTTAATGATTTTGCGTTAAAGCAAACGCTGCCACAGATTCAATTTGACCCGTCCGGAAAATTGCTGGTGACTTCTGCGCCAGTGATTGCTTTCGATTCGAAGACGCTGGAACCAGAGTGGCGCATCGATGGCGAGCGCATCCATGTTCTGGGCGATACCATGGCCGTATTCGGTCAGAATAGTATGCGTCGGCATGCCTTTGAAACTGGTGAGCCGTTGTCGAACAGCATTGAAACATTTCCACCCTCCGAATTCAGCCTGTCGAAAAACGATGGACCAATCCTTCATGTTTCTACCGAGGCTAAGACGTGCTGCGAGCTACGCGACGAGAAACTTGAAAAGCTGGAAAAGTTCACCGTTCCAAAGTCTTACTGGACATCGCTTGCGCCTGATGGCAAGTCGCTTTTTCGATCAGAAATCGGAGGGGAGATCGTTATTCAAACGGCCGATGACAACAGCACGGAACTCAAACGATTGATTGGCCATCAAAACCCTGTTTACGCCGGTGTCTTTAACCGCAAAGGCAATCGATTGATTACCGCCAGCCTAAGCGGCACCATCAAAATCTGGGACCTCGAAAAAACCAACGCCAATAAAGTAACGATCGACCTTCCCAAAGTACTTGGAACGGCCGTGGAATCGCTATCGTTCAATACGGCGGGCGATCGGATTCACTTTGCCTCGTCAAGTTTTCACAATGTTGAGTTGTGCGGTTCGGCCAAAGTCGACGGATCTGACTTGCAGCAATTTCAACTCGAGACAACCAACTATATCTATTGGCCTCGACAGGACATCGGTTACAGTCCGGACGGTAGCCTGTTGGCAGCTCCTGCAAGAGAAGATTCGCGGCCGGAGTCCAATCGAGACATGATTCGACCCTCTAGTTCAGGACGTATCAGTGTTTGGTCAACCGATACAAATGAAGTTCTGCAAACGTTTGAGTTAGGCGACGGACACTTCGTGACGGCAGTCGCATTCAGCCAGAACAATCAGTTGCTCGCCATTGCCGCAGCCACCGCGAACGAAGGGCCGTACATAGCCGCCGCCTCTGTTGGAGTATCATCCGACGTTCCGATTCGGCGGTTGTCGCATGACCAAGGCGTTTATTGCATGAAGTTCGCTCGCAATGATCAATCGCTCGTCTTGGCGGAGACATCGGGGGCCGTGGCGCTCTTGCCGATCGATGGTGATGGCAAGCCTCAGCAACTGGCTGCCTCACCTGAACCTGGCACCTTCAACCCGTCAGTTGTCGATGTTGATTCGACCGGCACTCGTATGGCAATCGCCTACCTCGAAGGTCAATCGGTCCGTGTCTTTGACATTCCAACACGAACCATGAAATATGAAACCAGCCTTGCATTGAATCCCTGTTCCGTAAGCTTTGGCCCCGACGGAAAGCGGTTGGCTGTTGCAGGCCAAAACAGCATCGTACGCTTGCTGGCCACCGAATCCGGTCACACTTTGTTGACTCTGGATGGTCGATCCGATCTGCGGAGAGCGTCTCCCGGCACTTCAATCGAAGTGGTTTTCAGCCCAAACGGAAGCCGTATCGCCACCCAAGGCCTGGACGGAAGAATTTCCGTTTGGAATGACCAACAGGAATAACGAATCCAGTCCCACGATGCTGGAACCTGGAAATTTTCACAAATTTGGCGTCACTAAATGCCACCCAATCGGGTTCTGACTAGTAGGAGCGCTTTTTTGTTCTATTCAGAGATGGGACATAAAGAAAAGCGTTCTCACAAGCACGGTGCGCAAGCACGTGAATGGGATTGGTAGGAAAACGCTCCTGTTCGCGTGTCGTGCTTGTTTTGAGTAACCGGTAGAAATCTCAAGAAAGGCATTTTCTTTTAAGAGTTGTGTCACGTTTTGGGCGGCAATTGGGTTCTCTATTTCGTGGTCCTTGCGATTTGCTCAATCGCAACTTCGACTCGTCAACGTTATCCGTCAGTGACGTTACATTGCGAAAACTCTGACTCTCTTCGCAGAATCGAAAATGGGCCCAAAAAAGTCGAAGAATCATTGATGTTGAAGTGGATTGCGGTGCGGCAAGGAGTGCAGCAATGGAGTCCGCCACTTGTCAATATTCGATGATCGGCGAAAGTCGAGGAACTGACATGGCACGGATGCCATTCAGTTCTCTTTTTCATCATCGCGACCAATGACGAATCATCCCGCTACGCACCCTGGGCTTTGCCTGAGAAAATTCGATTGCGGCGACCGTGGCGTCTTGTTTCTTGAACGAACGATTACAACGAATGATCCGGGTTTGCGGCTGTGTGAAATCGCGATCTGGCCAATTTGGTAGCGCAGACTACTCAACCAGACCGCATGTTAGAGAGATAGTGTCTCTTAAAATCATGTGGCTAAATGAATTTGACTCGGCAGAAACACAAAAGCAAATTGCATTCGTTCGCTCCTGCGCATCTGTTTAATTCAAATGAACCAGCCGAATGGCTGCAAAGTCTTCAACCTCACGCCTCGTCCATTCTTTGTCCATTTTCTGATTCGACAATAGACCCAAGGGCCAAACGCCAAAGAGAATTTCAGGCAGGGCGAGATCTCGCTGCTGAGCTGCTTTCTTTACAAGGCGAACAGACTGTCGTTGGTATCAACCAGGATCGTTCGCCGCGCTGGCCAGACGGATTTGTTGGTTCCATTTCGCACAGCGACCATTGGGTTTGGGT
>CAZPOL010000059.1:31345-33050 GCA_964588195.1 uncultured Pirellulaceae bacterium | reverse complement strand
GGCTGATCGAGCGTGCCACCCAGGTCGATTCCCAGCGAGAACGAATCGATCATGCCCAATTGTTGATTCAGCGAACCGACCAGGTTTGCTGCACCGCCGACACCATCGATCGACTCTGCCTTCAGCGCGACGTCAGATTGTCGAAAGTGGATCTGCCCGACCAGTTGGTCGCCCATAATTCGGGCATTCAATTGCAGAGCGGCACGGCCAGCGGCCATCCCGATTACCAGCGAATCTTCATCGCCCAACACCTGAGCCGGCGTTTCAATATCCGGGCAGTTGATTTCGATCGTCTCAATATTCCGAGGCCCGCGTCGATCGACGGTCCCTGTAATCAACACGTTCGTATCGGCACCGCCTCGCAAATCAAAAGTGACCGGCTCCGAAATCAATTTCGGAGTCGTCGAGATGTTTTCGACCTGTCCCGAAAAATGCACCAGCTGTCCGGCGACTTTCCCCTCGCCCTGCAATTCCAGCAGCTTCAACAACAACGTAGGTTGCTGGCGAAACTGAACATCAAAACCACGAGCACGTTTCGGTCGAAAATCTTCTTTGGGATCTGGAACCGAATTGCGGAACCACTTCAACCACGACACCGATTCTCGAATCAATTCCGCTTGCCGTTCGCTTAACAGCAATTGCGTCAACTGGTCTGGCTGAATCTTGATCGCGTCAGCCGCCGTCGCAAATTTGTCCAGGTCATTTTGCCGAGCGGTCTTCAAAGCCTGTTGGTCCGCACGAAACTGGTTGGCCAGATCATGCACTTGTTGCTGAGCGGTGTGAAAGTCAGCCATCAATTGACGCGAATCGACAATCGCCTGGCGATAGCGTTCCAGATCGCGAAGCGGATTGTCTGACTTGCGAGTAAACTCTGCCTTTATCGCCTCGCCACGTTCCTTTAACGAGATCGCGTTGTTGCGATGCTTCTGGAATGCGGCCGGCCATTGCTGACGCAACTGGTTTGCCAACCGCACGGTTTCCAATTGCGATTCGACAAGGCCGGGCAAGTTGACCTGCATTTGCTCGGACCAGTCGTGACCCAACGACTTGACTTTCTGCTTTACGAAATCGACCAAAAACTGATTCGCCCCGGTATCACGTTTGGCATCTTCGCCGGTGAGAGCTCCGGATTCTGTGCGAGGCGTGCCAAATTGCACTCGCTTCAAACGGGCTCGTTCCACCACCCACCGCCGGTGCATTAGCTCGGTTGGATTGAGTTCAAAATCGGCGCTGTCGGCCTGCAGCAAATTGGACATCGTTTCGTTCGGATCGGCAATCTGCAAATCGTTGACTCGTGCGATCCCTTTCCAGATCGAAACTTCCATGCCCGACATTTCGACCTTCGCGCCCGTCATCGACTGCAGCGAATTGACGATCGCGAACTTTGCGATAGGCGTCGTCAACAAGTGGACCAACAACAGCAGGAACAGCAAAATGCCCATCCGCGGCAACAAGTAATTCCAACGAATCATGCGGCCTCTCGCGTCGTTGAGTGATTTGGATTTGAAGCGACTGGAGTTTCCATCTGAGCGACCGGAGCGGTAGGAGCGACCAACCAGCGATAAATCCAGTTGCCGCTGACTCGCCGATGCAGCGCGTCGCCGTATCTTGTAAAGAACCAGTGACTGGCCAGATACACCGGCACAAATAACACAATGGCCGTCAACAGGCTTCCCAGCACCACGGTGTTGTTGAATCGAGTCCA
>CAZPOL010000059.1:19260-31245 GCA_964588195.1 uncultured Pirellulaceae bacterium | reverse complement strand
CCTAGCGCCAGACGACGTGTCGAGTCGCCATTGCCGATCGATTTTCGGGAAATCGAAAAGAGTTTGAGGGTGTCGAGGAACATTCTCGGTCGGGACCTGCTGGCACAATTGTAAAAGCCGACACAATCGCGCATGAACTTATTGGGCTCGGGCGGACGGATCGCGGCATGATTTCCGACTCGACAATTAGCGAATTCGGGCCGCCAGGTCCACAGAAGTCGGCCAATTGCGATTTGTCGGATGCTGGCAATGCATCAGGCGTCAAGCGAACCGGTTTTTTGGACGATACAAGTCAGATAGAGCTGCGCGATAATCCCGAAAAAACGACCTCGATTTGGGGGCGTGAATTCAAACAGATTTAAGCTGGACCGGCCAATATGGTGCGTTTACTATGGAATCTTTAGGCCGCGCCAGCATTTTTTGGTGGCAGGTCAACGGGCTCGCGCTCTTCCCCAATTAGAATAAGGAACCAGAAATATGGATAAGGCACACGAATTGTTTGCCGATGGCGTTGGCGAAATCGTACTTAGCGGCGGAATGGTTCGGATGGACTTCGTCGCCATGACGGGAAGCCAGCGAGACGACGAAAATCAGCCTCGTTTGGAGTTTCGGCAACGTGTTGTAATGCCTCCAGACGGGTTTTTGAGAAGTTTTTCCGCCATGGAAGATTTGGTGAAACAGCTCATCAAAGCGGGGTTGGTTAAGCCAAGAGACGGCGAAAACCCGCCTACAACCGAGGCACCAGCCGCAGGCGACACCCCTAAATCGCCAAACTTTTAGGATTTAGGGCGGGGACAAAAGTTGTCCTCAGTCGTTTTAAGGGCGGTGGTAGATCATCAGATCGACACAGTGCCGCCCTGAGGCATTTGGCATATTTGAAACAATATTCGCTGCGAATTGACAACTGATCGCGTGACCTCGCGATCCGGTAGCTAAATACAGCGGGAACAGAGGGGGAGAGGTAATAAACCGATCTCCCCAGAAGTTTTTACTGGAGACAACAATGGTCAACAACTTTCCTCCAACAGTCACTATCACAGATGCGATCGTCGAGCTTGGCGACTCGATCGCGCTGTCGGAATTGTTCGTGGTCAGCGATATCGATCCGGATTCGGAAGTGACGCGGTTTCGATTTAGTGATCGTACCGTTGCAAATCAATCTGGCCGGTTCTCGGTCAACGGATCGTTTGTGCAACAGGGACTAATTGTTGAGTTGCCATATGATCTACTCGACACGGTCCGTTATCACGCCGGGTCGATCATTGGTAGCGAAATCATTTCGGTAGAAGTGTTTGATGGCCGTTTCTGGAGCGAGCCTGGAACAGGTCCCGCCTTTTCGGTTGTCCCAAATGTGACACCGCCGGTCGCCGTAGGAACTGATTTCTCTGTTGTCTCTTTTGAGAATGTTGCCATTGGCGATTTCTTCAGTGGCTTCGATCCAGACGGATATCCAATCCTTGAATATCTGATCGTCGATCGTGACGAGGACATCTTCGGCAGTCGAATCATCTTTAAAGGCGAAGTGGTTCCGGACGGCGAGTTCTTCAGTGTCTTGCCGGAGGAATTGGACCAACTGCAATTGTCGGGGGCACTTTACGGTAAAACGGAAGTTATCAGTTTCCGGGTTCGTGACGCTGCGGGCATTAGCGAAATCGCCAACATTACGGCGACGACTATTCCGAACGCCAACGATCCAACCGTCCAGGCCGTCAACACGTCATTGCGTCTCGGTGAAACGGTCGGGGTCACTGAGTTGTTTACCTTCAGTGACCTGGATACCAACACACTGAAACGAGTCGGATTCCGAGACCGCGGGCTGAATACCAGTTCCGGTTCGTTCCTGGTCAACGGTGTGGCTCAGCCTGCTGGTGAATTTTTCTGGGTGGATGCGGCAGACCTTGGTACAGTCGAATTCGCTTCCGGAACCGATTTCTCACTAGAACAGTTCGAAGTTCAAGCATTCGATGGACAGCGTTTAAGTAACGTCTCAATCGCTGAAATCTCCACCTTCGACGTTCCGTCGATCTCTGCTGGATCAACCGTGGTCCTGGAAAGTCTCGAACAGGTTTCGTTAGCCAGCCTGCTAGACGTCAACTCTGCCATCTCGCCGGTTAGTTACGAAATCATTGACCTCAATAGCGATGCAACTTCGGCCCAGGTGATCGTCAACGGAAGCGCGTTGGAAGCTGGTGAAATCCACACGGTCTCGGCCATCGACTTCGCCCAAACATTCGTTCAGGGCGGTGTGGACGATTTGGGACGTTCCCTGGACGACATTGTAGTTCGAGTCAACAACGGCGTTGCATTTTCAGAGTTTGCCAGTTTAAGCGTAGCAACGGATCCGATTGCCGGAGCCTCCCTGTTGGCAATTGGTCGATGGCAACAAGACCAATTGGGCGACCAAATCAACATCACCTACAGCTTCCCGGCCACCGTCCCGCAATACTATTGCGATCTGGGACGTGACGAGTGCAACTTGTTCCAACCCACGACCGACCCCGGTATCCGTGCGGCGACTCGCGCAGTTCTGGCTCACTTCGAAGCTGTCTCGCCAATCAATTACATCGAAGTATCTGCCAACACACCTGCTGACATTATCTTCGGCATGTCGGAATTGGCTGGTGCTGCGGCTTACGTGCCCGGCTTGGGCAACCCGGAAATTCCAGGAACTCCAACACCAGGTGGCGACATCTTTGGTGTCATTAGCCAACTTCCCTCGCTGCAACAAAGTGCTCCTGGGGAATTCGGATACTTTGTCTGGCTGCACGAACTCGGCCACTCGGTTGGCTTCAAGCATCCGTTCCAGGGTCCGCCGACTTTGCCAAACGCTACCGAAAACCAACGATTCACTGTGATGTCCAATAACCAGGTACCCGAGTGGGTCCATCCGGATACTGGTGCCCAGTTGTTCCCAACGACATTGCAACTGTATGACTTTGAAGCATTGCATACTCTTTATGGTCCAGACCTGACCTTCAATGCCGGTAACAACCAGCACAGGTTTGATCGAAACCTGACGTTGCCGCAAACCATCTACGATGCCGGTGGAGCTGATACGTTTAACATCAACAATCACTTCCTGGCCGCGACGATCGACTTGCGTGACGGCCAATTCAGCTCGATCGGTGGCCTGCAAGAAAATGTCGCCATTGCCAGAGGCACGTTGATCGAAAACGCACGAGGCGGATTGAACAATGACGTGTTGATCGGTAATGACTCCAACAACTCGCTGATCGGGAACCTTGGTGACGATGTTCTTCGTGGCGGCCGCGGAATCGACTTCCTGCACGGCAACGAAGGTCGCGATACCTACGAATACTTCATCGGCGATGGCCACGATGTGATCGACGAGCGGTTCGGTGCCGGGCGTGATTTCGTGGATATCCACCTGTTCGACGAATTCATCTTCGATAGCAACGGAACGGATACTTTGGGCGGAACGACCCTGGCAGACAATTTCCAGTTCCTGCGAGACGGTGTCGACCTGGAAATCCAGTTGACTCTGGACGGAATCGCTGACAACGGTTCGCTGACAATCACGCAAATGGGCTTCGGCCGACAGCGTGTCGAGTCGTTGCGAATCTTCGGGGCGGACGGCCTACAAGTCGGTCCGGATATCAGCCTGCTGTCGATTTACCAATTCGCTCCAACAACTCCAACTGCGTTCGAAATTACAGGTAATACGTCGATTTACGGTAATCTGGCCGTACCTGTCTGATAATCGTTAGACGAATCACTTGTACCCCGTTTGGTTGCTACCAAGCGGGGTTTTTTTGTGTTTCAGTTCGCTGTACCTGTCGAAATACAAGTTAGTTGACCCCGAACGTTTCACAATCAACACAACAGCTCGCCCGTCACTATTTCCATCCGTTACACTGAGTCCTTCGCACATCAACGGTCGTTTATGTTGTGTAGAGCTACAGATAGAGTGCGGTAAACCAGGCGGATCATGACGGACCAACCGGAAAGCAACGACCCTGAAGAAATCCTGGATGAGGATGAAATCAGGGAACCTCCAAAGCCGGACATGAAGCACACTTCGCTGAAGTGCCTTGCGTTGGTTGGCCGACATCACGGCGTCGACATGAGCGTCGATCGTCTGATTCACGATTATTCTCTGGTTGACGCCGAGCCCAGCACGCGCCGCCTGCTTCGAATGGCCAAGGACGGCGGCTTCAAAGTCAAACAAACCAGGCTCAAGTGGCGGCAGCTCCGCCAAATGGGACACGCCTTTCCAACGATGGCCCGCCTGCGCAATGGCAACTATGTCATCATGGTCGGCCTGCGACAGGTCGAAGGCGACGACGGCAAGATCAAGGAAGAGCTGGCGATTTTCGATCCGCTGGCCGATCGCAATGACTTCCTGTTCCTCGGGCGAAAAGACTTCGAAAAGAACTGGGATGGCGACGTTATCCTGACCAAGCGACGATTTTCGTTGCTCGATTCCCAACAACCTTTTAGCCTGCGTTGGTTCCTGCCCGAGATTGCACGGCAGTGGACGGCATTCATTGACGTCGTCGTTGCGGCGGTCTTCATGTACCTGCTGGCTCTGGTCGTGCCGCTGTTCTTTCAGATCGTTATCGACAAGGTGTTGGTCAACAAGGCAGAAAACACGCTACAAGTCATCACCGTGGGAATCTGTATCGCATTGATTTTCGATGCGATTCTGAACTACATGCGTAGTTACCTGTTGCTACACGCGACCAGCAAGATCGATGTGCGCGTTGCTACGCGCACGTTCCAGCACATGCTGAACTTGCCGATGAACTACTTCGAGAAAATGACTGCTGGTGTGCTTACCAAGCATATGCAACAAGGTTCCAAGATTCGTGAGTTCCTTACCGGGTCACTGTTCCTGACGTTGCTGGATTCCGCAGCCTTGGTCGTGTTTTTGCCGGTCTTGTATTATTACAGTTCGCATCTGTGCTTTATCGTGCTCGGCTTCTCGGCGCTATTGGCCATGACGATCGGCGTGTTGTTGGGTCCATATCGTCGGCGGCTTGAGGCACTTTACGTTGCTGAAGGGGATCGGCAGGCGATGCTTGTTGAAACCATTCACGGCGCGCAAACAGTCAAAGCGCTCAGCATGGAACCGACACAACGTAAGAAGTGGGACGATCGATCTGCTCAGGCGATCGCCATGCACTATCGAGTTGGCAAGATTTCGATTGCAGCGACGACTGTTTCCAAGCTGCTCGAAAAACTGATGACGGTGACAATCGTTTTCGTCGGTGCCAACCTGGTGTTCGCCGATAAGATCACGGTGGGTGCTCTGGTCGCATTTAATATGATTTCGGGCCGAGTGTCCGGACCATTGGTTCAGATGGTATCTCTGATTCACTCCTACCAGGAATGTGCCTTGTCAGTCCGCATGTTGGGCGAGGTAATGAACCGGCCTGCAGAATCCGGGCTGGGACATGGTTTGCGCCCGCCGATTGATGGCAAGATTGAATTCGAGGACGTTTCGTTTTCTTACAGCCCAACCTCCACACCTGCCCTGGATGGTGTCAGCCTGGAGATTCCGTCCGGCAAGATCGTCGGCCTGGTCGGTCGCAGTGGCTGCGGAAAAACCACGATCACTCGATTGGTGCAGGGAATGTACGCGATTCAATCGGGATTGATACGCGTAGACGGTTTGGACATGCGGGAATTGGACATCTCTCACATGCGTCAAAACATAGGTGTCGTGTTGCAAGAGAACTTCCTGTTCCGTGGCACCGTTCGCGAAAACATCGGAATGGCCAAGAGCAACGCCACTTTCCAGGAGATTGTGTACGCAGCCAAACTGGCGGGTGCCGACGAGTTCGTCGAACGCATGCCTCAGTCGTATGATACAATGTTAGAGGAGAGCGGTTCGAACCTGTCAGGTGGCCAAAAACAACGCTTGGCAATCGCTCGTGCCCTTTTGACCAATCCGCGGATCCTGATTTTTGACGAGGCCACCAGTGCCCTGGACCCGGAGAGTGAAGGGATCATTCAACGCAACTTGAAAAGTATCGCCAAAGGGCGAACAGTAATCATCGTGTCGCACCGCCTGTCAACGATGACCGGCTGCGACGCAATCGTAGTACTCGATCGTGGCAAAGTACAAAACATTGGTAACCATCGAGCGTTGCTCGACGAATCAAAGGTGTATCAAGAATTATGGTATCAGCAGATGGGTCACCCGTAACTCCTGACGGTTCTGACGGCACTCGTCAAAACCAGGGCGTTAAACCCGGCCAGCAAACCCAGGCCCCAACCCAAGCCCCAATCGCCGGTGAAGCACTCGAAGCGACTCCGCAACCCAAGGTCTTGCGTAAGGGCATCCAGCCTAAACGTGCGCCGGCACCTCAACCGGGGCCTCCTGCCGAACAGCCACCTGCTGAACAACCGGCAATCGAACAGCCTGCTGAACCGGCCGGTCGCAAGGCCGCTGAACGCAAGCCTCGCAAGAAAAAAATCAGTCGCAAACAACGGAAGATCAACCAACTGGTAATGGAATACCAGCCAGATGCGGTGGAAATGGAACATCGCAAAGTTGCCGGCGGACTGCGTTGGACCCTGTACGCCGTCATCCTGTTATTGATCAGCGCCATTAGCTGGGCCTGGTGGGCGAAAGTCGATCGCCTGGTGACGGCTGGCGGAAAACTGATTGCGGTTGAAACCTATGTTGTGAACGCACCGCAAACCAGTCCAATACGCTCCTTCGAAGTCAGCTTTGGCGATACCGTCAAGAGCGGCCAACCATTGATAACACTTGATCCAACCTTCTCCGAAGCAGACTTCAAGAAGCTTACGACCCGCAACAACAATCTGAAAGCCGAGATTGCGCGGTTGACGGCAGAGCAAACCAAAACCGATTTCGACATCACTGGACACGAGCACGATCCGGTTTGGAACACACAAAGAAAACTCTTTATCGACCGCTCGCGATCGATGCAGCTTAAATCTCAGCAGTACGCTGCCGAACATCGCAAGCTGGTAGCAAAACAGCGTAGTGATGAAGCGGAAGCCAAATCGCGTGGGGACCTGATTAAACACCGTGAGGTGACTCTTCGTACGGCCAAGATGCTGCGTGAGAAGGGTGCCGCCCCAATCGACGATGTACGAGATGCCCAGGCGGAACTCAATTACGCTCGCAGCAACCTGATCGCGGCAGAGAGCACTGTCTTGGAGACCATCGCTCAATTTGACGTCCTGAATTCGCAACAGGAAACGGAGATGGCCAATCACGAAACAGAGATAAGTACCGAACTCGCTCAAAAACGCCAGGAATTCAAAGAACTGGAAGAGGACCTGAACAAGGCAATCCGCTCCAACGAACTCGTCGTGATCAACGCTCCGACGGATTACAGCCTGTACAAGGTTGTAGAAATCGCAGACCGCGCCTCCGTCGTTTCGCCAGGCCAACCGATCATGAAACTGATCCCGATCGACGTCCCACTGGAAATCGAAGTCAAAGTCGACAGCAAGGACATTGCCTTAATTCGTGACGGAAAAGAAGGTAAACCGAAAGAAGTGCGAGTCAAAGTGAGCGCGTTCCCCTATGTGAAACACGGAACTCTTGATGGCCATATCGAGACCATCAATGAAGACATCACTGAAGAAGGCCAACCGGGCATGACACGTTCATTCTATTATGTCCGAGTCAAGTTGGACGACAGTGACGACGCCAAGACTCTGAAAAACACGCCCGATCACAACCATCGTCTGCGGCCCGGGATGGAAGTTACGGCTGAGATCAAAGTCGGCCGCCGACGCGTCATCGACTACTTCATCTATCCGTTGCGTCAAAGCCTGGACACCAGTATCCGCGAGTACTAAGCGTTCCTTTTACGTATCGCTGCAAATATCACGCGGAATATCACAAAAAGGTCTCGAAAAAGCCTCAGAAACGTTGAAAACACCGATAGAAATCTCTATTGGTGATTTCGGTCGTTTCGATTCAAATCTCTATATCACAACTCCAAACGGATTTCGGAGCTCGATATGAGACGGCTATTCCCAATCACATTTTTTCTTGTCGGCGTTCTGTCGACGGCAACCTTTTCCGGTCTGCAAGATCGACCGGCGGCAAACGTCGGTGCGTTTATTGAGGACGTCGAAAACGTTGAATCAGTGGACCCTCTGACGCAGAAGCTGAATGAGCTGGCGGAACGATTCCCGGATTCTTACCTGAAGAAACGGTATGAATTGGCTGGATCAACCCGCCTATTGCTGATGCATTTCGACAAGCCTCTGAAAATCATTGCCCGCGATAACGGCGAGATCGAAGTCCGGTGGACCAGAGAATTTTCCGCCGACGATATCGACGGACTGGCTGATAACCATCCCGAGTTGTTGAAGTTCGCCGAAGCTTTTCCTCGTGAAATCGACAATCAAACCAGGGTAAAGTTGAAAATCGAAACCGAAGTCACCTACAAACTGGACAACGAACGGGATTTTGAGGCCGAGCACCCGGAACTTTGCGAAATCTATCGTGCGTTCAAAACGGCACCGCTAGGACCACTAACCCCGGAGACGATCGCCCAACTGGCCAGCATGACACCCTAATTCGTTTAGGCAGTGCAGTCGTTTCCCGCATTGGCGACTGCAGGCGAATCCCGCTACGCCAAACGAAAACAGCCGACGCCCGAATGGTTTTCCCGGGTCGTCGGCTCTTTTTATTTAATCCGTCGCGGGTCGAATCCTGGACTGCGTCACGGCATTTAAAGTCAGTGTTCTTTTCAAAAAAACACATGGCGATTCTGCGTCAACCGAAATTATCACCATCAGAATTTACCGATTTTTACTACGGCAAGGTCTCCACATACTTTTGGCATCAGCGGCATCCGTTCAGCGACGGGCTGCTTCGACACTCTTATGGCGTTTGTCATTTTGTCCAGCAACAAATCGGTTGGGCATGGCTTGCTAAAGATCTGATGAGCCGATTCAAAAACTTTGTTCAACTGACTAATCTCCGATTGGCCGGTCCAGGCGAGCCGAATCGTTTCTGGATGAAGCTTGGCTACGCGGGCAAGAAATTCCGCTCCGTCCATCTCCGGCATTCGCAAATCAGACAGCACGACGTGGGCCGGACCCTCGCTCATCGCCTCCAGAGCCGCTGTTGCTTTCTCAAAAAACAGCAATTCACAGTCTCCAAGTTTCCGACGAAGCTGCCGCCGTGTACTCGCAAGTAGCATCGGATCGTCGTCGACGAAAAAGATTCGGGTTTTCATCAAGCTACTCCTGCAATCGAAACGGTTGAAAGTGCCCACAAGCAGGGTCCCACAAATAGACACTCCACAGGTACGTGCGATACTTTAACTCACAGTTTTTACGAACAAACATCTCAAATCTGGCACCCGGGTACTCCCACCGCATGTTTTTGCCACGCGTTCGAAATTTTTCACGGTTAAGCAACAGCCAAATTCGCTGGCCTTCGGCAAACTCGCTGACCAATTGATCGACGTTGCTAACGACTTCGCCGCCGCCGTTTCGATCAACCAGGACACCGTCGCGCATCACAGCGAAGTCATATAGTAGCGGCAATGCCAAATCGTAATCGCATTTGCCGCTCTCCATGAAAGCACAGTGCGTGTGGGGCTCAGTGATGGCGACTCGATCTCCTTCTCGTTTCTGACTATTCACCCAACGCATCGCTCCGGTCGAATCACCAAGGATTCGTAATTCGTAAGAACCCGGTATCCGCCAAAGGGACCAGCTCGCCAAAATCGTCACGAAACAAATGGTAAAACAGACCGCCAATACGGAAGCGTGACGGTTGAGGTGCCTTTCGGGTGGATAAACAACACTGATTAATGCCGAGAGTACTCGCCGCATCGCATCAACTGAAAGTAGCAACCAGATGGGAATCAACCAGTACAGGTATCGAAAACTTACATTCGTTACCAACAGGTTTGTCATCACGATGCCTGAGATCAAGAACACAATCAGGGCCAACACGTTCCTGTTTTGCTCGCGCCACATTAATGGCAACCCGGCAACAAAAAAGAAACTGGCAACCACGTGCAACCTGGAGTACCCAATGAACATCGAAAGCATATTCATTGGATACCAAAAATGCGGCTTCACTGCTGCTTCGATCGATGGCGAAACCCCTTCTGTACGTGTCAAACAAAGATTCTGAAACACGACAAAATCCAGGCCAATCAAAGCGATCACAGATACTGACACCAGCCCCAACGATATATTTCGACTCCAACCAAGATCTTTGGCAAAAACCAGGTAGCAAAACAGCAGGGAAGGGCCCATGGCAACGCTGATTTCCTGACTAAGAACCGCGCAGAGGAATGCCAACAAGGCGGCAACACGATAACGTTGCGATTGATCCGTCACAAATCCACGGCAAGCCAGGTAGACGGTCAGCAACGCGAAAAACTGTTGCATCTGATAAAAGCGAATCACGTGCCCGGTAAAAATTTCAAATGGATGCAAACACAGCAGCAGCATTGCGATGAAGCCGACCCAACGATTTCCAAGCAAGTGGGCTCCGCAAAGATACACCAGCCAAGCCGTTGCCACGCCCCACAACACTGATTGAAACCTCAGACTCCACAAATTGCCCCCCATAGGCCACGCGATCGCGGCTGTCACATAGTGAAACAAGGGACTACGCGTATAGTAAACGTCTTCAGGTACAAAACCTGGCGAGCCAGTTTCCAATATCGCCATGATCGCTTGCGCCGATGCGTACTCGTCGTCATCAAGTGGTTGCAAGTCGAGCTTGTGTGCGCGGACGAAAACGCCCAGCAACAATGTCCAGAAACAAAGGTGAAACCAGAACTTGCTTTGCGGAATTGCTCGCAAACAATCGAACAGGCTATGACCTTTTTCTCGCAAGTCATCAAAACCAGCCCTGCCGATAGCCTCCAGGACACCCACAAAAAGCGCAGCACCGATCGCCAAAGGAAAGATTACTTTCCAGTGGCTACCCGTCATCGTCCAGAGTATTTCATGCCGCTCCGCCCAGGAACACTCGAGCAACAAACCAGCACCGACCGTAACAGTTGCGGTTAGCAACATCGCATACATCATTTTTCCAGCACGCACACACCGCCGGAAAGCGTTGCTTCGATCAGTCAGCATAATAGAAAAACAGACCAGCAAGATGCCGACCAACGTCACGATACCAACTTGCAAGATCGATCGAGGAACCAGTTGCCCCAACTGCATCGGGCTCAACGCGTTGCCGCGATATTGCATAGACGGAATGGACTTTCCTGATGTCAGGGCTGGGCCTGTATTTACTACCGGCAAATGAAGCTGCGGATTGTTGGCCTCTTCCTTTGACGAGTCGCACGCCGCGGACCATTCATCACTGGTTGGGAAAGGACAATCAGCGCCATTGCTCACCAATACTCCACCATCGACCGCAATCCGCGTTGGCCAATTTGCGTTAGCTTTATCCACACAAAGCACTTTGATTCGGTTGACTCCCGGTCGCAACAGGTTGCCGATGCTGTAGCTCAAGTAGCCACCAATGGAAGAATCTCGTTTTAAGGCATTCGGTATTGGACGTTCCGGGAACAGGTCTGGCGTATCAGGAGTCCGACGCGATTCGGCCAGCGTTCTTTTGGGATCCCACTCACCGGGTGCCTGGGCGCGGTTATAAGTTCGGATATAGCGAAACGGAGTCAATTTTGGAGAATACGGATTTCGAAACTCACCCAAATTGCGATGCCCCTTGCGCGGTGTCTCGAAACGAGTTCCAACAAATGAAGATCCGACTTCATCCGGGTCCAGCAATTCAGGTTTTGTAGTTGGATCAAAAGCGGATGCTCGCCCGAATATCCATTCGCCATTATCCAAATCTGGCGGTTTAACTGATGAGACTCTTACGCGTTGGTTATTGATATATAATTCATAACTTCTATTGGTCAGCAGTCGAATCCAGGCTTCATCGACGGGCTGATCAATTTTCCACTTCGCATGGAAACTTACACTCGCATCATTTGAAGCGAGTGGGTGTTGAATCCAGGAACCAGAGAAGGGCTGTGAATA
>CAZPOL010000059.1:0-19160 GCA_964588195.1 uncultured Pirellulaceae bacterium | reverse complement strand
CAGTCATGGATTCTTGGCCCTCGACTGTGCCGCCCAAATTCTATCGGCGTCGTTGGTCAGTCCCGTCGCGGTTGCCATGTTTTGCTGGGCAACCGCACGGAGGATCTTTGTTGTGCCAAAGTTGAACCGGTGAGATGCCGCATACATCCAATCACGCATTTCGCCGACGCTTGCCAAACGGGATTCCCGAATGCCTTGCAGCTGTATCAAGTAGATCAACTTAACATCGCAAGGATTTTGCTTGAGCACCGTACGGAAACGTGCGGCGGAAAGTTCAAACCTTGCACAATTAAAGTCCTGAATCGCGAATCGCAATATCCCGCGGCAAGCCTCTCTGCGAATAGCGGGATCGCTCGAGTCGGCCATCGATTCAATAATCGCAATCGCCTGTTCAAATCTTCCATGGGACTCCAGAGAGCGAGCCTTTTGAAGCAGTGCGTATTCGCTTTGGATGTCCAACCGCGCATCCAGGACTCCACGTTGGGCGACGTAAAACGTGTCTTGCCCCAACACAGGCAAAATCGAGACAGCTCGGTTGAGGTGTATTCTCGCTTCTGCGTATCGTTTTTGAGTTGCCAGTTCGGATGCCAAATTGATTTCATGACTGGCCATGAATGGACGCGACCAACCAACAATCGCAGCGAACACCGCGATGACTGTGAAAACAGCAATGACCGCTCCCGCACGGCGATAATCCAATTGGTTGTCTTTTCTTAAAGTCCCCAGCAGCAACAAACACGCCCCAATGATAGCCAGCGCCCAACCTCGGCCAACAAACTGACAAAATGCATTCGAAAACCCTAACCACAACAACAAATCCTCGGTCCGATGCATTCCCACCTCCCATGGCGACCACGATGGCAGTGAGACGACCGAAAGCTGACGCGGAGCATCGACGATATAGGACTTGGATCGCCAGCCTTTGCTGCCGAGTTCTGCATTGAGATAGATGTCGCCGCCAAGCCAGGTCAGATTGTCATGCTGCATTTGAAGCCACGCAGCATCCGCCGACACATTTGGGCTCCGTACAATCACAAAATAGGGATACGCCAACGTCAATAGAATCATCGCGGCCGACAGCGAAGAACTCAACGCCGTCCATTTTAGCTTCCAGAACCACGACGCGGCCAGCAACAAAGAACCGACAGCGATCGCGCCCTTGAAAATCGTAGTACAACCAGGCGTTGACGGGACTATGTCATGATACGTATTGGCCCCTGCCGTTGGCGCGATTGGCACACTGAACCACGGCTGTTGAAGCCCAACCACAATGGCTGCGAATCCTGCCAGAGTTATCAGTAGAAATAGAATTTGGTTTAGTGAACCAAATTGTGAACCAGATTTTCGCAATAGCCCGATCATTGCGAGGGGCTCGCAGATACGAATTCACCTGGCAACGGAGAATTTTCGGGAGACGGTCCTTCAGTGATTTGAATACGATCATCAGGCTCGAGAACCTGATGCCCATCCGCAATCACAAACTCCCCCTCGTCCAGCCCTTCACAAATTTCTACGAATCCCTCATCGCGAATTCCTGTGACAACGTTTCGTGGTTCGAACGAGTCACCGTTCTGGTCGATTACGAAAACGATACCACGGTTTCCCGAAACTGCGTTAACGCACCCACACGGTACCACCAGTGACTTCCGTTCCTGGATAATCGTTGCGTAGCCCGTAAGCCCTGGAACCACCAGGTCGTCAGTTGGATCGAGCGCAACGCGAACGGAAAACGTAGCCGGCCATTCCGGCGCACCCGTTCCTAACGGCCGAATTGGTCGATTGGTTTCCGGTCCACCCAATGCAAAGTTCACAAGTGGACGAATCAGCTGAATCTTGCCCAGGAACAAGCGATCCTGATAGGCGCTCAAACGCATTTCGACACGATCGCCAAGCTGAACCCGACCCAGCGCAGTCTGGTCCAGGTAGCACTCAAACCAAAGCCCGCTTGCCAGCAAGACGCCGGGCCGTCCGGGGTCCTGGTTGTACTCACGATCGTGAACCAGCACCCGCTCAACGATGCCATCAGCTGAGGCGTACGATTTGTAGTCTTCCAATTGTTTCAGACGGTAGGCCAACGTTAATTCCGCCTCAGCAATGGCCGCTTCGCCAATTTCGACACTGTTAGAACGTCCTGCGTTAGCAGTTTCGAGAGCCACGCTCAACTCCCTTAGATTGAGCTCCGCCAAAGTAACGTTCAGTTGGTTCTCCGAGACGGTTTCTGAACTAACAGATCCCTTTTCGTTTAGACGCCGATTTGTTGCCAGCAATTCCTTCGCCATTTTCAGTTTTGCCCGGGCAATATCGATTTTCACTGCGAGAATATCTGGCCGCTCTTCCTGCAGGACATTAACCGTCCCAACACGCACTCGTTCAAGTTCGGCTTTCGCGGTTCGAATGGCCGCTCGGGCTGATTCAATTTTCATCTGCAGTCGCGAAGAATCCAGTTCGATGATCAGATCACCACGCTTGACTCGCTGGCCTTCGGTAACATGCACCTTCGTAATATTTGCCATCGCGACCATGGGAACTTGCACCGGTTCGCTTTGAACCAGTCCCTCGCCGATGAACTTCCCGGTGATCAGGCGGCGCTCGACTTTGGCAGATGAAATCGGGAACGCGCCACCAGTTTGCCGGATGACTGATGCGTACCCCAACTTCGAAGTGTACATGCGTGAGATTGGATTTTGGTATGCTGGCCAAACCAGTTTGTACACGACGACTAAACAAATGACGCCAGTTACGGCGCACAGGGTTAACGCCCACCATTGAGATCGCAGGAAAGTGCAAGCCGATTGAAAAAGTCGCTTAATCATGGTCGCCTAGTCCGTATCCAACTCAAGTGCCAATTGGGTTAGCGTCCTCAATTCCTCGATCAGGTTGTCGACATCTACGAACAGCGTGTCGTAAAGCGCCGTTAATTTCTGCGAGTCCGCATTGTGAGCAACCGCTTCCAATTCGATGGCTTGCTCGTGCAGCGATGTAGCGCCAAAGTAACTGACGCGACTCTTCAGCTGGTGAGCTCCCGATTCGACCGCTGCTGCGTTTCCTGATTCAATGCCGACGCGCATCTGCGCCTTCAACTCGGGCAATTTTCGTACAAACATGATTGCCAGATCAGCAAGTAAGTCGGCATCGCCCGCCGTCATGTTTTGTAGTTTGTTGGGGTCAATAATTGACATTTGTTTTCGTTGAAAAGAGGTGCGTGGTGATTAGAACTGAATATTGAGTCGCTTCATTTTGTTGTAGATGCTTTTTTCACTGATCCCTAGCGTTCGAGCGGTCCGGGCTTTGTTGCCGTCGAGACTTTCGAGTGTCGCAACGATGGCATCTCGTTCGATTTCCTTGAGGGTCTTACCTGCAAGCTGATAGCCCATGGGTTCGGTGGTCTTTGAGTTCGATTCAGCGCGGGAATCAAGCCCAACACTACTAAACAGAATTTCCTCTGGCCCAATCGAATCGGAGTCCGCGAAGGCAACGGCTCGCTCAAGTACATTTTCGAGTTCTCTAATATTTCCAGGCCATGAGTGCTGCTGCAAAATCTCCAAAGCTCGATCAGAGATCGTTTTGGTCGCGATCGACTGTCGCTCACAGATTGCGTGCAAAATATTGTCAGCGATGCTTGAAAATTCCCCGGTACGAAATCGCAAACCCGGCAACTCAAGATTCAACACCAGCAGTCGGAAATACAGATCCTGCCGAAATGCACCTTGTCGACATAACTCGGCCAAGTCGTGATGGGTCGCAGTGATCAAACGAACATCCACCTTGGACGACTCCGACGCACCCAGCCTGCGGACTGTTCGATCTTGAAGGAAAGTTAGCAATTTTGGCTGCAAGTCAATCGGCAGATCACCAATCTCATCCAGGAACAGTGTCCCACCGTCAGCAACTTCCGCATGCCCGATTCGATCCGCGACCGCGCCCGTAAATGATCCTTTGGCATGACCAAACAATTCTGACTGGATCAAGTCTCGTGGCAATGAAGAGCAATTTACTGTCACGAAAGGTCCATTGGATCGACGGCTGCGTTGATGAATCATGCGAGCGATCGTGGACTTGCCGGTCCCCGTTTCACCGCCAATGAACACCGTCGAATCCAGGGCTGCGATCTGATCGACTTGCTGCATCAAACGGCCGTGAACGTCTCCCTTGGTTTCAATGTCGCGAACGGGAACATTCTGGCTATGCGACTGTTTTAGTTCCCGATTCTCGTCTGCGATCCTGCTGGAGCAGATAGCTTTTTCGACGTAAACCAGAAATTCACCTGGATCGAACGGTTTGGTAATGAACTGAAACGCCCCAGCTCTCATTGCTTCCACCGCGTCACTGATATCACCGGAACCAGTTAGCACGATGACTTGAACCGTTGGGTGGTGTTGCTTGAGATAGTGAAGGATCTGAAAACCGTTCAGGCCAGGCAACTTCAAATCGACTACAGCGACGGCAGTGTCGTCATCGATTAGCTCAAGTCCTGTAGCGCCCGTCTCGGCAGTGCGAACTGAAAGCCCGGCCCCGCTTAGATGTGCAGTCAATAAACGCAATGTAAGCGGATCGTCATCAATCGCGACGATTTGTTCTCGCCTGAGATTGGTTGCTTGACCAGACACATCTTGCGAATGAGTTACAGGTTTGTTTGCTAATTCCATTGCCATCACATTTAACAGGAGTGTTTTCAACACTGAAAGAATTTCTGTCAAACGAGTCAGAACCCGACCAATGCTGTAAAAGGGTATGTCACTCAGCCCCCAGATATCGGAAAATTCCGATGAGTTTCACGTTAGTCAGGCTTTTAGGTTTTTTCGACGTTGAGGAAATGCAACACGCTGCGATCGGACTAGTGTGCGTGCGAGAAATAGACCAAAATCACTCTCTGAACTTAATGATTGAAACCACCAGAGGACGTGAAAAATGAAAGGAGTCATCTTTACGGAATTTCTTGGCTTCATTGAAAATCAGTTCGGCTTGCCCATGGCCGACCACCTGATCAACGCGACTCAGCCAGATTCCGGCGGCTCGTACACTTCTGTCGGGACCTACAGTGCGGATGAGTTGATCGCGATGGTAGGCGAACTGAGCAAAAAAACGGGAAAACCCGCCTCCGATTTAGTCAGAGCTTTCGGATCGCATCTATTCAATCACTTCGCACACGCACACAGCGATACACTTGGCAATGTAAAGTCGACCGAAGAATTGCTCAGCCAGGTTGAAAATCGAATCCACGTGGAAGTCAGAAAGCTGTTTCCAGATGCTGAACTTCCGACAATCAGTTTTGTTGAACGACAGCCAGGCACTTCTGAAGTAACTTACAAATCAAAACGGCCCTTCGCCGATTTGGCAGAGGGACTGATTGCCGCCGCGATTCAACACTTTGATGATCCAATTGTATCGACTCGCGTAGACCTGCCTCCGGCCGATGGAACGCATGCAACGTTTACGATTGTGAGACGCTAACACGTGAGCACTTAACAAACGTCAGCCCCATCCCGGCGAATTCGGCAACCAACTGAGCGAATCGAGACAGCATCGCCAGCGCGAATCCCGTTTCGTAAGGCAGCCAAGGCGTGAGCAACATCGCCAAGGCTGCCTCACGAACGAGAATCCCGCCCGGAGAAAAAAACGCAAAAAACCCGATAATCCATGCTGTTGCAGTTGCTGCAACCATCGCCATCCAGGGGACGTGCATGGTACTAACGGTACTCAGCAATACTGAATTGACGGCTCCGTTCAAGATTGCCATAGCGACAAAATATCCGATCGCCCCAACAAGCCATTTTGGATCAATTCTTATTTGGTACAGCGCGTCGAATTTTCGTAGAACCTTGTGTCGCAGCCTCCAGGCCGCAACAAATGTGGCAAGTCCCCCAACAGCGACGATAAGAAAAAGACCCGTATCGAGCGCCAACCCGTTCCACATGTTGGAAGCGGTGGAACGAAGTTCACCGTAATAAATCACAACTCCAGCAATGCTGACAATTGCAGCCGCAGTAATCGTTGCCAACAATTCAATCGCCATTGATGCGGTCGCGGCGGTCTTGGTCAACCCAATTTGCTGCGAAGCAACTGCTCGTGACGCGTAGCCCCAAATGCCTCCAGGAAACCAACGTCGTGATTCGGACAGCAACCAAATTTGAGTTGTTTGAAATATTGTCACCCTATGTCCCATCCCTCTCACCACACAATTCCACCCAACCGAATTGGCGATCCGGTAAACGATAGCCAGTCCGGTAGCGGCAAAGAATGCGAACGATGTCACAGACGCGTAAAGGTTATTTCGTTGATTCAATTTCCATGCCGTAAACGCAATTGTTACCAGGACAGCGATCGTCAGTAGTACGGTGGCAACGGAACGTAGCGACGAATGTGAATTGCCGGTGGGCCGGGTGGTAGAGAGTTCGCTCATGATGGTCTTTCGATTGAGGTGTTTATCAGGCCTGCATTGTTGCGGCACTCGCATAGAAGCCCTCGAGTTCGCCAACGATTCGATTCCAGGAGAACGTCTCTTTCGCGAACTCGAATCCGGCCTTGCCAAACCTGCGGCACTTTTCCGGGTCGACTAAAAGATCGCAAACTGCGTCGGCAAGCGCCTTGGGGTCTTTCTGAGGAACGAGATAGCCGGTTTCTCCATCACGAATCGTGTCCGGAATTCCGCCAACCCGGCTGGCCACAACCGGTTTGAAGTAGCTGTATGCCTCGATCGAGCCGACCCCAAGTCCTTCCGCGTCTCCCCAGCTGTCAACGATCCCCGGGTTAACCCACACATTGCATTTGGCGTATTGCTGAGCAAGTTCTTCTTTCGAAACGAAGCCCAAAAAACTGATGAACTGATTCAAACCAAGTTCGTTACTGATTTCTTCAAGGCGTACTCGTTGGTCGCCATCGCCTGTGATGATAAATTCCGCATCGGGAACCCGTGAAAGGATCATCGGAACGGCCTGCAACAGGTATTCCAGACCTTTGCGTTCAATCAATCGTCCGGTGAAAAGAACTCGAGGATTTTTAGAGGTGTCGGAAGGAACATCAGCCGCGTCAACGGTCGTCCCATAGGGCACGGTGTGACACTGACGGCCGCTCAGTTTCATTACTTTCGCAGTTGTATCCGAACTGTTGGCGATGCAAAGATCGGCAGAGCGAAGCGATTGACGCAGAAAGGGCAACACCCACTTCTTTCGCCTTGCCAACGAGAATTCAGCACCGTGGGACATCATCACCAGTGGCTTACCGCTGACAAGCCTCGCCACCTGTCCCATCAATCCGTGTGGAAAAGGCCAATGCACGTGAATCACGTCATACTTGCCACGAAATGCCAACCAGCCTGCGAATATGCAACCCATCAAAATATAGGGAATCGCCAACAGTTGAATGTACGCCTTGCGAACTTTATAAGTCGCACCTTCTTCATGCGTCAACGTTTCAATGCAGGCTGGTGCGTATCGAAAGCGTTTAACTTCGATGCCGTCCAGCAGATGTGACTTCAGCCCCTTGAAGGACGGTGCCATCACCGTGACCTCGTTGCCCTTGTCCTTAAGGTGTCGATGAGTTTCTCTCATCCAGGGCACGGCGTAGTCGGAATGGTGACGAGGGTATGTTGAAGTGATGACCAGGATTCGCGATTTGGAATTGTTGTTGCTCATGGTTGTGTTCCTTAACGTAGTCGGAGAAATAATGCTTCGATTTTGTGAGTGTGCGCTGTGGGTTTTGTCCGTTAACAACCACGCGAGCTTGCCGCGAATCCAGAAGAACGCCAGCGAGCCTTGATCTGCCGTGTGTCGTCGATTACCGGGTAATTCTGAACGCGATCGTTTTGGCGAATCACCAACTCAGCAAACAAGCCGGCGATCATGCAAGCCCCGCTCATTGCAAAAAACAGCGCGGCGACAAAAAGCGAAAGCAAGCCCGGCAATGCTTGCCAACCGGTAAGGACCGCCAATGCGATCATGCCAACTCCAATCGCTCCGTATCCAACAGCACAAAAATTAGCAAAGTGAGACGGTCGTTCGCGATAAACTCGCAGGAACCCCATCGTCAACATGTCGCTGAAGCCTCGAATGAATCGTTCCACTCCATACTTCGAAACGCCGAACTTCCGAGGGTGATGCTGGACCACAATCTCAGCAACCTTGAACCCTTTCATTCCCGCCAAAGACGGAACCATGCGATGAAGTTCGCCAAACAAGTGAATCGACTTTGCGACTTCTCGGCGGTAGCATTTGAAACCGCAATTGTGATCGTGCAGTTTGACCTGGCTAACATGGCTGAGCATTCGATTAAACACTCGGCTGGGCAACACTTTGTGCCACGGATCGTGTCGAATCGCTTTCCATCCACTAACCAAATCGTACCCCTCGCGAATTTTGTCGATAAAGCGTGGGATTTCTTTCGGATCGTCCTGCAAGTCAGCGTCCATCGTGAAAATCAGTTCGCCCTTCGCGACATCAAATCCTGTCTGCAGACCGGCAGCTTTACCTCGGTTGCTACGGAAACGAAGGCCTCGAATGTGTGCCGGATCCAGATCCGCCAGTGCCTGGATAACTGCCCATGTGTCGTCGGTGCTGCCATCGTCGATCAAAATGATTTCGTAATTCGGCGTCCCGACGTGCTTGCCGATTTGTGTGACAAGTTCTCGCAACGAGTCTTCTTCGTTCATTGCAGGAATGACGAAAGAGATTTCGGGGGTTTGTTGTGAGTTCACGGGTGCCATGGGTGAGCGATAAGTTTCATCTGCGTCACCTGGTGTTTTCGAAAAAGGACGGGTGACATTTGTTTGAGTAACAGTATTCATTTGGAATGCCTCGTAGAGTGTTTGAGATGGGACGGGAGTTTCCAAATCCATTTGCACAGGTCATGCCAACTGCCAATCACGGTAAGAAATTCAGCATCTCGACTGGGATATGACGGATGTGCGGGCTGATCTGAATTTCGGCACGGTAAATCCTGCTGACCGACTGAAATAGTTACCCGGAAAACTTACCGGCATCCTGGCTATGCGTGAGATATGCTTTGAAGGACTAATTACTGTTTTCAAATCGAGCAACAAACGTGTCTTCTGATTCACTTCCGATCGAAAATTGCGCCGATTGCGAAGCCGGAATTTACAAACGTTTTTTCGAACGTGAACGCATCGCCCGCAAAGAAGCAGAACAATATCTCGAAGTAAAAAGTCGCGAACTTTACTTGTCCAATCAGAAACTCGCCGCTCTGGCGATCGAATTGGAAGAAGAAAACAAACGCACCAAGGCTGACCTTGCCCGCCGCAAAGCGTTGGAGAGCCAATTGGCGCATGCTCAAAAAATGGAGTCAGTTGGTCAATTAGCTGCCGGCGTGGCCCATGAACTCAACACCCCCATCCAATTCGTTGGCGACAACATCCAATTTCTAAAGTCAAGCTTTGCAGATATCGAAACGCTCCTTGATGCGGTCGACTCACTACTCTCGAAATGCAGAGATGACCAGCAACACCTCGCGCAGGTCCAATCGATTGATCAAATTCGTGATCAAATTGAACTGGACTATTTACGGGGCGAAGTGCCGCTTGCCGCCAACCAGGCGATTGCGGGGACTGATACCTTGACGCGGATAGTCAAAGCAATGAAAGTGTTCTCTCATCCAGGCACGAATTCGTTCGAGAAAATTGACCTAAATCAGTTGATCGAATCGACGCTTAACGTGTCGCGAAGCGAATGGAAATATCATGCATCGCTTCAAACGGATTTCAGTGACGATCTTCCACTGGTGCACTGTGTGCCTGGCGAATTCGGACAAGCACTACTAAACTTGATCGTCAATGCAGCCAATGCAATGGCGGATGACAATTCCAGCACCGATGCCATCCTTTCAGTGCGTTCGTACCGCGATGGGGATTACGCGGTGGTCGAAGTCGCGGACACGGGGTGCGGCATACCTGAAGAAATCAAGCACCGAATCTTTGATCCGTTCTTCACGACCAAAAGCGTCGGCGAAGGAACGGGCCAGGGACTATCGATCAGTTATCGGATCATTGTAAAGCTGCACAACGGCATGCTTTCATTCGACTCAGTCGTCGGGGAAGGCACAACTTTTCGAATTCGAATTCCCTTGAATCCAGCTGAAGAGGCGATAACGCCCAGCGAAGATCCTGCATCAGATTCCGATCTGTGTCTGGATTGACTGAAAATCTTATTGGCGCAGGACAAACCAAATCGGCTGGCTAAACCCGCGACGTCAAACAAAAACAGCCGACGCCCGAATGGTTTTCCCGGGTCGTCGGCTTTTTTATATAGTCCGTCGTGCGTCGAATCCTGGACGCAATCACACCCACGATTCTTTTTGCGAAGACAAGTCTTACTCGTCGTCTGCCTTGGTCCAGGGCGTCAGGCAAGGTGTGTAGCCGCAGATTTCGTTCTCATTGAAATACAAAGCGATTTCACGAGTCGCTGCTTCTTCTCCGTCTGATGCGTGCACCAGATTCATTTGACGGCTACCGCTGTAGTCTCCACGAATCGTTCCGGAAGCAGCTTTCAATCCGCTGGTGGCTCCCAACATGCCACGCACGACAGTGATCACGTCCAGGCCTTCCAGGATCATGGCCACGACGGGTGCGCCGGTAATGAACGATTCCAGGCCAGGGTAAAATGGCTTCTCTACATGTTCGGCATAGTGTTGTTTTGACATTTCGGGAGTCACATTCATCAGCTTCATTGCGACGACGTTTAGCGACTTGTCCTCAAAACGCGAAATAATTTTGCCCATCAGACGACGCTGAACACAATCGGGCTTCAGCAGTACCAGAGTACGTTGCATGGCTAGTGATCTTCCTGTTTCAAAATCAAATATTGGTTGATTCGCGGATGCGAATTTGGTTTAACATTCCGCGCGGGATTCTAACAGGTTTTTGGCTGGTTCGAAACGCCGTCAACGGCAGGTTTTAGCGAGCCTCAAACCCGTTCGGCAGCCGATTTACTACTTTCGAATGTTGGCCGTATCTGCGAGACTTTACGGGACTAGCGTGGTCGATCCGCCACGCCGTTGGTTGCTGCGTAGCCCGCGCCTTCGAATCGTCATGAAACCCTTAAATTAGCCCGTAAGAAATCGCGAAAATGATTTCCAACAGCGACCTTTTCCCCGCCTCCTCAAAGCCCTCAGAAACCGTTCGTGGCGTTACCGTCCGACTGGCAGGTGACTCGGGGGACGGCATGCAATTGTTGGGAAGCCAACTGACCAACACCTCCGCACTTTCAGGCAACGACGTGGCGACCTTCCCGGACTTTCCGGCTGAGATCCGCGCCCCTCGCGGAACCCGCGCCGGTGTCAGCGGATTCCAGGTTCAATTCGCTTCGGAAGAAATCTTCACGCCCGGCGATGGCCTGGATGCATTGGTCTGCATGAACCCCGCCGCTCTGGTGACCAATATCAGCGACTTGAGACGAGGCGGAATCCTGATCGTCAACTCGGACAGCTTCGAGGCCAAAGATCTGAAGCTGGCAAAACTGGAAAACAACCCGCTGACCGATGGTACCGTTGATGGCTTTCGCTTGATCGAAGTCTCAATGACCAAAATGACCCGAACCGCCGTCGCCGAACTGGATTTGAGTACCAAGCTGGCCGACCGTTGCAAGAACTTTTTTGCGATGGGTTTGGTCTTCTGGCTGTACGGTCGTGATGTCGAACCGACGCTGCGGTTTATCGACGCCAAGTTCAAAGGCAAGGACAAGATTATCCAGGCCAACCGATTGTCGTTGAAGGCCGGTTGGAATTATGGCGAAACAACCGAAGACTTCGCCTCAACCTATCAAGTCGGCGAGGCCAATTTACAACCAGGCACTTACCGCAACGTGATGGGCAACCAGGCACTCGCCTGGGGTTTGATCGCCGCATCAAAACTAAGCGACAAGCCGTTGTTCCTGGGTTCCTACCCGATCACGCCTGCCAGCGACGTGCTGCACGAGTTAAGCAAGTACAAAAATTTTGGCGTCCGTACGTTTCAGGCCGAGGACGAAATCGCTGCCGTTTGCTCCGCCGTCGGTGCCGCCTTTGGTGGATCGATGGCCGTGACCACCAGCAGTGGACCGGGTATCGCTTTGAAAGGCGAGGGTATTGGCCTGGGCGTGATTCTTGAGCTGCCGTTCATTGTGATCGATATTCAACGCGGTGGCCCCAGCACGGGCTTGCCGACGAAAACAGAACAATCCGACCTGTTGATGGTCATGCATGGTCGCAATGGTGAATCGCCAATGCCTGTGATTGCCGCACAGAGCCCCAGCGATTGTTTCCATGCGGCGATCGAGGCGTGGAAGATTGCAACCGAATTCATGACGCCCGTCTTCCTGCTTTCGGATGGCTACATCGCCAACGGTTCGGAGCCGTGGCGTCTACCTGACTTCGACCAACTCGAACGGATCAAGGTCACGCACCCGGAAGGCCGTACCGATGACGAGCCTTTCCTGCCTTACGCACGAGATGAAAAACTGGCACGCCCCTGGGCCTTGCCCGGCACCGAAGGACTAATGCACCGCATCGGTGGACTGGAAAAACAGGACGGTACCGGCAACGTCAGCTACGACCCGGACAATCACCAGCACATGGTTGAAACTCGCGCGGCAAAAGTCGCCGGCGTCGCCAAGTCTCTCGATCCTGTTGAAGTGTTCGGCCCCGACAAAGGCCTGTTGGTTTTAAGTTGGGGAGGCACTTACGGCGCCTGCCGAACGGCGGTCATGCAATCGCAGCAGGCTGGCAAGCAAGTCGCGCACGCACATTTGCGTTGGCTGAACCCGCTTCCGACAAATGTAAAAGAGATCATGAGTCGCTACGATCAAATCCTCATCCCCGAATTGAATTGTGGACAACTCCGCTTTTTGCTGGACGGAATGTTCAAGCAACAGAACACGATCGGCTTGAACAAAATCAAGGGCAAGCCGTTCGCCGTCAGCGAAATCATCGACAAAATTAACGAGGTTACGAAATAGCCGTTGGTCCATTGGCCGCTCGCCGCGAAACCACCAAGACTGACCAGGACCGACCAAGACGACTTTGGAATCACACATGAGTACTGACTTACCCGTTTTAACCGCCGCTGATTTTGCATCCGACCAGGACGTTCGCTGGTGCCCGGGCTGTGGCGACTATTCGATTCTCGCCCAAATGAAAAAAGTGCTGCCAACCCTTGGCGTACCGCGTGAAAAAACAGTTTTCATCTCGGGAATTGGCTGTTCCAGTCGCTTTCCGTACTACGTGAATTCCTATGGCATGCACAGTATTCACGGGCGAGCTCCCGCTTTTGCGACCGGCCTGAAGAGTACACGTCCGGAGCTAAGTGTTTGGGTAATCACTGGCGACGGCGACGCGTTAAGCATTGGTGGCAATCACTTGATGCACGCGATTCGGCGAAACATTGACGTCAACATTATCCTGTTCAACAACAGTATTTACGGACTGACAAAAGGCCAGTACTCACCGACCTCGCCCGTGGGACATGTCACCAAGAGTACTCCCCGTGGCTCGATCGATCATCCGCTTAGCCCGCTGTCGGTAGCGATCGCCGCCGAGGCCTCGTTCGTCGCGCGTTCCATCGATTTCAACATCAAGCATCTGGTGCAAACCCTGACCCGCGCCGCCAAGCATAAAGGGACATCCTTCGTTGAGGTCTATCAAAACTGCAACGTCTTCAATGACGGCGTGTGGGACTACATGAAGGACAAAACGGTGAAGGCCGACAACACGATTGTGCTGGAGCATGGTAAGCCGTTGATTTTTGGCAAGGAGTTGGACAAAGGTATCCGGCTGGATGGCTTGAAGCCTCAGATCACCGACGCATCCGCGGAAGACTTGTGGGTACATGACGAAACAGCGCCCGATCCGACGCCCGCCTTCTTGTTGAGTCGCATGCGAGTTCCCGAGCACCCCGAACCGATTGGCGTTTTCAGAGCGGTTGAACGACCGACGTACGACGAGTCAATTAACGCTCAGGTTGACGATGCCGTTTCTGAAAAAGGGCAGGGCAATGTCAATGATCTGTTACGTAGTGGCGATATCTGGACAGTCGATTGACCCATGCCATCGGCTCTGATCGTATCTGAGTACGGCGCGCTGAATGGCGGCGAAAATTCGTTGCTGGCCGTCGTTCCGGCAATCATTGATTCAGGCTGGAACATGCACGCGCTCGTTCCTGCCGAAAGTCCATTCGCGAACGCTTTGCGCGATGCAAACGTTTCGGTGATGCCATTCGAGTTTACTGCCGATGGGATCCGCAAACCGTTGGAAGCGCTCCGTCAGGAATTGGCCCAAGAGATCCAACGATTCGACTCCGCCCCACCACGAATCGTGCACTGCAACAGTCTGTCGGCGACCAGGATTTGCGCGCCCGTTTGTGCCGAGCTTGATGTTCCGGTCGTTGGTTACTTTCGCGACATAATGAAACTCGGAAATCAAGCAATCAAAGACGTGAATTGTGCGGATCGCATCGTCGCGGTCTCGCAAGCCACCAGAGACTGGCATGTCCAGCAAGGCGTCGACGAATCGCGGATCCAGGTTATTCACAATGGTGTCGACCCGAACATCTTCTTTCCCGGCGAAGACATGGATGCGACAGGTGCGGAATTGCGGAGCCAGTTGAAAGTGCCGCTGGACTCGCCGATTGTTTTGTACGTTGGCCAAATTGGATTGCGCAAAGGACTGAACACGTGGCTGGCGGCGGCCGAAAAAATCAGTGAGGCCATACCGCAAACCCACTTTCTGATCGTCGGCGAACGTCACTCCAATAAGCAAGAGTCCATCGACTACGAACGTGATCTTCGACAACAATCGAACAGTGGCCAGTTGAATGGAAAGGTGCACTGGATCGGTCGCAGGACAGACGTGCCACATTTGATGCGACTGGCGTCTGTGTTGTTGCACTGCGCTCGACAAGAACCTTTGGGGCGAGTGTTACTGGAGGCCTCTGCCAGTGCGTTGCCGATCGTCGCCACTAATGTTGGGGGCACATCCGAAATCCTCGCTTCTGAAATGCTGGCAGATTGTCTGATCCCCGCTGATGATGCCGGGGCGGCGGCGAACGCAACGATAAAACTGTTGTCGGACGTACAACTGCACAGGCGTAATGCCCACGAGGTGCGTCGCTTGGCCGTTGAGCAATTTTCGATTTCGGCGTGTCACAACCAATTGACCGACGTTTACCAGGAACTCGTCGCGAGTGGGAATTCAGAATAACCGGGAAATCGTTGGTCGATTGCCGTGAAATTGAACTAAAACCGCAACCGTCAATTGAAACATCGCTCGCCAACTGCAAAAATCTACAATACCAGTTTCCATTGCCACCCAACGTTCTCTTTTCTCTTTGCATTGGTCAGAAAGCAATATGTCAGTCACCAGCACCGCCGATTACTTCTCGCTATTGGAAAAGAGCGGCGTACTTGAGGACTCGGTATTAGAAGCCCTTCGAGAACGTTACGGTGAATTGCCCGATGCCAAGCATTTGGCTCGCAAACTGGTCGATCGCAACGTGTTGACCGATTGGCAAGCCCGGTTCCTGTTGTCAGGGCGTCATCGATTGAAGATCAGTCAGTACCGACTGCTGAATCGATTTGCCAGACAGCGTATTGGCGATCGATTCCTGGCGATTCACGAGCAACTGGACCGGAAGGTCGATGTGCTGATCTTTCCGAAAGACGCAGCACATGACAAAAAGCTGTTTCAACAGTTCCTGAAACAGGCGTCTGCCGTCGCCGAACTTGACCACGCCAACTTGCTGCACCTTTACGATATTGATCGCGAGAATGGGCGTTATTTCCTGGTCTTTGAACATGACGATGGCGATTCACTCCGCAATGTGCCCGCCGGCAGTTTGGACGCCGGGTTGATTGCCTCGATCGCACGTCAGTCACTTGAAGGAATCGATTACGCACATCAGCGCGACGTCATTCACGGCAGACTTGACGAATCTCAAATTCGCGTCGACTCAAAAGGCCGGGTTACGATTCGCAATATGGGCCTGGCGAAATTGCTGGAAGAGCTACAAGATCCCAATGCGACCGGTGGCGAGTTCGACATTGCCCCCGATCCTGCAGACGATGTCGTCGCGATAGGTCGAATTGGCAAAACACTTTTCAAACAACACGTTGGAAAACCCGTAACCGATTCTGATAAGGCTCTTTACTTATTGCTGGGCAAAGTCGCCAGTGTTACCGAAGTTTCCGGCGGAGAGACCTCGCAATTGGTCGGCGAACTAGGTGCATGGGTGGAGCGAGAGTCGCTTGAGAACGCTCCAAAAGATAATATCGTGGACCTAACAAAGTCCGACAGCCAAAAGATCGCGACACCGGCCAAGGCGGAGGCTGGTTCCCAAAAAGCATCCCAATCGAACAATCGAAATACGAAAGCTGGCAAGAAGGTTCAATCGCAAAAGAAGGCCAAACTGATGATGGCCGCCGGTGCAGTGGCGGGTGTGTTGCTGCTTGGAGGCGGCCTGTGGTTCGCCTCCGGCATGTACGGCGGCGACGAGGCTGACGATAACAAAACGGCAGAAAGCAAGAACGCGTCTGGGGCCTCGCTTGAAAACCCGACTAACAACGCGGCCAATAGTCCAAATGGCAATCAGCAAGAAAAGGGGTATCGGCCAGAGTCTTTACCCAAGAGGAACACGACGCCGAACCAACGGGCAGCAACAAACAATCAGCCTGAAAAGAAGAAAACCAACGCCTTAAACGGCGGCACCGACACGCAAGAGAACAATCTGGACGCTCCGCAATGGTCAACAGTTCCGGGCGCCAACGGCACCACGAATGTCGAGGAATCGAATCCCGCCAAAGATATGGCCGAAGTCACGACACAACCAAATCAACCACAAGATCCGCGGGAAAATCAGCAAGAACAGACTCCCGAGACCGTCGTTGTTGTGGAGCCTCCGAAAACGATCGAATTCGCGGGCGCCGAGGGCTTACCATTGGTCGCGTGGGATCAGGCTACGTCTCACATGGACAAGGAAGTCGTCGTCTATGGCACGATCAAGAACGTCAGTTCTTCAAATAGTGGCAAGACGCGATACATTAATTTTGGCCCGGATGACCGATCCAAATTCAAAATCGTAGTTCGAGAACGCGATATCAAAATTGAAGAAGATGTGCTGGTTGAGAAATTTCTGAACAAGCATATTTGCGTACGCGGGAAAGTTGCCGAGTTCCGCAATAACCCTGAGTTGGTCCTGGAGTTTCTGGATCAAGCCATTGTTGTCCCCGCGCTGCCCAACGCCGAGACCAAATTGGTCGGCAAGTCGCCTTCTACCACTTCCACCGTCGCCACGACGGGCGCCTTTGCAGGTATGTCTGGTGGAGTGCAGATTCCGGAATTGACACGCGAAGCACCGAACTTTGATCGGGTGCTGCTGGGACCTGTGAAGATCGGCGAAGACCCTATGGGTATCTTTTTGACAGTACCAGATGAAGCGTACAAACGTTCGATCTGGTTCGGAATTGAAAGAGATCAAACGGGTCGTCGTTGGGAAGTCTCGTACGCGCCAAAAGCCAAAGATGCAGAATCAAATAAACAAGTTGTCGCTGAAATCCATGTCGAAAATGATCAACTGTTCTTTAATTGGAAGAAAACGGACGAGATCAATACGCAATTAAATTACCTGCAGAATTGCTTGATCGAAATCAAGACGCCGGAAGAATCAAAAACGGTCTTGTTACGCAAACCGATCGCAGCGCCAAAAATTGTTTTCACAGAAGGCAAGCCGACTTTCAAGCAGAAATTCGAATTAAAGTACCTGCCAATTCCCGAATCGATCCAGGTTGAAATCTTGCCTTTGCCGAAAGCTAAATTCGAAACACAAACCAACGACTATGGAAACGTTCTATCAGTCGACCAAACCGAGACGGTGGTGTTCTTCAACGAGAATCCGGTTCATCAATTTTTTCGAATATGGTACTCGGTCGACATTTCGACCACCTTGCGAATTGAATCGGCGTTGCAAATCAACACACCCAATAAACCGATGGCATTCAGTAAGCGAAATCTAAAAACGATCGAACAGAACATGCTGGCGGCTCAATCCAACATCAACCGTGAGAATGCGGCAGCCATCGAATACGAGCCCGTGTATGGTGAGAAGACGAAGCACAAAGCATTGGTCAAGGATTTAGCCGAGAAACTGGAACTGATTAACGGTTCTGTTGCTGCGTTCCAAATCGCCAAACCGAAAGTCTCCGGTGTGTTCGGTCAGGAATTAAAGTACCGCATCTACTACGTTATCGGTGACATTCAATTCGATTTGGTGTCGCCGAATATCAAAGCGACCGGCGACCAATAGGGCCGAACCGATCACTAATCGGCAGAACTTCCACGATCAAGGCTTGGTCAAAGCCTGAGTTTCGGACTTGATGGTCGGAGCCTTGCCACGAATCAGATCCGTCTCGGGAACCGCATCGTGATTCAGATCGAACCATGCCGGGTCGAATTGCACGAAGCCATGCTGGCCGGGAATGTTCGACTTTTGAATAGCCAACTTGGTGGTTAATGCCACCACGGCATCGGCCAACGCAATTTTGGCATCGCAACGAGGTCGTGCTGACATGTCGTTTTGTCGAATGCACCAGGCCCAGTGTTCGATCTCTTCTCGATAGCCGCGACTGACCGGGCCACCGGCTGATTCGGCGGCCTTGGCTGGCGCGGCGTCTCCGCTGGCGGAAGTATCCAAAGCTGCCGCGCCGGCATCGCCCTTTACCCCGACCTTCGTACTGGCACTCTTGTTCGAATAGAGGTAAACCTCTTTCTCCTTTTCCAGCACCAGAGTTCCCTTGGTGCCCATTACGACCTCGCCGTACCCACCGAATCCGTTTCCGTTGATCGACGAGTAAGTAACGATGACCTTCTTGTTCGGATCCTGTTCGTGCGAGAGCACGCCGGTATCGGCCGGGAACATGTTGACTTTATCGTGATAGCCGACGTCGAACTTGTAGTCGTAGCCCTGCCCAGGATATTCCAGCATGCAGTAGACGTGATCGTCTGCATCGCGATCGCCAGGAAAGATGTGCCGGCCGCCGACGGCATGAACGGTCAGCGGGTGCACGTGATGCCCGGCCTTGCGTGACAACGCCGAGATGAAAATACTGGCCGCATCAATTTGGTGGCTGCCCAATTCGGCCATTAGGCCTCCGCCAGTTCGATTCCAAAGACGCCAACGGACGAGTTCCTCC
>CAZPOL010000058.1:29471-33349 GCA_964588195.1 uncultured Pirellulaceae bacterium | reverse complement strand
GATTACGGCCGCGTCCAGAAGTTCCTGCCGGAAATTTCGCAGGCGATTGAGCGTGGCCAGAACGTGCCCAAGGCAGACTGGCCGGAAACTTTCAAGCGTTCACGAATTCCCAACCTTGGTTTGCTGGGTCAGTTCCTGGCGACCGCTTTGGGTGTGATTTGCCGCGAGGAGAACATCGCCCCTAATTTGGCGTCCAGTACTCAGGAATTAAGGACGATGGCGGCGTGGCGGCTGGGGATGATCAAGTTGGACGAGGAGCCGAGGTTGTTTTCCGGCTGGCGGCGTGAGGTTATTGCTGAAAAGATCGACGACGTTTTGGAAGGCCGCAAGACATTGCGAGTCGTTGACGCTCGATCCAACCAGCCGTTGACGATCGACGATTGTTAATTTGACGACGGCGCCCTGCTGTTCGGCAAGTGACCCGGCGAGCGCAACAAAAAAACCCGCATCGGGTCCGATACGGGTTTGTAAGCGGCGAATTTATCGCATGGTCTACAAGACCTCTTCCAGAAAGCTTGCCTCAGACAAGGCATTGCTACCTCAAAGAAGCAAGCTCTCAAGCAGAAGACGTACTTTACGAAGTTCTGCCATATGGTCAACACCATCTTCAGGTTGAATGTCGACACAGAGCGCGCGTTGGTATTTGTGCTTGGCCAAAAAATTGACAATCTTTCCATAATCGATCACACCCTGACCGACACGAACTTGTAATTTGTCTTTGGTCGAATCACGCAAGTAAACGTGATGCACGTACTTGTACAGTTTTTCAATGTCGGGAGGATTGTCCCGTTTGTAAACGTAGTGGCTTGGGTCCAGCGACAATGACAGGCTGTTGACGTGATCACAGATGACACCGACGGTATCGGGATCTTCGGAAACGTGTCCGGTGGTGCTTAACATGCCGACGCGGACGCCTTGTGTTTGCGCGATTTTCACCAGCGACTTGAACCGTTCGACCTCTTCGTTAAACGGCGTGCCCAACGGGCCAGACGGAACGGTCATCGTGACAACCTTGGACGCCTTGGCCAGTTTGCAAATCGATTCGAACTGTTGGTAGTACTCATCCCCTTCGGCGGCAATGTCGACGAAGTACGAACAGACTGTCAAACGACGTGTTTCGGAAGCTTTTGTAATCGCTTCTGTCAGGTTGGCATGGATTTCAGACGGCTTCAGTTCCTCCGATTCGGAAAGTACCAACTCGACATTGGTGAACTGCAGGTCTACGAGTTTTTCAAAAGTCTCCTCGCTATTCAAATGCGGGAAACATTTTGTGGAAGCGGCAACAATCACTCGCCGAACTCCTTTGGGAAGATGAATCATCATTCGCTGCCATCGCAGCCATTAGCCGTTAGCTTAGAAGTATGTAGTTTTTTTGACAACAGCACCATGGCCCCGACGATTCACGGCTAAATTCGGGATTTGGATTCAGCAAGAATGGACCGGAATTCGGGAATTGCTAGAATACGACTGGCCGATTTTGGAGGCTTGCCTGGCAGCGATTGCTGTTTGCCTGGCGAGACCTGTTCAGGATCGGCTGCCTATCTGTCCCGTTACAGTGTCCCGTTACAGATCCGTTGGGCGACTTATGTTGCCGATGGATGATTCTCTACGAAGCAGGATTTTCAAATGAATGTCTCGACCAATTCGATCAATTACGGCCAGCGGTGCTACTCACTTTTTCCAGCGGGGATGTTGGTGGTTGTTGCACTGCTGATCGCAACCGGTCAGCCGCTTCACGCTCAGGATACCGCACAAGGTTCTGCTGAGAAGGTGGAACAAGTGGAAGTGGACGGCAAAACCCAGGCTCGCTATGACGCCTTTTCCGAAGCAATGTCGGGCTCGAAGCTGGTCGGCAACTTTACCGTCGTTGGTCAAGACAATTCGGACCTGACCAAAGAGGAGTACCACATCAAGAGCGTCGAAAAAATGCCTCGCGGTGACATGTGGTTGTTCACGGCCCGAATCAAGTATGGCGAGCGTGATATATCTGTGCCGATTCCATTGGAAGTTAAATGGGCAGGCGATGACACGCCGGTGATCACTTTGACTGACTTTTCATTTTTTGGCGTAGGTCCGTTTAGTTCACGCGTGGTGTTTTACAATGGCAAGTACGCCGGTACCTGGTCGCACGGAGATGTTGGCGGGCACATGTTTGGCGAAGTTGAACCGGGCAAGGCGGAAGGTGTCGATGTCGAGAAGTCCAAACGCGAGATGGAAGCCAAGATGAAGGAAGACAAGTCGGAAGAAAAAGGTTCGGATAGCAAGCAGGACGCCGGCAAAGCAGACGGCAAATCCAAAGAAGGTAGCGATGGTCGGTAAACGCGGCTGGCTCGTTTATTGCGGTCGCCAATTTAAAGCGGCAACGCAACTGGCAATAATCGCTGTTTCAGTTCTGAGAATTCGCGAGCCCAAATTGACGGCTCGCCAGTTCGTGGCAATGGCTAACTCGTTTTCCTGGTTGGTGAAGCCGCCTTCCGGGCCGACCAGAATCCAGGCCTCGGTTGACCCCTCGATTAAGGACTCCGAATCGGCAAGTTGATCGACCAGGGCCGGGATTGGATCTTGGTCTGGGATTGAGTCTTGGCTGTGTTCGGGCAAGCAAATGAATCGCTCGCTGTCGGCCGGCGGTGCCTGGACCAGTTGCTGGACGTCAACCGGATCATCGATGGTCATCAAGACGTTGCGTTTGCATTGTTTGCTGGCCTCGATCACATAGCGGCGCATTTTGGCGATTGTGTTTTCGCGTGGTTTGACGCTCGCTCGTTGGCAATCGAGTGGGATGAGTCGTGCAACGCCGATTTCCGTTAGTTTTTCGACCATGAATTTCAAGCGGTCGCCTTTGGGCAGCGCGACGGCTGCGACGACCCGTGTCGACGCTTCTCGGCAGACGGCCTGCCAAGGTTCAGGAGTCAGCAAGACAGAATTCTTGCCGACCGTTTGGATCGTCGCCTGGCACTCGGACCCGATTCCATCGAATAAGATGACCTGGTCGCCGGGGCCCATTCGCATTACTTTGGCGATATGCCTGGCCTCAGGTCCTTCGATCGCGACGGATTCGGACGATTCAAATGGTTCGACATGAAATCGCTCGGACACGAATTGGGGACTCCTTGTAGCGTGACTCTATTGTGATCTGGAACATACGTCAGCAATCATTACAATGTGTTTCGCCTGAATCGCAAGGAGGAATCCCAAAAACGGTGCTTGAACTGGTGCTGGCGAAGGTCATTCGGATAGACCGGGGCAGGACGGCTGATCAGCAGTTGATAAAAAAGCAACTCAAACGAATCAATCAGAGTTTCGACCAGGATAACGATGTCATTAATTTATCGGGCAGGGCAGGGAGAGAACGCTGTCGAATTCAGCTTGCGAGACCCCAAGGTCGCCGCATTGCTGGCCTGGCTTTGGCCGGGTGCAGGTCATTTTTATCAACGAAGATTCCTGAAAGGGTTTATCTTCATGATCTGTATCTTCAGCACGTTTGCCTACGGCATGGTTATTGGCAAGGGACGAGTTGTTTACGCGTCGAATCGACCAAACGATTTTCGTTGGCAGTTCATCGCTCAAGCCGGCTTTGGCTTGCCGAGTATCTTGGCAGTGTCTCAGGCAATGAAGGTGAAAAACGATCGCGATCCCTTCTTTCCGATGTGTGAACGTTACCCAGCGGAATACATCGACCCTGCGGGACAGAATCGCCAGTTCGAAATTATTCCGGCAGACGAACGCGAGCAGTTTACGGGCCGACCGATCAAGGACGGTTTCATGGCTCCGCCCAAAGCCCCGGTGTTGAAGACGAATGATGTGCTGGGAATGTGGCATTCCGAAATGAGGCACTTTTACGACCTCGGGACTCTGTTCACCGTCGTGGCAGGGTTGCT
>CAZPOL010000058.1:5105-29371 GCA_964588195.1 uncultured Pirellulaceae bacterium | reverse complement strand
CGGAACGCGGAAATGAATCTAGTTTTGCTGAGCAGTATATGGAGTGCTCAAATTTGGTACGCGGCTCCGCTGATTGTGGTCATCAGCCTGGTGTACGGTGCGACCAGGCACGAGTATTTGAAAGAGATCGTAGGCCACTCGATCCGCGCAGCCATCTGGTTGTTGGTTTTCCTGGGGATCATCTTTGCAGTCGTTTGGTGGGCAACGACAAAGGTCTAGCGGTCGTGGTGGTTTGCCAAGCAAAGATTTGAGATTGGGCGATGGCCGGATTCTTTTCAGGGAACACTAATCTGCACTAATTGACACTAATCCCATGCTCGAATCACTTTCTCCGGCACTCACCGATTAGTGAAGATTAGTGACAATTAGTGTTCTGCTTTCCAGCTGGATATCGAGTAGGTGCAAGTCAAGATTTGAGATTTGAGGTTTGCCCGCCCGTTGTTTTTTTTGAAGTCGGTTTGGCTTGGTTTAGCTTGGCGCATGAAAAAATGCCGAGCGAAGCGAAGTTCACTCGGCATTTGATTTTGTTCTGTTCAGTTCCTTGCCACTGCTCGGCCGGAAACAACCAGTATTACAGCTCTATTTGAAGCTGTATTTTCCGTTTTCAGGATCGAAGTCGGCGTCTGTGTAACCGGGATTCAGGTTCATATTCAAGTATGTGTATTCTTCCTCAAGCGTGGGCTTGCCACCTTCCTCTTCGGGCCAACCGTAGGCTGCGTAGCGAATCGGCACGTTCAACTCGGTGTCGATGAATACTCGGCAGATGTGGAAATCGAATTCCGGTCGTTTGTTTGGGTGAGTCACCTGAATCAACATGCATTTGCGTTTGTTGATTTTAGTGTTCTCGTAAAACTTTACCTCGTAATCCCCGATTTCCTTGTCGCGATTTCCTTTTTCGATCAAGCGAAATACCAGGTTCTCGATTCCTGCTTCGTAGATCGGGTAACGATTACCTCGCATCGCCATCGCTCCGTTGGGATCGAGTCGAGCTGTTATATGCTTCAACATGCCGGTGCCTTCATGAGCAATCAGCTTGCCGTTGTTCTGACCTTCGACGTAGATGACTTCGCGATCCTTGACTTTGGATGGCTTCAGGAATTTCATGTAGATGCTAAGTGGTACGCCTTCTGCTTCCCGACGGTTGCGAATTTTGACATCCATGAATTCGGGGTCGCCTACGATTCCGTCGATCCGCTCTCGCTTGATCAGCATGGCAGAGTAATCACGGACATCGGTGCGAATGTGTTGCAATCCGTTTTCAGCAATCGACAAAGCCTTGTCCATTGGTGAAATTGGAGTCTCAGTGGTCGACGACGCCAGCGACGTGCCCCTGATTTGGTTTTGGCCGACGCGATAAAGGGGTTCCTGGACTTTTTTACTGTCTTGGGCCTCCAGCGAAATGGTTGTTACGGAAACCAGGGCTGAAAAGGCAATCAATCTGACGGCAATGTCAGTGATTCTTAAATGCATTACGATCCTCCTTGTCCAGACAAATGGAGAGGCCTGGATAAAGGCTAACAGGATACCGGTCACACTAAACGAAACGGATCGTAAGTGCGCTGAACAGGTAATTCGGTTCGGCGTTCCAGCAACCAGTCGCCGCTATCGACGCGATGAGTTGGTGACAGAGTCTAGAGGTCAGGTCGGGCAGGGTAAATTCCAACTGACGAAATGTGTTCGCAAAGCTGTCATTCAGTAAAAAATTTCGAGAGAATGGATCTCGCCTGCCCAGCTAGCACCGCCGTCAAGTCAGACTGTTTGCTGGATACATTAGGTATCGCCATCAATCCAGCGGTTTTTTAATCGGTTTATCGAAACATCGATTCGAGATGCTGCGACTTGAAAATCTTCGCGCGTCGCAATCAACGCATCCAGATTGGTTGTATCGGATTGCCCGACCAACGAAAACTCGTTGATATGAAAGGCCTGCGCAGTCGGTAGAGGTTAACAGGATTTGCCGCGAATTAAGCGAAATCTATTCGCGAGTATCGAACATCGACGTGTCCATTCCAACCCGGCGGTTGGCGTCACTGCGAGCTCGCCGCGCGGGCATCCACAGTGTGAATTTGCTGCCGTGCCCCAGCGAGCTGGATACTTCGACATCGCCGCCGTGTTCACGCATGATTTTTCGAGTCACTGGCAGACCGATACCGGTACCCGATTCCCCTTTGGTTGTTGCGAACGGACGGAAGATCATTTTGATTTTCTTCGGATCAATTCCATCGCCGTCGTCGATCACGGAGATCTTCGCCCGTTCTTCGTCCTCGGTCAGTCGTATCTTGACGACGCAGCCCAGGTCGCACGCGTCCACCGCGTTTTGAACCACGTTTAAGAGGGCTCGGTAAAGCGCCTCGGGATCAAAGAACAGCGGGCGAAAATCCAGGTTAGGTTCCCAGTCGATGGTAATCCCCCTGGTTTTGGCAGATTTTTCGACGGTGGCAACGACATCACCAATCGCGTCATTCAGGCTCTCCAGCACTAATTGAGGCTCGCGAGGCCGGCTAAATGACAAGAGATTCAAAGACAGGTTGTAGATTCGAGAGGTCAAGGGATCGATGTCTCGCCAGCCATCAGTAACGCGTGACCAATCCTGATTTTCGATTCCCTGGTTGATGCGGTTCTTGGAATCGTCCAGTCCCTGCAGCATGTTTCGCATGTGGTGAGCGATTTGCGTGAAGGTCTGCCCAACGGCTGCCAGTTGAGCGTTTTGTGTCATTGAGGCGTAATAAGAAGCGTTCTCGGTTGCCAGCCCCGCCTGGTGAGCAACGGCCAGCAGCAATTTTAATTGCGGGGTGGAGAAGTGAGCATCAAAGGTCGCAGTACTCTTCTTGCGGTTGGGGGTCGGAACGAAATGGTCTACGTAAATAAATCCGACCGTTCCCATTCGCCCATGCATCGGTACACACATCGCTTCGATGTAACCGCCTTTGCGATTGTCGCCGCTGCCAGTGATCTTCTTTTTCCAACGCTCGTCATTTTCCAGGTCAGAAGTCAGCACGCCCTCGTTCTTGCTGGCTGCATAACGCAGAATCGCTTTGTTGATTTCCATTGGCGATGTTTCGTCCAGGACTTCACTCTGACGAAACGCAACCGGAGTCACTGTTTTCGAGTCTTCATCCATCAACAGGATGCAGCCGCGATCAGCTTTGACGAAATCGAAAATCAGCTGCAGTACTTTCTGCTGCAGTTCATCGATGTCAGTAATGCGGCTGGTGGCGACGACCGTCCGGTAAATTACGTGGACGTTCTCTTCCAGGTGTTCAAGGAACGTGTCGGTCGCCTGGCTGTCTTCGTCCTTGGCCGGTAATGCGACATTGGCGCTAATCGTCTTGATGATTTTGGAGCTGGATGGATCCTCGTCGTCCAGGTTTCCCGCAGAAAGGTTCACCATCGCATTGATATCGACCATGCTCTCTACGGGCGAAGAATCGAAGACCAATGTCGTGCTGCCGACGCGAATCAGGTCTCTGGTCTCCAGAACATGCTGGCGAATTCGTCGCTTGTTGACGAAGGTTCCGTTCGAGCTGTTCTTGTCGGCAATCACAAAGCCATTTTCAGTCAGCTTGATCAACGCGTGAACACGAGAGACCTCAGAGTCATTGATGTGAATGGCATTTTTGGGGTCACGACCAATCGAGGTCAGGTCGTCGACCAACAGCTCGAACTGTTTCCCCCGGTCGTTCCCTTTGATTACCAGTAACTTGGTCATATGACGCTGATCGAAAGCCGAAAGATGAGTGCGCATTCCGCGAGCCGTACCTTAATATCCGCCTCGCCTGTCATAAGATAGTATGCTTTACTTTTCGATGATCGGCGAGGGTGGCAGGCGCGGTTCACAGTGATCTTTTGCCAAATGATCCCAGTCAGCGTGGGCTGTTACAGTGGTGGGACGCCTTCCATGTCGACCTCCTCGACCGGCTCGTCTGCCTTGTCGACTGGTTCGGCGCATCCGACGCTGGCGAACATCAGGCCAGCAAAGAACAGGGCAAGTAACTTTTTCATGATTTTCCTATCCGCGTTTCAGGTTGACGGCACATATACAGAACCCTGAACCCGCAATTGAAACGAGATGTCAATTTCCAGCGCCGCTGAACCGGGCATTAGCAGGGTTGTGTTTTTGCGCGGTGAAAATAGCGAAATTCTTCCGTGACTGCTATAGAAATCTCACGCCTGTCAAGAAATCGACGAGAAAGAGTCCGCCCGATCGGCTACAGCAGGCCTTTGCGGACTGCCAGCACTGCGGCTTGCGTGCGATCGCCAACCCCCAGCTTTGACAGGATATGCTGAACGTGTTCTTTCACGGTCTCGTAGCTGACTCCCAGCTTTTCAGCGACCATCTTGTTGGTCTGGCCGCTGGCGAGTTCTTTCAGCACGGCGAATTCACGTTGAGTCAGCGGAAAGTCAATGTGAGATTCCAAGCGGGGTGTGGCCAAGGCGCCAGTGACGCGTCGCGAGTCGACTCGTTTCAAAGCACGTTTGCCGGAAAGAACCTTTCGCAGGCTTGAGAGCAATTCTTCGTGCGAGGCATCTTTCATGACCAGTCCTTTGGTCCCGGCGTTTACCATTCGACCAATGTAGACCGGGTTTTTCCAACCGCTGTACAAGACCAGCGAGGCTTCGCAACGATTCGCAACTTCTTGCAAATCCATCGACGAACCGTCTTGCATTTCAAAGTCGCAGAGCACGATGTTGACCGGATCTGAATCGGGCAAGGCCGATTGCTCAAGAAATGCGGAGGCTTCGATGACCGAGGTGGTTGCCAAGGCGATTGAGAACTCTGAGTTCCTGAAAATGGACTCAAGTCCGATATGAACAATCGGACAGGGATCGACGACCAGGATTCTTCCTTGCATGGTGAGTTCTCTTATGTGCCCTCGTCATCTTCGTAGCTGGGGGGCTGCAAGCGAGGGGCGGTGGGTTCGTCGAAATCGTCGAAGTCCGAGCTGGATTCGATGTTCGCCGAATGGTTGTTGTGAATAGATGAGGGTTCGTCGATCTGAGTGTTGATTGACGATTGTAATTCGGTGAGGCCTTTACGCATCTCACCATACCCCCTGCCAATATTTCGAGCGACCTCAGGAAGTCGCTTTCCAAACAGCAGGACGGCGATCACGCCCAGCATGACCAATTCAGCGACACCAATACCAGAGAACATGAGGATGCTTCGTCAAAAAGCCGTGTGGTTGGCCAGGTCAGAACTTCGATAACATTGGACACCTTGAAACAGGCGTGAAATGCAAAGTCTGGTTAGAGGGCTACTGAGTTGCCTCTTCCTTTTCTTCCAGCGACTTGAGGTCTTTGGGCTCGTCACGCAATCCTTGCTTGAATTCGTTGACGCTCCGACCCATGTTTCGCATCAAAGAAGGCAGTCGAGAAGCTCCAAAAAGAAGCATCAGGACTGCTGCCAAAATGACTATCTCGGGTGTTCCGATACCAAACATATTATTTTCATGTTCCAGATTGAGTCAGGATTGGTCGCCAGTTGCGACAGCCTCCATTCTAGAAGGGGTGCAAACAGTGTCAAACCCAAGGGTGCCAAACGGAGCGTGAATTGCTTCCGTTTTTGCCGTTTTTCGGGGTCCTGACCCGCAAAGTCTACCTCATTCGATGACAATGGCCACGTGCCGTCATTGATCGCCAAATTATTTGACAGGCTGTTTCTCCATCAGAAACCAACTGAGGTCGTCTTGTGGGTAGTTGGGGTCACGATGGTACGCGAATCCGTAATCGAGAAGTGTCAGGTCGGAAAACCGTTCCATGATCTCGCCAGCAAAATCGCGTTTGAACAACTTACCTTCGTGACCACGATACGGAATCGATGTTGGTTGAGGGTTGTAGTACTCGGCAACCATGACGTATCGAGAAGAGCATTCGTACATCAGGTCGTATACTTCCGGCAAGCAATCAGGGTTGATGTGGATCAACACGCCTTTGGTGAACACCAGGTTCCACGTTTGCGACCGTTTGAATTCGAGTATCGATGCGACGTGCAAGTCGACTTTGGGCAGTTGCGTTTGCAGTTCGGCGGCGGCCTGTTCGTTTATCTCGACGGCGGACAAACCGGCGTTGGGCAGCAAGTGTTCCAGGGCAGTCAGATTCAAACCGATGTTGGCTCCCAGTTCCAACACGGAATTGACGTCATGCGTGCGGGTGAGAATCTTCGAAAAGAATGCCGTGTTGGCCGCAACCCAATTCTGCCCCTGGTTTCGTTGTCGGTATTCGTTGCCAAACTCACCCTGCCAGAACTTTTCCTGCTCAGTCTTTAACATTGTGATGAATCTCCGCTGGTGATCTGGATTTGGAGGTCTTGAAGGATTTGTTGCAGACGATCTTGTTAAAGATCCGGAAGTGATTCAAGAGCAATGATCTACGGCAAAGCCCCCCAGTGTTTTGAATCAGCCGTTTTTTAGAATCAGCCGATATTCAGAATCAGCCGTTTTGGCGATAGCCACGGTTTTCATCCTGAAAAAATTGAGCTGCGGCAGCGTCGAGGCAGCATCGAGGCAGCTTCGGCTTTGGCTGCTACTCCCTACTCAGTTTGGTAGCGGTAGTAGACTTCAAGGCAGAGTGCTGCCATGGCGGTTGAATAAACGCGACCGCCGTAACCGGCCCATTGGCCCGAGGGGTCCCATGATCCTGCCGAGTCGCCTTCGCGGATTTGCGAATTGACCAGCGTGTCTGTTAGCCGCTGATTCCAGGTTTCCCAAGCGGGGCCGCCAGTTTGAAACATCGCCAACGTTCCGTAGTACCAGTAGTACAGATTTTCCTGGCGTGATCCCGGCATGTCTTGCAGCAGGTACTGACTTGCTTCACTAGCGACGGTCGCTGGAACTTCGTCGTCCAGAAAATAGCGACACACCAACGCCTCGGCCGTCATCGGGATAGATGTTTCGGTGCCTGGTCGGTAGCTGGCCAAACCGCCATGGCGTCCGGAAGTACAACTACGCAGGAATTCAGACATCAGCAGTTTGGATCGTGTCGGAATCTCCACGCCACCCAATTCGGCACTCTTCACGACCAGGACCTGCCACCCGAATTGGCTCATGTCGCCGTCGTCGCCCGGTCGGTATCGCCAACCGCCCTTGGTTGGATGTTGTGCTTCCAGCGAATAGCGAACGGCATTCTCGACCGGCGCTTTTAGTCTTTGGTCACCGGTCATCGCCAAAGTTTCCGTAATGGCAAGGGTCGCCATCGCGTGACAGTACATGCGAGCAAACAGTTTTGCGTCGCCAGCCATCTCGCCAGACGCAGCCTGTTTTCCCAGCAGGTACTCAAGGCCCTTTTGCACGGTGACTTTGTGTTCGCCTTCCAGGTGTGAATGACCGGCGGCCAGGAAGGCCAGCAGACTTAGGCCCGTCAGGCCTGTGTCGGAATTCGAACCAGCGCCTTCTCGGTCATGTCCCAAGACGAGTTGTTCGCGTCCCGCTCCGTGTCGCACTCCGTTCCAGCTGCCATCGGCCTCTTGCGTAGATACCAGCCATGCGAGTGCATCGTTTACGGCGCGTTCGGTTTGCGGAGTGCCGCCGTTGGCAGAGGCCTTCTTCTGCCGGTTCTCAGGGCTGCGACCCGAGTACAGTTCCGGCATGGGGCTGCCATCGGCCAAACGCCGTGGAGCACTCGCCAATTGGAACGGGTTGTTGGCGTTGTTAGTTTCGAGCGAATCGGAATCCGGTTGCTGGTTCGCTCCCTGAACTTCCTGGGAAATCGATTGCGAAAGCCGTGAATCGGCGGACGATTTGGTGGCGCCTGCCAGGTTTTGCAAGAGTTCTTCGCGTTGCAAGGCGCCGTTGGCCAGGGACTGCGGAGCGGACCGCTCGCTGGCCTTCATGTCGTCGTCATTAATTCCGTCCATGCGAACGACGTCTTCTGCGTCCGGTGTCGCGGGTGCCGTGAACGAACTGGACTCGTCACGCTGGCGACGCTCGATCCGAATCTGTTGTGCCTGAGCGATCGATGAATTGATTTGGTGAGCCTGGGTTTCGCTGGTCAATTCAGGTTCGTTTTGCGTTGGAGGCTGTGCGACCAGTTGGCCACTGACCTCAGTCGGGATCCGCGGTTGGGCGTTGTGCGGTGTTAACTCTGGCTGAGTCCGCGTGATGGTTTGTTGGACTTCGGGTTGCAAGCGGTCAATCGTTTCGGCAGACGGTTTTACCTCGGGGGCCAAATCGAATTCGTCCCACGGATTAGCGCGAGTCGTTCCGGTATGCTCCCCATCGCTGGGTGGATTCCGGGTGTCGACCAGTTTCAACGAGATCGTTTCGCTGGTCGGCAACTCGGGCGTCTTGAAGATCAGCTTGGTGCCATAGGCATACCCGCCCAGCAACACGTGAGCGAATATGGAAAGGATGACGCACTTCCAGATTGGCTTAACACCACCCCAGCGAGTACTCATCAGAATCATTAGAACGAGGGTCAGCAACAGAAAGCCCATCCACAACGCCATGCCCAGCGTCATGTGAGTTAAATGGTGGACGATCGAGGTCCACGCTTGACTTAACCATGCTGATATTTGTTCCATGAACGGTTACTCTTTTCGCGCAACGCGTACTGAAATTCCCAGGTCGTTGATCTCGGCGTTGTTGCAGGCTGCCAGAACATCTGCGACATGCTGGTAGAACGCTGCCGCGTCGCCACGCACGATCACGCCCAGTCCTTTGTATTGTTCCTTGGCTTCGGTCAACTCATTCGACAGTTCCTGCAGGCTCAGCGGCACATCGTCCAGCGTCACTTTGCCATCTTCAAATACGTTGATGACCCGCTTTTTGGGTGCGGCGGTTAAGGCCTTGGCGTTTTGCACCTCGGGTACATTTAGCGAAATGTTGCGTTCGGCCTCGGACAGTTCACTGAACTTGGTGCCAACCATAAAGAAGATGATCAACAGAAACACGATGTCGATCATCGGCGTCAAGTTGACGGATGGCTGCTCTTCTCGTTGTACTTGTAACGGCATGTTGTCCTGCCAGACGTTGATTCAAAACGTGGTTTGATTCGGAATAGTGTGGAATGCGTTCTAGTGCCCCGGTTTAGGCGATCTTTTTTTTAGGCACTCTTCCTGGTTCGCGTCTTTCTTTTGGGTGTTGTGGGTGTGCGATCAGCGATTGCCTCGGCGGAAATTTCGTTGACCAGGCGTTGGCTCAGCTGGTCGATTTCGATGACTCGCTGGTCGACTCGACCGACAAAGTACAGGTAGGCGATGATGGCCGGGATCGCCACGGTCATGCCGGCGGCAGTGGTCAACAATGCCTGGCTGATGCCGGTCGCGATCAGAATTTTGGGATCGGCGACGGTTGGGTCGACAGAGGCAATGGCGTCGAAGGCGTGAATCATGCCTAGCACAGTGCCCAGCAGACCCAGCAGCGGTGTGACGGTTGCGACTCCGTTGATCAGTCGCAAGTACTTACGCATGCGGTTGGCGACCCGTTCACCGGAATCGAGCAAAGCCTGTTCGACTTCCACCGAAGGTCGGCCCCATTTCTTGATGCCGGAGGCAAAGACGCGAGCCACATAGCTTTTGTTTTTCTTGCATTGTTTCAGGGCTTCCTCTTGGTCCAACGCGCCGTCTTCCAGTTGTTGCAAGAAGCGTCTGACGAACGGTCGCGGAATAATGCGGCTCTTTCGCAAACTGATCGCCCGCTCGAAAACAAAGACCAGCAGGACGAACGAACAGATGCCGATCGGGATCATCAGCGGGCCGCCGTTCCTGACGACTTCCAGCAGGCGCCGGGTAGCGATGATGTTCCCTGTGTCGCTGGTCGTATCTGTTGCCGCTGCGGTTTCAGGCAGCGCCGTTTCTTGAGCCATCGCAGGTTCGCAAAACAAGCAGACCGCCAACATGGCGACGAAACAGGCGGAGCAGATGATTTGTAGTTTGGTAAATCTCATAGTTGTTTTCGAAAATGGTTTTCGGTGCTATTCGATTGATAGGGGGAAAAGCTGGAATTCAATTACCTGGAAACATTACTTGGAAAAGGTCGCTGAGCGTGTTTTGCTTTTGTTGCCGCCGGCGGCATCGATGTCGACCAGCAACTGACGGGCGTCTTCAGCGTGGCTGGAATCCGGAAATGTGTTCAACATTCGTTCGCATGTTTTGCGAGCGGTGCTGGCGTCGCCAAGATGCAAATGGCACTTGGCGGCTTGCAACAACGCCAGGCTTCTCCATTTCGGGAAGTCGTACAGGCTGTCGACCAGCAGGTAGGCTCGCAACGATTGTTTGTAGTCTTCCTGGTGAAACCATGACTCGCCGATCATCCATTGGCTCATGGCGGCCGTTTGAGTTCCACTGGCATCCGGGTGCCGCAAGACACCGCTGAACATCACTCGTGCCTCGTTAAATTTGGCGCGCGACATGAACACGCGACCTTGCAGGTAATCGAGCTGGAAGTTTGGACCGCTGTCATCCGCGACCAGGCGGGTGCGAGTCTGGGCGATGATCTTCTCAACGGTGGCCCAGTCGGTTCGTTTGGCGGCGCATTGTGCCAGACGCAACCAAATCACCTCTGCAATTTCCGGTTTATCGAACTCAGAGTCCTTGATCAGATCAAATTGTTTTTCAGCAGCCGCGATGTTTCCGCTTTGGTATTCGGCTTCGGCCAGCCAATAACGGGCAGGGTTCTTCAGCCCATCGCCAGCCGTGGATTCGATCACCTTTTCAAATGATTGGATGGCGGGCGCCCAGTTTTCTTGTTGGCATTGGTATTCGCCGATCGAGTAATGTGCGTAGCCGGCCAGACTGTGTTCCGGGGCCGATTCGACCAGTTGCGTTAGCCGTTTTTGAGCAGTCGCTTCGTCGCCAAGTTGACGCGCCAACATGGCCGCTCGGTAAGTCGAATCGACGTGGTATTCGCTGTCCGGGTAGTTGTCGGCGATATCGGCGAAACGCTGTTGCGCTAGTTTCGTTTGCTGGCTGTCGTGAGTGGCCCATGCCAATTCGTAACGTGCCAGGTCGGCCAGTTTGTGTTCCGATTTTGTCGAGAGGAATTTTTGTAGCAGCTCGCTGGCCCGTTTGCTGTTATCCAGTCCGCCGATTCTTTGCAGTGAGACGGCCAGGCGAAAACGTGCTTCGTCGATCAGCGGAGAATCGGGATGCGAATCGATGATGTCAGTCAGCAGTGCGACGGTTTGTTGGTGTTCGTTATTGGCTTGCAGGTTTTGCACCCGTCCGATCACGGCCTCCAGGGCCAGATCTTTGTCGACTCCGCTTTTGATGACTTCCCGCAAATTGTCCGCAGTCATGGTCGATTCGTCGCCCGACCAAACCAAGCCATTGGTGCCTCGTGAACGAAATTCAGGCAGCTTTGATTGCGCCATGATTTGAAAGAACCGTCGTGAAGTCTCCATGTCTTTCGATTCCATGGTCGCTTCCGCGACGACTTCACAAGCGGCCAGCACGGCAAATTCGTCGGCGTGTTTTTCAGCGACTGGATCCAGAATGGTCACCGCTTCGGCGACTTGTTGTGACTTGACCAGGGCGACCGCCAGATCAGCTTGGCAACGGACGGAGTCTTCACCGTTGGGGGTCAGAGTCAGGTACTTGCGATAATGAGGGATTGCTTCTTGCCAACGCTTGTCACCGGACAATGCCGTAGCAATGGCGAATGACGTGGCAGCCTCGAATGTAGCGTTATCACCGAAATCACGGATCGATTGCAGGTAGCCGATCGCCTTCGCGTATTCGGACGTGCCGATGCGAGAGAGTCCCAACAGATATCGCCACGCCGGAAGGTTGCCGTCAACGTCGGGGCGTACGGAAACGACGCCGATCAATTGTTGGTAACGAGCGGCGGCTTGTGCAAATTCACCCCGGTCGTAATGCATCCGGGCCAATGGCTCGATGCAACGAGTGATATGTTCCGAATCCTTGAATCGTTGTTCAAACGCAGTAACCAGCTTTTGCAGGGCACGAATGTCCTGTTGCCGATTGGCAATGTCGATCTCGATAACCGACATAAACTCGGCGGCGTTGTCATCCGGGTTTCGCTTTTTGACTTCATCAATCAATTGCTTGGCACGATCGATTTTGTCGACCCGGATTGCGATGACGGCGGCGTCCAGGGCGACTCGCACGAACAGGTTGTCCTTCATCGGTTGGTCCAGCAACGGTTCGATCGCTGTCCAGCCAGCTTTCCAGTCGCCATTGGCCAGGTCACGCTTGGCCGACAGGTACCGGGCCTCGTTCAATGAATCCGAATTAGGGAACTTGCGAATTAGCGAATCAAATTCGGCTCGCGCCTTCTCCCACTGGCCGCGTTCGGCGTACATTTTTCCGATTAGCAATTGAGCGTCATCTGCCAACGGATCATTGGCCTGGTTGGCAACGAAGCGATAAAAGCGTTCCGCTTCGGGGGATTGCCCCAATCGGTTCAGCGACTGAGCCAGACCGAGTCGGCATTTGTTTGACAGACCTGAAGTCGGGAAGCGTTTCAGCGCCAATTGGTAGGCGTCACGCCCTTTTTCGTTTTCCTTGTCGCGAAGATATAGTTCGCCAAGGTATGGCAATGCAAATTCGGCCAGTGGGTCAGCCGAGTGCTCTTCCATGAACTCGTTGAACAGCTGCTTTGCTTCTTTGAATTGGTTGCCGAGGTACTGGCATTCGGCGATCCGGAATTGACACCGTGTGGCAAACGAACCGGTGGGTTGGGCGTCGATGCATTTCTGGAACGCCTGCTGAGCCAGTTCGTGTTGATTCGTTTGCACCAGGGATTCCGCCAGGTAGAAACGTGACTGGGCCGCCTTTTCGGAAGTCGGATGATCGTCCAAAAGAATCTGGAATTGTTCGATAGCTTTCGACCAATTCTGATCGGTGTAGAACGAGGCCGCTAGCGCATAGACCTCTTCAGCCGTCGATTCCTGTTGGACTGCGTAACCTGACAACGATGCCGTTGGTGCAGCGTGTGCCGTCAGGCAACTGGCGAATGAAACCAGGCCCAACGACATAAGTCGTGGAAGTCGAATCGAATCCATTCTATTTCAACGTTAAACTTCGAGGGGTATTCCAGCCATACCGCAAACGCCCGCCTGCCTTGGCGGAGTGTCAGTCGCGGTTTTCCAGTAGTTAAGTACCGAACCTGTGGATTTGCGGCAACGGCGAAACTCGATTTCGCATCTGGTGAACGAAAAAATGAGCAACAAAGAACTGTGGAGCGCGAAAATAGTGCGACAAACTCGCTAGTCTTGAATCGCGGTCCGAAAGTGCAGTCGCTTGCCAGCCAGCACCGTTGGCTACGCGGTAATATCGACGCGGACGGAAGATTATCGAATGAAATTTGGCTTGGTTGCGGGAAGGTCGCGCCGATTCATTGCCGCTCGTTCGCATTGCACCGATCTTTCCATCAGCCACAAATGTTGTGGTCAAGCGGAGCTGTTGTGGTCAGGGCGTGAACCGACTGGTGCGACTGTTACTTGCTTGAGGGGTCGAGCAATCCCTCGCTTCCCGGCGGAAGCGGTTTTTTCGATTCTGCTCGAATCGTTTCCAGCAGGGCTCGAGTCTCGGGGCTGATTTCCAGCTGGCTGGCGATTTTCTGGATCTCGTCCCGCTGTCCGGAGAACTTGTTGCCCAGGACTTCCAGGTCCATGCAGATGATATCGATTTGATCAGTGTGCATTGTTTCCAACTGGCCAGCGTCCATATAGAACTTCAAATCCTTAATGAATTGAGGCCATTCGGTTTCGAATTGCTCGTTGGAAGCGAGTATCAAGTCGGTGATTCGCGGGTGCAGTTTGTTGAAATCGACGTACGGCCGTTCCATCTCCGCTTTCATCGCAGCGATTTCGGCCGCATCGGACCCGCATCCAGCCGCACAGAGGATTGGCGTCAATGTGCAGCCCAGCAGCAGGCAATGAAGTGGCGACAAGATTCGATAACGTGCCAGTTTTCGATGCATTAGATCGTCGCTTTCGTAAGCCAAGCCTCTGTTGCCTGCCGCTACGTTAACAAGGCAGAATTTAAGGCAGATTTTCAAAGCTGACAGTCTTAGAAGAAGCTGGCAACTTCGTCGAGTGGCATTTTTGTGATATCAGGAACCTTGGCACCTTCGGCCGGCTGGCCAGTGACAAGGATCAGGAAGGGACGCTCATTGTCGGGGCGATTCAGGATCTTATTCAGGAATTTCATCGGGCTGGGCGTATGCGTCAACGTTGCCAGGCCGCACTGGTGCAGGGCATTGATTAAGAAGCCAGTGGCGATTCCGACCGATTCAGAAACGTAATAGTTCTTGTGTTTGTCGCCGGCTTCATCGACTCGGTGTGCTTGAGCGAAAACGACGATCAGATAGGGAGCAATTTCCAGGAAGGGTTTGTGCTCGTCGGTTCCGAGTGCTGCCAAATCGTTGAGCCAGCTCTCTGGCGCGCGGCCGTTGTAGAATTCTCTCTCTTCGACTTCGGCCCCTTCGCGGATCTGTTTCTTAATTTCAGGGTCGGAGATGGCGCAGAAATGCCACGGCTGAAGGTTGGCTCCGTTCGGCGCCGTACCTGCCGCCAGCAAACACTTCTCGATGACTTCCCGAGGAACCGGGTTAGGCGAAAAATCGCGCAACGTTCTTCGGTTGCGAATGTCTTCGTAGAATTCGTTGGCTTGAACGATGCGTTGCTCGTCGGTGAATTCGGCGAGTTTCGGTGCGGGTACAAATGAGTATTCAGACATGGCTTTGCGTGTTGACGCCTTGGTTGTGGTTAGGCCGCGGGTTGAGGAGAGTACATTGTGTTCAATTTTTCCCACAATGGCGAGAGCGCCATGGCGGCTGATCGAGAAATCGTGCCTTGCGACTGACTGGAAGCGTAGGCCAGTTTCGAATATAGCCCCGCCAGGTACCGGACTTCCTTATCAAGCGATTTGTAACGAGTCGTCGAAGCGTCAGCGAATTCAAGTGCCGTTTGGTCCGGTTCGCGAGGACACTGGTGATCACGAGACCATGCCTCGAACGCCTCAAACGTGTAGCGAACCAATCGGTCAGGGGACCAGGAATCAGCGGCGTCGCTGGCGAACGGGTTTTTGTATTGATTGAAACCGGGCAAGCGAACCGCGGGTTGGCTCTTCGGTGTCTCTTCGGCCATTGCCGACGACTTTGGTTTCTTGTCGCGATTCCAGAGTCGATACCAGAAATCCTTCAGCTCCTGAATGAATGATCGAATCCACGGCATGATCCGTTCGCGATGTTTGATCGCGAACCACAGGATCACCGCCAAGGCAATCATCCAGGCAATGAACTTGAACAGTTGGCTGAGGAACTTGCCCAAATCGGCCGATTGCTTTTCCGGTTCAGCTTTTTTCTGTTTCGATTTTTGCGATTTCTGTTCTTGTTTCGGTTGTTGATTGCGTTGCCTTGACGATCGGCCACTGCGACCTTCGTTTTTCTTTGCCGATTTTTTCTGATTGCGTTCGTTGCGAGACTTCAGTCCTTGATTTTCTTCGCGTTCTGATTTTTGTTCTCCTTTCTGCTCTCCTTGCTTCTTCTCACCAGATTCGGACGACTCGCCGGATTCGCTTTGTTCTCCTTTTGATTTTTTCGAGTCGTTTGAATTGGCGTTAGAGTCTGAGTCGCTCTTCGATTTCGAATCGCTCTTCGACTTTGACTGACTGGAGTCCTGAGAACTCTCTTTTTTCTTGCCGCCTTCGCCCTGTTTGCCGTCGTTGGATTTTCCGCCTGCGGAGTCACCACCTTTGGTGTCGCGCTTGGCTCCGTTTTCGCTTTTTTCAGTGTTGCCGGATTGCGAATCACCCTGTTGTTCTTTTGACTTACTGCGGTTTTGTCGCTTGTTCGGTCCGCCACCAACGTTCTTGTTGTCGTCACTCTGTTCTTCGCCGTCATCGCCGAATGAGGTGTCGGAGGGAGTCGTGTCGCGAGTGGTCAGTTTAGGAAGCCAGCTGCCAATGGAGTATTTGGCGGTCGGGCGGGGCAGCAGGATACAAAATCCGGTGATGCCGATGGCCAGAATGGTGCCGGCCGTGATCCAACGCTTCGCCAGGCGGCCAGGCATCGCCGACTGGTTCTTTTCCAGGTAACGATGCAGCCCCATGATGCTGGAGAGCATCAGCAAACCAAGCAAGCCGATAATGTAGAACGAGAAATGTATGACGGCGGCCCGGTGACCTGCCTGGTCGGTCATGCCGAGCATCAGCTGTCCGATGCCGAACAATGGCAGACCCATCAGCAAGAAATAGAAGGCCCACAGCCCCGGCGTGTTGGCTTGTTTGCGACTCCAGAAGATCCGCACGAACTTGTCCCAGGTCGTAAGTCTTTTCTTTTTCGCCACAGGGTCCGGGCCCTGAACCAAATTCGGATCGGGCGGCAGGCCATCGTCGGGGTCGTCTTCAAGGTCACGGGTGTCGCCATTGCGAAACCGGTTCACTCGATCAATTGCCAGGTCGATCATGCCTTGGCCGGTGGCGTCGCGGGTGCGATCGATGAAAGTGCAGTCCCAGGTCAAACGGCCGGCGCACCACCAAACAAACGTCAGAATGCCAGCCAGGAAGATCGGGTTTCCTTGCAACAGACGGGATGACGTCACCAGAATCGCCATTCCCAACAGGAACCCCAGAACCGAGGCGCGTTCAAAGCCTTCTTCGATCGAGACACGGCTGATCAATACCGCCGCAAAGCTAAACAGGAAAAAGACCCATTTCACTCGCGCTACCATGCCGCTGTTGTAACCAATTTCAAGCAGGAATGCGGCGATGCTGTAGACCACCAACATGGTCAGTGCCGGACCGGCGACCTGCACAACGATCCCACCAATGGTCTTGATGGAATTGTCGTTGGTCGAATCAGTCGGGCTCATGTCGTAAGTCTGGCCATTGGGTTGATTGCGAAGTTATCAGGCGTATTCGATCAGGCTGAAGATTGGGTGCGGGGCCAATCGCTCGGCACCGTTCAGGAATTTTAACTCGATCAGGAATGCGCAACCGTACACGGTCGCCTGGCATTCCTGGACCATCTTGCAACAGGCGCTGACCGTGCCACCGGTGGCCAATAAATCGTCAACAATCAAGACGCGTTGTCCGGGCTTTATGGCATCGACGTGCATCTCAAGCGTGTCGGTTCCGTATTCCAGTTCGTAGCTGTGCGAGTGCTTTTCGTAAGGAAGTTTGCCAGGTTTGCGAACCGGCACGAAGCCAACATTCAGAGCCATTGCCAATGGCGTTGCCAGGATAAAGCCACGCGCCTCTGCCGCAATGATCACATCGATCTGCTCGTCGCGATAGTGATCTGCCATCTTCTCAATTGCATGGCGAAACGGTTCAGGCGCTGACAACAACGGAGTAATGTCTTTGAAAACAATTCCCGGTTTTGGGAAGTCCTGAACGTCGCGAATGTAATCGGTCAATTGAATAGAGGTTGCTGGTTCGTTCATCAATGCAACTTTCAAGCCATGTGAGATAGATGGAATGGGTCGGGTGAGGTGGCTGACAAACCCTTTTTTGGATCGGAATTGGGATCGGAACTGGAATCGTTGTTCCTGCCTAAACCAATTTAATCGATAGCCTGGCACTTTGGCAGGTGATTCGATGTTTATTTAGTTGGTGTTTTTCGTTGGCGTATTCGGCTGGGTAATTTGAACAGCGTAACTGTGTCGCAGCGAACCGACTTATTGGACACCGAGGCTGGCGACTCGTTTATCGACTTCGCTTGCTGGTCGGGTAGTGTTGGTAGTCCTTAATCTTCCAAGCCCCGTCGGCGTCCTTTTTCATGTCGAGTGTAATGCCGCGGTTTCCAAAACCTTCTGCTCCGTATTTGGCATCGACATTAACGATTACGGTAAACTTGACTACTGCCGACTGTGAATCTTCCGAGAGTTCAATGCTGCGAATGCCTGCCAGGTTGCACATTGTGAATTCGTAGTTGGGCATTTCATTTTTGATTTTTTCGTAGACGGCTTTTGATTCCGGGTGTGCGAATTTGAGAGCGGCCTGGACGTCGTTCATTCTTACGGCGCGAGTCAGGCGGCTGACCGATCCTTTGATCGCTTCACGGTTGGTTGTAATCAAGGCGTCGGTCAGGATCGGCAGCAGTGTCAGCAGGGCGGCCACAATAATAAAGGGTTTTAGGCGAGAGTCATTGGTCTGCACGTACATCACGACGAGTAGAAGTGTGACGACGCCGGCAACGGCGACCAGAACAAATGGGCTTCCGGCAATGGTTTCATACATCCTGTTTCTCCTTCTCTCGCGTTCACTACAGCGAAAATTCTAGTCGCAGGACCGGTGTTGACCAGACATGGCAGCCCGTTCTGCCGGCTTGAATACCGGAACACTGCCTAGAAATTCAGGATTTGCCTGTTCCAAAGTTCACGAATGGCGTTGATTCGAATCGATACGTCGCCGACAATGTAAATGCTTTGTCACACTGTTACTGGAGTTCACGATGTTGCGTTTGACACTTGGTCGAATTTCGCTTGCGATAATTTTGACTGGCCTGATTTCGGTTAGTGCTTTTGCACAGGAAAAAATCGAAAAACGGGTGTGGGAGGACAACACTGGTAAATTCAAAATCGAGGCTGAATTTGTCGAGGTTCGTGAAGTGCCAAATGGCGCAGGAGAACTGGAAGCCAAAGTCTTCTTGCGTCGCATCGACAACAATAAATTGATCGAAGTTCCGCTGAAACGACTCTGCGAAGCCGATATCGCCCATGTCGAATCTCTGGTGAATCCGGCCAAAGAGGCTGAACCAAAGGAAATGACGCCCACCGAATCCGCAGGTGTCCAGCCACCCACGACGCCACCAACGACGCCGCCACCAACAACGCCTGCCAAGCGCGAGCCGCCGGTCGAAACGACTCCACCAAGAAATACTGAGCCGCCTGTCAGAAACACCGAGCCGCCCGTCAACAATACTGCGCCGGGCAATTCCGTTCCATCAACCACGCCGTCGACCGGTTCGGCGCCACCAGCCAATTCCACGCCTGATTTAAATTCCCAGCCGGGCTCTACGACTAAACCGCCAGCGACCACGACCACACCAAGGAACACAATTCCACAATTCACGCCTCGGAACGGCAATCGCGCCACGAACGAACAGATGTCGGATGATGGCACTGGTACGGATTTGCCATCTACGACGCCGTCGGAAACGCCGCCCGCAACAACCAGCCCTCAGCCGCCGAGCAATTCAGGCGGCGGCGCAGGAGACTTGCCATCGAGCGTCTTGCCATTCAAACGAGGTGGCAGTGGCGACAGCAGCCAGAATTCAGAAGAACCGCCGATCGCAAGCGAAGCACGCACCGACGCAATCGGTTCAGTGAATTCCAGTATGACGCCTCCTGCGGGTACGAGTGAAATGCAACCACCCTCGGATTCAACGGGTGTAGAAACTCCATCAGTAGAAACTCCTTCATTTGAAAGCCCGACCTTCGATCCACCAGTCGGTGACACTGCCAACGCCAATCCTTCTGGTAATGCTCCGTCGACCGCAACTGCCGCGCCCAGACGACCTGTTAAAATTGCTTTGCCGCCGATCGATCCCGCCTCGGTTTCCATGAAAGTGGAAACGTCACCGCTTGCTTCGCAGCAATTGAACGATCAACAATTGGTCGATTCACTTGAGCTGACCGGCGAATTGCGATGGAGAGGGCGAGTCGGGATCAGGCACGATCTGGTAGCTGTCTCGCCCAATGTGGAATTGGTGATCGGCATGAACGGATCGCAGTTTTTGGATGCGGTGTCGAGTGTCGGTTTTGTGCGAATTGACTCAATGACGGACAATAATCAGGCGACGTACGCACCCAGTGTTTATGCGCCGCGGATGCCGAATCCTGTGACCGGATGGATTGCGCCTCGCCGTAGTGCACTCAAAATTCAAGATGGACCGAGCCCGGTTTATGTAGATGTGGAGTTCCCGCGACCTGAAGAATTACCTGATGCTTTGTCCGACGTCCGCGGTGAATTCAAGGTGGCAATGGTTGAGCAGTCGAACGTCATTACGATTGACAGTGTGGTCCAGAATAACGGGGTTTTGAACCATGAATCGTTGGTTGACAAGGGTTTACAGGTCGTGGTTTCGATACCTGACCCGATGACCATTGTTGCTCGGGTTGCCGGCGACACAAACGCCGTGATGGACATGCGAATTCCTGGTGTTGCTTCATCCGATGTTGGTGTGAACCAGATGTCAGTTGGCGATGAAGTGTATTTTCAGTTTAATTTTATTCGTCGAGTCCCTGAGGGGGTCGCCTTGGATATCCGTCTGGTCGACAAAGTAAGAACTCTGACCGTACCGTTTTCGTTTGCGTCGATTCCGTTTGAAAAAGAACGCTAAGCCATTCCATTCGGTCGCCGTTTTTCGACGATTACGAATCGGGCTTGTGTTTTTTTGAGTAACCGAACTCTTTTAGCCACTGCCAGGCGTCCTCGAGTGCCGCCTCGGTGGAACCGATTTCGTATCCGAGTTCGTGGATCGCTTTGCTGCTGTCGTAATAATTCCAGTAGGCACCAAGATGTATCGCCTCGGAGTTAACGTTCGTTTCGCGGCGAATGATTTTGGTCAGCAAGTCACCGCCGAAGCCGACCACCTTTTCCATCGGCCCTGACATTTTTGCCAATGGACCTTTGCGGCCAGCTAGTCCTGCCATCTGTTTCCATAGCTGCAGGTAGGTCATGTTTTTTCCGGCGAGTATATAACGCTCGCCATCACGCCCCGATTTCATGGCAACCACCATCGCGTCCGCTACGTTTCTGACGTCGGCGACGGAGATGCCGCCGGAAGGAGTGAAAGGCACGTACCCGTCGGTCACAGCCAGGATCATTTGGCCCGAAGAGGGCTTCCAATCGTAGGGGCCCATCAACAGGCCAGGTGAAACGATAACGCACTCCAGCCCATCGCGATCTCGCATTTGTAAAAGTTCGCGTTCTGCCTGTCGCTTGCTAACGACGTACGATGATTTGCCTTTGGGAGGATCCAGGCAGGTCTCGTCCGCCGGTGTTTGCTCGGATCCAGCGGCCAATGCATCGGTGGATGAAACGAACACCATGCGAATCTTGTTGCGCGCGCATTGTCGTGCCAGATTGCAGGAGGCCTCGACGTTGACCTTAATCGATTTTTCAAGGTGCTGGGACCCGAACCAGATAAATCCAGCAGAGTGAAACAGTCCGTCGGCGCCCTCCAGAAACGAACTGGCAAATTCTGGATCATTCAGATCGCCCTTGGCAATTTGCAGGTCCAGTCCTTCCAGGGAATCCAGGTTGCTGCCTTCGCGCACCGAAACACGAACCTGAATTCCGTCGGAAAGTAGTTTTCGGGTCAGGTTGTTTCCAAGCAAGCCCGTTGCTCCGGTCACGCAATACAACATTGTGGCGACTTTCTTTGGGGGTGATTGGTGGAGTGATTCCAGGCAGGTCAGAAAAACGGCGAGCTTTTGGAAGCCATTAGGGCACTTCCGTGGCATTGTTAGCTAACGAGCAATTTCAGTAGCAGCCTTGATTGGGATTCTTGGGGGAATGGCCATGCAGGGCGGCTTATGCCAGATTATAGGCGGGCACCTTGCATGGATTGCTTGCTGTTTTAGTTGGGTCTGGCTCCTGCAATCGCTGTTGGCGTTTTCGGTATGCCCTTGTAAAGAAGTAGCTGCGAAGTGAATAGAGCGGAAATTTAAATTACCTGCCGATTGTTGAATGTCAAATAGCTCGTCTGCATCCCCGGTTCAAGTCAAACCCGTCAATAGTGGACGGGAACGCAAGTTGTTTCTGAATTTTCCGTGGCAGCACTACCAGGGGGATCCGAACTGGGTTCCACCGATCCGGATCAACCAGAAAGAACTGGTCAATTACAAGAAGCATCCGTTTTACGATACGGCCGACATTCAAACGTTTCTTGCCTGGCGAGACGGACAAGTATGTGGTCGCATCGCCGCGATCGTCGACCATGCCCACAACAAATACAACAAAGACAACCGGGGCATGTTTGGGTTCTTTGAATCGGTCAATGATCGAGCGGTTTCCGATGCCTTGCTGGATGCATGTCGAGAATGGATGCAAGCCAAAGGCATCAACGACATGCGAGGGCCAATGAATCCCTCGATGAATTACGAATGTGGATTGTTGACGGAGGGTTTTGATAGTCCGCCAACATTCATGATGACCTACAACCACGACTACTATCAATCGTTGATCGAGGGTTACGGGTTCGAGAAATCCCAGGATCTGTTTGCCTTCTACGGCCACGTCAACATGCTGGACGATCTGGACGAGAAGCTGCACTTTGTGGCTAATGAGGCAGTCAAGCGATTCAATTTGACTGTGCGTCCGATCAGGTCGGGCAAGGGGTTCAAGGAGGACGTGCGGTCGTTCCTTAGAATTTACAACGAGTCGCTGCCCGGGCAGTGGGGATTCGTCCCACTCTCGGAAGCCGAGTTGGAACACCAGGCGGCTGGATTGAAATTTCTGATTGCACCCGAGATGACAACGATTGCCGAAGACGAGACCGGCCCGGTCGGTGTCGTGTTCGGGTTGCTGGATTACAATCCCCTGGTCAAGGAAATCGACGGCAAGTTGTTTCCATTCGGGTTTCTTAAACTGCTGAGGAAACGCAAGGATCTTAGCCGCGTTCGCTTGATCAGCACCAACGTGTTGCCGAAATATCAACGTTGGGGACTCGGTCTGGTTTTGATGTCACGGCTGATCCCATCCGCGATGAGTTGGGGAATTCAGGACGCCGAGTTCTCATGGGTACTGGAGACCAACAAATTGTCACGTGGATCGCTGGAAAGCAGCGGAGCCCAGTTAACCAAGAGATATCGAATTTTCGATTATCACTGGGAATGATCAGCTTTTTTGGTCCGGTTACTGGTTTCGCATGGCAATCTGATTGAATTTTGCGATCGGACCTGCCGATAATTGCTGTTTGGTAACCACCATTGGCAATATTACGGAAAGTCCGTATCGTGTAATGCTATTCCGCAAGCGTTTTTTGGTCTTTTGCTTCAAATGATCTCGCAATCTCCGGTTGTTATTACCGGTGCTGGCATAGTCAGCCCGATTGGGTTGAATCGAAACACTTTCTGGGAGTCATTGATAAATCAGGACTCCGGGGTCAAGGTGCGCGAGCAATTCGCTGATGCGGAACATCCTTTCCGAATCGCGGCAGAGGTCGACGACTTCGAACCGAAAAAGTACGTTCGCCCCAGAAAGTCGCTGAAGGTGATGTGTCGACCGATTCAGTTCGGCTTCGCAGCTTCGAGCATGGCGGTTGAGGATTCTGGCATCGAAGGCCAGATCGATCCGACACGATTCTCGACAGTCTTCGGGACGGAAGCGTTTTATGCTGACCCGCACGAGGTGGCTCGTGTGTTTCGAAAGTGTATCGTGAACCGCTGCTACGACCACAATCGTTGGGGTGAGTACGCGATGCGGGAAATCGAGCCGCTTTGGATGTTGAAGTACCTTCCAAATATGGTGGCTTCGCACATTTCAATTGCCTGCGACGCCAGAGGCCCCAGTAATACCATTTGCCAATCAGAAGCTTCCAGTTTGCTGGCGATCATCGAGGCGATCGACTTGATCGATCGTGGTGCCGCGGATGCTGTGATCGCTGGTGGGACCGGTTCATTGATGGCCACGACCGGTATGATCTATCGCGGTCTGAATCGACTAAGCAGTCGTATTCAGCAACCGACCGAAGCCAGCCGTCCTTTCGACGCCAATCGCGATGGCATGGTGGTTGGCGAAGGTGCAGCAGCCTTTATCATCGAGCGTGAGGACTTCGCGTTGGCGCGAGGCGCCACACCACTGGCGAAAATCAATTCGTTCAGTCGAGGATTCCACTTGCGTGGTGACGGATTTGCCGACGCTCTGGCTGGCAACCTGGAATTGACACTCGAACGATCTGGCATGAGTGCCAACGACGTTGGGCATGTTAACGCTCACGGATTCAGCACTGTCGAAGACGATATTTTCGAAGCAACAGCGATCCAAAAGGTGTTTGCAGATACGCCGGTCATCGCACCCAAATCGACTTTCGGAAATCTTGGTCCCGGCACAGGTGCCATTGAATTAGCCGCATCGATCGAAGCGTGCCGACGCGGCCAGCTGCCGCCGGCTATGAATATCGAGAAACTGGACGAACGTTGCCCAATCAATCTGGTCGCCGACAAGCCCGCAGCGACCGATTCAAACGTCTGCCTGACGTCGAATTTTACCGAGACCGGCCAGATGGCCAGTTTGATGGTCACGACTGGATCTGTCTGAATTGATCCGGTTGAATCTTAAGCGGTAATACAAGCACGAAGCGCAAGCGAGTAGTTTTTACGGCATGGAACCACTCACTTGCGCGTCGTGCTTGTAT
>CAZPOL010000058.1:0-5005 GCA_964588195.1 uncultured Pirellulaceae bacterium | reverse complement strand
TCGTGCTTGTATGTTCGTTGGCTCAGACAATTAACATGCCGTCGCCGTAGCTGAAGAAGCGATACTTGTTTTCGATCGCTTCCTGGTAGGCTTGCTTGATCAATTTGTCACCGCCAAAGGTCCGCACCAGCACCAACAGCGTGGTTCGCGGCAAGTGGAAATTCGTGATCATGCCGTCAAGCAACCGGAATTCGTGACCAGGTCGGATGTACAGATCCGTGGTTCCAGCCCAGGCGGTCGTCGGGTCTACCGAGCCAACGGTTTCCAGCAAACGGACTGAGGTCGTGCCGACTCCGATCACACGACCCCCGTTTTTTCGCGTGCGTTGAATCAGGTCGATCGATGACTGCCCAATCTCGCCTGACTCGCCATGCATCTGATGACCTTCGATGGTTTCGGTCGAGATCGGACGGAAGGTCCCGGTGCCGACATGCAGAGTCACTTTGCATAGGTTGACGCCTGCATCGATTACTCGATTCAGTAATCGTTCCGAAAAGTGCAGGCCTGCTGTGGGGGCTGCGACGGAGCCTTCTGATTTTGCGTAGACCGTTTGGTAGTCATCAACGTCGGCGTCCGTCATGTTGCCATCGCGAATGTAATGTGGCAGAGGCACTCGCCCTAGTTGAGCAAGAAAGTCTTGGGTTGTCATCTCGTCTTCGGGAGTCAGCGCCCAGCACCCGCCGCCCAGTTTGGCAACCAGTTTGACGACGACTCGATCGAGTCCGTCACGGTCTTGCAATGTCACTGTTTCGCCGGGCTGGATATTGCCGCGCGTCTTGCACATGACTTTGATAATGCCGGACGTTTCGTCTCGTTCCAGAAACAGTCCCTGCCAACGGCCGCCGGTCTGCGTTCGATAGCCGACCAGTTTGGCGTGAATCACTTTGGTTTCATTCAGCACAAGGCAGTCGCCGGGACGCAACCAATCGGTGATATCACGGAAGTGCGCGTGTTCCAATTCCTGTTTCGATCGGTCGACGACCAACAGCCTGGCATCCTCGCGATTACGCGTCGGTTGTTGAGCGATTAGTTCTTTCGGCAGGTCGAAATCGTATTGCGTTGCCGGAGTTTCTGGTTGTGTTTCTGCGTTCATTGGTAGTCCTTTTTGGGACGGTCATGTTCCGGGATTCAATCGAAAATCACCAGACCCGGTTGCCAGCCAGATTAGTGGATGCTAGCGATTTTTAAGGGTTTTTGCCTGCTGGGCAGGGGAAGGAGGGAGAACGGTCAGGCGAGGGGCGGAAATTTTTAAGGCCGTTGCCTGGAACGGGTTGCGGAAATTGAGCCATCCTTTTGGGCACATTCTCGTTGACGCGAAATGCTGGATAGATAAGGTTGCAGGGGCGGGAAGAGTCCAAGCGGCAAACCACGTTTTGTCCGCGGAATTTGCAGAAAAGCACGAGAAAAACGGGCAAAAACGTGCTTTTTCGATGGTTTGAATCGCTGACCTGGGTCCAGGGTTTCTTGCCACGAGAATTGATCAGGGAAGTCAACGGATCGTTGTTGCGCGGTCCAAAATCGAACATGTCCGATCGTCGTTTCGGCGGTTGGGCAGTAAGCAAATTGCGTCCTCCGTAATTTGCACCAACGCTGCATCGGGAGCTTGTTGGCCAAGGCCAAAGGTCGCAACTCCTGATGCAGTTTTTTTTGCGCCAACAAAGAATGAATTCTCGGACAGGGCCGGTTCATGGGTTAACATTCGCTTCATTCGAACGTTTTGGAAACTTCGAACGACACTCAAAAAACTGAAAACCGATTTGCTACCACATAGATCCGTTCCGGATCAGGAAGATTTTTCGTCTCCATGAACGACGACTCGATGAACAACAATACGGACCCGTCTGCTGCGCCCTCTTCCGATGCAACGACGACACAACACATTCCTGTTCTGTTGAACGAAGTCGTTGACGGCCTGCAGGTTCAGCCGGGAAAGACGATTGTCGACGGAACCTGTGGCGGTGGAGGTCATGCCGAGTTGCTAGCGAACCGGGTTGGCAAGGACGGGATCGTGATCGGAGTCGATCGTGATGAACTTGCTATCGAACGCTGCGTGCAACGTTTATCGGGATTGTCTGTCAAACTGGTCGTTGCTAACTTCGCGGACATTCCCGAGATAGTGCGAGATATCGACCACGATCCGGTCGATGGCATTTGCCTGGATTTGGGATTGTCCAGTGATCAGTTGGCTGATGATGACCGTGGATTTAGTTATCAAAGTTCAGGACCGCTGGATTTACGATTTGATACAACCAAGGGTGCGCCCGCGTGGCGATTGTTGGAAAGGCTGAGTGAAAAACATCTGGCCGATTTGATTTACAAGTGGGGTGAAGAACGGTTTAGTCGGCGGATTGCCAGACGGATCGTTCAGCGCCGCCAGGAATCGCCAGTACGGACAGCGGAACAGTTGGCGGAATTGCTTCGTCGGGTTGTGCCGCGATCCAAAAACCACTCGATCGATCCAGCGACGCGGACTTTTCAAGCGTTGCGGATTGCCGTCAACGATGAATTGAAGTGGGTGCAGGTCGCAATGAACCGATTGCCAGAAGTTCTGGCGGTTGGTGGGCGATTAGCGGTGATTAGTTTTCATTCGCTGGAAGATCGAATCGTCAAAAATACATTTCGAGAACACAAGCTTCTGAAAGTGGTGACTCGCAAAGCGATCAAACCAACGGAACAGGAGATCGCCGACAACCCAAGAAGTCGCAGTGCCCGGCTAAGGATAGCCGAACGGGTAGATACAACAGGAAACAAGGATGTCTTCCACTCAAAACGATATTGATGCAGCTTTTGTACGTGAAGCCCGTATTGGACTGGCGGTTGTGTCTGTCTTGCTGGCTATCTTTTTTTACGTGGCGTATGGAAAACTTAGCGGTTGGGACAAGCCTCAACCATTGGCTTTTCAGAGCCCGGTTGAACAGCAGACGTTCCAGCAGTCACAAATGCCTGGCCCGTTTTCCGGCACACCCAATTCGCTGCTACCGAACTCGAACCATTCGAATCATTCGCAGCCGAACACGCCAGGTGCGCTAACACCGCGACCCACGACACCAGGCAACAACTCCTTTGCCGCGAATTCCCAGGCTTCCCGGTCGTGGAATCCGTCGGACCGTCAACGGTTTAGCCGACAGGTTAGAGTGGGCGAGCGACCAGATCGTGGAGACTCGAATCCGCTTGGCTTGCATCATCGTACGGAAGAATCTGTCGCCAAAGCGCGGCCGAACGCTCAGTTGCACCCTCCCAACTTCACGGCTAATCCAATCGAGTCCCGTGTCAACGAGGTGCCAGGTGAATCGGTTGCTGTTTCGCCGACTCTGCCTCCGCCGACACGACCGGACGGTTCTTCGCGTATCAAGTCTGGTTCGTTCGTGGCGAATTCACCTTCCAGTGGCGAATCTGGATTTGTGCCAAATTCCAGAGCGACTCAGTTCACTCGTTTTCCGGCCAACAATCCTCCGCCACCAGCCGCGGCACCAAACCGAAACCAGTTCGCTGCCAACCCGTCGGCCGAACGGTCACCCAAAAAGTCGCCTCCATCGATCACCAATCCGCAACTGACGCCATTCACGCCGCAGCCACGGAAAACACAGACCAATTCACTACGTGACTCCGGGTTTGCAGAGTCCGCGCCTGCCACGGAACGAAAGCGTGATAAGCCCCCTGCATCAGCACCCGAGACAACTGATCGGAAGTTTACCAACAAGCCCACTCGCAATTCGAACCGCCGTGTTGCTGATAACTCAACACGCAAACTGGAGTTGCCGACCGTGATTATTCCGGGTTTGGATTCAAATTTTGAAACTCAGGTCGATTCTGATCCGCAACCGCAGCCGACTGGAAGTCGTCCGGTTGTGCCAGCGTCGACGACCGAATCGCTGCGAACCAGAGACCCGGTCGCCGATGCAATCCCATCCAATTTCGATACGACCAATGTGCCGTCAACGAACGTTCCATCGCAGGATCCGGCGATCGAAATTCCTGCAACGCGAGATGCCAGTCAGGATTCACAGCGGGCAAGCCGCTTGCCTCGGAAAGACGAGACGACTGTTTCCCAGGACGGAGAAGGTTTTTGGTTGGTCGCGCAGCGTGTCTATGGTGATGGCAGGTATTTCGACGCGTTGTTCCAACTAAACAAGGACCGTGTGAACTCGTTCAACGAGTTGCCGACCGGGACCCGTTTGTTGACTCCCTCAATAGAAGTCTTGCGCGAGCGTTGGCCGCGACTGTGTCCACGGCCTCAGCTACGAACCGTTGGCGGCGAAACTCTTTTCGAAATCGCCAGCGAAAATCTGGGTCAGGCTTCTCAGTACGTGAAATTGCTGAAGTTGAATTACGATCGACTTCCCAAGGGCGTCAAGCCGGACACGCCTTTGCCGGCTGATCTGCTCCTGGAATTGCCGCGGACCCGTTGATGGTTCGCACAGCGATTCGATACGATGGATAAACCGGAAGCGCGACCGCTCTTCGAATCCCATCCCTTGAATCGCAACCAATCGAACCGCCATCTAGTGAATCGTCAGGTCAAGAAAATCGTGTCAGGCGGACAAACCGGTGTCGATCGGGCAGCGTTGGATGTTGCAATCGCATTGGGTATTTCGCACGGTGGCTGGTGCCCTCGCGGGCGACGAAGCGAAGATGGGCCGATCGACGATCAGTATCAGTTGGTCGAAGTCGACGCTTTGGACTACAGCGTGCGTACGGAAAAGAATGTGATCGATTCCGATGGAACGCTGATTCTACATTTCGGACCGCTGACCCGGGGTACGAGTCTGACATGGAAGCTGGCTCGTAAACACCATCGCCCGATTCTGAAAATCGACTTGCAATCACACTCGACGCTTCTGACCGTCCCTTCGTTGCACGATTGGATTGAGCAACAATCGATCGAAACGCTCAACGTCGCCGGACCGCGAGAATCAAGCGTGCCAGGAATCGGTGATCAGGTACGAGAATTCCTGACGCTGGTGTTCGCCGAGAACACAGAGGTTTGAATTTTTCAAACGGCTTC
>CAZPOL010000057.1:16737-34857 GCA_964588195.1 uncultured Pirellulaceae bacterium | reverse complement strand
AAACATTTCGACAAAAGCAAACATTTCGACGACACAAATCGAACGCGGGGATGAAGTATAAGGGCCCATTCAATCGCGACAATTAGCCTTCCGGTTTGCTTCCAGATGCTATGCGTGACGTCTTACAGAGCGCGCGAGCGACCGCCGAATTCCTTGCGTTTTAAGAAGTCTTCAACGCCAGCAAAAACCCCGACTGCAATGGCGAAGTTTCCTAAAATGCCAAACTAAAAATTGCTGAATATCAAACTAATAGTTTGACCTAGTTCTTTTGCGGGGAGCCAAAAATCGAAACCGAATCGATCTTCCTCGATCGTCAAAGCGAACGAGGCGACCTCGCTGGGCGTTTCATAGTCGGCAACGTCTTTTCGATTACGAGCTATTGCCGAATAGGTACTGTAAAAGTTTCTTGCTGAAACATGCAGTTCGACTTTACGACGCGAGTCCAGTCGTTGGTTGGTTTTTACGAAGACTGGATTGTCGTTCAGTCCAGCGCGTTGATTCTTCAGGTTGTCGATCGTGGCTTTTAACAACGCTGGGTTTTCGCCGAGACACATCACCAGGTGTTCACCGACCACAACAAAGCGGATTTGATTTCCATTTTTACCGAAGAAGCGTTGGAAGATGGCCGCCGATTGCTCTTCGATTCTGGTGGTGTCGATTTCCAGTATGTCGGCCACGATTTCGCCGCTGGTGGTTTCGTTTCGACGGAATTCGAAGCTTAACTCAGGCTCCGCTCCTTCTGGCGTCGCATTCAGGATGCCTTGATTGGCGACGCGGACCAATTCAGGTAGCGAGTCCAGAATTTCTTTGGCTTCATCGCTATGAAAAATTGTGATCAATGCTAATTCGCCAGCGTCTCCGATTTCGCCTTCGTTTCGATAGAGGCCCAGCCGGGTCCCCTGCAGTTGCTGCCAGACGGTACCAAACAATTTGTAGAAATCATCTTTGTCGCTGGAGGTCAAAACCTCTTCGCCGGGCGAGGCGATTTCCACGATCATTTTCACAATCGCTTTGGCCAACGTGACGTTTTGTTTCCCGTTGCCCACGGCGGCTCCGGCCAGCAAGACATTGGCGTCTGGCAGGAACTTCAGGTCAGATGTTTTGTCGCCGCCCCGAATGTCACGGATCAATTGAATCGCTGCGCCATCTTCATTGTTGGTCAGGAAAGACTTCGAGCGAATGTGGATGCCCTGATCGATATCAATCGCCGCCAATCCAAATCGAATCTCTTCGCTGGCGGCTGCCAGACGGTTAATCAATTCGGAATCCGCAGGTTCGCTACTCAAAGCAGGTCGTAAACCGCTGCTCCAGAAAGTTTTCGAAGCCCTTTGACCTAGTGCAAGAACGGCGTCGGCCTGTCCAAACATTTCGAGATCCGCTTCGGAGAGATGTTTCAAAATGCTTTCGGAATCTGAAAATGGATTGTCGATCGCTGTAGGCGTCCGTTTCGAACTGTTATCGAAACTGAAATCGAATAACGCGGTACCCAGACTCATTTTCCCGTCCAGCATGGCGACTTCGAATGCTCCCACTGAATAGGCGCTGCCTGCTTTTAGCTCCATTGAATCGATCTCCAATGCTTCGGCAACTTCTGAATTGTCCTTGATTGGATATACAAAACGAATCATCAAGTCTTCCAGTGATCGATTCAGCAAGATGATTCCTCCGCTTCCCTGCAGGTCGATGACGGCGTTTTTATCGATTCCCAGTTGTTCCAGGGGGCGATACATCAAGCTGGGAAAAATTTCTATGCCGACACCAAACAATGGATGGAACAGTTCGTCGAATGCCTGTTCGAACTCCTCCAGATTTCGAATGATCAGCCCGCCAGCAACGTTTTCAGTGATTTGTTCGATCGCCAATTTGTCCGTTTGTGCACTGGCGACATACGCAGTATTCAAGTTGGCGACGATGGCAATTACCAATGCAGTCGCCAGGCATAACGTTCGAGCGTGAACTGGCATTTGACGGAATTCACGATTCATGGCTGGGACCCATTTGAGAGTGATTTGAGAATGATTTAGCATTCATTTCATGTACGGAGCGTTTGGTGAATATCGTACTCTGCGACCCGCCGGGAAACGCCTGTTTTTCTACCGGAATTTGCCGGGGTTTTGCCGGCGTTTTGCCTAGACGGGGCAATGGTTCTGCCAGGGTGCTGCTACGGTTTTCGGGAGCTGGAGAGGTTGTTAAGATAGGCGGCTAATTCGATTTGATGGTAACGGAGGCCTCGATGAGCCACAGGATGAAAAGGGATTGGTCTGTATCTTGGTTGTTGCGGTTGCAACTGCTGGTTTTGTGTAGCCTGTTTTTTGCGGGCGGATTGTTTGGCCAACAGGATGGCAAGGCTAACAAGGCTAAATTTCCGGCTGATCTTCCGTATCGGGCTCCTGAATCGATCGAAGAGCTGAAGCAGCTGGAAACGCGGGTGCAGCAAGTTCTTGCTAAAGTCGAATCGGCGACCGTGGCACTCTCCAACGGCAGCGGCGTCGTCGTCAGCAAAGACGGCTACATTTTGACCGCCGCTCATGTAAATCGCGAAGCCGGTCGTCGCGTCCGCATTACGTTTTCCGATGGTCGACGCGTTTGGGGTGAAACGCTCGGCAACAATCACGGATCAGATTACGGCTTGGTCAAGATTTCGGCCGAAGGAGACTGGCCCTTCGTCGAAATGGGATCGTCAAAGGATTGCAAGCGCGGTCAGTGGTGCGTCGCCGTCGGATTCCCGGTGACATACACGCGAGGCACTCAGCCGCCGGCGCGGTTGGGACGGATTCTACGGACCTCCAGTCGTTCGATCATGACCGATTGCACGATCATGGGTGGCGATTCGGGTGGGCCGCTATTCGATCTGAACGGCAAGGTGATTGGAATTCACAGCCGAGTGAATGAATCGATTGGTCAAAACTATCACGTCCCGGTCGATTCCTATCGCGATGGATGGGATCGTTTGGCCAGCGCCGAAGATTGGAACCGTCCAAGGTCTCGTCGTGGTCGCGAAGGTCAGGATTCCAATAGCAAACCCGCATACCTGGGAGTCCGTCGTACAGAAAACACGCAGGCCGCCATCGTCAGTTACGTTACGCCCGGTAGTGCTGCGGCTGAGGCTGGCATCCAGGCGGGCGACTTGATTCTGAAGTTCCACCGCCAGGAAGTCGAATCATTCGATCAGCTGGTCCAGTTGGTTGCCGCGCGTAGAGCCGGTGACCGGACACGGGTCGAGGTTCGTCGTGGCGATGATGTATTGCGGTTGCGATTGCAGCTGGGAAGTCGTCAATAATCAATCCACTGCATTCTCACTCCGCCGTCCTTTCTGGAATTCGACACGTCTTAAGTTTTGGATCGAAAATGAAAAATCGAACATTGTTGTTCAGTCTTGCTCTGGCATTGTTATTGTTGGTGGCCGATTCGGTTCAGGCCCAGTCACGCCGTGGTTCGGGTCGTAGCTCGGTGCGGCAATTCAGTCGAAATTCGCAACAGGTCCGCGAGCTGTTCAATGAGGTCGCTGCGAAAACCAGTTCCTCCGTTTGCAAGATCGACAGCGAAAACAAGCAAGTCGCCTTGGGGATGGTCGTTTCTACCGATGGCTTGATCCTGACGAAATACAGCGAAATCGAATCGATGAAGCAGCTGCGATGCGTTTTTGAATCAGGTATGTCACTGGAGCCCAAGTTGTTGGCTGTGCAGGCTCCTTACGACCTGGCATTGCTGAAGATTGAAGCCGAAACAACACCGATGCCATGGTCAGACGCGGCGACCGACGCTCCGGTAGCTGGCGGCCGAATCGTTTTCGTGCCTGATTACAAGGGCCGCACGATTTCAACCGGCCTGACGGCGACTAGTCCTCGTCGATTTCGTACTGGGCAATTCGTCAGTCAGCCTCGTGCATTTTTGGGAGTCGAATGTCGCGAGGTGGCGGATGAGAAAGGCTTGAATGTGCGCCGAGTGACTCGTGGCAGCGCGGCTAGTAAAGCGGGAATCGAACGTGGAGACCAGATTCTGCAAATGGATGGAGCGGAATTGATGGACGTCAATCAACTGGTACAAGGGATTCGCCAACGGCAGCCTAAAGATCCGATCAAGTTGGTGATCAAGCGCGACGATAAACTGATCAATCTGGAAGCCGAGCTGGGCGAAGTTCCGACCACGACCGAGCAAGACAAATGGGGTGGCGGCCCGTTCAGCGAACGCCGCTTCGGATTTCCGAGTGTGATCCCTCATGACTCGATCATTCGACCCAGCCACTGCGGTGGGCCGTTGTTGGATATCGATGGCAACCTGGTCGGCCTGAATATCGCACGTGCCTTGCGAACCACGACTTACGCTGTGCCTGTCGTCCACCTGAAACGTTTTGTAGAAGAGAATAAATCCAACGCGCCGATGAAGTAACGGTTCGTTGCTTTAATTGAACTATTGCATCGGGTGTGCACGATCACTTAAGGATCGGGCTCAACCACTTTTCGCACTCGGCAACCGAGATGCCTTTTCGGGCAGCGTAGTCTTCCAGTTGGTCGCGGTCGATCCGATTGATGGAGAAATATCGCGAGTCAGGATGGCCGAAGTACAATCCGCAAACGCTGGAACCCGGCCACATTGCGAAGGACTCGGTTAACATAATTCCCGTGTGCCGTTGCACGTCCATCATCTTCCACAGCGTTTTCTTTTGCGTATGATCCGGACAAGCGGGATAGCCCGGTGCCGGTCGAATTCCGCGGTACTGTTCCTTGACGATGTCTTCCATCGACAGGCTGTCGTCGGTGCCGTAACCCCAGTCGGCTCGGGCTCGATGATGTAACAGCTCTGCAAACGCTTCCGCCAATCGGTCGGCAAGAGATTTGACCAGAATCGAATTGTAGTCGTCGTTTTGGCTTTCAAATTCAGCAGCGATTTGATCGATCTGGATTCCAGCGGTAACGGCAAAGCCACCGATGTAGTCTTCGCGACCCGATCCGACGGGCGCGATAAAGTCGGCCAGCGATCGGAAATGCTCCTGGCCTTTTCGTTGCCACTGTTGCCGCAACATGTAGAACCGAGCCAGTTCCTTGTCGCGACGTTCGTCCTGATAGACGATCACGTCGTCGCCATCACTGGCGGCTGGCCAGAAACCGTAGACACCCGTCGCGTTGACTCTTCGATCACTGATCAGCTTTTGCAACATTTCCTGGGCGTTGTCGTAGAGTTCTCTAGCGACTTCGCCAACCTTTGGGTCATCGAAGATTTTGGGAAACTTGCCTTTCAGCTCCCACGTCATGAAGAACGGTGACCAGTCGATATACTCGGCGATCTCTTCCAATGGGTAACTATTGAGGTTGTTGATGCCGGTGAATTGGGGGCGACTGATTTCAACGTTGTCCCAATCCGTCGGGAATCGGTTTTCCAGAGCCGTCTGGTAGGGGACCAGTTTGATGTCTCGTTGTTCGTAAGCCGAAACGAGTTTTTCCTGAAGCTTCGTGTTCTCGCCGACAAAACCGTCACGCCGTTCGTCACTCAACAATTGATCTACAACGCCGACACTTCGTGAGGCATCCAGCACGTGCAGCACCGGGTTGTCGTATTTGGGAGCGATCTTGACGGCCGTATGTTTGTCGCTGGTCGTGGCACCGCCGATCAACAGGGGCGTTGTCATGCCACGCCGTTTCATTTCGCTGGCCACGTACACCATTTCGTCCAGGCTGGGAGTAATCAGGCCGGAAAGACCGATGATGTCGACACTCTCCTTGACGGCGGTATCCAAAATCGTTTCGCAAGGAACCATCACGCCGAGGTCAATGATTTTGTAGTTGTTACAGGCCAACACGACGCCAACGATGTTCTTGCCGATGTCATGAACGTCACCTTTGACCGTTGCCATCAGGATCGTTCCGCGAGCGTCTTCTTTGGACAGTCCGGCCTCTGCCTTTTCTTTTTCCATGAAGGGCAGCAGATGCGCGACGCCTTTTTTCATAACGCGGGCAGATTTTACGACTTGAGGCAGGAACATTTTTCCGCTGCCAAACAGGTCTCCTACGACGCTCATGCCGTCCATCATCGGGCCTTCGATGATCGAGAGGCAGCGGTCGGTGTTTTGCCGTGCCTCTTCCACGTCGTCGACGATGTGTTTGTCGATGCCTTTGACCAGCGCGTGAGCGATCCGTTTTTCGACCGGCTCGTTTCGCCATTCAAGGTTTTCGACTTTGCCTTTTTTCTTTGACGACTTTACGGTGTCGGCGAACTCAATCAGGCGATCCGTGGCATCCGGTCGTCGATTGAACAGAACGTCTTCGACTCGCTCCAGCAACTCCTTCGGTATCTCCTCGTAGATCTCAAGTTGTCCAGCGTTGACGATTCCCATGTCCAATCCGGCCTTGATGGAATGGTACAGGAACGCAGCGTGCATCGCTTCGCGAACGACATTGTTACCGCGGAAACTGAAGCTGATGTTGCTGACACCGCCCGATACTTTGGCACCCGGGCAGACGTCCTTGATTTGCCTTGTCGCTTCGATGAAGTTGATGGCGTAATCGTTGTGTTCTTCCATCCCGGTGGCAACGGTCAGGATGTTGGGATCGAAGATGATATCTTCAGGCGGAAAGCCTACGTCCTGAACAAGAATGTCGTAGGCTCGTTTGCAGATGCGAACTTTGTCATCCGTTTCAACCGCCTGGCCTTTTTCATCGAAAGCCATGACGACGGCTGCGGCACCGTATTGGCGAACCAGACGGGCGCGTTCCAGGAATTTCTCTTCGCCATCTTTTAAGCTGATTGAATTGACGATCGCCTTGCCCTGCACCGCTCGCAACCCGGCTTCGATAACCGACCATTTACTACTGTCGATCATCACCGGCACGGCACTGATATCCGTTTCGCCAGCGATCAGGCGGAGATAACGAGTCATCGCGGCTTCGCCATCCAGCAACGCGTCGTCCATGTTGATGTCGATGACGGCGGCACCACCTTCGACCTGATCGCGAGCCACCTCGATCGCTTCTTCAAATTTTTCCTCGCGGATCAAACGAGCGAATTTGCGGCTGCCGGTCACGTTGGTCCGCTCGCCCACCATCAGGAAGTTTGCGTCCGGTCGTAGAGTCAGAGGGCGGGTTCCGCTAAGGCGAGTCCAGGATTCGACCGTGTTGCGGTTGTGGGGCTTGCAGTCTCGCACCCGATCGGCAATCGCTTTGATGTGTTCTGGTGTCGTGCCACAGCAACCGCCAATGATATTGATCCAGCCATTGTCGGCCCATTCACCAACCATCTCTGCCATCGCCGCTGGTTCCAGGTCGAATTGTCCCATTTCGTTCGGCAAGCCGGCGTTGGGGTGAGCGCTGACGTAGGGAGTCGCGATTTTTGAGAGCTCTTCCAGGTGCGAACGCATCACGTCCGGTCCCAGAGCGCAGTTCATTCCGATCGAGATCATTGGGAAGTGAGAAACGGAATTCCAGAATGCTTCCACAACCTGACCAGAGACGAATGTAGATCCGGATTCGGCAAACGTTCCTGAAACCATCACCGGAATCGAAATGCCCGTTTCATTAAAGTAGCGAGCGATTCCGAACAGGCAGGCTTTCAAGTTGAGTGTATCGATCACGGTTTCCGGAAACAGGATATCGACACCCGCTTCAATCAAGGCCGCCGTTTGCTCGTAGTATGACTGTTCCATGATCTCGAACGTAACACCACGCCATGCCGGGTCATCAACATTGGTGCTGATCGCCGTTTGTTGCGTGGTGGGGCCCATCGAACCAGCAACGAACTTTGCTGGGGCGTTCGGGTGTTTGTCGTGGTATTGGGCGACGGCGGTCTTGGCGTTGTGAACAGCCGCAATATTGATCTCCTTCATCAACTCGTCGGGCAAACGGTACTCGGCCATGCCGACGGGGCTGGCATTGAACGTGTTGGTTTCGACGATGTCCGCGCCGGCCTCCAAGTACTGGAAATGGATATCAACAATGGCGTCCGGATGCGTCAAATTCAGAAGGTCGCCAAAGTTGGTCAACTGGACTGAGTCGTCATGATCGGCGAACCGCTCGCCACGGACTCCTGCTTCGTCCAGTTTCAGACGCTGCGTCATCGTCCCCATCGCGCCGTCAAGGACCAGGATCTCTGTAGCCAACCGTTGGTAGAACAATTCGGCGAGCGTGTTGTTTTCGGCAATCGACATATTGAGTTTCTATTGTTTCAGCCGCTCAAGGCCGCACCTGACGGTGCAGCGTTCGCGACGTTAATTTGTGCCGGTTGGGCAAATGAATCCGTGCAATTTCCGGGCAAGTTTTACGATCTCAACCGACCTGTCCTGCCCACCAAATTGCGTTAATGCGCCACGTGATTCGTGGTCGAATAATCGAATAACTTTAACAATCAACCGTGAAAGGAACAATCGCGCAACCTTGACGTTCAGGTGTGTATTGTGATCACGGATGGAGAACTGTTGAATTCTGCTCGATTTCATCGAGGCAAACTATTCAAAACCGGGTTCACAGAATTTCCCGGCCAGCAAAAAAATATCCTGGCACGAAGGTAAGGTAGATATGAGTGAGTTCCAACAGGACGATATCACGACAACCAACACGTCAAAGCGATCGAAAGCCCGCACAGACTCCACCCATGGACAAGCGTATCGGGTCGGCAACCAGATCATCCGTTTCGATTCCGCAGTCAGTCGAGCTCCGCTGAGCCCTCACATTGAGATCCAGCAAGGACCGGATTCCAGTATCGATACGAATTCACTGGTCAGCCAGTCGATCGAAACCAGTTCGCTTCAAGCGGGTGGCGTAGAAACGCAGCCAAAGATTCCGACCGAGTGGCTGGACCTGTGCAACTCAGTCGACGAAACAACGAGTCAATCCGGGGGGGCGACGAAAACGACTTCACCGGCGCCAACTTTTCCTGGGTTTGGACTGGGTGATGTGGTCGCCAACGACGCCGCCTTACAGCAAGCCGCCAGGGAGATGCAGGAGTTGTTCACACCTGTGGATACCTCTGTCGGCGAAGAGGCAGGAACGCAACCAACCAGCGGTACACTGAAAATCAAGCCCGCCTGGGAAGTCGACTACTTCCGATGGCCGCGACTCTCACGCCGTTTGCTGAAAACGCACCAAAGTCTGTTCGACCAGATCGGTGGTAAGGTACTTAGCGACCTGCAACCGACGCAATCCAGAATCGGTGTATGCAGCACGTTTGCACGAGAAGGCAAGACAACCATTGCCACCTGCCTGGCTCGTTGGGCAGCCCAGAATGGCAAACGAACTCTATTGATCGATGCCGATATTGAACGACCACGAATGACTGTCATGTGCGGGTTGGATTGCACCTTCGGCTGGCAGTCGATTCTGGACGCTGACATTCCAATGTCCGAGACGATGATCCGGTCATTGGAGAGTGGGTTGGTGTTCATGCCGTCTCGCTCAGGCACCGTTCCGGTCATTACCGATAAGTCGATCGACCGTCTTTCACAAGTCACGTTTCAGATGAAGTACGAATTTGATGTCGTCGTGATCGATATGGGAACGATCGACAATATTTGTGCTCACGGTTCCAAGCGAATGGATGTCGTCGATGCGATGCTTGTCGCTCGCGATCCGTCACGTACTTCCGTTGGCCAGATGATGGATACACGCAAGGTGCTGGCCAACCTGGGGATTCCAAGAACCTACGTCGCACAAAATTTCGCTCGCCAAGATGTCGCGTAAGTGAGGGACAACGCTTAGAATTCGTTCGATAGACCGGATTCAAACAGTGGTTGTCGAGTGAATGACGCGAAAAACATGAAACACGAAACGCTACGGCTCTGGCTGGTGGCGTTTTTTGTTGTGGCGATCGCCGTGTTGGGTGTGGCGTTGCGTGTAATCGCGATGCAGGATCCGCTTTGGTTGGACGAATTGCACACGTCCTGGTGCGTCAACGGTCGGTTGTCCGAAGTGTTTCACAGGGCCCGTTTGGGCAACCAGGGCCCGCTGTATTTCTATTTGGAATACCTCAGTGTCTCGATTGTCGGGCATTCAGAGGTCGCTTTAAGGTTGCCGTCGCTGTTCGCGTCGATCGGGTTGTTGGTTTCGATTCCCTGGATCGTGTTTCGTTGGAGCCAATCGATGGTCGGGGCTGGGCTGGCAATGCTGTTGGCCTCCATCGATGATCAGTTCATTTTTTATGCCGTCGAGGCCCGCCCTTATGCACTCGTCCAGTTGTGTGCCGTCTGGCAAGTTCATCTGTTTCTGACGTGCCTTGAAAACAAGAGCTCAGATTTGGCAATGATCGGCTGGCTGGTTTTGACGCCGACGTTGTTCTATCTCCATTTCACAACGATCGCCTTGCTGGCCAGTCAAGTTGCGATCCTTGTATTCCTGGTGCTGTTGAATTTGTTGCCTGCCGCCAAAGATGATTCGAAGCGATTTTTGATTTTGCTATTCGCATTCGGAATTCCAGTCGCCATGATGCTACCCGGCATTCAGATGCTGATGGAGACTGGTCAACAGCGGGCCGATTGGGGTGCCATGGTCCGACCGCAACGCTACGGGCTGATGATGGTCGCGCAGTTCGTGGTCTATCTGTTGCCCGCTTTGGCGTTGGCATGTTTGGCACGCCGCACAGATGGTGAACCCCAATATCAGCACGGTCAGGTGCTGTCCTCCACAGCGTTGTTGGTTGCGGCGCCTCTGTTGTTTTGTTACGCCGGGTCGGTTTCGGGATTCGCTCCGCTGGCTCACTATCGCTTTTCAATCGCCAGTTCCACTCTATTGGTTGTGTTGGCCGGGATGATGTTTGGCTTGCTGAATTCGCGTCCGCTGCAATTCGCTGCGGTGAGCGTGACGTTGGTGCTGGCCGTGTTGACCAATCCCCTGGCACTTCCCACATGGCAGAACAACGGCTTGCCGACAATGCGTTTGGAGAACTGGAAAAGTATTGCGGGACAGATCGATGGACAGGTTTTGCTATGCAGTGACCTTGTTGAAGACAATCGGACTACCCAGGATTCAGACGAGGACTTTCAACGCTATTTGAAGTTTCCTTTAGCCGGGATTTATCAACCGGTCGACGTTCGTCTGATTACGACCGGAGCAATTCGGGAGGATCGGATAGTTGTTTCGCCACGTGAATTGCAACAGCTGATCGAAAGTGGGAAGTTTCAGTTGTTGATTCGAATGTGGCGAGAGGACGCTGTTGTTTACGCAGACAGGTTGAGCAAGGAGTTAGGGCCAGGTTGGAATGTCGAGCATCAAACGGGAGGCGGTGACGGTCCGTTGAGTCTGTTTTCGTTTGAGAATACCAGCACGAAGCGCGAGCGAGTGGTTCAGTAGCGCTGATGGCCAAGGAGATCGTCCGTTGTGATTTTGGGCTGGGGGAACTCGCTTGCGGGGGAGTTTGCTTACCCCGGGGAAACCGTTGCGGAACCACTCGCTTGCGCTTCGTGCTTGTATTGGTCCGTGCGCGATCTACACGTCTAGTATGTACCGGTCCTGCGTTCTTTTCCGGGCAGGATTTCCAGGCAGGTTGTCCACCAGCCGGATTCGATCGTTTCCGCGAATTCTTCTGGCATGCCTTCGGAGCGGATCTCGTTTGCCAAGCGTTGATGGTCGTATTCGACCGGAATGAACTCGACGTTTAACCCGCCTTCACCGATGCTGAGCATCGTATACCAGACGTTTGTCTTGCCGTCGTTTTCGGGGCGACCCAATGCTCCAACGTTTACGAAATGTCTGTTCTGTTTCAATTCGCGATGCCATTTGATTCCGGTGTGCGTCGCCACAATGACGTCCGCGTCGTTTTCCTGGCACATCAGATCCAGAAACTGGGAAGACGTTGCCGATTCCCACAAAAATTCGTTGACCTTGCGAGGGCTGCCGTGGCACAACAGAACCTTCTGGTCACCCAGCATCAAACGGCGGTGGATTGGTAATTCTCGCAGATACTTGCGGTTCTCTTCCGACGTGTTCGCCAACGTGTAGTCGTAACTGATTTGGGCGAAGTGGTTATCGCGAGGGTCGGTGTAACCGCACTGGCAATCGTCCAGTTGATTGCCGATCGAATCATCGTAGTTGCCTTGCAGGCACAGAACGGAATACTGTTGCAAAAGCGGGAACACACGATCGGGGAATGGTCCGAACGCTCCCATGTCGCCGAGGCAATAGATTTGGTCAGCATTCCGCGCGGTGGCATCCTGCAATGCGATTTCCAACGCCAGGTAATTGCTGTAGATGCCGCCCAGGCAGGCGATCCGTTGAAAAGTTTCCAAGGTTATTCCTTCGGTGTGGATTCAGCGACAATATCCGGCAGCACCGGCAGTTGCGGCGACTGCTGCTGTTTCGATTCCAGCGTCTTGCCGGTCGCGTTCGAACAGATGGCTCCGTATTGGTAACAGGTCAGGCAGGCACCGTGCCGCATCTTGAAAGGGACCATCGCATCGGTCAGCGTTTCGCCCAGCACGGAATCGGGTGATTCAATCAGGATCGGGCAAACGTGCACGCCTCGGTCGGTCACGATTCGACTGTTGTTACAAACTAGAAGTGTCTCGTCGTAGCCGTCCATCATGGTTTGAGTCACACGTTCGACCATGCTGTAGCCCTTGGTGCGATTCGCCTCTTCGCCGATTTGCAAAGTCGGCAGGATTTTCAAACGAGGTCGGTCGTAGCCAACTTCTCGCAAGACATTCTTGAAGCCCTCAATGACTCCCAGATCATCGCTAATGTTCCAGGTGCGAACGGCAGTGATAATCGGCATGAAACCAAACTCGACCAGCTTGCGGACTCCCTTCAGCGCTCGGTCGAAAGAGCCCTCACCGCGAATCGGGTCGTTTTGTTCGGGAGAGACGCCATCGATGCTGACACGAAACTCCAGTCCGTAATTTGAATTCTGTTCTGCCTCTCGCAGGCGTTCCAGCCATTCGTCCTTGACGACCGTGCCGTTGGTCATGACTGTTGCCGGGCCGTACTTCAGCGTTTCGACCAGGATGTCGGTCATGTCCGGGTTCAGGAACGGTTCGCCGCCCGTGAAGTAGAAGTCCTTGACGCCTAACGCTACGGACTCTTCCAAGCGATCCTTGACTTGTTGCAACGACAAGAACCCGAATGAGAAGTTCTTGGGATGACAACTGATAAAACAATGGTTACAGGATAGATTGCATCGAGTACCCGCGACCTGGAACCAGAGTTGGTCGAGGTGATCGATATCTATCGACGGAATTTGTTGAGCGATCTCGTTAATTTGATTACCCGCCTACCGTGTTTGGTTTAAGGGTCGAATATAAGTCAAGTGTTTCGCGTTCGGCGACCAGCTTGAATACGTCACGAATCTGTTGAAGTCCCGTCGAAAACAGGAATCGCGGATCTGTGCCGTACGATTTTGAACCGATGATGAAAAAATTCGGCTCAGTGGTTTTGATGGCGGCCGGTCCGCTGCTGGTTTGCTGCAGGCAATCGCCCGAGGTGCCGACGACGGACGCAGCCCACGCCATGGGGCCTCCCGACGCATAACAACGATGCACCTGCAAAGGCTGCAGCATCTGATAGTCGCCGTGGAAACCGGTGTTGGCCAACAGGTGTGTGACAGAGATGTCCTGGTCGTCGGAGAGTTTAATCTGGAAGCCGTTGTCGGTGCGTTCGACCGCCTTGATCTCCAGGCCTGGTTTCCAATCCAGCCATTCGGCTTTGGTTGCCAGTTCGTTGGCGGTGGTCGCCAGCTCGTTGCGATACGGCAGAGGGTCATCGTTCATGACGCTCATCGGGCCTGCCGGTGAGCCGGATGTTCCACGAGTCAACCATGTGCAGCGGATGCCGGGGTGTTGCGACTGAAGTTGTTTGATCTGCAGAATGTTAGTGGCGGCCGAGTAGCCTCGGCCGACGACCATAAAGTGATCACCGTCGGCGGGACGGTATTCGCCAAGATCAGGAATCCGTTGCGAGTACCTGCTGTTTGGCAAGTCCTGCGGCTCGTCGACAACTGGCATGCCGCCGATGCCAAATGAATTCGCTTGTCCAAAGGTGCCGGTGGCATCAATCACGATGTCGGCAGAATCGATTGCTTGCTTGCCTTTTGCGTCACGTGTCTTGATACGAAACGGGACTTCGCCGCGGGCGGTCTCCTGATCGACTTGCGAGGTGTCGCGGGCGATCGATTCGACCTTGGTGTTCAGACGCAGGCTGCGACGGACCAGGTCGGAATTTGCCAGAGGCTCCAGATATGAATCAACCCATTTTTGGCCTGTGTGAAAATCTTCGTCAGCGGGCAGCGGGTGATCAGGGTTTGGGTTTTGAGCCGTAAGGGCGGACAACCCCAGCGAACTGCAGTTCAACCGGAATGGCGAAAACAATTGCACGTGGCCCCACTGCCGCACGTGTTCGCAAATGCGACCGGCGTCGTAGACCGTCACTGGAAAGCCCAGGTATCGCGCGTACAGCGCGGCCTCGATTCCGATCGGGCCTGCACCAATAATTGCTACTGAAGGTTGTTCGTCTTCCATCTACTCTATTCCACTTTGCCCGTTTGGACTTCGATTAATCGGCGTTTCGTTTGGACGTCGCTTAGTCTGCAAGCCCGCGTCGGCAATAATTCCAGTTAGAAACTAATTTTATGGACTAAGAACCTGAATACCACCAGTGTATTCGATATTAGGAATTCGAGTCACATCGAAAGACGCCATTTCGTTGTATTCCTTACAACCAATTCGGGTTCTATTTAACCACGTTCGACTCGAAACGGTGTCACGTCGAACGACGTTGCCTGTCCACGTAGCATTTGGCAGACCAGTTCGGCAGTGCCTGTGGAAAGCAGCAGACCGGATCGGAAGTGACCTGTCGCCAGCCACAGGTTTTTCAAACTGGACACTGGTCCTATATAAGGCTGGCCATCGAAAGAAGCCGGTCGCAAGCCAGCCCACGCATCAACCAGCTTTGCCTCGGTCAATTCGGGCACCAGGCTGCTGGCAAATTCTTTCAATTCGCCCAGGCCTTGCGGCGTAGTTGATTTGTCGAAGCCTGCTTCTTCCAGAGTGGCGCCCACGACCACGTGTCCATCGTCGCGAGGCACGATGTAGCGAGTGCCTTCGTAGATGATGGGCGTGAAAGGTTGGCTGGGAAGTTTGTACAACAGCATTTGGCCACGGACCGGTAACGTGCTGATCTTGATCCCGATTTTCGAAGCCACCTGCTCGGACCAGGCACCGGCCGCCAGGCAAAATTTGTCAGCGGTCAGGCCCGCATGCTGTTCGGTCTGGATTGCACTCACGATTGAATCAGGACCGGGCTGCGTTATTAATTCGCAATCGCCCTGCTCTTCCAGAATCGTAACGCCATTTTTCTGGCAAGCATGTTTCAGGGCTCGCAGATGGTCGGGGTTTCTGATTTGCGCTTCTCGAACGACCAGCGCGGCAGTCCGAATGTTCTCAGCGACCGGCCGTAGCGCGGGAACCCGGTCGGCGGCTTGCTGGGCGGTCAGCTTTTCGACTTCGATTTCGTTTTCACGCCATTCCAGGATTTGGCCGCTCAGCGCCGCGACCTCGCCGGCGGTTCGCGCGATAAACAGAGCGCCACACCGCCGGAAGCCAGTGTCGATTCCGGTTTCCTGTTGCAACTGGTTGGCCCAGGTTTCGTGCAGTTGAAAACTTGTGGCGGCGAGTCGCTCGATCGGGTGCACGGCGGTTGTCATTGACCAGGGTGGCAAGATGCCGGCGGCCGCCCATGAGGCTTCGCGCCCCACCCGGTTACGATCCAGCAAAACGACTTTACCAAACGAAGAGAGCTTCCAGGCAATCGACAACCCGATGATGCCGCCGCCCACGATCGCGAAGTCATAGTCGGCCTTCACGGGTTTCGGCTGGTCCGCGTGCGAAGGGCCCATCAGATTCGGATTCCAAATTTGTCGATCGCAGCCAACAAGTTTTTGTCCGAGTCACTCGGGTCACTTTTGTCGGCCAGCCGGTTTTTCATTTCGACCAGATCGTCCCACTCGTCGATATCATTCCACTCGGGCAGCAGGCTGGTGGAGATAGAAAGCTGTTCAAGTTTTTGCAGCGTTTGAGTTAGCACTTCCGTGGAACTCCAGGCGACGTCTTCGAAAATGTCCGTGATCAACTGGTTCATGCCGATCAAGTAGTAACCTCCGTCGCGACTCGGTCCCAGGACGCATTGGTGTTGGTCCAATTCCGCAAACGCTTGTTGAATTATCGATTCCGGAAGGTCGGGACTGTCGGTGCCAATCAGGACGACTTTGTGCTGAGTCGTGTCGCAGGATTTTTCGTTGGCGTTGGGTTGCTGCTCCGATTCATTTTCTATTTCATGAGTGGCGTCAGCGAGCGACTCTTGAAAGAAGTTCCGCATCTTACATCCGAGGTCCCCATCGGACTGAGTTCTGACGGACCAGGCAAGTGGCCGGTTCTGATCGATGAAGTGCGAAAATTCACTTTGACGTTCCGGAGGCCAGATCCAGACGGTGCGAGCGTCGCCGTTGGAATTTTGGCGAGTTAGCGTTTGGGTCATGAATACGCGATACAAACTGGCCGCGTTTTCGTGACCAATCGCAGCGGCGAGTCTGGTTTTAACGGTACCCGCTTGCCAGTACTTTGCGAAAACCCCAAGGCGATTCAATGTTTTTGTTACTCCCGCGGAGCGGCCCGCGCATAATAATTGGAAGGGCGATCCGAGCAGCAGGTTTTGCCCGGCTCATCATTAATACTGTCCGACGTTTCAGATCGAGTCCCCTGCGGCGTCCGCCGGATTGGTTTTTCGAGCTGAATTGGATAAGTTACTCGTTCTAAATCACCTCGGGAATGGCCTCGACCGCGTTATGCCAGAAGTAAGTGCAAAAAGCTTTTTAGGTCTGCTGCAAAAAAGTGGCCTCTGTGATCAGGCCGAGCTGAAGGCTTCGATCAACGACCTGTTCAAGAAAGCGAACAGCTCAGCGGTGAAGCTTGACCAGCTGACTCAGCATTTGTTGGAAGAAGAGCTGATTTCCGAATGGCATCTGAAGAAGTTGTTGTCGGGAAAGTACAAAGGGTTCTTTCTGGGCAAGTACAAACTGATTCGGCACCTGGGCACGGGTGGCATGAGCACCGTTTATCTGGCTCAACACACGATCTTTAACCAGCAACGCGCGATCAAGGTTCTGCCACGGGATCGGGTTGCCGACAAGACGTACCTGGAACGGTTCTATCGTGAGGGACGAGCCGCCGCGGCACTCAACCATCGCAATATTGTCCGGGTCTACGATATTGGCAACGAAGGAAACACACACTACCTGGTCATGGAGTACGTCAAGGGCGAGGACTTGTACGACAAGATCAAACGTGACGGCCCATTGGCGTACGACAAAGCGGTTGATTACACGATTCAAGCGATGACCGGCTTGCAACACGCTCATGAAAATGACTTGGTACACCGTGACATCAAGCCGGCCAACTTGTTGGTGACTCCTGACGGCGATGTGAAGATTCTCGATTTGGGTTTGGCCCTGTTTCAAGAAGAGGACACGTCGTTGACGGTGATGCACAACGAACGTGTGTTGGGCACGGCCGACTATCTTTCGCCGGAACAAGCGGTGGACAGCCACAACGTCGATCATCGATCTGATATCTACAGTGCCGGTTGCAGTTTGTATTTCATGCTGACCGGCAAGCCGCCCTTTCACGAAGGGACGATTGCACAACGGCTGGCCAGGCACCAGAGCCGCGAACCCGAAGACATTCGATCGTATCGCCAGGACTGTCCAGAATCATTGGTCGATGTCGTTCACAAGATGATGCGAAAGAAACCCGAAGACCGGTTTCAACACTGCGACCAGTTGACGGCGGCATTGCGAACGATTGGTGATCGTCTGTTGATCAGTTCGCCAGGAATCAAGAAGTCTTCGACTGGTGGTGCTGCTCCGGCTGCGAGTTCGGCTGCGGCGGCTGCGCCGTCAATCGATGTGCAACCAAATCCCGGTACGCGCTCGAAGGCGACGTCGGCAAAACAAGCAACGACCAAGCCCGCTTCGGCCGTGGACGCGAAAACGAAAGCAGCCAAACCGAAACAAGCCAAGCCGAAACAAGCCAAACCAAGTCGGGATGTCGCGGCCGCGAAAAGACCTGAAAAATCGGCGGCTAAAAAGACAGCTAAACCGGCTGCCAAACCGACCGAAAAACCGGCTGCTAAAAGATCTGCCAAACCGGCTGCCAAA
>CAZPOL010000057.1:0-16637 GCA_964588195.1 uncultured Pirellulaceae bacterium | reverse complement strand
CTGCCAAACCGGCTGCCAAAGTCGATTCAAAAGGCGCCTCACCTGTCGCCCGAACCGAGTCACCGTCGAAAGCCAGCCGCGGTCAGCAAACGGCTCAGCCAAAATCGAAATCTGCGTCTGCAAAACCAGCTTCGAAAAAGACCGAGTCCGCGATACCTGAAGCCAAGATGGGATCGGCACCAGTCGGTCCCTCCGATCGTCAACCCTCCGATCGTCAAAAGAGTTCACGCAGCATCGCGAAGTTTGATGCCGGACAAAAACCGTCAGTGTCGGCAGCCGATGTTTCTGTAGTCGTTTCGGAGGCGGAACAGAGTGCCGTTCAAAAAGTGGACGATGGCGAATTCCGCTCGTTCGTGACGCAGAATCGTTCAACCAAACGTCAGTCGGTCAAGCCGAAGCGAAACTCCAGCAAGGATCAATTGGTGATAGCCGGCCTGGTGATCGGAATGATCCTGGTTTTGGGCATCGTCATGATCGTGGCCAACAGTTTTCTGTAGTTTGGCGTTCTTTTGCCCGCAAACATTGTTGATGTCGATCGGGCTGTGAAGGGTTATAATTAGCTTGCCAAACATTCGAAAGTAAACTCTCCAACAAGGGACACTGCCAGATGTCTGAATTTCAGGGTCAATTCCATTCGGAAACATTCCGGATCTCCTCGATCGACCGCAGGCTGACGATCGCATCCAGCTTGTGGTTCTTCTTGTTTTTCTTTTTGGTGGCGTGTCTTGCACCAAACCAGGCGAATGCCCAGGAAAGGGTCACGACGGCTCAAAAACGTGTAATCAAAAAAATTGGAACTGGAATCGATCGAGCAGGCAAGCTTTTCGAAAACAACAAGCACAAGCAGTCTGCCAAGTTGATCGGTGAACTTGCCGAAGACCTTGCGGATCTGGTCAAGGAAGAGCCCTCGCCTGCGTTACTGGCTGCCGTCCAGGAACAGCACGCTCGTTTGCAACAGGCGCGCGAGGCTTTGGTGGCAGCTGGCCAATCGCTGTCTGTAATCGCGGCGCTACCGGAAGTCGTCATCGACCCTGATGCGCCGGTCAGTTTCACCGGTGAAATTGCCACGATCCTGAACACCAATTGCGGGTCGTGCCACGTTCGCCGGGCCCGCGGCATGTTCAACATGTCTACCTTCGACAATCTGGCATCGGGGGTCGGCGGCGCACCGGTCATTATTGCCCAGAAACCAGACGAGAGTCGTTTGATCGAAGCGATTGAGGAAGGTTCGATGCCGCCCGGTGGCGATGGGATCCCGGAAGCGCAAATGGAACGGTTGAAAAAATGGATTGCCGAGGGAGCCAGGTTCGACGGTGAGGATCGGAATGCCAACGTGGCCACGATGGCTCGATCAACTGAAAGACCTGCTCTGGAAATCGCTCAACCGCTTGGCAACGAGACGGTCAGCTTTTCAATTGATGTTGCGCCGGCGTTGATGCAAAGTTGTGTCGGCTGTCACTACGAGGCTCGGAATACTCGAGGCGGACTGCGAGTCGATACGTTCCGTCAATTCCTGGCCGGTGGCGATTCCGGTCCACTGATCACCGTTGGCGATGGCGAAAACAGTTTGTTGGTACAGCGATTGAGAGCCACGGACAATACGCGTATGCCAAGCGGACGTCGAGCTCTGGATCCGGCGGTCATTCAGAAGATTGTGACGTGGATCGACGAGGGTGCTCGTTTTGACGGACGAGGTGGACGAGTAAATCTGCGAGACGTGAACGCGATTGCCGTCAGTGAAGCCGCCACTCACGAAGCTCTGATCTCGATGCGACGAGAAGGAGTCGCTCGAAATTGGAAGAAGGTGATGTCAGACGTGAAAGCCGTGAATTCGGCTGGCGACGAAGTCTTTGTTGTCTCGACCGAAGACAATATTCATCGACAGAAGATGGTTGAGTTCGGCGATGCGATTGCCTCGAAAATAAAAGATGAATTGAAATTTGCCAATGATCAGCCACTGGTCAAAGGACAGATTTCGATCTTCATGTTCGACAGACGATATGACTATTCTGAGTTCGGCAAGATGATCGAGACCAGGGCTTTGCCCAAGCAGTGGCGGTCACACTGGGGCTACGATACGGTCACCGCCTACGCCGCCGTCCTGACGCCCGAAGGGACGGCGTTGGATGATCTGGAACCTGAATTGGCTCAACGAATCGCGGCGGTAGCGGTCGCTTCACTGGGGCCAGATGTTCCTGAGTGGTTTGCCGACGGACTGGGATATGTCGTGGCCGAAAAGGTTGCGTCGGATCGGTCGGCGGTAGCGGCTTGGCGTGAGCAATCGACAGAGGCAGTGGCCAGCATGACCAGCGCGACCGATTTCTTGCAGGGACGTTTGGCCAATGACAAGTCCGGGCTGGTGGCGTATGCATTCGTGAAAGCGTTACAGGACGCGGACGGCAAGAAATTCGATTCCTTCCTGGAAGCCGTCAAAGGCGGGATGGCGTTCGAGGAGGCTTTTGCGAATGCCTGGTCAGCGACACCTGTCGATCTGATTCGCCAGCAATTTGGTGGCGGGCAGCGGAACAACCGACAAAGGCGCAATAGACGCGGAAGGTAGCAAAGGTCGGTTTTCGCTTGCTAAACGTGCCGCAAATTGCCCAATGCGAACCTGAATTCCCAATAATCCTCTTTGTCTATCGAATAGCTGTACGGAGACAGATATTACGAAAGTATTTAGACAGGAGGAAAATTTGGAGATGGTCACTGACAAGTGGATAGCCGCCATCGGCTCTGCCACTCAAACCTTGTTCTGGGCAATCGGCTACTTCGTTGGCTTCACGATGGTAACCGCACTGTCCTTTGGTTTGCTGCTACCCGGGTCGTTCCCGGACATCGGCAAGCCACGCAAAAAGGCATGGAAGTTGTTCTACATGAAAGAAGGCAAGTTGTTCCTGGTCGCTGAAGCGGTCGCTCTGGCGGGCTGGTTCGCTCTGTCGCTGGTGAACTGGCTGGTGCTTTATCTGGCAACAGCCGGATAATTTGCAGCGGACGGATCGTTGCAAAGCTTTGGGCCTCATTGCCTGAGGTCAACGATTAATTGCTGCCGATGCTGACCGGCGAACGCATGTACTCGGGGATCGGTGCCGAGTAGTTCTTGAGAATCGTAGGAGCGATTTCCAGCGTCGAGATCTGACTGCGAGTTGCAGGCTTTCCATTGACTTTCGGTTTGCTCTTTGGATCGTAGTGCAGCATCATCCCTTGTGGAATGTGATAAGCATTGCTGCCCGTGCCCTCGTCGGTAGTGACGAACTCCATGCCAAAGTCTTCCAGGCTGACGACCTGGCCATCCAGAGTCAGGAACCCACTTTGATCCTGAAGATTGGCCTGGCCCCACCACATACTGAAAAAGCCATTGTCAGACTCGGCGTATTCCAATGGTTCGCCAGCGATTGAGAATCGTTCCAGTTTGTCACGGAAGTGAGCCAGGTAATCTGGTTTCACAAACACGTTGGCCTGGGCAAACATGGCTGGACGGGTTTCCCAAGCTTCATCGGGAACGCCAAGTGCTTTCATAAATCGTTCCAGATTGGTCGGGAACAACTGAGTCAGTAACAATTTAGCTTCCGTGGCAGCTTGTCCCATGCTGGTTGCCAGCCACAGTTCGTATTCCGGATTCTTGTCAACAAACTGCATCGTGCGCTGAACCATGTCGTCCAGTTTGGTCATCGCGAAATCGATCTCTTTGCAGTAAGTGTTAACCCATTCCTCAGTGAACTCGAAATCTTCGTAGTCATCCGGGAAAGCGGCGGCCCAAAAACGGTGCATGGCCGAAGCCACATGATTCGTGAAGAACGTGGTGAAGTCAGGTTTGGTTTTCTTGAGTTGTTTCAGGAAGATGTCATAAGACAAAACGGCCTGATAAGTTCGGCGGCGAGCTTTCTTCCAACGATTGAATCGTTCGGAAACCAACTGCCCGCCAAGGTCGGCCAACGTGCCCATGCGAAAGCCAAGATCGGGTGCGCGCGAGAGCATTTTGGCCGCGCTCTTCCAAAGCACGCTCGTTTTTACGTTTCGTGCTGACTCGCGAGACATGCTCAGGTTGAATTCCTGAAACACTTCCACGTTCTTGGGAAAGCACTCGGAACCAGCGGCAAATACATCCGGAACATAGAAAGCAAAATTGCTGAGGTCTTTGGGCAACGGAAAAGTGTGCAACGATCCAAACACGCCGGTCTTTACGCCGTTGGCCGCCAGCAGATTCCACAGCGTTGGAAAGTCGCGATCGACCTCTGTCAGATCCTGGCCAAAATTGTAGATCTGGTGCTGTTCATCGGTTACGCCACGATACACGCTGGGCCATGTCAGCCATGGCGACAGATGCGTTTTCTCTTCACAATATGTTTCGTATTGTGAAAACTCGTGAAACCGCTTCGCAATCGTTGAACCAGGCCGCCACCTTCGAAACTGGTCAATAATTCGAAAAGGAACTTCATTGAGTTCAAACAGGATGATTTTTCGGTCCATGCGACGTCCAGATTCAGTAGCTCAAATACCTCACAGTTGATGGGGAGGCAGCAGTAAGAAGTCTATTTCGCCAGCAAATCCCAGTCAATATTCGACTGTTGAATTATGACAGGCCAGCAAAGTCGACAAGGCGGGTTGAGTCGCAAAATTCAGGCAAATCACCAGTACTTCGTTCCGCGTGATATCCAGGACGATTGGGTTGATGTCACCAATAAAGTCAATTCGCTCACTAATCAAACGCGTGCCAAACGCGTGCCAAACGCGTGCGATCGGGCCCAGATCAGGTGTCTTTATCGTCGGATTCTTCGGTGTCGCTGTCAATATTCAGGCCATCGTCAGGTTCTTCGCTCGGAGCCTCCATTTGCTCCAGGCCCTCAAGGCTTTCCAGTGATTCGATGTCCAGCGACTCACGAGTGAAATCTCGTTCGTCTTCCAGTTTTCCGTTCTCGTCCCACCAACGCCAAACGCCGACTTCCGAATCGGATTCATAGCCACCCCGAATGGCGGGCTGACTATTGGCATGATGCCAGGTCCAGGTTCCCACCTTTTTGCCCGCTCGGTACTGGCCCTCAATCTGCTTTTGACCATTGGGATGCCACCAACGGAACGAGCCGACTTGTAGCCCCTGTTTGTACTGGCCGGAGAGCCGCAGTTGGCCGTTGGGATACCATTCCCGAGTTGGGCCATGTTTCAGTTCCTGTCCCTGAATTTCGATTTGCGCGGGCTCGGCATTCCACCAGTCGTCCTTGGTGATATAGACCGTCTTGGCACCCAGAAAATTGGACTCAGCCTTCTGCTGGTCCTTGAAGAAAAAGGCTTTGCGAACGATCAGTTCCTGGCCATCGACGTAGTTTGTGTCTAGAGTCTTCTTCCCTTTTTGGTCGTACTCAACCATCTGGCCATGCAACACGCCATCTTTGAAATCGACTTCTCGCATTGGTCGATTGTTGGGATAGTACCATGTTGCCCTACCGTGCCTGAGTCCGTCTTTGAAAGAGAGCTCAAACACTTTCCGACGAAACCGATCTGACACAGTCCATGACCCGTCCAGTTCACCTTTCCGGAAATTGGCAATCGACAACCAGGGTCCGCGGTAAAGATTGAACGGAGCTTCTGAAAACAGGCCAGGCGAATTTGCCGGGTGCCAACGTTCCCAGCTGCCGTGCATCAAACCTTCTTTGAATGAACCTTCGGCCATCGTCTCGCCATTCTGGCTAAACAATTTCCATTGGCCGTGGTTCAAGAAGTTGCCGGTCTCGTCTTGTGTGACCATTCGTGTGATCTGCGGCTTGCCATCGGGGTAGCGTTGAGTGATCGTCTCGGCGCGACGCTCGGGCCCGCCGGTATACCTCGGCAATTCGTCAATTTCCTGGGCCGGCAGTTCCTGGATCGACATCGATTCCTGTGGATTGACCGGCGCGGGCAATTCGCCGGCGCTATTGCCCCAACCGACTGTTTTTCGACTGGTCACTGGCACCAGATTCTGCGCCAAGAGTGACGACGTAGAAAGCAGGGATGCCACGCACACCGCGCATATCACCAGCCGGGTTCTGGAAATCCAATTGGAGTAACTGCCAATCATCAATTAGCCCAGTCGTTGAAAGGCTGGCCAATAGTTGCGATATCGAAAGTGGCACAGCAAGCCACTTCTTGTTTATCGTCCTGCCAGGCGATGCAGCTAATTTCGAATACGTCCAGCCCTACATTCAGTGCGTCTGGTGCGCGCCGCCGACCAGTCGTGATGATAAGACTACCGATCGATCCGATTGAATCGATTGAATTTATTTTGGCGGAACAGCTAGGGATTCCCAACCGTTGGGCAGCCGCCAAAACGGCTAATCCTGGAGTCAAACTACAGCGGCCACACTGGTTTTAATCTTCGAAAACGCCGGCTCGTTCCAACGCCTCTTCCAGGAAGTAGTTGATGTCTTCGGCTTCTTCAGCGTGCAGAACGCTGTAGGCATGAGCCGGCGAACGAGCGTGGTAAAGTTGCTCGCGAAGGTTCAGGTCCTTGGTGATCGCCGATGCGAATGCGGCCAGTACCTCCAGGTGACGGCTGCGATCTGCTTCGGGAGTGGCCAGCAACAACACGGCATGAACTGGTCCATCCGGCGAACCGAAATCCAATCCATCGCTACTGAGGCCAAGGATTCCCGTGACCTCGCTACCGTGTTCGATGATGGCGTGCGGGATCATCAGGCCTTCACCCAGGCAGGAGGTCTCCTGTTCCTCGCGGCTTAAAACCTTCTCGACAAACTCTTCCTGCGTCAACGGCATGGAGTTTACGGAATACAATTGCGCGGCCAACGATCGGATCACTTCTGTTTTGTTGTCGCCTTTCAGTCCGATCGCGATGTGATGTTCGTCCAGGAAATCGAGCAGCCGTTTGCGGTCGAGCCCCGCTTCGCCCGCGCGTTGCAGAGCGAATCGCGTGGCACTCGGACCAATCAATTGATTGATCGCCAACGCCGCCAATCCGACCGTGGTGACTGAGTTGGCCAGATCGGAGCCGGGATGTGCTTCTTGAACCAACAGGATCAGTCCGACCGCGACGCCACCGTGCGGCATCAATGAAAGACCCAGCAGATTTCGCACCTGACTGGGAACCCCGGTGACACTCATCGCCGTAAAGGCACCAATGTATTTGCCAGCAAACCGGGCGAAGAAGAACAGAGCGACCAAGCCCGCCAAAGGCAACACCTGGCTGAAGTCCAGCCGCATACCGGCGAATGTGAAAAAGGCAGCAAACAACACGCTGCCCATCTGTCCTAAATATGCTTCGACCGACAACACCGTGTCGTGTTGTAAATTTGTGATGGCGATTCCGGCGAATGTACAAGCCAGAATGCCGGAGACGCCACAGCCGACGGCCGCACCCCACGATGCAAGGATAACAAACACGAAGCATGGGCCCAGGAAAGCAGGTCCAACAATCGTGCGAGTCAGTAAAATTGCAATCAACACACAACCGAACCCAATCACCGCGGTCAAACCAAATTGAATGGCAACTGCAGATACTCCTGCTCCAATGTTGCCGGCTTCGGTGGCCAGGATTTCCGAGAAGAATACAAACACGCCGACGGCGACCATGTCGATCAGAGCCAGCGCGGCCAGTAACGTTCGCGTCAAAATCCCTTTGGACCTGGCCTCTTGTGCCACCAGAACCGTCGTGCCCGGCGCACCGGCGATCGCGACCGCACCCAGTAACAGCGATGCCTCCATCGACATTCCGCCGATGTAGCGCAGCGCCAAGAAGACAATTGCCGGCGTGATCAACGCTTCGCCAATTACGATGAAGCTGAGCCTTAGTCTGGCGTTACGCAGCTTGCCAAAATGCAACGCAGCACCCACTGTGAAGGCGATGTATCCCAACACGAAATGCATGTAAGGAAGAAATCGATCCAGTGGATCGCCAGCTCCCAAACCATCCAAATCGAGCGCACGCAATAAGATGCCTGTTCCAATCCAGCCCGTCACCTTGGGCAGGTGTAGTCGGCCAACGAGTTCACCGCCAATAATCCCGGCAATCAGGACGGTGGCCATATTCAACAGCGGTTGGTCTAAAGCTAAATCCATTTACACTTGCAGAAAGAATAGTCTCTGTGTTGAAAATTAAACGTACTGATGAATCAGGCCTCGTCAAAAGGCAGTTTGCTAGCCGCGAATTGCATACCCAATTTTCAGTTTCTCTATTATCTCGTATCTTCGACAGACACGCAATCGCAAGCTGTTGTGCTGGCGAACGAGTTTGGTAAATCAACCACAACTTTGCAGAGTTGGTGTCCATTCCGCTCGGCACCCTGCGATTTTGGGAACTCTGCAATTACGCACGAGGATATATTCCGGAATCCCGGGCAAATGTTCCTTGTCTCGGCATGTGATGGCAGCGAAAATAGAGGCTGCGAACGATACCCGTCGCGATTCACTTCCCTGTCAGCGTTAATGTTGAGTACCCAGTTTTGGCCAAAAAGCGATCCGTTTCTGCTCGAAAGAAAAACACTGCTCGTTCCGGCAAGTCGGCGCGTGCCAACGATGACGTTTCTTTGCTGGCCGTCACTTGCGAGAGTGATTCGGTACGCAACCGGTTGGCCCGGATTGAGTCCAACTATCTAAAGCTTGACGAAATGCTGGCCGACCTGGAGTCGCGAGTCCCGGCGCCTGAACCGGATCAGGTTTCAGCCAACCCGTCCAAACCTCGCTAAGTACCCGGCCCGCCTTCGAACCGCAGGCACCTGCAAAGGCATTTGAAATTCGCGCACAATGGACCGCGATTCATTGTGCGTCTCTTTTTTGCGGTATCGAAAATTTCCATTGGCAAGATTGAAAACGGATTGATTGTTAACCCGGTCCCAGGTGATCAGGTTGGTGGTGGGAATTCGCCGAACGAAAAGATTGCCGATCTGTGGTTTGAGGACGGGAAAATCATCGCTCCTTTGCCTGGTGGCAAAGCGGATTGGACGTTCGACGCCACGGGAATGATTGTCATGGCTGGCGGCGTCGATATGCATAGCCATTTCGTCGGCCCCAAGGTAAACGTGGCAAGGCGGCTGAATGCCCGCACGACTTTTTTGACGGATTCGGATTCAGATTCTCAGGCTCGTCCGTTTGTGCCTCATCTGGAATCGACTGGTTTGCACTACGCCGGGCTTGGTTACACGACCGCTTTCGATGCAGCGGTTCCAGCAGCATACGCCAGGCAAGCGGCACTCGAACTGAACCACTTGCCTTGTGTTGACGCCGGATACTTCGCCATGGTTGGCAACCACCAGGAGATGCTGGATGCAGTCGCAGACAATGACGGTGATCGAGTAAAACAATTTTTGGCGACGACGATCGGCGAATCGACTGCCTTTGCCGCCAAGCTGGTGAACCCAGGTGGCGTCGAGGATTGGAAAGGCGGTTACCGAAACGGGATCGGCGAAATCGATCAGCGTTTGCAGGCTCGCAATACGACTCCGCGACAAATCATTCGAGCGTTGGCGACAGCCAACGATGACCTTGGGTTGCCGCATGCGATCCACGTGCATTGCAATCGACTCGGTCTGCCCGGCAATTGGCAAACGACACTCGATACGATGAAGGCTGTTGGCGATCGCCGTTGCCATTTGGCACATGTTCAATTCCACAGCTACCGAGGTGCGGACGACGAGGCGAGTTTCGGTTCCGCCGTCGACCCACTCGTGGAGTACGTCAATTCGCATGCCAACATTTCTGTTGATGTCGGTCAGGTGATGTTCGGCGAAAAGATGAGTATGACTGGCGACAGTCCACTCGGTTATTACTTGCAAAAACTGTCGGGTCGTCCCTGGGTCTCAATCGATACCGAGCGGGAATGCGGGTGTGGCATCTCGCCAATTCGCTACCGACATAAAAATCGGATTCACGGTTTGCAGTGGGCGATCGGACTGGAGTGGATGCTGAAGATCAAGAATCCGTGGCAATTGGCCCTTAGCACGGATCATCCCAACGGAGCGTCATTTCTGGCTTACCCTCAAATCATCGCGCTATTGATGGATCGAGAATTGCGACGTGAGCAAATCAAAAAATTGCATGATGGCGTTCGACAGCACAGTGACCTTTACGAAATCGACCGCGAGTACTCTTTGTCGGAGATCGCTGTTATTACTCGCGGTGCGCCGGCGCATTTGTTGGGGCTGCAGCAGAAAGGCCGGCTTTCGACAGGCGCTGATGCCGATCTGGTGATTTATCAGCCGAACGATGATCGACGAAAGATGTTTGAGTTCCCGCGATTGGTCGTCAAGGCGGGTGAGCCATTGATTGATGATGGTGAATTGAAAAGCCGCGGTCGCACGACGCATTTAAGTGCGACAAAATCCAGGCCCGGTTGCTGACTACTCGTCAAGCAATTGATTCAGCAGCGTTTCCGTTCGCACGTGCAATGAATCCGGCAGCAGAGCGACGACGCATTTGTACTGTGGCAAGTAATCGACGCGTGTCAGTTGATTCCGTGGCAAGTCGATCGCCACGCCCTCTTTCAGCAAGCCGATAATTTGAACCGGTGTGAAACCTCGCTCGATTAATTGATGGCAGGGATAGATTTCGATGCGGGTCGATGTTTGGTATTTCGACCTGGATGTGATCTCGATGACCTGATTGTCCAGGAATCGAAAGGTTAGGTTCATCGAATTCGTCAGGTCTTTCAGTGTCTTTTGAATCGTCTGGCCTTCGGATAGCCAGGGGATCGTGACACGCGGGTCCCAACCGTTTTTCGCAAGTTCGTTCCAGTCGGCGACCAGAGTCAGGCCGTCGTCTCGTTGCAATTTTTGGAACACGCTCAGGATTGGTTCATGTTGTTTGACCAGCAACGAACCCTCGTTGGTCAACAGATCGGAATGGCTGGACCAGGCGGAACGCAATTTCTCGCGCACGGCTGGATCGTCCGGAGAGTTATGCAATTGCGCCGCCAGCGTCAGTCGTCCGACCAGGTTTTCGACACGTTTGGTGATGGCTGGTATCTGTTCAATCGATAATTGACTGTTCTGGAATTTCAGTGAGCCCTGACCGTTCGAAGTGTTCCAGGATTCTGGCTCGACGATGCTTTGAATGAACTCGATCAGTGTGTTCGCTTTGTCTTCTGAATCGATCGCCAGTGCAGGGGCAAGATCGAGTGTGCTAATCGCGATCTCGTCACTCAATTTGGCCGTAATCAGGATCACGTTTTTCGACTCGTTCCATTGCCAGGCGAGTCCTAGCGGTTCCAAAGCCTTGTCGAGGATGCCGACGGCAGAAATCTCCTTGCCAAACGCCGTTACTTTGGCCAGTGGGTCCAGATGTTGGTCGGTGATTGCGTTTCCATCCAGCTGGATCGGGACCTGCACGATCTCGAACAGATTGCGTGAGAAGTCCAGCAGCGTTTGGTCTCGGAAGGCGAGCCCAAGATAAGGTTCTTCGGCCGCGCGAACGAAATCAAAATCCCGCGCTTTGGGAACTGGCACATACACTTTGCTGATGCCGCGTTGGTGGGTTTGATCTTCGGCCAGCGCATCCCGGAATTCCTCCATGTCGATACCGGGCACAAGCCCCCGCAGTCCTTGCAGTTCGTCCAGCAGTGTCTTCTTCTCTTCCCCCCTTTCCATCGAAAGTGGATCCGCGGATTCTTTCAACGGGGCATCAATGTCCAGCACAGAATCATCATCAGTTTTGGGTGTTGAGCCCTGCGGGTCCGCAGGCGGATCTGTGGCATTAGCGTTCCCGGAATCGGGGTCGCCTTTTCCAGTATCAGTGCCAGTTTCCGAGTCAGCATTTTTGGCCGACGAGCCATCGGTCGCATTAGCATTCGCAGCAGTATTGTCGACGTCGTTGTTGTCGTCGACGTTCTCGGCTTCGCTAGCGCCCTTGGTGTTGCCCGGGTCGTCGGACGCGTCGTCGTTTTTGTTTTCATCGTCGTTGTCCGGCAGGACATCAGTCTCGACCGTCTTGGTTGACTCGTCATTTTGAGCCACCGGTTGCTTCGCCCCGCCACCCAGCATGTTGGTCACCATGTACAGGATCAGCACCAGAGCAACCAGGCAAATGCCGACGATCCCGGCGATCCAGGCTTTGGCGTTACTGCGTTGTCCGCTGCCGTCGGCTTCCCAGTTACTGGTGTTGGAAATGTCGACGCTGGGTTGAACGGGAGGCGCCGTGGCGACTTGTGGTTTTTCAGCGGTGTTGATCGTGGGCGCGGTTTGGACAGTTGCCTCGCCGTTTGCGTTTCCTGTCGTTGGGTCGGTTTGCCTGGCAATCGGTTTGCGAACGACCGACTTTAGCCTGGGAGACGGCACGTTGGCAGACGGAGCGGATGAGTTTGCAGCGGCGTGACTGGATCGATCGAGGTTGCCGAATTCGGCACTGAGCGTCGCTTGCGAATCGTCTGGGCGGCGTGGTGGTTTTGGAATGTTCGATTTGGGGTGCTCGGATTCCGGAGGCTGCCAGCCTTCTGGCGGTTGCACCAAAACCATGCTGCCGCATTTAGGGCAAGCCAGCACCTGGCCGATCGCAGCTTCCTGCTTTACGTTCAACCGCGAGGCGCATGTTTCGCAAGCTATCGTAAAAAGAACCACTCTGTCCTCAATTCCATAATTCCGTGCCCCGGCCGTCATCTAATTTTAGTTGTTTTCGACAAAGTTGTCTTTGCCAGCCTCTGATTTTTTGTGTGAATCATCGGCAGTTTACGTCTGGAATTCAGTTATTCCGGTTGGAACACCTGATCGAGGGCTTTGAATCGTTTGCTACCGCTGGGGCGACACACGGTCATTCGTGACCATTTACGTGACTCAGCGAACGAATCAAGCGATGTGTCGAGCTGTCACTTACTCAGAACTGAATATCGCAGGCAATTGCATGTTCTTCTGGTTGGCCGCGGTGCGAGTCGTAACCAAGACGGCCATCGTATTCGGATCATCGGGATCCGGGCCAAGTACCCATACCAGTTTGCATTTTTCATCCGAGGGGCTGGTTGCCGATTTGTCGGGGTTCGCTTGCAACATGATTTGGGCCAGGATTTCGCCCAGAGGTAACTGGTTGACTTCCACACGACCCGGCCGCTGGTTTTGAGTAATCCCCTCGGCTGCCAGGTCATTGCCCAGCATGCGAATGCGGAAATCAAATGGCAGCTGTGGCAGGTCGTCCTTGATCTCTTGTTCGATCTGTCTGAGCAAATTGATCAAGTCGGGATCGTTGGTGACTGTCAGGCTGCGAGGCGTATCCAGTAATTCCTGCAGCGTCTTTGGTCCGGTCGTAACGGTCGGTGCCGTTTGTGAAAAGTCGTTGCCGTTCAAAACCAGTTCACCAGCCACGAACAGATTGTGCGGGGCCGCTTCAGGCAGCCAACAATTAGCCACGACGCCGTCACGTTCACGACCAATCCTCATTCTGCTGACCAGTTCGTGCAACATGTTGTCGAAACGTTGTTGAACGGTGGCCCAATACGGATGCGGGGGCAGCGTGGCGACGTAGCGAGTCAATTGGTCGCGGAAGTCGGCAAAACGCTCGGGCAGTAACTCGACCAACTCATCATCTTTCAAATCCTGATTCTGTTCGCTCATCCACTCCAGGTAACTGCCGCCCTGGTCAAAGTGCAGACTTAATTTGACGGCTTCCATTCGATCGTCGAAGAACAGACTCAATGGACGACGCAACGAAGCGAATTGGCCATCGAACAACCATCGTGCTTCTTCACTCAACAATCCAGCGTTTCGAATGATCAACGACACATGCCGGTCTCGATCCGAGCGGTTCAGCAGTAAACCAACCGACCGGCCCGACATTTCCGGCCCCAGAGAATCAAAGGCGTCGGTCATGAATTCCCTGGGTCCAAATCCGAACCTTGCAATCGTCTTTTCAGTCGCTTGCGCGCCGAACGGTGGTTCGAAATACACAACCTGCGAACCCAGGTCGAACGTTCGCAGACCGCTCAATCCCAAGTCATCGGTTTGTGGTTTTCCGAGTCGCGTCCACAGCGTTTCTTGTTGCATCGGTTCGGCAAACTCGACCACCGTCACCAGGTGGTACTGCCCTGCTCCGCTGCTGTGAAATGAAACGTTTACTCGTTCCATTTCTGCCAGCGACACTTTGGTTGTATCGACCAGGGTATCCGCCAGTTGTTGAAAGCGGGGTCCCCAGGCGTCGATGAATTTCCGGGCTTGGGCGTTTTCATTTAGCAAACGAGGTCGCAACGCGAGTACAAAGTCTGGCGAGGGCGGCATCAATCCGACGTCGATCGGCAACGCTCCCGTCGGCGATTCCCAAGGCACTTGCGGGTCGTCGACGACCACGGTTTGCGGCCGGTAGACGACGACGGCTGGCTGGTCCGGTGTAAGCGGTTCGTCAGTCGATTCGATTTCCTCAGTTTCCTCGATCTCCTCAGTATCGGAAGTGTTGTCAGCGGTGGAGGATCGATCGGGCGCCTTGAACAAGCTGCCCAGCACCAAACCGATGCCAACGGCGACGGCAAGAATCGAACCGCCAAGCATCATTGGCAGCCGCGATTTTTTTTTCTTGCGGTTCTCCAGTCGATCGATGACGCGATCCATTGGAACAATGGGCGAACCATCGGTGCCGACTGTCGCAGGATCCGGAGCGGTTTCCAATTCGCGGGTCAGGCTTGTGAAATCCGGAGGCTGGTTTCGAGTGGACATTGGAATATCAGTAACCGTTGACCGCGGTACCGATCCAATCGACTCAAGAGTATCAAGGAACCCCTGGCTACGTTGTTTTTGATCGAGCGATTCCTGGTAAGCGCTCAAGCCAGGCAGGTCCGGTTCGATGTCGGCCTTGATCGATTGCGATTCCAGAATCGTGCCGGTCAACATCGCGGCGATGTTTGCGTCCTTCAATTCGTTGGAGATGTCGGCAGTCAACAACAGCCGAAGTAACCGCGTGATGCTTTCGGGCAGGTTATGTTTTTCGCAATAAGCCAGATGCTTGTCGATTTCGGCATTTCTTTTTTCGAGTTCCCGCCCATTGATTTTAGGAGCACGACCGGCGACCAATCGAAACGCCAACGCGCCCAATGAAAACAGATCGTTGCGTTGTGCTTGCTGCAAGTCGGTCGTCGGTTCCTGGCGATTCGCAGGGGCCTGAAACGCCAACGGGACTTTGGCTAGCTCCGGATCCTGATTCGGGTCGAAATGCAAGTTAGGAATCTGCCAAAGAATCTGACAGATGCCGCTGCGTTGCAACCAGATCGCTCCCGGCCAGATTCGTCGGTGAGCCAAACCTGCCTGGTGAATGGTCGAAAGCCCCAGGGCGACCAATTCGATCGCTTGAAAAGTTTGTGGCCAAGGCAAACGGCCTTTGAACGGAAGTTTCTCCAACAGCGACTTGCCGGGTCGGTCTTCGAATACCACGAATCGGTAATCGCCGTCTTGCACAAATTCGAAGCACCGCGAGACGAAGGGGCTTTTGACGGCTGGCAACGTCGCGGCGACCTGTCGAATCGAGGCCCAACGTTCAGCGTCTTCCGCCGTACGGCCTCCCACGAAATGAATGCGAACCGGGTGATTGGAGGAGACGTGAATGGCACGATAGGAACCATCGAGTGGCCCGCCGGTATGCTTGCCATGCACACGATACTGGTCAAATCGAAACGGGCCGGGCTGGTTTTCCTGCAGCACCTGCAATTGGTACTGGCTGATCCCTTTTTGTTGCCTCAGCCAATTCAAGACGGAAGTTGAATCATTACTTTGATCCGACCCCAGATCGCCTTCGCATTGAGTACGGATCTCGGCGACTTTGGCCGACTCAACCAAGCCACTGGATACCAGCAAATTCCAGATGTTATTGGTTGCCATTGGCGGACGAGTAATTAGGGTTAATCCGAATAGAAAAGCAGAGACCAGTTTCGCAGAGAATGTCGCCTTTGTGATGGCCAATCCTCACGAGATGACCGGTTTTCATGATACTGTCCGGTTGCTGTCTGCCGAGTTAAAACCTCGCGGAATACTTGCATCCTAAGCAAATCTTCGAATCGTTGCAAAATTCTCTTAAAACCCATATGCGAGACAATCAAGTCAAGGTATTTTGATCCGATTACGGCGAACTGGTTTGCTGCGAACTTCCCGCCTTATCGCTCCTCCTCCGTTCACAACGAGAACACATTCGCCGGTTGATCCCGGCTCGACAGGACACAGTTTCAATGAAAGCCAATGAAGCGGTCAAAATTTTCTTTGATCGAGCGGCCGACCAACTCAAAATGTCACCGTCGCAACGGTTGCTGCTGACCACTGCCCGACGCGAGATCACGGTCGAAGTACCCGTCGAAATGGACAACGGCGATTTGGAAGTACTGATCGGATTCCGAGTCCAGCACAGTAACGCTCGCGGACCCATGAAAGGCGGATTGCGTTATCATTGGGAGGTCGATTTGGACGAAGTCCGCGCGCTGGCTTCGCTGATGACCTGGAAGACCGCTGTCGTGAATATTCCCTACGGTGGAGCCAAAGGCGGTATCTGCGTCGACCCGCGAAAGCTAAGCCGCAAGGAAAAGGAACGAGTCACTCGCAAGTTCGTCGACCAGATTCACGAAGTCGTTGGACCGGACAAGGACATCCCCGCTCCCGACATGGGAACGGACTCTGAAACGATGGCCTGGATTCGTAACCAGTGGGAGAAATACCACGGATTCAATCCAGCATGCATTACCGGTAAGCCCGTCGAAGATTACGGAG
>CAZPOL010000056.1:30798-35087 GCA_964588195.1 uncultured Pirellulaceae bacterium | reverse complement strand
AATCTCAAATCTCAAATCTCAAATCTCAAATCTCAAATCTCAAATCTCAAATCTCCTCTTCTTTCCTTCCTCTCTCCGCGTCTTCGCGTCTCCGCGAGACCCCTTCCACCCAGCTAAAACTCCCCATGCAAAAACCACCCTCGCTCCTGCAAATCGCGATAGACCCACACCCATCTCCCTTCCTCCGTTTCAATTCGCCAATAATCCCGTCGTACCGTGGGCCCGCGCCACCATGCCGTTTCAATACGCTCCGGCCCCCAGCGTCGCTTCACCTTCAATCGTTGCTGGCCTTGCAGAAACAGTGCCGGGATACCGGAAGATCGCCGGGGCGTTCCATCCAGTGAAACGGCTGCGATGGGAACGGGTTGGGGATACAAAGTCAGCGGTCGTTGCAATGGAGACGCTGCATTTCGCCAACCTCCCGATCGCCGACGTCGCCCGTTTTTTCGACCGATCTTTTGTCCCACCAATGGCTCGAAGTAACAATTGTCTTCCGCCTGAGCGCCGCTTTGCAGTACCGGTCGCAGCACATGTTCCTGGCCCAGACGACTGCTCAATCGATTGATCAGGTGAGCCAGGGCTTGTTTGTCGAGTCGCGGATTCTCATCAAACAACTGACGTTGTCGCTCAGCCAGCAAAACACAATTGCGGACCGAGACAATCACCTCCTGCACCTGAAAGGCCAGTTGTTTACGTCGCCCGGTTTTCTTGCCTTTGCGATTTCCACGACGTCCTTGAAACAGCTCCGCCATCTGCATTTTCATCAGCGGCACGAGATCGGAAAGCGAAGCCGTGGGTTGAAACAACTTGATTGTCATTTGTCGAGGCTCGGTTTTCGAAGCCTGCGTTTCCTCGGCTTGCTCGCCCGGTGGACCGTTCAACTGAAAATGCCAAACCAAACCGCCGCGCCCCGTCGCTCGCATCTGTTGGCATAGTTGATCGGCCAGGCGTGACACCAGCACCTCCACCGTCTGTCGATCAGTCACCGGATAATCCAGAAACTTCTCTGCCTGATAATCGGCTGGCGGGTAAATCGCCTCAATCACCTCATCGATGATGCCGTCCGCTTGATCCAGTCGCTTGATAATCTCGTCACCAAAGCGACTACGTAGTCCGGATCGTGGCAACGCGCGAACCTGGAAAATGCTTTGCACACCTAACTGCTGCAACGTATCAACAGTGGCTTCCTGCAATCGCAACGCAGCGACCGGCAAGCGTTCAAAAACGTCATCGCACGACGGTTCTGACCCAAGGTTGGCGTACCGCGCCAAAGCCCAGGCCTTGCCCGGCGTTTTGGAAATCGCCGTCGACACCAGGTAGCCCAGCGACTGGAAATATTGGTGAACGTGGTTTCGCAATCCATCGTCGCCGCCGAACAGGTGAGTCAGTCCGCTGACGTCCAGCAACAGGCTGCCTGGTGAAGAGTCGGCCGGCAAACCGACAATGGGACTGAAACGTTGACAGTCCATCGCCAACTGCTGCAGGACTCGTAGATCAGCGGCTGCCTGGTGCTCGAAAACATGATGGCCCGCGAACTTGCGACTGCGGCCAACCAACGATCGGGCCTCGGACAGTGGCATGCCAATCCGCGCGCCACTGACCTCCGCAGCCGGCGAAACCGCCGAAACGATTTGCCCGCGACCCGGTTGATTGCGATACAACACGACTTGCGTTTTCCTAAGCTCGTTGTTGGCGGCCACCAGTCTTTGGATGGGCCAATTGGGAAGCCAGATGCACAGAATGCTTTTGCAAGTCTTGTCGTCGGCCTGGTTGGCCTGGTCCGTTTTGTGTTTCGCCTGATTGCTCATGAGTTTCCGTGACCGTTTGAACTTTCCCTGTTGTAAAATCAATTTGCAGATGAATCGTTTTCTCAGCATCGGCCTGCCCACCACGAACTCGTAACAGCCGTAGCGGGATCAAACGATCAAACGTTGGCCGTGGTTTCTGCAGTGCTTGCTGCATGGCGCGTTGCATCGGTTCTGACAGCGGAGGTTGCCCGGCGGCAGCCTGCGAGCCCGGCATTTGAGATTTGGAATTTGAAATTTGAGATCCCGGTCGGCCATTCCGCGTTCCGCATTCCACGCTGCGACTTCCAATTTCCTTCTTTTCCATTCCACCCACTTGCCACTGCACCTCGGACCAACCCGGCTGGCCTTTGATGCATTGCGGACGGACAAACAACCCCATCGCACCACTCTGTTCCGCCGACAACTGAAACCTTCGCAACCAACGCTCGTGGACTTCGCCCAGGCGGCCCCATACCGCCGCCACGGCCGGGCAACGCAAAGACTGATCGATGGCCCACAGCAAAGCCGATGAGAATGGATCCGCAGCTGACCGGGACGCAGCAGGAGTTCGCAAGACAATTACATTTTCCAGATTGATTCCCCAAGCCGCTGCCGCTGCCGGATAGAAACGTTGACGTGGATCAATCACCACCAACGCTCCGCCATCGGCACAAGCTTGCCTGGCCGCCAGTAACGACAACAGCTCGGCTCCCGCACCCGCCGACGAAGTCAGCCATTCGGTAATCGTGCCCGTTGAGAAACCTCCTCGCGGCAACTGCCGGTCTAACCCGCCGCAACCTGTCGAAATGACCCGGCCGTCATCAGAGCGAGCGGCCGTTTCCAACTTGCGAATCTGGTTGCGCAGTAAATCAATGGAGGAGGGGGGTTGCGGTATCCGTGCAGTACTCATGATTTCATCCGTGACAAGTTCGTTGTTCGATAAACGTTCGCTTGTTCATGTGAGAGGGCCATCTTGCAGATCACTCGGACAAGTAAGGTCAGGGGTAAAGTCTGGAGTAAGGTCTGGGTAAGCTCGGATCCGTTCCAAAACAAATCGGCAAACGCTGGTCGCTGTCGAAAAACCGCAAAAACCCTTGGAAACACGAAGAAAAACACCACCACCCGGCAAAACTATACGTTTGTACAGTTATCGGAGCGGACGCCAGGAAATGCAAGCATTTTTGAAAATGGTCCTGTTTTGCGGGCCTGACACGCGGAATCGCGGTGATGGCAAAGAGGGATAACTTGTTCGCAAAAAACACGGGAATCGTGGCCAATCCACGAAACCCTTGCCGAGCCAAAGGGTTAAATCACCAGAGGAAGCGGGGAAGTTGGGATAAACAAACCAAAACACAAGGAGCGTTTCATCATGAAACGAATCCAGGGCTCGCTCTTCATACTGATTCTGTTCGTCTGCACCAGTGTCTTAATGCCAGACAAATCGTTGGCTCAAAATCGTCCTGCCAACGAACCAATTCCAGAAGTCAAACCAACTCCAGGAGTCCAGGAAGAAACCGCGGAGACGGTAGAAAACGAAGAACAGCGCGCTGCGCAAATCAATGCGGCCATCGAAGCACTGGTCGACGCCACCCGCGACCCGGAACCCACGGTTCGCAACATGGCTCTGAAAGCTCTGGAAAGAATCCCGGTCAACTCCGATGACCACGCCGAGGTGGTCGAACGAATCGCAGAGCTGTTGATTGAAGACGACCCCGCTTTGCGACAGCAAGCACTGGACATACTGATGGCCCAGGACTGGGACGACGAATTAAAGGGACGCCTGCTCTACAAAATGCTGGAGCAAAAAGACCCCGAGATTGTGCACCAGGCAGCCGACTCATTTCGTCAAACACAAGCATCTACGCAACGCGAAAAAATCCTGGCATTGTTTATCAACACCTCTGATTCACAACTGCACCGCCACCACTACAGCCAGGTGCTGGCCAGTGACCGAGAGGCCTTGCCCGAGATACTCCCGGCACTGGAAGAAGCGTATCAAGACGCCGATTCAACTTTCCGAATCGATATCCTGACACTCGTCGGCGCGTTCAATGAAAACGCTCAAGCAGGACTGCCCTTCCTGGCCGAACAAACAAAATCCGACGACATGCAAATTCGCCTGACCGCCATCCAGTCGATTTACAGCATCATGACTCCCAAACGACGCACAAGAGCCAGTCGAAGTCGAACAACAAGTCGAACAACAAGTCGAACAACAAGTCGAACAAGCCGAGCACACCGAGACTCCACCGAAACGAGGCTTGAGACCTACGTCGACGCCCTCATGGAACGATACGACACCAACAGAGACGACAAGCTTGACGCCACAGAAATCGCTTCCTTCTCTGGAGGAGCGAGACTTCTTGATAACAATCGCGATGGCAGCATTGATCGCAATGAAATACTCGAAAGCTACCGCGATAGAAGCGACCGGTGAGCAATGATTCTGACAAGCAAATCAGGCGATAACGAATCGGGCTATCGCCGACTATCGCCGACTAT
>CAZPOL010000056.1:0-30698 GCA_964588195.1 uncultured Pirellulaceae bacterium | reverse complement strand
TGACAAGCAAATCAGGCGATAACGAATCGGGCTATCGCCGACTATCGCCGACTATCGCCGACTATTGGTTGGCAAAAAACGGCTCATTTGAAATCAAGCCTTAACCAGCATTGGAACGTCCACCACTAGAACGTTTCCGGGTAGATTACGATTTCAATCCGACGATTGGCCGCATTGCCATTCGGATAACGTAACCGATTACTGCCCATCGCCATCGTAAACACCTGGTCGTGCGGCAAGCCAGAACGCACCAGCAAATCGAACACGGCCAATGCCTGAGTCGCCGTCAACTGATGATGGCTGGTCGTCGCTGGTTCGATCGGCGTACCATCCCAGTGCGCTTCCACTCCAATAACTTGTCGTGGAAAATTCTGACGAATAATGTTTGCCAGATTTGAAATCGTCAAAGCATCATTCTGATTCAATTGATAAGTTCCAGAGACGAACAAACGGTCCGTTGGTCCCTCCAGACGAATCACATCGCCATCCATCCACGCCTTGTAACCCGGCAGTTGCACGGTTTGCAATTTCTGCATCAAGCTGTTGTTCGCGCGAATCGTTGCTCCGGTAAACCGACTGGGTGGCGATCCAATGCCGCCGGCTCCGCCTCCGTTAGCAGACGTCAACTGACCCTGTACTTGCTGATTCTGAAATCCCGCATTGCGGCTTCCCGGACCATCTTGCTGGAACCCGGCATTCAATCCGTTTCCAGGATTCGCCTGATTGAATTGATTGGATGATCTGGCCGCAGCGACCTGTTGCTGTGCCTGGGCCGATGTTTGCTGTACCTGAATCTGAGCCTGCTGCAGTTGCAACATCTGGTCGCTCAGCTGAGTCTTCAATTGATCGTTGTAATTATTGGCGTTCTGCAATCGTTGCTGCAGAGCGGCTACCTGAGCGTGCAAGTTCTGATTGTCGGAGTCAAATTGGCTCAGACGCGAATTCAAATTACCAACCTGACCGGCCATCTGACTGGCCTGGCTGGCGACCTGCTGCAATTGGAACTGGCTACTGTCAGGAGAAAATATTTGCCCGAGCGCACCACCACTACCTGCACTTCCATTCTGATTGAATCCCGCATTCAGCCCGCCAATATTCTGTGCCAACCCGCCCCAACCGGCCTGATTCGCTCCGAACCCGCTTCCGCCGATTCCGCCAAGTCCACCAATTCCATTCCCGCCAAGCCCAAGTCCGCCGCCGATTCCCGTCCCACCAATTCCAGTTCCGCCAATTCCACCGAATCCACTTGAACCAAACAACGAGCGTCCCGGCTGTTGCAGACCGAACCCGCTGCCACCAAACAACGGTTGCTGAGACTGATTCGCGCGGCATCCGGTCAGCGCAACGATGACGATCAACATCAGGAAATAAATCTGGCGATACATTTTCTTGACTACCTGGTTATTCAAACCGTAAGCGGAAAAGTTGAACCGCAAGCGGCATAGTTGAACCGTGTGCGGCATTGGTCCGGGACACAAAGGCGAGATCCCGGCGGCCGCGGATGGTAGCAACGCCAAAAAAAACCGTAAAGTGCAACCGAATTGACTAAAGTGCTATCGGACAACATTCAGTTTCGATGTCTGCCTGCCTGCCGCAGTTAACGCAAAAGGCCTGAATCATTCGCCGTCGGGCTACGATCGAGTTCTTAAATGGCGAATTCCCACAATCAAAATCACTCCAAATCCCCTGCATACGGGTGGAATGCCAGCAAAAGCTTCCACGATTCCGACTTTTTTATTTGAGCAGCGAATAAATAGAGCCATCAACCGGGTTTAGGTTGGAAAGAGGTTGGAGAGATTGAAACAGTGAATGAATCATGAGCTGCAAACAGACGAGTTGAATGACGACGCACTTCCAAAAAAGAATCGCAAAGGGCGATCCAGAAGCATTTGTTCAGCTGTACCAGGAATATGGCGGTCGAATGCTAGGCTACCTGACCAGCCGGTTGGGCGCTGACGATGCAGCGGATGTGATGCAGGAGGTTTTCATTCGGCTGTATCGACATCGTCGCAAGCTGGGTAAAGCGAAGAACCCGGAAGCGTTCGTCTTTCTGACCACACGAAATGAAGCAATCAGATGGGCGACCCGAAATCGCAAACACCGAACGACTCAATCGTTGGTCGAAGAAACCGCAAGTCCGCCGCAGCCAAAAGAGGACGCTACTAATACACTCACTGAATTGTTGACTCAGGTTTCAGATGAGAATCGAGAGATAATCGAGCTGAAAATTTTTTCGAGGCTAACATTTGCAACGATTGGTAAATTGCTGGGGATGCCTCCAGCCACCGTAGCAACTCGCTACCGAAGATCCATTTTGAAACTGCAATCTGAAATCCAATCCACTGACGCCGAATCCGAGAAGCCGGAATCAAGACAAGCAAAGAGTAAAACGACATGACAAATGAATTACCTGGCGATGACGAAATGGCTGGTCTACCAGTCGAGCGATTGATTCGTGATTCTGTCTCCGTATCCATGCCATCGGGCGAAATCCAGGGCTGGATCGCGAGCGAGCAACGGCGTGAAAGTCGACAAACCAAACGGTGCTGGGGGCTATCCCTGGTCGTCTTACTGGCCACCTGCGTCGTTGGCGGGTTACTCTCTGCCGAATCCCAGAAGGTCCAGCGACTAGTCGACAAGCACCCCTCGAAAGCGCTCACCAACCTGCAGCAGACTACCCAAGAATTACTGGGAGTTGCACCGGCTGAGTATTTTGTCAGACAACTTGCCAAGCCTCGTTCAGCCTCCAGAGTATCAGCTACGACTTTCAGTCCGACAGTCCCTCGTTAGCAAGGCTTATTCTATCAGCCGTCTTCGAATCGTCATCAATCATTGGCAATCATCCAATTCTGTTTACTTGCAACAGACCAGACAACCTTCATTAGGAAGTGCAATTTTTGCACCAGCAAACATGATTAGAAAGTTTTTAACGTACTCCGGCTTAGTTGTCCTTGCCTGCATTCTGTTGGCGGCTGTTTTGCTGTTGAGCAGACTTAGCCAATTTCGCGGGCGTGTGGCGGAGCTTGCTGCCGACGGATTCCCGGTTTCCATTGCCGACTTGAACCAGACGGGCAGCGAGGCCGGTAAGGAGACCGTCAACCAATTGAATCGACTTTGGCAGCCAGCTGTCTCACTGGAAAAAGAGATGTGGGAGTCTTTGCCCGAGGATTACTTCTTTGATCGGCCAGCAGACAAGGAGATGATCGATACGTTTTACGAGCTGAACGCTGCCTACCCCGATGTGTATCCTTCGATCGAGAAATTCGCGGAGCGAACTGAAATCGAAATCAATTTTCCAGGCAATGGGCAAGAATCCATCGAAGGCATGATGGATCAAGCCGCCAGGTTTCGCAGCCTCGGTCGTCTGCTTGGCTGGCGAATACAAATTGCGATCGCGGAAGATCGCCCGAACGACGCGGTCGAAGACGGAATTCGTATCCTGCGACTGTCACGATTGACGGCGCAGCACCCAACACTGATCGGCTTTCTAACCACCAAGGCGGTCGAGGGCATGGGCCTGATCTTCACTCATCAAGTTGTATCCAACCACCAGATTTCCGATCTACTTCGGGAACAACTGCATACTGAACTGGAATCGTTGAGCTCCGACAAGAGTTTTCAACGAGCCCTTGTTTCTGAAAGAGCGTTTGCCATCTCCTCGATGACGGACTCTGGCTTTTTGCAATTGTCTTTTGGTGGAGTCGGCTATCTAAATACTATTCAGTCGATCATCAAGGCGGCGGAACAGCCAAATGGAGGAATTGGATTTGATGAACCATCGGCCTGGCAAATCGTGACAACGGGGTGGCAAGCCGCGCAGGCAGTGCCGGCGTTCAGCCAGGCAGCGATTGCCAACGCTCGAAGTCAAAGCGAGATTCGGGCACTGCGAATTCAGTCCGCACTTTTGTCGGCCACCGATATTCCGGCAACCATTACTCCTGAATTTCTGGTTCAGATCGGCGTGCCCGAACCGATGACGCTCGACCCCATGAACGGTGAGTTGATGATCATCAAGCGGACGGATGACAAATTCCAGATCTATTCCGTTGGCAGTAACCGCATCGACGACGGCGGAGACACGAATGGAATGATGGATTTTGGCTTCGCTCAGTAAAGCACATCGCCCGCCACGTCAGGAGACGATCTCCTGGTGAACGGCGATCGTAGAATTATCGACCGCAGGAATCACAATTCGATTGGCCGGTTCCAACTCGGCAATCCAATCCGTGTAGTCCGGGTACTCGCCATAGAAGCGACGGATGTAGTGGCGACCGCGAGCGTTTGGATTGTGTGGCACGAAGCCCCAATACTTCATGACGCGATCGGTAACCCGTTTATTCATCACTTCGCAAAGCACTGCATCGGCTCGCTTCAACCTGGCGATCTCCATAAACGTCCGAAACGCAGCACGCGTCGTCGCCAGTGATGTTCCCAGCTCTGATACCGCGTACTTGGCAACGAAAAAGTTGGAGTGATTTCGAGGCTGATTGTAAAACACCTGCACACGATCGCGTCGGACACGATTGTGAAACCACCCGCCAATCCAGGTCGCTTCGGCAACGGAGATCAGTTTTGGGAATGGGCGAGTCTGAACGAATGAGAGTTCGCCACCACTGGCTTCGATCAATCCGTACGGCTTGGCCGCCAACAATTCGTGCGACTCTCGCACACTGGTTACCTTGGTCATCATAACGTGGTTCTCTCCCAATTCCTTTCGTGATCTCGTCCCTACGCAAATCGGCGTTTGATCTGACTCCACACACCCAACATGATCGCCATCATCACCAGGCAGGCCGCAATCATTGCCAACAGGAACGTTCCGCCCAACGCAAAGACACCCTTGGCCGCCCATTCGTTCCAAACCCAATCCCAGCCCACGATCACAATCGCCGCACCCAGGCACAAGTAAGGCCCAAACGCCAACCGGTTTTCGCCGGTGGCAAGCAATTGAATCAAGGCGATCGCAATCGAAGTGAACGGAGCGATCACAAATGCCAACAGCGCGCCTTGCCAACCGATGAACGCGCCGACCATGCACATCAATGTAACGTCGCCAAAGCCCATCGCTTCTACACCCAATGCCTGGCTGGCAATGATTCGCACGGCCCAGACGATGCCACCGCCCATGGCCAAGCCCAGCAACGAATCCATCAACGCCGTCCAGCGGACTCCGCCGACCGACGTAAACATTACCAGGATAAAGGGCACCATCACGACCGCCAGCACCGCCAACACCTTGGTCGCCACCAACATTTTTCGAGGCGTCGTACGTGGCACGGTTCCTTTCGTTTTGCGAGGCGGTCTGATGACGCTTGCCACCATAATCTTGCAACCTCGCGCCACCCCCCAACGCAGCGTCGTCCATTTGGGCAGCAAGGCAAAACACCAGACCAGGATGATGGCCACCGCCGTGACGGGTCCCCAAATTTCGAAGTGCCACTCCATCGGTTTACCTGGCGACCAGAAATCCAGCGGCGCAAGCCGCACGGCCAGCAACTCGTTGATTCGCACTGGCAATCTTAAAGTCGGCGCGATGGCGTGACAAACCACCGCGAACACTGTACCAGGAATCGTGATCCAGTCGGGAATCATTTGCTCGTCGAAATCGATGAACGTGGCCACGATCATCAAAACGAACAATACCCAATGAAACATGAACCAGCCAAAATTCCAACTAGCCGCGATGTCCGCTTGTTCAGCGATTAACTTTCTGTCCGCTCCACCGTACAACCCGCCAGCCATGTACCAGTGAAAGAACCAGGCGAATCCGAACGCCATCACCAACTCGATCATCATCGGACGCAGCCAATGCCGTTTGCCGTACACGTCCGATTCACGACGCAAGAAGATCCATCCAACGATCGGAATCCGGTCCAGCATCGTCCGCGGTCGGTCAGGTGTCGGAGGCGGAGACCACGGGCTGACATTTCGTTTGGAAAAGATCGCCAACCGGTAGATTGCCAGGTTGGTTAATGCCGCGATGGCTGCCCCGATCACAAACAGCAATGGCCAACGCAGGGCATTTGGTAATTGCTGCAGAAACATTCGCCAACTTTCGATGGGTCAGGGATGCGAGAAACGGAAAACTACAATCTGATTTACTTCTATGTACCGTCCATCTACTTATCGACTTCTGACCACCACTGCGCAATCTGTTCCACGGTCTGATCTACGTTCAATTGACAAGTGTCGATCGTGTAATCGGCACAGTCGGAATAAACTGGCTGGCGTTCGGCCAGCAACTGAGACACTTCCTGGTCCAACGATTGGTCGGTCAGGGCAGGGCGAGGCGTATTTTGTTGGCTGGATTCGATTCGTCGGCAGAGTTCTTCAGCGGGAGCCGCCAACCAAACGACTCGTCCGCGTTTGCCAATCAATTTTTGCGTCGACTGGGAGAGCACAGCACCGCCGCCCAAAGAGACAACAACGGTTTCGCTCCGCAAGACACGATCGACAATCAGTTTGATCACGTTGCGTTCGATCTCGCGGAAACCTGCCTCACCGTCCTCTACGAATATTTCCGGAATCGTACGCTGCGAGAATTTTTCGATCTCAGCGTCCGTATCGATCCAGTGACAATTCAATTGCTCGGCCAACCGACGCCCAATCGTCGTTTTGCCAGTGGCCCGATAGCCGATAAGAAAGAGAATCATGGGTTGGTACTGGCAATTGGTTTTGGCGTTCGGCAATTGGTTTTGACGTTTGGCGTTTGGTATCGGCGTTCGATTATGCTTTACAGTCAGTCCTGGCAGCAACGCCATTTAGTTTTCGACGGTACGTTCATGCATGCTCACGCAAACGTGAACATGGCACCCAAAAAGCAAGTCGAGTCGCGATACTAGTATTCCGCCGCGCTGATCGCTTCCCGGATGATTTTGCGAACCATAACCAGATCCGCTTCTTTCCCGGTAAACAATTTGACTTGTCGAGCCGCTTGGCGAGCGAACATTTCAACTCCCGTTACCGTTTCGCAACCTGCCGCACGAGCATGCTTGATGAACAGCGTCTGCTCGGGATTGTACACGGTGTCAAAGACGATCGTGTGCTTTTGAAACCACTTGGCTTCCATCGGTGACTCATCCAGATTTGGATGCATACCGACCGGAGTACAGTTGATCAAAATGTCATACTCGGCATTCACGCGACCGGGCCAGTCCATCGATTTGCATTGCAAGGCCGTCGCCAATGAATCTCCCTTGCGATAGTCGCGAGTACAAATGGTGACCTTGGCACCTTCGCGATGCAATCCAAAGCCAATTGTCCGGGCGACACCACCTGCCCCCAGAATCAGGACGCGTTGGCCGGCGAATGGACGTCCCTCGTAGCGTGTTGACAACACCTCCTTCAGGCTGGACAAAGCCGCCTCGCAATCTGTGTTGTAACCCTTCGTACCTTGCCCGCGGAACACCACCGTGTTGGCAGCCTTGATTCCAGCGGACAAGTCATCCAGTGCGTTGATGTGTTTTAGAATCGCTTCCTTGTGTGGCAACGTGACGCTCAATCCAACCAGATCCAGCTCCAGGGCATGCTCCATGAATTCATCCAGATACTCGGCCGGCACACGGAACGGCAAGTACAACATGTCCAGCCCTTCCTTTTGGATGCACGCGTTGTGAATCTGCGGACTGAGACTGTGCACGACAGGGTCAGCGATCACGCCCAGAATTTTTGTTTCACGAGTCAGGTCTTCGTAACGAAATTGCTTCAACAATTGCTCGCGGGTCAATTGCCCGGGAGCCATGATCCGTTCGGTGTTAAAAGTCGCATAGGTAAACGGCGCACCAAACTTGCCGCATAACACACGCGACGGCAGCCCCATCTCGCCCATACAGAAAGCCACCGTTGGAAACTTCTCTTTTTTACAAAGTCGCAGGGTGCGAATATTGTCGATCGGATTGTTGGCCATCGTGGCGATCTTGATGATGTCCGGATCAAGTCGGCACATCATTTCGTGAATCTCATCCAGATCTTCGGGCGTCTCGTGAAAGTTGTGGTAGCTGATGATTCGCTTGGTTTCGCCGTAGCGAGGAATCTTGCCAGCGACATCGGTTTCCAAATCGATATAGTCCGCGCCATTGGCGATCGCAGTTCTTAGCAACACCAATCGATCTTCTTCGCTCCGCATCCACTTGCCACGTTCATGCGGACGACGACAAGTGGCGACCACCGGGCAGGGCCGGTTTTCCAGCAGACGCAACAGGTTCACCGAACGCCGCACGTAATCCAAACGCAGCTCGACAAGCTCGGCACCCATCTCCGCGAGATGTTTGTGCTCTGCCATCATCATCTTGTGGCGACCGCGGCCGATACTTACGCAAATCATGATGTCGTCGTCGAACCTGAATCAGAATGGAATGCGAATGACTAATGGCCACTCGCCGTAATGGAAAAGGACTAAACGGAAAAGAACCTTCACTTACTGTCGGAACAAGGGATTGATGGTCATGAGACCAAAGGGCGGCGCGTGCGATGCAACTGCTTAACCCTGAATTCGTCAAAGGTCCATTTTGGCCTGAATCGCGAAAAGTTCAAATGCGTTTGAATCGCTTATCCAGCTCTTCTCGGGAAAAAACCAGGGCTGTGGGGCGGCCGTGAGGGCAATGATGGGCGTCCTGGCACAATTCACGCCCCTCCAGCAAGGCGGTAATCTCGGCATCGGACAGCTGATCTCCCGCTTTGATCGCCGCTTTGCACGAGATCATATGTAACAATTCGTCCAATACATCCCGAGCGTCAATCTTTTTCGTTTCGTTGATCAATATGTCCACGACACCTCGAATCATCTCGGCTGGATTGTGATTGGCCAGCATCGCCGGGTAGGCCGAAACCAGTACCGTGTCGCCCCCGAACTCCTGAACCTTGATACCAATCTGTGCCAACATCTCCTGAGCCTGCACGACCTTGGCCGCCTCGGCCGGAGACAGCGGCACGGGCTCGGGCACCAACAACTGTTGTGATTCCAGGTTGCCGGACAAAACTTTGGATCTCAGCTGTTCGTAAATGATCCGCTCGTGCAACGCGTGTTGGTCGATCACCACCATCCCTTCGCTCGTCTCGGTGATCAGATAACGATTGTGAACCTGAAGTGCGCGGGCACGAGGCGCGTCGCCTTCGATCGGAACCATGGCCGCCGTTCCTTGATGGCCAGCGTAATCACCGCCGTCCGGATGCCCTGGCGTTGCGAAGGTGTCGTGTTGAACCGACGGCCCCACCGTTGAATCGACGCTGCCGATAGGTCGCCCGGTTCCCACACCTGCCGGTCCACCAGGGAAGGGACGAAAGTCGGAAGTCCTGGCAGCAGTCCAATCCTGGGCAGGTCGATCGATGGGCAACGACATCGTTGATTGCGCCGGGCCGTCTGCGTATCCGGCCGGCGCGGCGGCCAATGCCGGTTCGCGAGGCGCAGACAATTGGGCGCGAGCCGTTAAATCGGTCGTCAGGAATTTATTACGCAACGTCCCCAGCAACTGGCTGTAGAGTCGTCGCCCTTCCTGAAAACGAACTTCCAGCTTGGCGGGATGAACATTGACGTCGACCAGGTCGGCCGGCATATCCAGTTTCAAAAACGCGATCGGAAACCGACCGGTCATCAACAAGCCACGATAAGCCTCGCGCAAAGCGTGTTGCAACGATCGATCACGGATATGGCGTCCGTTGAGGAACAAATATTGCAACCGATTATTGCCGCGACTTTGCGAAGGATCGACTACAAAGCCGCTCAAACGAATCGGCCCTTCCTCGCTGGAAACCGGGATCAGCGCCTCGCCGATATCCGGACCAAAAAAAGTAGCGATCCGCTCAGCCCAGCGTTGGGTCGCCGGTAGATCGTGAATCACTCGTTCGTTGTGAGTCAACGTCATATGAATATTGGGTCGAGCCAAAGCGACGCGAGCAAACGCTTCACCAATGTGCCCCATTTCAGTCTGCGTCGTCTTGATGAATTTGCGGCGCACGGGCGTATTGAAAAACAGATTGGAAACCTCGATCGATGTACCGACGCCACAACTGCAAGGGCCGATCGGTTCGCGATTACCACCATTGATTCGCAACTCGAATCCCGCATCCGCCTCCTTGGTGCGACTGCGCATCACCATTTGACTGACTTCGGCAATCGATGCCAACGCTTCGCCGCGGAATCCCAAAGTCGCCACACGAAATAAATCGTCAGCATCAGCAATCTTGCTGGTGGCGTGACTGGTGACGGCCAGTTCCAATTGATCGTGCGCGATACCGTGGCCGTTGTCCGTGATACGGATCAGTTCCAGACCACCTTTTTCGACCGTTACTTCGATACGCGATGCACCGGCGTCGACTGAGTTCTCAACCAGTTCCTTGACCACGCTGGCCGGTCGCTCAATGACCTCTCCAGCCGCAATCTTGTTGACTACGCTGGAGGACAGTTGCTTAATTTGAGTCATCGTTTTCGTTTAAACCAAACAAAATGATTTTGCGATACAGAGTCCGTTCACTGACTCCCAAAATGCGGGCGGTATCTTCCCGGTTTCCTCCGGTCAGCTTCAACGTATTGGCATACGCCCAACGTTCAATCTCTTCCAGCGACTTGCCAATCAAACTGGAATTCATGTCACCCTGCGTCGGCGGTGCGACCGAATTCCCGGCTGACTCGTCTTGCATATCTGGCGACAAGTCGTCCATATCCAGCACATCATCGATATCCAGCACGACCATGCTCTCGACCACGTTTTTCAACTGGCGAATGTTACCGGTCCAGTCGTAGTTGTATATCCAACGAGTCAACTCGGGTGAAAAATTCTTTACTTTCTTGCCGTTGTTTTTGTTCGCCATTTTTCGGAACAGGTCGGCCAACGGCACAATGTCCTCGCGACGACGACTCAACGGATCCAGATGCACGGTGACGATCTTCAAACGATAGTACAAATCCTTGCGGAAATTTCCGGCTTCGATCTCGGTTTCCAGATCCTTGTTGGTCGCTGCCAGCACTCGCACGTTCACATCGATCGGCTTATTGTCGCCGACTCGCGTGATCTTTCGCTCCTCCAACACCCTCAACAATTTGATTTGAGTTGGCATCGGCATGTCGCCGACCTCGTCCAGGAACAACGTCCCACCGTTGGCGTACTCGAATTTTCCAGCTCGATCGGAAATGGCATCGGTGAACGCACCTTTGACGTGCCCGAACAATTCACTTTCCACCAGGTGTTCGGCCACGGCGGCAGTGTTAATTGCGACAAAGGGTTTTTTCTTGCGCGGACTGTTTTGATGGATCGCCTGCGCAACGACGTCTTTGCCCGTGCCGGTCTCGCCCGTAATCAGGACGCCGACATCGGTCGGGGCAATTCGTTTCAGCCGGGTGATCACGCCTTTCATACTGTCACTGGCGTAGATCAGATTCTCGAACCCGAAGCGTTCATCCAACCGACTTTGCAAGTTCAGGTTCTGGTTGCGTAGCCGCACGGAATCGGAGGCCTTGCTGGCAGCGGCCTGCAGACGCTTCGGCGAGATCGGTTTTTCCAGAAAGTTGAACGCGCCTTGCTGCATCGCTTCAACGGCCTTGGGCACCGAAGCGTGGCCCGTCACCAGGATGACCTCACAGTTCGGTTGTTTTTCGCGAGCCTGATTCAGGATCGCCATGCCATCAACTTCGTTCATTACCAAATCAGTAACGATGATGTCCCAGTTCTTCTCGTCCACCAATTTGGCCCCCTCGGGACCGGTGGTCGCCAACGTGCAAACAAAGCCGATTCGTTCCAGACTTTCGGCCATCGCCGCGGCATGGTCAGGGTCATTATCAACCAGCAGGACGTTCAGCGGCATAATAGTAGTGTCTTCATCGTTCATACGCCTGATAATACCGAATCCGTAACGTCCCTCACAGTCACTAGATGGAAGCGGATAAGCAAACGCCTGTCCTGGACGGTTAGCTTCATGACTTTGCCGATTGTTTTGAATGTGTTTTTCAGCGAAAGAGTCCGACCTGTACAGCAACAAACTAAATGATTGAGGTGAAGATTCGGGTATGCCACCGCGAATTCCGTATAATTTACCGGGCCGTTACGGTAGAATATCCAGCCCGCCTGCATAATTTCAGTAACCAGCTCTGGCATTGCTCTGTCCAACTGAATTGAAATCGAGTCTTAGCCGATTTTGATTGATATACCCGGCCATCTGAATACCTTTAAATTCCGAATCTGCCGATAGATAGACGTACAGGGCGCACAAGACGTTGAAGACGAACTCTGACTGCATCGAGTGACATTTATGAACACATTACGAAAACGCCACCGCGGATTTATCAAGACCGCTGTCGTAGGCACCGTACTGTTGGCGGGAGCTGCCTTTGCGGCGATCTCGTATCTCGGTGCTGATCGCGATAACCCCGTGCTTGAAAACGAGCTGACATTTTCAGTCGTCAACCGTCAATTCGTCTCCTCGATTATCGAGTCTGGCGATGTGGCTAGTTCCAGCAACGTAGAAATTCGGTGTCGCGTTCGCGAACGTGGTGGCACGGCGATCCTGAAAATTGTCGACGAAGGCACGGCAGTCAAGGAAGGCGACTTTCTGGTGCAACTGGAAGACTCCACTTTCCGCGACGAGGTCGTGGAGCGAAAGATCCGGGTCGCCGAAGACCGCGCTTCCGTGATTCAGGCCAAAAGTAATCTGGACACCGCCATCCGTTCACTCAACGAATTTGAAAACGGACAATTCGAACAGGAACTGGCAACCTATGAAGCCGAATACGCCTTGGCAGAAGAAACGCTGAAACGCGCCCGCGAATATAAAAAGTACAGTGAGAATCTGGCTCGCAAAGGCTATGTCACCAAGGCCCAACTGGAAGCCGATCGCTTCGCCGAAGTCCGCGCCTTAAAGGAAGTCGATCTGGCCAAAAACAAATTGAAAGTGTTCCGCGATTTTAGCCAACAAACGATGGAGGCCCAATTGAAGGCCACCATCATGCAGGAAGAGGCTAATCTGGAAGCCAGAGAATTCACTCTGGAACTTAGCAAGCAACGACTGAAGTACTACGAAGATCAAGTCGAGGCCTGTCGCATCGTGGCCCCCTCCGCCGGACAAGTCGTCTACGCCAACGAAATTGACGGCCGCGGTGAATCGGGAATCGTGATCGAAGAAGGTGTCACGATGCGTGAAGGCCAGGCGATCATTCGCTTGCCCGACCCGTCGAACATGCAGGTGACCACCAAGGTCAATGACTCCAAAATCAACTCCGTCAAACCAGGTCAGGAATGCATCGTGCGGCTTGACACTGCCCCGGAAGTACCGATCAAAGGCAAAGTACGAAGTGTCGCCGCGTTCCCGCTGCCCAGACGCTGGTCGCAGGCACCCATTGAATACGAAGTCTATGTGGACATCATCGAACAAAACGAGATGGTCCGGTCCGGTCTGCGGGCCAAGGTTGAAGTCTTTATCGAACGCGTTGACGAAGCGGTGCAAGTCCCCGTCTCGACACTGCTGGAACGAGGCGAAGACTACTACGTCGTGGTCAAGCACGAATCGGAGCACGAACTGCGCCGCGTGAAAATTGGCGCCAACAATTCCAGCACAGTGGTCATTTTGGAAGGCCTGGAACCGGACGAACAAGTCCTGGTTGATCCGCGTCAGTACCGTGACGAAAACGAAGAAGACAAGAAATCTGACGAGTCCGAAGACACGTAGACAAATGGATTGAAGAAGCTGAACGGTTACCAGTCCAGCTACAAAACCCGGGCCTCAAAATCGGTACACTTTTCATTCATGCAAATTCTTCGTCCCACGATCTGGAAAGCAGGCATCAAGAGCCTGACGCTGCACCCGATGCGATCGTTGTTGACGATTCTGGGAATCTTTATTGGTATCGCCAGTGTCGTTTGGTTGCTGGCAATCGGAGAAGGTATCAGCCAGCGAGTCCAGCAACAGATTGAAGAGCTGGGCACCAACAACATCATCGTCAAGAGTGTCAAACCGGTCAGTGATGGCAAGCCGGATCAAAACTGGATCGCCATCTACGGCATTACTCGTGACGACTATCGAGTGCTCAACGAATCATTGCCTTCCGTTACCGACGCTTTGAGAATTCGGTCCGCGCGGCGTGAACTGTACTACGGCGTGTACGATTTGAATGCTCACTTGATCGGCTGCACACCTGGCTACGACGAAGTGATGAAGCTGGAAATCGACGAAGGCCGGTTTCTGGAAACCGTCGACATCAACAAGATGGACAACGTTTGCGTACTGTCGTTCGAGTTCGCCAACAAATTGTTTCCGATCGGTTCGGGCATCGGGAAAATCGTACGGCTTCGCGACACGCCCTACCGGGTCGTCGGCGTAATGAAAAGCCGTGGTGCAATGGCCGCAGTCGGCAGCTCTCTGGAATCTCAGGATTTCACCGATGACGTTTACATTCCGATCACCGCGTTTTGGCAACGGATTGGTGACTGGACAATGGAACGGAGTGCCGGCGCACGAATCAACGAACAGGTGGAATTGAGCCAGATCACGTTCCGTGTCAATCGCATGGAAGAGGTGCTACCGACCTCAACAGCGATCCAGTCGATCATGGAGGCTCGTCATCCCAAAGGTGACTTTGCCGTCGTGACTCCCCTGGAACTACTGGAACAAGCCAGAAACACACGCTTGATGTTCATGGGGTTCATGGGTCTGATTGCCGCTATTTCTCTGGTCGTCGGCGGCATCGGAATTATGAACATCATGCTGGCCACCGTTACTGAACGCACACGCGAGATCGGAATTCGCCGCGCGTTGGGCGCCAATCGTCACGACATCACTCGCCAATTCCTGGTGGAAACCGTTGTTCTGTCCGTGGTCGGAGGCGTGACCGGTATCGTTGGCGGCTTGCTCTGCCCGTGGCTCATCAACCTGGCTCGCGATCTGTTTACCAGCTGGTTCCCGGAAATGATCGGCCAATTGCCCGAAACCGTCCGCGACATCACGCCGATCATCGTGCCTGTTTCGATTCCGATCGCCTTTGGAATTGCGGTACTGGTTGGCATCATTTTTGGAATCTATCCGGCCATCCGCGCCGCCAAACTGGACCCCATTCAGGCTCTGCGTCACGAGTAAAATCCTGCGAACTCAGGGACGTATTCGAAATCCTGGCATTTGGGCATTTGAGTAACGCGGTTAAAATCGGTACTCTCAATCTTCAGGCATGAGTCCACAGGAATTCATTTTATGGCACACGTTGATCAACCAGTTCTGGATGAGATCCGCAAACTTGGTCCGTGGCACCAGAGCATTGCATTGACCGACGACTTTGAGATTCGCGACGCCTTCAGCGAAGAAGAGCAAAAACGCGAAAACAATCAAAACATCTCAATGCACAGCGCCAACAAAGCATTTCGGAGAAAAACCGGCTTGCTCTATCCCGACGGGTTACAAGGCAAGCGATTCCTGGACTGCGCCTGTAATGCGGGTGCCTATTGTTTCTGGGCGTCAGAAATGGGCGCCGAGGCGGCTTTCGGATTCGATGTTCGCGACCACTGGATTCAACAAGCCAAATTCGTCAAGAGACACCGCACAGTCGGCCCGGTCGACAACGTCGAATTTGAAACTCGCGACCTGATGACGCTGCCAGAAAAGAAAATGGAGCCTGCTGATTTCACTCTGTTCAAAGGGATCTTCTATCACCTGGCCGACCCGATCCTTGGATTGAAAATCGCAGCCGACCTGACTCGCGAAGTCCTGTGGCTGAACACCGCCCGCTGCTTCATCGATAACACCGAATCCTTGTACTGTACATTCGAAGAACCGGAAAATCTGATGTCCGGCGTCCATGCACTTTCCTGGATCCCCAGTGGCCCGTCAGTGCTGGGCAAGATTTTGTACTGGTTAGGCTTTTCGGAAATTCGACACGTCTTTTCCAAAAGGTATGAGGATCGACCAGAATTTGGACGCATGGAAATCATGGCCTCTCGCAAGCCGGGTGTCCTGGACCGACTGACCGAAGCGGAAGATTGCGAGATCGTTGACATCGCCTCATTCTCCAAGTCACAACCAGCCTCGGACGAGATCAAATCGCTGTTCTAATCAGGCAACGACGATCCAGAAAGAAAAAGGATCAAACGAAAAAAGGGCCGCCCAATTAAATTGGACGAGCCCTCGAAGTGGTCTGCAGTAACTTGCCTGGAAATTCAATTCCTAGAAGTTCAATTCACCTTCGCCCGATTCGCCAGGGTACTGGTTCGCTGATCCGAAATCGGAATCGATTCCCAACTGCGTTCGCAGCTGCTCGAATTGCCGACGGAATTCGTCGCTGGAGGTATGAACGTGATCGGCTTCGGTGATGAACGACATACTCTCGTTGGCGAACACGTTGCTGTCTTGCAACAGAGATTCGAATGGAGCGAGCGGGTTGCCATAGGAGATCAGCAATTTGTGCTCGTCGAACTGTACTTCCTGAGGCGTCTTTGGATTCAACACGGCGATGCCGGTGCAACCGTCGTTCAGCAACAGGTCTTCGAAACCCCACAGAGCACTGACCAATACGGGTGTATCAATCTGTTCGCGGTAAAAGTCGACGTGGCCGTTGGTCTCATGATCGTGGCTGCTTTCCAACACGACATCGACTGAATCTCCCAATTCCTGAATCAGTTCGATGAACAGTGGAAACAGAATTTCGCGAGAAGCGGCCGCCATGATGACTGGCACACTGGAACCGGACTCTTCATCCAGGTATGTCTCGTGGCGATAGCCTTGAGTCAGCTGGATTTTAACATCCGGCGATGGACGCGCCGCATCCGTCAAATGAAAACCGCCGAAGTTTTTAACTTCCGGATGAGCCTTTAATTCTTGAGCCTTCAGGAAGCTGTTTTCCGGATGATTTCGAAACGCAGGCGATTCCAGAAACACTTCTTGAAAAAACTGTTGTAAATATCCCATTTCGGGTCCATTCAAACAAATGCAAGGGTGGGTCATTGGCGCGGTTTATTGGTTAAAACCACGGCATATCAACGATTACCAAAACTTAGGTCACAATTAATGTCGCAAACCAATTCCAGGCTGTTGCCTGCCGTTCATTGAAGACGAACTCACCCTTCAACCATTACAAGTGTTACAAAACGAACGCCGAACCAATTCCGTTCAAGAATGTCCACTGTGTGTTAGCATCATTTCAATTCTCATTATTCCCCGTACCCCGCGACTAGATCATGTCCGAGTCCTCTGACTGCAATACAGACCAGCCGTCACCCGAAATCAAAACGGCAGAGAACCCTGTAGCACAGCCAACAATCAACACCCAGCGGCTGGTGTTGCGCCCGTTCGATGAGGCTGACTGTGATACGGTTCAGGAATTGTTGCAATGCAAGGAAATCGCTGCCAACACGCGGACCATCGAACATCCTTATCCGGACGGCGCCGCGCGAATCTGGATTGGTACTCACCTGCCAAAATGGAACCGTGGCGAAGCGGCCATTTTTGCGATCACGCTACCGGATAATCCGCAAGCAGCCATCGGAGCGATCGGCCTGGAAATTAATGCCCCGGACGAGAACGCAGAACTTGGCTACTGGATTGGGCAACCGTTTTGGGGACGAGGCATCTGTAGCGAGGCGGCCCAGGCAATCGTTGACTTTGGCTTCCAACATTTTGGTTTGAAAAAAATTCATGCACATCACGTCGCCAGCAATCCTGCCTCGGGGCGAGTGATGGAAAAAATTGGCATGGCGAAAGAGGGCTACCTGAAAAGTCACATTAAGAAGTGGGGCGTCTTTCAGGACGTGGTGTTCTACGGCATCGTCGCAACAGATGACTAACGCGGCCGAAACGGGTTGCAATCAGGCAGCAAACAAAACAACTGGCTAACTTAAGACGACTACACATCTGACGATTGAAACGACTGACGATTGGCTTCCAGTGAATTCGGTTTCCAACCCGATTCCGGGACGTGACCATATCGTTACAAAAACCGCGTTCGGACTGAATTCCCCATCACCATCAACCTGCCGCCGTGCCGTTTCCCCTGCAAAGGATCGTTACCGCCGATTCCTGCGAGATAAATAATTGCTCTCTGGCAGGTTTTCGTTAATATTGTTCCAAGATACGGAGTTGGCCGACGAATACCAAAAAACACCGTATTTACAGGATGACAAGAGAACGTGGAGCGGGCTTATGAGCGGTAATGGGGAACGACAAGGCACACAGGTCACTTTTCTGGACCAGACGGGTGCGAAATCGGTTGAGGCAGTGGTGGCTGACACAGTGACTGTGAAGCGAATCCTGCCCAATATTATCACCAAGATGAATTTGCCGGTCGTTGGTCCGGATGGTCAACCAATGAGTTACAGTCTCGATCACAAAGAGGGCGGCAAGCGTCTTCGTGAAGATCAAACTCTGGTACAGGGCAGCGTGGAAGATGGCGACCACCTGATTGTTTACCCGGAAATTGTGGCCGGCGGTCGGTAACGGATTGACGGTGGTGTTTGCTGCTGGCAACACTCACGTATTGAATCCCTGCCAAGGCGGTCGCTCAACAAGGAAGCTGCTATTTGAACATGAGAAAGTCACCTCGTATTCGTCGATTGGAAGCTGACTATCGAGGGATCCAGCAACTGAGCGCGGAAAGTTCGATCTTCGATTACGAATGCACCGGCGGTCTTCCCGAGTTGTATCGTTTCTTTTTTCATGGCCCGGGTACCTACAAGACGACTCGCAATACAGTCGCCATCCGCGAGGAACATGAAATTGTCATCGACCTGGGCGCCGCCTACCCAAGATTGATGCCGGGTATCACGTGGCAGACCCCGGTCTTCCATCCCAATATCTCGTCCAGCGGTGTGGTCTGCCTTGGTGGATACGGAACCAACTGGGTGCCCAGCCTGCAACTGGACGAACTTTGCGTCATGCTTTGGGACATGATCCGCTATCAAAACTTTGACGTCGAGAGTCCCTACAACCGCGAAGCGGCGATGTGGGCACGCGAACAGAGCGACTTTCGTTTGCCGTTAGACGACCGTTCACTCAGGAATCGAGTCGCCACTGATCTGGATGACGACATCGTTGTGGCTCAAGTCAGCAACGCCGCAGAGCCTCCACCGGTAATCGTTGAAGTCGAAACGACCTCCACTCGAAACAAAGCCGTGACCGAATTCGAATTGGTCAACGAGGCCGAAGACGATGGAATCACATTTCTGGACTAGGTTTTAGTCTCGAGACCATGTCTTCGTCCACCAGAACAATTGCGGGTCTGTGTCACAAGGCTCGAATCGAATCAGGGCACAGACTCAAACCAACAACAACTCTCATTCCTGGTTGGCACATCAAGTGACTGACATCCGCCGAAAACCGTTTCCTCGATTGACCGGAAAGCGGGCCACGGTACGGATGGGCACCATCCCGCAAACAGTAATGCCAGTCGTGCTATGTGGAAAGGTTCTGGATCAGATCCTGGCATTCTCCGACAGCAACCCGCACGTCGAAGTCGGTGGATTTTTGCTTGGCCAACCCTGCCACGATGCCGAAGCCGATCAGTCCTTCGTCGAGATATCGCAATTCGTTGAAGCCACCCAGGTTAGTAGTGGGCATAGCTCTTTGACGATAACACATGAAAGCTGGGCAGGATTGCACGACCAGTTGTCCAACAAATTTCCTGACTTGCAGGTCACCGGGTGGCATCATACGCACCCTGGTTTTGGTATCTTCTTGTCACGACAGGACGAGTTCATTCACCGTCACTTTTTTCAACAGCCGTGGCAAGTCGCACTGGTCGTTGATCCACGTCGCGGGGAACTCGGCTTTTTTCAATGGAACGAAGATCGAATTGTCGACGCCGGCTTCCTGATCCAACGCGACCATTGACCTGAACGCCACTGCACCGAAAAAACCACCGAAACGAAACGAATCGAATAACAAGAGCTCAATGAACGATACCCCCGTACTGATCGATGACGAGGATCGATACTCGCGACTGAAACTGATTGGCTGGTGGGACCAGCAACGATTGGCGTCCGCCCGCGTGCTGGTCGTCGGCGCCGGTGCCCTGGGCAATGAGGTCTTAAAGAACCTGGCGTTGGTAGGGATTGGTCATATCACGCTGATCGACTTTGACACGATCGAAAATTCGAATCTGTCACGAAGCGTGCTGTTTCGCGCTGCGGATTCCGGAAAACCGAAAGCGACAGTCGCCGCGGCCATGATCCAGGAATTAAACCCGGACGTAACCGTCGACACGATCCAGGGCAACGTGCTGACGGAAATTGGGCTGGGCTTGATGCGCAGCATGGACCTGGCGATCGGCTGTCTGGACAATCGCGAAGCACGCCTGTGGGTCAATCGCATGTGCTGGAAAGTCAACACGCCATGGATCGATGGTGGAATCCAGGAGATCAACGGCGTGGCAAAAGTATTCATGCCACCTGATGGTGCCTGTTACGAGTGCGCAATGACCGAAATGGATTACCAGTTGATTCAATTGCGTTACAGTTGCCCGTTGTTGAAGCGAGAGGATTTACAGCAGGGCAAGGTACCTACCGCCCCAACGATCGCCTCGATTATCGGCGCCATTCAGGTTCAGGAGGCGTTGAAACTGCTGCACGAGATACCCACCGACGCCGGCAAAGCGATGGTGTTCAACGGAGCGGCCAACCAGTTCTATAAATCCGATTACCAGCACCGCGAAGATTGCCTGAGTCACGAAACTTACGAACCGATCATCGAATGCCCGCTGACAAATCAGAATACTCTGGAAGAAATTGGCCAATGGCTGGCCGAACAGGACGAACAAAATGCCAAAACGGCTATCGATTCCTTGTTGCTGGATCGCGATTTCGTCACCTCCATCGATTGCGGCAAGTGCCATGGCAGTCGCGAGGTTATGTTGCCGCGGCCAATCGTCAGCATGGAAGACGCGATTTGCGAAACTTGCCAGGAACCGATGGTCCCCAAGATGCAGCATGTAATTGACATCGACAGCCCATTGGCGGAAAGAAAATTGGCGGATATCGGCATTCCGGATCATGATATCCTGCAGGTTGCGGCCAACAACGAACCCACATTTGTTCAGCTCGCTGCGAGTTCCTGAAATACCAACACAGACCAGCACAACTAACCGACGGCAACAGAAAAGACAGAATGGACGGCATTGAATTTGGACAAGTCGAATTCCGTGAACCGGAATCCGAGCTGCGCCCGGATCGCAATCGAAAGTTTGCGGTCGTTGGCTGCGGCGAGGTCGACCAATCCCAATTGCCGATCTTTGTCGATCTGGATGTGATGCGAGACATGGAAGGTCACGCTCGCACGAACACCCACGTTGAACTCGGTGGCATCTTGCTGGGTGGAAAATTTGTGGACGAGGAAGGAAGGTCCTTTGTTGTCGTCCAGGAAGCGTTACGTGCCGAGCACTACGAAGCGACACGCGGCAGCTTCAAATTCACTCACGAAACCTGGTCACAGTTCGCACGTGATCGGGAAGAATTGCCCGAAGACCTGCACCTGGTCGGCTGGTATCACACTCACCCTGATTGGGGAGTGTTCTTGTCAGGTATGGATACGTTCATCTGCGACAACTTTTTCGCAGACGATCTGGATGTCGACCTGGTCATTGATCCTTGCCGTGGTGACCGCGGCTGGTTTTTTTGGGAACAGGTCGGCGGAGCCAGAAAGAAGACCCGTGTTTCCGGTTTTTATCTTTTTACGAATCGTTATCGAAGGTCCGAATTGCTGCAGTTCGCCAATGCACTGGCAACCGTGAACCCAGCCTACTTCGACCCTCGCTACGAAAGCCCAATGGGAGAATCGACAATGCAGCCCGTTGTCAACATACACGATCAAAAGTCTCCGACGCTGATGATTGCGGTACTGGGAATGCTGACCATTCAGATGCTGGTACTGGGACTGATCGCTTGGCGTTTATTGTTCCCGCCTGCCATGGCCACACCACTGGCACAACAACAACGTAATGAAGTTTATCGCGAAATTCTCGGCCAGCTCGTGACCGGCGAAGCGACCGACGGTAAGGACATTATTAAACGAGTCGAAGAAATGACCGTTGAAAATGTCAACATGCAGACCGACCTGGAAGGTCGTGGGTTGTTGATTCAAGACTTGAAGTCTGACCAAAGCCAGTTAAAGCGGAAAGTAGAATCACAATCCGAGACTCTGGAAAAGCGATCAGACGTGATCGTCAAGCGTGATTCTGAGATCGAAGATCTTGAGAAGCAATTGAAAGATGAAAAACAACTGAATGGTGACATAAAGGACGGCAAGTCAATTGGCGGTTACAAATGGCCAATCGTCACGGCCATCGGAATCGGCACTGCGTTGCTAGGCCTGTTTAGCGGAACGTTTATCGGACGACGCTTCAGCGAAAACGACGATTTTTATTCCGATCGTTCCAGCTCTGGCGTGTCTCAAAAACCACTCGCCGATCCTGACACCGGAACACAATCAAACACCTCCGAGAATCCCGAACGCGAATCCCAAATCCCGGACATGACGATCCGTGATGACGATGAACAACAGGATTAACCGGACGGCAATCGATCATGGCTGGATCACAACATGTCACTTGAATCAGAAAAACGAATCCGCGCCGATTGGGAATCTTTGAAAGAGAAGGCTCGCAAATCCGGATACTGGACCATCAGTAAATTGCAAACTGCGGACTCCGGAAATCACTCCATCAATATCGAAATTCGGGGGCGAGCCATTTCCGTTGCCGGTCCAAATGTCGATCGAGTCGAATACAACGACAAACAATTGTTTCGCATCGAATTCCCGCAGGACTTTCCGCAAGCTCCGCCAACCATCCACATCCAGTCACCGACTTTCCATCCGAACCTTCCAGCCGACGGGATCGTAAACACTAATGACGTAGGCATTACCTGGTCCGCCGAAACGCCTACCGAAGTCCTGGTAGAACGGATCTGGAATTCCTTGCGAGGCAGTTACATGGATGCCGTCAATGCGATCAATCTCGGGGCAGGGCAGTGGTACCAGGCAAAGTCGGCCGCCAGACCGGACTTTTTCCCCGTCGATCAGCGACCGTTGTTTCAGCAAGTCGCCGGTTCGGAGAACGTGGTGAGTTACCGTAAAAAGGGAGAGTCCGTTCGCTATTACCGAAAGCCGGAACCGATCGTGATCGACGACGTTCAACCCGATTCCGACGAGTCGTCGGTGCACTTTATCGACTAGCCCTTTCCTTCATTCCTTCATATCAGCCCGCTCATTTCGACCACCTAATTTGCTCTTCTATCAATTGACACAATGCAAATCCTCCCTGTCATCTTTTTCCTGATCTTTCTGGCGATTGTGTTCGCCAATGTGATCGGGTTTGTGAAAGGGCACGGCAAATGGACGAAATCATTCGAACACATTGCCACACGATACGGTGGCTGGTTCAGCTCCGCCCGCGCGACGCGTCCGCCTGCGGCCACTTTCAAATACAAAGACCATGACGTTCGCCTGAAGTGCAAACGCACGACGATGCACGCACCGGAAACCGAATTTCGAATTCGCTCGCCTGTCCCATCGATGAAACTGGACATCCTGCCGCTGAATCTGCAACCGAAACGACGCGCTTTGCGAGGCCTGCCGCCTGTTCCGGTGGGCGACGAGAACTTTGATAACGAATTCAACGTGATCGTCGAAGCTAACAAGCGAGAACTGGCAAAAAGACTGGTCAACAACGGAGTCCGCTGGCAGGTCAAACAGCTACAGCACTTCTTCCAGCCGGTTTCCGTGACTGTATCAATCGAAAAAACCTGGCTGGTCATTCGCGCTCAATGCTTTGTCAAAGACCAAACGCGACTGGATGACTATGTGCGATTCTGTCTGGAATTGTTCGACCAACTCAGCCTGACGACCACCGAAGGGATCGAATTCCGCGAAGACATGGTCATGTCAGCCGTCGACGAATGTCGTTGTCCGATTTGCAGCAGTGACATCGATGGAAAAATGGTGATCTGCATCCGCTGCAAGACGCCACACTGCCTTGACTGTTGGCAATACAACGTGAAGTGCGGCATGTACGCGTGCAATGAAACTCGCTACGCCATCGTTGGTGGTCAGTAACGACCGCATTCAACTCCTGTTCGCCAGGAACTCGCTAACTTCGGCCAGTAGCGGATCGATCGTCTTTTCCTGGATCTGATGAGGCGGAGCCCACTCGACCCACTGGTAACCGATGTGCTCAGTCAATTCCAGTTCCACATCATTGGTCAACGTTGCCATAAAGATGACCAGCTCCTTCAACTTCGGCACATTGCCGTAACGTTTTTTATGAACCTGGTAACAGTGACTGTATCGAAAGTCTGGATCCAGTTTAATATCGTCGCTGGTAATTCCCGTTTCTTCCTCTAGTTCACGCAAAGCGGTTTCCAGATCGGATTCACCCGGGTCGACGTGCCCCTTTGGCAAGTCCAACCGATCGCGATGCTCCATCAACAGAAAAGACAGAGTCGGTTCTTCGCGAAAGATCAGAACACCACAGGACTTCACATCTGGCTTGGCTGGTTCAGTCGACATTCTCGTTTCTCATTCCAATGTTCCGTGATCACCCGCGATCCGTTTGCGGTTATCATTGTTCTGGTTGAATTATCGGATAAATCGATTTCTCGGCCAATGGGGCAGGCAGGGGCAGGGTCAGGTCAGTCAGGCCAATGAGTCAATCTTTGGGGAAGCTGACGGTCAACGACGCCAATCGTCAACAAGAAAGCACACGGCTATGAAAATCTATACTCGCTTCGGCGATCAAGGCGACACGCAGTTGCTGGGTGGTCAAACGACTCGCAAGAACGACACCCGTGTCGCCTTGTGTGGAACGCTGGACGAAATGAACGCCGTCATCGGCTTGGTGGCCAGCCACGAAGTCTCGCAGCAACTGGCCGCTCAAATCACCTCGATTCAAAGCGACTTGTTCACGTTGGGGGCAACGGTCGCGGCTGTGGGGTCCGATTCAAAAATGGACTTGCCAAAAATTGGGCCTGCTGAAACCGAGCGGCTGGAATCCGAAATTGATGAGATGGAAACACACCTTAAACCACTGACCAATTTTCTGTTGCCGGGTGGATCTCAAGCAGCGGCAACCATGCATCTCGGCCGTGCGGTTTGCCGCCGAGCGGAACGAATCCTTGTTGATCTAACAAACGAATTCACGGACTTCGAATCGTCAGACGTGTTGCGATTTCTGAATCGCCTGAGCGACTGGTGCTTTGTCGCCGCCAGATTTATCAACCACAACGCAGGCGTCGACGAGCCCATTTGGAGTAGTTAGCACAGAGAGTCAATGACGCTCGCGGTTACCCCACTTCTTCAATACAAGTATCGCAACCCTTATCAAAGCTCAGTGGCGTACGCATTTTCGCTATTTTGAATCGGTAAACACAGGGCTTGGGCGTTGTTTATTTTCGGTCGGTAAAGGTGTAAACTTTTCCGTACGAGATAGATTTTAAAAGACGGAGTCCGAATTGTTGGCGGACTTGTACCCGGCGTGACAGATGATTCTGTCAATCAGTCTATTCGGCAACCGACCATTTGTTCGCTTGCCAACTGATAAAGGAATGGCGTTATCCACGGATCCCGCTGTGAGCCAAATCGTGGCCCTCTCACGCGAACGACCGCGGAAACCTGAATACGGAGTCATAGAATGAAAAAAGTTGAAGCCATCATTCGGCACTTCAAACTTGAAGACATCAAAAACGCCCTCAATGACATCGGAGTGGCCGGAATGACTGTGACTGAGGTCAAGGGTTTCGGACGCCAAAAAGGCCACACGGAAATGTATCGGGGCACCGAGTACGCCATCGATTTTGTGCCGAAAGTAAAGATCGAAATTGTTTGCACTGAAGACTCATTGCAATCGTTAATCGACACGATCGTTTCCAAAGCACAAACCGGGCAAATGGGAGATGGCAAGATTTTCATTTCCAATCTGGAAGAAGCGATTCGAATTCGCACCGGCGAAAAAGGCTCGGACGCTGTTTAGATTGCACGCGTAACCCTGGCCTTCTGATTCGTAACTCAACATCCAGCAACCGACGATGGCTACCAGCTCGGGACTTAGCGAATACATCGTCAAAGCCAGGAAGTGGCACCAGCAAGGCCGCGAACAGCTAAAGAAACTGCACGACGATGGTGCGCCCGGTCGTCGTGTCGTCAACGGAATGAGCGACCTTGTCGACAACATTATCCGTTTGCTCTACCACCACATTCGCAAAGAGCTGGAACAGGAAGGCGAAGAGATTGATTCCCGGGTCGCGCTGGTATTTCACGGTGGCTGTGGCCGCCGCGAATTTGCCCCGTACTCTGATATCGATTTCATGGCACTCTATCGCGGTCATCAGGATTCGGCGATCGAGGAATTTGCTCGCCGTCTGACTCAAGCGATTTTCGATACAGGATTCCAGCTTGGGTTCAGCCTGCGTACTCCCCGCCAGGCTTGTTCGATGGCGTTGCAAGATCCATCTGTGTTTTCATCGCTGACGGAATCCCGTTTCATTGGCGGCAGCATGGACCTGTACCAAAACTATCTAAGCCGGCTGAAGCGGATCACAGGCCGTCGAGCGACTCACATCATTCGCGCCATCGTCGCCGCCCGTGAAGCCGAGCGGGCTCAATTTGGCGAGACGGTTTACCTGCTGCGGCCAAATGTCAAAAAGACGCGTGGTTGCTTGCGTGATGTTCACCTGGTTCGTTGGCTCGGCTTTGTACGATTTGGCGAAACCGACATCGATCAACTCTGTCGCAAGGGCGCGATCTCATCGATCGACGCCAGCCGATTGCAGAAAGCGAACGAGTTTCTGTTGAGGCTGAGAAACGAACTGCATTTCAGTGCTGGCCGCGCCAACGACATGTTGGGGAAAAACGAGCAAGTCCGGATCGCCAAAATCTGGGGCTACGAAGGGGACGAGGTCGCCTTGCCAGTCGAAAGGTTGATGCGCGATTACTTTGGCTATACCAGTGAAATCCGGTATTGCAGCGATCACTTCGTCGAACTTTCACAGCACCGCCCCACGTTCACCAACGTCTTCGAACCGATGATGACCCGGCCAATCGACGATGTGTTTTGCATGAGCCCGTTTCAAATTGGTGTGCAACCGGAAAAAATTGACGAGATCAAAACCGATCTCACTTCCGTATTAAAGTTGATGCAACTCTCCATTGTTCACTCTCGGGAAATCAATTACCAAACGTGGGAAGCAATCCGCACGGCGATGATCGAATCACGAGATATTGAATTCGCTCCGGAAACTGGCGGCCAGTTCATGGCGCTTCTGCGGAGTCCCGAAAAACTGGGTTTCATGCTGCGACGACTCGCAGAGCTGCGAGTGCTGGAACGGATCGTGCCACCCTTCGGTCACGCTCGCAATCTGATGCAATTCAACGAGTACCATCAGTACACCGTCGACGAACATTCCATTCAGGCGGTCGAGCGAGCAACGGAATTCGAGGACGACAAGGGTGATCTTGGCACCGCCTACCGCTCGTTGCGAGACAAAAGCCTTTTGCATCTGACGTTACTGATTCACGATTTAGGAAAAGGTTTTGAGGAAGATCACAGCGAAGTCGGCAAACGCTTTGCTGGCGAAATCTGCCCGCGACTTGGCATCAATACCGAGGATACCGAACTAGTTCAGTTTTTGGTTCACAATCACTTAATGATGAGTCATGTCGCTTTCCAACGAGACATCAATGACCCGAACATGGTTGCAGAATTCGCCGCCAATGTAGGCTCCCGTAAAAACCTGCGTTTGCTGTACCTGTTGACCTGTGCAGACATCGCGGCGGTCGGACCGGGCACGTTGAATCAATGGAAGTTCGGGTTGCTGAAAGACCTCTACCACCGGGCCATGGATTTACTGGATGGACTGCATACGACTCAACGCGATGCGGAATTCACCGACGAGGAACTAAAGGCCTTTCGCGAGTTGGCGTCGGACGAACCGACGGCTATCTGGTTGCTGGAACAAACGCGTTTGCTTCCCGTTGGATACTACGAGAAGCATTCGATGGAACAGATCGCCGAGCATTTGCTGGAACTGTCCCGCACAACCGGTTACGAATCGGCCGTCCGTCTGAATTTCAATCACAAGACGATGATGTTTGATTTAGGGATCGGACGGCGTGTGGAACGACGATCCGGTATCTACTATCGTGTCGCCGGAATGCTGGCCAGCGAAGGCTTGCGCATCCGCGCGGCAGACATCAAACATCTGGACGATCCCTTTGTTTGGTACTGGTTCCAATTCGAAGATCCCAATCTCAGCGAACCACCGCCGGCTGCGATGCTGCACCGCATTCTGCAGAAGGCCAAACAGATGGCCGAGTCCAAAGAATTGGCGCCGCCGGTCTTCCCGATCCATTACAAAGACGATCCCGAACGCAGCAAGAACCTTCCCAAACCGCCGATTAGTGTGGTGATTGACAGTCAATCAGTCGAATGGGCCAGCGTCATTGACGTTTTCGCCTGGACTCGACTAGGTTTGTTGTACCGGATCTCAAAGCGAATTTATGAATTGAAACTGGATGTTCGGTTTGCCAGAGTTGCTCGATTCGGAATGCAGGTAATCGCTGTGTTCTACGTAACGGATGAAAACGGCGACAAGATCCTGGACGCGCGGCGGCTGGTCGAGGTACGCCGCGAATTGCTGAACGAAACAAAGAACTATTTGGACGACGACGTTTGAGCCAGCCACCCGAATCATTTCCGTCTCGAAAAAATCGCTGGGTCATTCCATGTTTGATTCTGTTGGTCGCGTTGCCGATTCTTTACCAGGGGTTCAGCGGAGAAGTCGATCGCTGGCGAGCCGCGCAGGTAATGGAATCCTGGCTGGACGGTGAAAAAGGCCAGTCGATTGCAAAGCTAAAAGAGATCTCGCAACGCCTTCCCGATGACCATGGACTGAAAGTCGTATTGGCAAAGTGGATTCTGGATTTGGGCGCGATTGACGGAAATGCAAAACACGCCGCTGAGGCCCTTGAATTGCTCAAAGACATCCCGGACCAGTACCAGGACGCCCAATCCATCAGACTTCAACGAAATTGTTTGCTGGCGATGGGCAAACATGAGGAAGCGCTGTTGGCTTATCGAGCAGCCAATCCGGCGGATGAAGAACGTTCGATCCGTGAACAAGTCCAACACAAGAACGATCTCGCCTATTACCAGGCATTGGCGGATCAGGAATTGCAACTCGCTCTGAGCAACAGCCACGAAGTCGTTCGCTTCGAGGTAAACGAATGGAATAAAAAAACACATATTCTGTTAGCGGAACACATGCAGGGCATGTTCTGTTCGGCGTTGGTTTATTGGCGCCAAATCGATCGACTGGCACTGGATGACAGCGCTCGCCGCCAGGACTTTGGCAACAAGGCGATCAAAAACTTGTCTGCTCCCATACTGGGCAAGGAAGCCGAATACGTCCGCCTGAAAATACAGGTCGATGAACTAACCAACGCCACGGCCTCGTTGGAAGAAGAGAACCCGACGGATGAGGCGAGTAGTTCTGATTCGAATGAGTCCGAACCGGGGGGAGCGGGAACGGAACCTGAAAACCTGAGTGCCAAAGAAAAGCTGACGAAGATGCAGGAGTCCAAAGAGAACGCGGCCCACGCGTTGGCCACAATGCTGACTTTACGTGCCTTGATGTATCAGGATATGGGTCAATCCGAAAAGTCATTCGCTGATCGTAGACAAGTCACCCAACTCGGTTACATGCCAGAGACAATGGCCAGGAAGTTGCCAACTCTAAAGGACTGTGTTAGCCAACTCGACACGCTGGCTTCATATCTGGATACACGAGGCTGTGTGCTCTACAAACTGAACCATTTGCCCGCCGCGTTCGCCGACTTGAACGTGGCTGTGACGGCTAAACAAACACTGGTCGATGTTGCCGAATTCGTACCACGCACTTCGCTGGAGACCTCGCTGGATCCTCGGCAGCAATTCGAGATGTTCGTGCGACAACCGAGAAGAAGTTTGGCTGCGTTGATGTTTCATCGCAGTTGGGTGCTACGGGGTGGCGGAGATCAGAAAGGCGCACGCGCGGATATAACCGCCGTGCGCGAATTGGGCTTCGTGCCTGGTAATTATCTGTTTTGAAGCTGTCTGTTTTGAAACAGATGCTTGCCAGACTCGTTACCGAATGTTCATGCCCTTCAGGCACATGTATCCAATAACCACGGTAGCCAACGAAACGATTGCCCATTCGTTTGGCCCAAAAGTTTGAGTCATGTGCAGAAATTGATTCAGAATGTTTAGTACTGCGTCCATAATTTCACCTGTTACATTGTGGTCAGTAACGGTTTGGAGATTCACCGGATTCGCACCAGATGAGCCTCAGGCTAGTAATCGAAAAATGGTCAGATTTGCGTTGGTCCGCTCCCGGTTTCAGGGCCGCCAAACCATCCAAACAAATCCTTCCTCCTGAAAAGATAGGACGCAGATATGCGCAGGATGGGGCAATCGATGACAAGCCTGATTTTTTTGCCGAATACTGTGCCAGATTCGCCTGAATCCGCCCGGAATCGAGTCCAATTATGACGATTGAGTAGATTCTTCGGGGGGGAGCGGTAGAAGCTGTGCCGGACAGCTGAATTCAGCCGAATCCTTGACTTTAGAATCTGCCAAAAGGAGCCTTGTCGGAACCGGCATGCCTCAATAAACTGGTGAATTCAAATCGTGTCTTATTGGTCATCATTGACCACCAAAGCATGATGGCGCAGTAGCTCAATTGGTTAGAGTCCCGGACTGTCGATCCGGAGGTTGC
>CAZPOL010000055.1:13899-35189 GCA_964588195.1 uncultured Pirellulaceae bacterium | reverse complement strand
GATTCGGTGGCAGGTTTGAATCAACCATTGTGGCTCGCGTAAACATGGCACCCGGAAACAACATCGCCGCAAAAAATCGCAAGAGACGCAAAGGACCGCCTGAATGTTGCTTGGTGGCGTTTGCTTTAGCCGTAGGACGCAACCTTCAATAGAGACTGGGGTTTTCGCGTCTGATCTCAGCATTTGAACAGCGAGACAAGACACGGAACCCACTGAAAAAAACTTCTCAGCCGTCGGTAATTTGCTGGTTCGAAAACAATTTTCAGTTAGCATATTTGGACTCTTGTCTTGCATAACATCAAGCGATGTTTTTTGCATCTATTCATTCGCCCCATCAACATTGCCCATAAACATCATGACTATTGATCGACAATCGCCTGGTTTCCACCTCGAACAACTTGAAGACCGTATCATGTTGTCGACTGTTGAGATATTTGCTGCTGGTTCGACAGGCCAGGAGAACCTTGAACTTTTTATCAACGAACAATTCACAACAACTTTTTCCAATGTTGGCGGCGACGTAGAGCAGAGAGAATTTGTTCGGCTTACGTTTGAAACCGCCGAACAACTGACTCCAGGTGACATCGGAATAGGATTTGCCAATGATGCTTTTGATCCGTCCATTGGGCTTGATCGAAACCTGGTCGTTGACCGGATCGTTGTCGATGGCGTCACCGTGCAAACTGAAGACCCTTCGACTTTTAGCACTGGCATCTATCGCGACGGTTTAACAGGCCCCGGTTTCTTCGAGACCGAATTTTTCAATATCAATGCAATCTTTTCTTTTGCCGACCCTCAAACGATACCGGGCAACGACGGTGATCGCATCGAATTTGAAGCACTCGGAACAACGGGTCAGGAAGTCGTGGAGCTGGTTGTTCGCGACGAAACGGTTGCGTCGTTTAACCTGAATTCAGCCGGAGACAGACAGACGTTCTCGTTCGAGTCCAACTCAAGTGATCTTTCAATCGAAGATGTTCGAATCGAATTCGTTAACGATCTGTTCGATCCCGGTGCCGGCATCGACAGAAATGTACAGATCTTTGAGTACCGGCTAATCGACGACGCTACCGGCGATGTCACGGAGGCCCAAACGACTGACGGCAATGTCCTTTCCGATGGCATTTTTGTACCAGGAGTTGGCATCACATCGGGCCTCGGTACAGGAGGTTTTCTGGCTGGCAACGGATTCGTACAAATTGAATCTTCCGGCAATCCAGGCGGCAATCCAGATGGTGATTCTGATGCGCTCGAAATCCTTGGCGTTGCCGATGGAAACTTTGACGGCGTTGTGCAGGGCCAAAATGTTGACAATTTCAACGACGGAGGCGATTTTGGGGCAGTGGTGTTGAAGGTTAACGACGGCAACAACGACGTTCAGACCTCTAACTTTGGTGCAAATTCATTTCAGCTGATCAGCGTCGGTAACAAAGAAGTTTCAGCAGTCTTCATCGATATTCGCAACGCCGTTTTTGGTGACATGGTCTTTGACGTTGACGGCACGGGCGGCGATACCACCGCGGCTACATTCGGCATCGACAACTTCGGTGGCACAGGTGGGTTCTTTGTTGGTGAAGGAAATTCCGAACAGAATTCGGCCAACCTGTTCTTCCCCGGGAACGATCCAATTCCTGACTCTTCGGGACTCGGTAGTGCCAGCAGTGGCGGTTTCCGTGGCTTGCTAATTCGATTCACCGATTTTGACGGATTCGAGACGGTTGGCTTTTCGGGTGACGGTGATCCAAATTCAATAGCTGGCTTCTCACAAACCGAAGTCGGTTTTGGTAGCGCTGGATTTGGCAACGCGATCACTGGAGGGTTCGACACTGGTGGGCAAAGCGGTTCGGAATTGATCGGATCATCGTTTACGGTGCTGTTTGCTGACGGCACGACGGCTACTGGATTCCTCGGCAGCGATACCACTCAAGCCGGCGCTGCTGGCGAAGCGGTTCAAGGACGCGAACAACGTAGCCCGGTCGTCACCGTCGATACTGGGCTTGGAGTGTTTAATTCGACGAGCAACAGCAACGGCCAATACGGAGGCTCTGAACCTGAGATTTCAGTGACCGGTCAACCGGGTGACGTCGTTCGCGTCACGCTGCACAAAGGATTTAACCCTGTCATTACCAGCGACGGTTCACCGAATTCCGTTGCAGATGTTATTCAGTCACGTTTGGATTCGACTCAACCAGAATTCCCGGTCAACAACGCATTTGATGTGCAAACGGTTGATGTGGTTATCGGTGCCAATGGAACGGCAACGCTTGCCTCCGGTGCATTCGACTACAACAACACCTCCAATGGCATCAGCTTCGCGGGGGACAATGTTCAGCCCATTGCAGTTTCAGCAGCCATTGTCGTACCTGCGACCACCGACGTTATTGCGGGCGGGTTTACTGAGAGCCTGGTGCCACTCGGAGCAGTCAGTACTCCCGTTTATCTACTGAACCCAACTCAGACGCCGGTCAGCCAATGATCACTTCTGACGTTTGGTGAAGCATCTGTAAAATGATTGTTCGCCGCAAAAATTCGCAAGAGACGCAAAGGACCAGGCTGTATATCAAATTTACTTTTTTGCGGTTTTTTGCGACTCTTTGCGGCAAACGAGAACTACTCGTTCGATTTGTGGGTGTCACCCTTTTCCGGTGTCAGGTGCACGCATTGAGCGCAAGCATGCTTACGCTATGGATGTGGCAGTGGATAACGTTGAGTGTGCATGATCCGGTGGCAGGCTTGAAACAACCATTGTGGCTCGCGTAAACATGGCACCCGGGCTCGGCGGCGTTTGCTTTCGTCGTAGCAGACCACTACTTTCGAAGTCGTTCAATTGAAAAGTGGGCGGCGTCTACGTGTGGTGTTTGGCCCATGATCATTTCACGGATCAATCTTCCGGTGCCAGTTGCCAGACTGATTCCCAACATGTTGTGGCCCGCCGCCACCCATACGTTGTTCATTACCGGGCTGCGGTCGATGATCGGTTTGCCGTCCCATGTCATCGGTCGCCAGCCGTACCATTCTTCCTCGACCGGATCACAGTAGGGGTCGTGCAAGTATTTTTCGGCAGCCATTCGCAGCAGATCCAGGCGTTTTCGATTCAGCGAAGAATCGTAGCCGACGAACTCCATGGTCGACCCGATCCGGTACTTGTTTTCCATAGGAGTAATTGCGACGTGAGCGTCTTCGAAGATGATTGGAATCTTCGGCATGCGTTCGGGTCGGGGCATCGTCAACGAGTAGCCCTTGCCCGGTTCGATTGGAATCTTGCAGCCCAGGTGTTCGTTCAAAAAGGGAGTCCACGCGCCGGTTGCCACGACGAACTTGTCGCCTTGCACGGTTTGTCCGCCAGCTTCGATTGAGATCGCTGAGCCGTTCTGGCGATTGAATTTTTCAACGGAAGCGTGCTCTATAAATTGCACCCCGCGACCTTCCAGCTTTGCTCGCAACGAGGTCATCAGCTTGTCTGGCCGCAAATGACAATCACCTTCGTAATGCCATGCTCCACCCAGACCAGACTTCAAAGCCGGTTCGATTTCCAGCATCGCTTGTCCGTCGTAAGGCGTTGCGGCGACACCGAATTTTTCGCGGAGCATGCGATCGGTCGTGCGATAATTTTCGAAGCCTTCCGGAGTGTCGTGCACGAACAGAATGCCGACCTCTTTCCATTCGCACTCGATCCCTTCCTGGTTGACCAATTGCTGATAGAGTTTCTTGGAGGACTGCAGCAAGGCATGTCGGCCCGCCGCCGCGTCCAGCATGTCTCGCTCATTACACCGTCGGCCGAATTTCCAGAACCAGCCGAGCGAATCGCGGTTGAGTCGCGGTTTGACGGCGAAGGTCGAATTGCGTTTCAGAATCTCCTTGATCGTCGCCTTGAATTGTCCCGGACGAGTTAACGGCAAAACATGACTCGGAGAAACGTAGCCACAGTTGCCGTGCGAACAGGCGGCCCCAAACCGATCCCGTTCAACCACCGTCACCTGAAATCCAGCTGTCGACAAGTCCCAGGCACACATCGCGCCGATGACACCGCCACCAATCACCACGACTTTTTCACTCATTCAGGTATTCCCATGCAAAACGGGTCGTCCGGATCCAGCAACAGAGTGGACTCGCCGCAAACACGCGCCCAACCGCTGATGACCGGAATGATTTTTTGGTCATTCGTATTCTGGTAATGACACTCGAACACGCTGCCAATGATACTCTCTTGTCGCCACGTCTCGCCTTCCGCCAACACGCCATCAGCCGCCAGACAAGCCAATTTTGCACTCGTTCCCGTTCCGCAAGGCGAACGATCGTACTCGCCGCCGGGACACAAAACGAAGTTCTTGCTGTGATTCGCGGGGTCCACAGGATCGCCATACAGTTCGATGTGATCCACCATCTCACCCGCCGGGCCAGTAATTCCCTGGCGGTGCAACTCGCGGCGAATTTGTTTGGTGACTTGCAACAGTCGGTCTGTTTCTTGAGGAACGATCGCTGGGCCATTCTCTGATTCGATCGATTTCGACAGGAAGAACCAGTTGCCACCCCAGGCGACGTCGCCAGTGACCTGACCAAGTTCAGGCACCTCAACCAAAACATCTTTTTGATAACGGTAACTTGGAATGTTTTGAATCGTGACCTGGTTGCCAGGTTTCAAGTCGATGGCGACTCGACCGACTGGCGTTTCAATCAGATGTGATCCTGGCGAAATCTTTCCCAAGTGTTGCATGGTAACCACGAAGCCCATGGTGCCGTGGCCGCACATACCGAGGAAACCGGCAGTGTCAAAAAAGATGACTCCGGCAACGCACTCGGGATCATCCGACTCGCACATCAGCCCGCCGATTAGAACGTCGTTGCCTCGCGGTTCGTCAACGACCGCGCGACGGATATCGTCGAAGTCAGATGCGAACTTCTTTACTCGTTCGGAAAGCGGACCCGAACCAAGATCCGGACCGCCGTCGATAATGATGCGAGTCGGTTCGCCTCCCGTATGGGAATCCACGACCTGGATTTTTTTCATGACTTCTCCAACCCGGGTTGATCGAAAAGCAACGGGCGAAATGGAACGAGCGAAAGCGAGCGCCGCCGATTGGCAAACGCAGGATACTAGAGTATTTTGGGTGCAAAATCAATTTACGCTCCTGGCACTGTATGCCATAAAACTTCACAGGAACCGACTTATGACCACGTCGTCAGCGGCAACTCACAAAGTCTTGATCGCCGGTCAATGGCGAGAATCAGATTCGACCGACACGTTTCAGGCAGAGGATCCACGGGCTGCTGCGGCAATCGCAGAGAACTATCCGGTCAGCAGTTGGGCTGAGTGCGAAGCGGCTCTGGACGCTGCGACAACCGCTTTCGAACAGATGAGGTCGCTTTCTGCCGATCAAATCGCCGGCTTTCTGGAGAAGTATGCCGATCGAATCGAAGCCCGCTCGGCCGAGATTTGCGAGTTGGCGTCAAAGGAGACAGCGTTGCCGGTCGAACCGCGACTGGCTTCGGGTGAACTGCCGCGAACCACTGGACAATTGAGGCAAGCCGCCACCGCAGCCCGCACACACAGCTGGGCTCAACCAGTGATCGATACCAACACGAACATCCGATCTTGTTATGGTGCGATTGGACCTGTCGCCGTTTTTGGACCTAACAATTTTCCGTTGGCGTTTGGCAGTATTTCCGGTGGCGACTTTGCCGCGGCGATCGCTGCCGGCAATCCAGTAATTGCCAAAGCCAATACCATGCATCCTGGTGTCACGCGTCTGTTGGCAGAAGAAGCGCAAGCCGCAGCCGAGGAAACAGGCATGCCATCTGGAACCGTGCAATTAATCTATCGAATGTCTCATGCCGACGGTGAACGTTTGGCCAAAGACGAACGGCTGTCGGCCATTGGATACACGGGAAGCCGAAACGCCGGTCTGAAATTGAAGGCCGCCGCTGACTCGGTCGGAAAACCGATCTACCTGGAATTGTCTTCGGTCAATCCAGTCGTCATGTTGCCCGGCGCATTGAATGAACGCGGGCAGGAGATCGCCGACGAGTTGACGGGCAGTTGTCTGATGGGGACTGGCCAATTCTGCACCAACCCGGGCCTGATCATCTTGCAGGACAACGAAGCCGCGCAAAAATTCAGGGATTCGATCGCGTCAGGTTTCGGGCAAGCAGGAACCGGCACTCTGTTGTCAAAGTCGGGACAAGAAGGTTTGAGTGCGGCGATCGCGACTTTGCAAAACGCGGGCGCGGCAGTCGTCTGCGGCGGTGAAGTCGGTGGTGGCGAAGGCTACAGCTTCAACAATACGGTGATGGAAGTCTCCGGCTCCGGCTTTCTGGCGAACAGCCAGGAATTGCAAACGGAGGCCTTTGGCAATTCGACACTGCTGGTGATGACCGCATCGCTGGAAGAATCGGTTGAGGTTGTCAAAGCGTTGGAAGGAAACCTGACGGGTTGTGTCTATTCGGCAAAGGATGGTTCGGACGATTCGGCCTACGATTCGATCGCTCCATGGCTTAGGCAGAAAGTTGGTCGCATGCTGAACGACAAAATGCCAACCGGCGTTGCTGTGTGTTCCGCAATGAATCATGGCGGACCGTTCCCGGCAACGGGTCATCCCGGTTTCACCGCCGTTGGGTTACCGGGATCGATTGTCCGATTCTCGATGCTGCAATGCTACGACAATATTCGTGCTCATCGTTTGCCATCAATTTTGCAGGACAAGAATCCGGGTCAGGTTTGGCGATTGGTCGATGGCCAATGGACTCAAGCCGACACCAAGGTTGGATAGGCGAAGCGGGCACTAAAGCAAAACGTTTGGTTCACCAGTTAGCCCACGGCAATGGGCGACTTTCCGTGAACCTTGCCGGGCCAATTGGCCCACCAGTTTTTGAAGAGCTCGTATTGAGATTCGACGAAGTGTTTTTGGCTGGCGCTCAACGCATCGGACTCGTTGAAGTGTAGTTCGTATTCGGAATCACCATTCAAAACCAACAGGTATTTGTAAAACAGTACCAGGTCGGGTCCTTCGTCAAACGTCGACAAGACCATCAATGCGGATTCCAGTTCCTTCGCCAGGCGACGGGCTTCCACATCGCCGGCGGCAGCTTTCTTGCAGAGTTCGATCAGGCAGAGTACCGGCTCAGGCAGAGCATTACCGATGCCGGTGATCGCGCCCGTGGCGCCGCAATTTACGTAGCCGTGGAATACCTGAGTGTCGACGCCGACCATCAGTGTCAGTGCTGGTTCGGCACCAGTGATATGTTCTGCGGCATAGCTAAGCGACTTGCAGCCACCGAATTCCTTGAAGCCAACCAGGTTGGAGTGTTCTTTCCGCAAGTCAAAAAACAGATCGGCTCGTGTTTCAAAACCATAGTAAGGGCTGTTGTAGATGACGGCAGGCACGTCGGGCGCCGCACTCAGGATGGCGGAAAAGTGATCACGTTGGGCACCAGGTGACGTGCCTCGTGAAAGGACACGTGGTATCACCATCAATCCCTTCGCGCCAACCGACGCGGCGTGACTGGTATGTTCGACGGCCGACCGAGTGTTCATGGCGCCTGTGCCAACCACAACCGGTACTCCCGCCTCGCATAGTTTCTGGACGCCATCCATTCGCCATTGATCGGTTAACAAAGGCCAATCGCCCATCGATCCGCAATAGACCATCCCGTTCATGCCGGCGGACATCAATTCCTGGCCCTTGCGCACCAACGCTTCAAAGTTCGGTGTGCGATCAGATTGGCAGGGGGTCATCAGGGCGGGGATGCAACCGCTGAAGATACTGGTGTCCATAACTTAGGTGCCTGATTGGGAACGAGCGTTGTTTTACACATTGTATCCAATGCCAACATGCACTCAACCACCGAACGGGTCGCCGAAAGGAACCACCAATTGAACGCCCGGTCAATCGGTTTGCCCGGCTGTTACTTTTGCTTGCTGACCCAGGTCACGAACTTGTGAATCTCTTCGTGCTGCATCAGTTTTTCAAGCGTGTTGTGATGACGCCCCAGCTGTTTTTCAGAAGGCACAAATCGGTGAACTGCGTTGTGGCATTCACGACAGAGATCGACTCGCTCGTGCATCTGTTCACGCGTAAAGTTCTTCTTGAACCACTTGTTGCTGTGGCAAGTGCGTGGAATCAAATGGTGTTCGGTCGTGCCTTTCTTGGTGACTCGACCACACAGTTCACACGGATTGAGTTTCGGCATCGTGATGCTCTGCCAGCTCTAAAGGAACAAGTCATGATCCGATTGCATCTTCACCTACTCGGTTTCCGGCATGCGACCGGCGAGTTCCCGATCGATCATGAACAGACCGTTGGGGCTGCCTTCGACCAATCGCAGTTGATCGATTACTCCCTGAGCGGCGGCTTCTTCTTCCACTTGCTCGGTCACAAACCACTCCAGAAAAACGTCCGTGGCGTGATCGGATTCGCTGCGAGCCAGATCTTTTAGTTTGAAGATACAGGCAGAGATGTGACACTCGTGTTCCAGGGCCTTTTCGAACAGGCTCAACGGTGTCTCTTCACCCAATTCCGGTTTGGCGATGGCGTCCAAATGTACCTGGCCATTTCGTTCCAGTACAAAATTGAAAAACCGGTCAGCGTGCGCGAGTTCTTCGGTGTACTGCATCTTGAACCAGTTCACAAAACCAGGCAGCCCCAGCCGATCACACTCGGCGGCCATCTGCAAGTAGATATAGGCCGAAGAGAGTTCCTCATTGATTTGTACGTTCAATGCGGCTTGCATTTTTTCAGATAGCATTTGATTTTCTCGCGCGTTTCGAAGCAGTGTTAAAAAGTTTAATGGCAGATCGGCAAGCGTCTTAGACTTCCGGCTCGCCAGAACAGGAGTGTTTTTTCAAGTCGTCCAGCGATGCAAATTCGAGAGTCGACATGTGCGTGGCTTCCAATTTGACTCGCGGTGCAACGCCGGCCTTTAACGCCTGAGTCCAACGCTGGGCACACAGGCACCAGTAGTCGCCGGCGTTGAGGCCTGGGAAATTGTATTCAGGAACTGGGGTGCTTAGGTCGTTACCCGCCGCGCGACTGAACTCCAGAAATTCATCGGTCATCTCGCAACAGACGGTGTGAACCCCAAAGTCGCCTCCGCCGGTATTACAAAATCCGTCTCGATAATATCCGGTCACAGGGTCAAAGCAGCACGGCTGCAGATCGGTGCCAATCACGTTTTTTGCCATCTTGAAAGTCAGGCCGTCGCTCAGGCCTTTTGCCCTTTGGTCAATTGTTAGTCGTTGGGTCGTAATCGGATCGTCGAGATCCAGAGCAACAGATTGTATCGCCAAAGTGGGTCCGGTCGAAAGAGCCTTTGACGCATTGGTCCAAAGCAGACTCAAAGCTGGCTTGAATCTGGTGCGAAGCAGGGCCGATCAAGAATTGGCTTCGTTACTCGATTCGTTCACAAGACGTGATGCTATCTACGCCGTCTGTATTCCACGTCCATCACTTTGATGTATTTCCCATCGGTGGCCGGGCTGGCCATGTGCATCTGAAAGGTCTTTCGATTCGCGTCGTGCAATTTGGTGACCAGTAAGCCGGCTGTTGGATTGCCGGATTGGTCACGTCCTTGCAACCGATACGTCCACGTCTTGTTCTGTGCGTCCCAGGTCCCTTCCAGTTGACTGAGGTGCGGCGATCCGCTGTCACACCAGGTGCCAATGAATTTTTGCGAGTGTGGATCGAACCCGAATTGACCTCGACCCTGAATCTTCTGTCCGTCGAGCTCGTATTCCATGCTGCTCAGTAGCCAAAACTCGCCAAGTTGGGTGTTGGTTTCAACCGCCGTCGCCGTCTTCGGTTCCGCATCGGGTCCATTGACGTAGATCTTCATCGTCGCGTCCCATGTGCCAACTCCGTTCATCAACGCCTTGTGTTCAGACGTCGCACCCGTCGTCGTGGGTGGAGAAGTGTTGGACTGTTGCGAGAACGCTTTTGCGGGAAACAAACACAATGCAGAAAAAGAGCAGACCAGCAGCCAGCCGATTCGATTCAAAACGGACGGCTTGTGGCGAGTCGAGGAAACTTTCGAAGCGGTTCCCGTAACCAGCGAGGCGGTTGATGACCTGGAAATGAATTGATGCCGGTTGGCATTCGCTTCATTTTTGTTTTTGTGATTGGTCATCAAAACGCCTCGCAAGTTGACTGGGCTTTGGCATTTCAGGGATGCCGTCTATTACTTGCCGATACAGTACAGCCATTCTTGTACGTCGTCATCAGCACCCTCGCCGACACGAAACAACAAGTTGTTATTAGCGACGGTCGGTGTGGCGTAGGCGATTTGGCCCAACTGATTCTCTGCCACCACTTCACATTCGCCCGGGTTGGCTTTGATCACAAACGTCTTGCCACTTTGGACGGTAAAGTAAATATGACCGTTTGCCATGATCGGGGAAGCACTGATTTTATCTTCCATTCTTTGGGTCCACATTTCTTTTCCATCTGTGGCTCGCCAGCAATAGCAAACACCGCGGTCAGAGAGTCCATAAATGTGTCCATCGTGATACAGCATCGATTGCTCGTAGCACTTGGCCTTGTTTTGCCAAACAACCTCTTCCGACCCATCAGCTTTGATCGCCATGGTTTGTTGAGTTGGAAAGCCGCCGCTGGTGAAGATCGTGTCGTCGTTCCAGACCGCAGTACCGCAAGTCACTTGCCAGGGACCGGGGACGCTCCACAATTCCTTACCAGTGTTCGGGTCGTAGGAAGTGGTCGAGCCGGCGCCGCTGAGGATCATTTGTTGCTTGCCGCCGACGTTGGCGACCACAGGTGTTGAATAACTGGTGGCCGCTTCACGTGCCACTCGCCACACCTCATCGCCCGATGCGGTATTGAAAGCGACCATGCTGCCGTCTTGTTCGCACTCGCTGGTTACGATCACCAGGTCCTTGTGAATGATCGGTGAGGAACCGAATCCAAACTTGTATCTTTTCGGAATGAAGTCAGCAGCTTTCTTTTCCCAGAGCAAGGAACCTTTCAAATCGAGAGCGGCCAATTGCGCTCGACTGTCGTTATTGAAAACGACAAACAGACGGTCTCCATCGCAAGCGACCGTTGACGAAGCATGTGTGTTTGTCGGGTAAATCCGCGGATTGAAATTGCCTTCGTTGACGACAGTTTCCCAGTTCTTTTCACCGGATGCCAGGTTGAAAGATATCACCGATTGAGTTTGGGCTTCTTTGTCAGCGGTTGCCAAAATGATCTGTTCGCCGACGACGATTGGCGAAGCGTGCCCACGACCGGGAACTTGTGTTTTCCATAAAACGTTTTTGTCGGCCGACCACTCCGTGACCGGTGTTTGGTCAATGACTACGCCGTTTCCGTTAGGACCTCGCCACTGATGCCACGGGCCGGCGACCAATTCGTTGGCCTCTGCATCCGGGGCGGCTGCGAAGTTTGTTTCCTGTTCCTGCTGAGTTGCTTCCTGGATCGCAGGGTTTGCATCACAACCCATCGCCGAAATCGAAATCAAAACGGGAGCAGTCATCAGGATTGCAAACACGGTCGAGTTGGCCAAAAACCATCTGGAGATCGAGTTTCTGGTTTGGTCTGTGGTGTTGATTGACTTCTTGGTTGGCACGGTAAACCTCTTGAAACGGGCGAATGGTCAAATTAATAGCAGACTTATTAACGCTGACCGTCGTCGGCTTGTCAAACGGGTCTGATATCGTTTTGGAATCTTCACGAATACTGGCCGAAAGAATAGACTGAGCGGGCCGACCAACGGCGGAATTGCGATCCCTGGTGAATGAAAGTTTAGTGAAAGAAAGAACAGAATGAGTGCACAGGTACGCGGGCTGGAGCCCAAATCACTATGGAATCACTTTGCCGACCTGAACGAAGTGCCGCGAGCGTCGAAGAAGGAAGAGCGAGTTATTGAGTTCGCCAGGAATTTCGGGCAGTCGCTGGGGCTGGAAACCGTGGTGGACGATATCGGCAACGTGATCATTCGCAAACCAGCTTCGCCGGGTATGGAGGATCGCTTGCCGATCGTCATGCAATCGCATCTGGATATGGTTCACCAGAAAAACGCCGACACGCAATTCGACTTTGACACTCAAGGCATCGAAATGATTGTCGACGAAGACTGGGTGCGAGCCAACGGAACGACATTGGGCGCCGACAACGGAATCGGCGTGGCGACGATTATGGCTTTGCTGGCTTCCACCGAGATCGCTCATCCGCCTTTGGAAGCGTTGTTTACCGTGGACGAAGAAACGGGCATGACCGGGGCACTCAATTTGCAAGGCGGCATGTTGTCCGGCAGCATTTTGTTGAACCTGGATACCGAAGAAGACAATGAGCTAACGATCGGTTGCGCTGGCGGAGTCGACATCACGGCGACTCGTTCTTTTGAGGCAGAGGCCGCGCCGCAAGGTTGTCAGACTTACGAAGTTTTCGTGCGAGGTCTTAAGGGCGGTCACTCGGGAATGGATATCCATCTGGGTCGTGGCAATGCCAACAAGATCATGAATCGGATACTGTGGCATGCCAGCAAGAAATTCGGAGCACGCGTGTACGAGATCGATGGCGGCGGGTTGCGAAATGCGATTCCTCGCGAATCGCGAGCGGCGCTGGCGTTGCCTGCTGATCAGAAAAACGCATTCAACGATTGGGTTGCCTCGGCGATCGCCGAAATCAAAACGGAATACGCGACGACTGATCCTGATTGTGAGATCGGATGTCGGGCAGCCAGCCGCGATGTGAAGACCGTGATTCCGGCAGACTTGCAAGCTTCTCTGCTGGCGGTGTTGTACGCCGTGCCATGTGGAGTGCATCGTTTAAGTCCGGACGTCGAGGGGTTGGTGCAAACGTCCAACAATCTGGCGCGTGTGCTGGTGAAAGATGGCCAACTGGAAATCTGTTGCTTGACGCGCAGCAGCGTCAACAGCGAACGCGACGATCTGGCAAATGCAATCACGGCCGGATTCGAGATGCTGAATGCCAAGATTGAAGAAGGCGGCAAGTATCCCGGTTGGCAACCGGTACCTGATTCGGCGATCGTCAGTTTGATGAGTTCGCTGTACCAGGAAATGTTCAAAGAACCGGCGCACGTGGCCGCTTGTCATGCGGGGCTGGAATGCGGCATCCTCGGGACGAATTATCCAGACATGCAAATGATCAGCTTCGGGCCGAACATCCGTGGTGCTCACTCGCCAGACGAAAGAGTACAGATCAGTAGCGTTCAAAAATACTGGAGCTATCTGCTGGAAGCGTTAAAACGAATTCCGGCCGCCTGATCCGGCTCGCTCTCCAACATTCCCTTCTCGCGCGAAATGACAGGTATCTGAAATGACATTCGAAGATTTACGAAAATCAAATTCCGCCAGGCATCGGGAATGGGCGCGGGGCGAATCGTTGCCACTCTCATTCCGAGGCCTGGAATTGGGTGGTGAAGCAGGAGAAGCCTGCAACGAAATCAAAAAGATCGAACGGATACGACTCGGGTTGGCTGGCGGCAAGGAAGACTTGCAGGCCTTGGCCAACGAATTGGCGGACGTCATTATTTGCGCCGATCTGATCGCCATGGATTTGGGAATCGATTTGGGCGAAGCGGTGCGAAACAAGTTCAACCAGACGTCAGACAAATACGGCCTGGAAACCAGGTTTCAATCGTCGTGAGCTGGACTGAACTGGACTTAGTTCTTTTGGTGGGCGATTTGAAATTGCTGATGCCCGATACCAGGCTCGATCTGTTCAAGTAGCGAATCGTTGTTTATTGGCAGAATCAAGAAAAGAATTTGACGATCTTGCCGAATTCTCTATCGAGTTTTTGTCGATGCTCTGGTTGGTTGATTAGAGGCCCGCATGGCTATCGACTACTATAGAGGGTAGTGAAAACGACCCTGGAATTTGGCCATGATCCCGGAAACCAAAATCAGTCTGATCCTGCGACTCGCTGATCGAAACGATCACGAGGCTTGGCAGCATTTTGAAACGGTCTATCGGCCTGTGGTTTACAAGACTGCGCGCGGCAAAGGGTTGCAAGACGCAGATGCCGAAGACGTTGTCCAGCAAGTGATGGCCTCGGTCTCGCGAGCTCTCCAACAGCGGCCGCACGACAAACAACGTGCCAGGTTCAGAACGTGGCTCTATCGGGTAACTCATAATGCCATCATCAACGCGATTCAACGAAGGAAGCCGGATCGTGCAACGGGTGACACCGGAGTCCAGGAGCAACTGAAACAGATCCCGCTGTCATTGGCCGAATCGCAAATGATGGACTCGACGTATCAGAGATCGGTTTTTCAGTGGGCTGCCGAACGGATTCGCACCGAGTTTCAGGAGGATACCTGGCAAGCATTCTGGATGACCATGGTTGATAATGTCTCTTGCGAAGCGGCGGCTGCGGAACTGGGCAAGCAAATTGGCAGCATCTACGCCGCCAGAAGTCGAGTTGTCCGCCGCTTGCGACAAAAAATTCAGGAATTTGATGACACCTGTCAGATGTCTGACTCCGGCGGGTAAAACCACTGGGCCGGAACAGCCTGCCAGGGGCGCAATTGTTGTGCCGAGTTGTTTTACAGCGCGGGAAGAACTCTCGAAACAAATGAGTCTGCGATTTGGTCGCTAACGAGAAAAATTGTGATCCGAAATTCCTGATGATGTTTTTGGAGCATCAACTGGACGAGGCGCAATCTGCGCAAATCGAAACTCATCTGAATGACTGTTTGGAATGTCGCCAGCAACTGGAATTGATGGCCGCAGGTCGCGAATTCTGGATGGGAGTCAGTCAAAAACTCAAAACGCCACTGCCGACTCCGCCGTCCGGCGATAGCTTGACCAAACACAGTGACGATTTGCGTCCCTCGAACGATCATAACCCGCACGGTACCAGAATCGTTTCCAGTGCAATGATCGATGCGCATTTGAAACAGTGGTTATCGCCAACGGATGATCCAGATTCGATGGGACGATTGGGGACGTACGAGATCGTTGGTATCGTCGGCGTTGGTGGCATGAGTGTCGTGTTGAAGGGATTCGATCGGTCCTTGAATCGATATGTGGCGATCAAGGTGTTGGGAACTCATCTGGCGGCCAGTGGAGCGGCCCGTACGCGATTCGCGCGTGAGGCTCAGGCGGCGGCAGCCGTCGTGCATGAAAATGTGTTAGCGATTCACGCGATCGAAGACTGGATGGACTTACCCTACCTGGTCATGCCATTTGTACGTGGCGAGTCACTTGAGAAACGAATCGAACGCGAAGGCCAACTGGAAGTTGTCGAGGTGTTACGGATTGGCCAACAGATCGCTTCCGGTCTGAATGCCGCTCATGCCCAGGGCTTGATACACCGCGACATCAAGCCAGCCAATATTTTGCTGGATGCCGGTTCCGAACGATTGAAGATCGCCGATTTCGGATTGGCTCGTGCGGCCGACGATGCCAGCCTGACTCATTCCGGAAGCATTACTGGCACTCCGCTTTACATGTCTCCCGAACAAGCTCGTGGCGAATCCGTCGACCAACGATCGGATCAATTCAGTTTTGGATCGCTGTTGTACACGCTATGTGTTGGTCACTCGCCCTTTCGCGCCGAGACAGCTTACGGCATCATCCGGCGAATCTGCGAAGACGAACCACGGCCGATTCGTGAATCCAACGCAACGGTACCAGAATGGCTGGAGGCGATTATCGAAAAGATGATGGCCAAAGACGCTGCCCAACGATTTGGGAGTCTGGACCAGGTGGCCGATCTATTTATGCACGGTTTGACTCATGTGCAGCAACCGGGTGATGTCGAGTTGTCGACGATCCTGAAGAGTTATGTCCCATCCAGTCGCGCCAAGTCTGGTCGCTTGCCGACCGCAGCGCTGCTGGGGGCGATCGGATTGTTCGCCGTTTTAGCAATTGCATTGGTGACGGTTGCGCTTACTTTTTGGAATCCTGTTTGGAAACCTTTTTCGAATGATGAAACTCATCAAGTTGCCGATGCGAATACCGGTGACCCGGCGGTTGTCTCATCCGGAGACAATACGAGTGGATCGCAGCAAGCAGAACGCCAGCCAGTTTCTGAAACAGCGAACACCGACTTAGTTTCATTAAGCTACCCGTTGAGCTACCAATTCCAGGCAGATCAGGAATGGAACTATCGTTGTGAATTGAAGATTCGCAATCGTGACTACGACGTTGCGGTCAATGGCCTGATTCGATTGACCACCCAACATGCCGGACCCGAGGGTGTCGAACTGCGGTACGGTTTGGATCTGGTGCCGCAATTGATCACTCAGGAAACCAATTTGCTCGACAGACACGCACTAATGCTTCGCGAAACGGAAAAGGACGAGTTTCACAGCATCTGTCAACGCAGCGGCAGTATCAAACTTGATCGCCACGGCAAAATCACAAAACGCAGTGCGGTTAGCAATCTACCTGGTGAAATCGGTCCATTGCTGGACTGGGTGTTTCCTCTGTTGGTCAAGGACGCCACTGAACCCTGGTCGCAGGAATCGATTGTGGATGCCAGCGTTTACCGATTGGCCGACAAACCCGGTGAGATTGCCGTTCGCCGTGCCCCTCGTTTGCACGTTCCTTACCCCAGCCAGCATCCGTTTCCGCACATCGACCAGCTTGGTCCGTTTGGCAGGAAGGTTCAAGATATTGTGTTCACAAGGAAGCTGGAATTTACGCCCAATTCAAATCAGGGTGAGAACGATCGTCTGAGAATGATTTCATTCAGCGGATTCGACACTCCGGTTGGCGCGAGTAGAAGGCTGGGGGTCGACAAAAGAGAGTGCACCGGCTCCATTCAGTTCGATGCGGCGATGGGCAGAATGACAGAACTGAATTTTCACAGGGAAGCTGAAGAAGCCAATCTTTCTTCCGGCTTTCAGAATCCCGAGGTCGAGCTCTCGTTAACATGGCTCGATCCTGATGAGGCATCTGCCTACGTAAAAGAGCGCCGGGAATAGCCGAATCGCAGGTCCGAATTCAAGGCGTATTCGAGTTTGGAAAATTGTCTATTTTGATAAGCCGTTCTTAAGCCGATTTGGCGATAGCCACGGTTCTCGATGGTTCAACCGTGGCTATCGCCAAAACGGCTGATATTCCAAACCCAAACCTCTAACCGTAACAAACCACCAGATAAAAGTTGGAGGGCCATCTGATTCAGGTTTCGATCAAAGGTTGATAGTCGTCCGGGTTGTCGAAACCTGCCAGCCATGCAGCGGCCTCGCGGCAGGTTTGAACCGAGTTTGGAACTTGCATCAGATAGACCCTGGCGGTGGACGGACAACTGCACATGAGATAGGCAACCGTTGGACCAAATGGATGGAATCGAATCAACAAACGCTTGCCTCCCGGATCGCTGTCTTGATCAACTATCCACTTCTCTGTTTGACCGACAAAGCGCTCGACGCCCATTTGCTGAAGCATCATACGACGAACCTCGGCGTTTCGAGAACTCAGGATTTCATCAATCGTAATTTTCTCAGGTTCGAAAAAAGCATGTGCCGAGACTGGCACGCCCAGGTACCGAAATCGAAGACTTCGCATTTGTTCTGGTTCCACGGCCTCGAGTTCGGTGCCACCTAGCTCGATCGCCGTGCGACAGCTCAAGTCTTTCGGGATTCGTTTCAACGCCACCAGGTTCGACAACCGAAGTCCGCGCAACGACAATCCGCTGGGAAGCCGCGATAGTTCTGGACAATCGCTGATCTGCAACCAACCAAGGTTGACTTTTGTATTTGCACTACGGAGCTCGCGAAGCTTGGCACAGTTCGAAATATTCAGCCGCCAACATTCACTCGGAATTTCCAAAACGGCAAACGGGCAATCTCGTACCACAATCGACTTCGCTCGACATGACTCGACTGGCAATTCCTCAAGGCCGCACCGTTGCACAACAAGCGAATCGTACGGTCGTGTCGTTCCGATCGTTTTAATCTCCGGACAACACTTGATCACCAATCCGCCCGTCTTAAGATCGCTCGGCAACTCGCGTATTGCCAGGTTACGGAGTTCAAGCTGTTGAACCGCCAGTTTGTTGGGAAGCCGATCTATGGAGCAGTTATCCAGCGTCAGCTTTCCATGAACGACCAGGCCTTCCGGAAGATTTTCAAGGCCGCAATTGATGATGCGGATGTCCCCACCAAAAGAAAATTCTTCCGGCAAGACAGTAAGCTGTCGACAGTTGACCAATACGACGTCGCCTTCAACCGTTACTTTTCGAGGCCACTTCGCGAACGGTGATTGGCTTTCGACTGAAGGCCGCGTCAAGAACTCTGCAACACGCTGTCCATGCTCATTCGGTTGCTTGCCGTCTCCGATCCAGTATGGGTTTAGAGATGGACCGCCAATGAACAAATCGCCTTTTACAGTCAGTTCATTACCGGTGAATCCACCAAACCGTTGGCATCCATCAAGCCTTAGATCACCGTTGACGACCAGGTTTCCGGGCAGCTTCCGCAAGCGAGTTCGCTGAAGCAAGAGAGAATGCGCAAGTTCATACTTATCGGTTGGGCGAACTCCGGAAGCGAGTACGCGCCGCAAGAACGACAGTGTCTCGTCTACGGTAGCCTTGAACCTGGCTGGCTCGAACACAGCCGACTCCTCATCCAGAATTTTTGTCGCAGCCCCGGTGCGCCCCTTGTGCTCCGAGCGTGTACGCGCTGCATGACCATGAAATCCGAATAACGTCTTTAGCATTTCAAAAATGGTGATACCTCAGTTCATTTTCAATCAACAACGTACCGAGCTCGCTCACCATCAAATTCTCGCTGCCGCCACACTCGATAGATCCCCGTCTTAAAGACGATCGTGTCATGCTCTGGATGGACCAGACTGGCTTTATCGGCGAAAACTTCCAGTGCGAATTCGTCGGCGACCCGATACAGCCGACAGACTTTCTTTTCCTGGATCTTATGTTGATGACCAGTCGCCTTGCTTGTCACCACAATCGGCTTTTTGAGTTTGACCGCGTTTTCAGGAATCGAATCAATCTCCTGAATTAAAATATCGCCCTGACGCCACATGATTTTCTCCGAGTTGATCTACGTTGAAGTCTACCAGTTAAAAGCCTGGAAGTTACGAAACAAAACACCGCCAACAGGTTCGGCATCTTTGTTAACAACCTGGAAAACCGGATCCAGAATCCGAGCAGCGCCGTCTCGATGATCATAAGGCGGCAGAAAACCTTGTTCCTCTCGCTGCATTCGATTGCGATATCCGCCCTCATGCGTGATCCAGCCAGTATCGACACTATTGACCCAAATGTTGTCTCGGGCAAAAAAGCGTGCGCAGGAACGTGTCAACATATTCAGCGCAGCCTTGCTCATGTTGACATGCGGGTGATAACCAGACTTGGAAAGCGAGAAAATCCCGTCAGCACCCGTGACATTGATGACAAATCGATTCGGATTGGGTGAGGCTTGCAGTCGCGAATGAAGTCCACGGGTCAACAACGCAGGGGCATTGGCATTGACCAACAAAGCCTCCAGAATCTCGACGGGCTCGGTTTCATTGAGCGTGCTGTTCCAGGTATTCTTTTCACGCGTATCCAATCGATCGTCATCATCGCGAACAAGCAGTTCACTGTTTGTGCAAAGAGCATTCGAACTTGAAGCTTCGCCTGCCGAAAGTAATCGGAGTTCATCGCGAGCTCCAGAAAACGAAATCAGCTTTTGTTGATTGTGAGACAAACTCGTTTGTTGCTCAAACTGAATCCGATTCTGATACCAGGGATCGCTACGCTTCACCGACTGCGCGGCCAGGTTGATTAGAATATCTAAATGACTCTCGTTTTGGTTCAAATGATCGATGAACGAGATCACCGCCGGAAGGTTTCGAAAATCCAGCTGATGGATCAATAAACGATTTTCATACTCGGCAAAATCTGGCAGCTCTGAAAAACGAATCGCTGCATCCGCCGGAAAGCGTGTCGTCACATGAACTTTCGCGCCGCATCGAAGCAGCCAAACAGCTACTTCAAAGCCAATCTTGATCCGACCGCCTGTAACCAATGCACAGTAGTTCGATAGTTCCGCCGATTGGCTGCGTTTGGCAGAAGATCGATCTCCACACGCAACGCACAGCCAATGGTAGAAAGGATGAACGGTCTGGTAGCGTTCGTTGCAACAATAACATGTCCGCTGCTGATGCTGAAACTGAACTGGTTCCGCGTCATCTTCAAACAGCACCTGGTTCAGGTTTTGCTTTCGACGATTGGCGATCTCTACAACGGTCGCCCGATCTGCCTTTTTCCTGACCGATCCGTTGGCGCGTCGCTTTCGTTTCCGGAGCTTTTTGTACAACCGAGCGAGCTGGATCTCAAATTCGACGGGCAAATCGATATCCGCTTCCGGGCTGCGGTTAAGTGCTTCCATCAGCCTGGTTAGCTGGTCGATCGATGGGTCAAGCACTATTCAATTCCTTTTGCAAAGTCCTGCATCGCTGGCCGGAGTTGAACCGGCGGCCTTCCAGCTGACTTGCAGAATCAGAGGATGCTCTAACACTGAGCTACAACGATGCAGGATGAGCCCGCATGATTTTTAGGTCCAGCGCCACTGGTTGGAATTGAACCAACGTCCTTCAAACCCAATTAGCAATCGGGGGATGCTCTAACACTGAGCTACAACGGCACTGGATGTGTTGCTACAAACTAGATTACCAAACGAAGCACCAATCGCCAAAACTGCGTTCATGCTTTTGCCTTTTTGACGACGTTCTTCAAATTGACAGTCGTTGCATAGCACAGGCGATGACTACTTCGTCACTTGTTTCCACTTCTTGCGGAACGTTTGTTGGGAACCGTCTTCTTGGAATCCTGGTTTGGAAGAAGAGAATTCAATGACCGAATCAAACGAAACCGAATATTTGATTTCTTGAACGAATCGAGAAGCCAGCGGGCTGTCCGGTGCCACTACTCCGATGAAACTAACGTCGTAATCCGAAACCTCAATTGACTCGACATTCATCGTTACCAGTTGTTGCGCGGCTTCGGCATCAACCGCGGCACTGACGCTAAATTCGTCTAATTGTCCTTTCTCAAACATCCTGGCTGCGTTTCCCAGTGCCTCCAGAAAGCTCTTCCCTTCTTTTTCTTTAAGATTCTCGTACGACTCGGGAGCGTAGTACCACCAATCGGACTTAGCCAATGCATCAACGATCTGACGGTCACTCTTGAGAGCTCCGGACTCATCGCGAAGCTGGTCGACAGAAACCCAGTCGTATTGAGACTCAAACGCCAAGCATTGATCCGAAACGAACTGGGCCGCAATCGTGCGAGCCAATGTTTCAGAATCATCGTTGACCTGTTGCTCGTCATCGGCCTTAGGGTCAACTGCAGCCTCTAGATCAAAT
>CAZPOL010000055.1:6932-13799 GCA_964588195.1 uncultured Pirellulaceae bacterium | reverse complement strand
GGTTTTTGGTCCTCCAATTTCTCGACGTCTCCGATCGCCTCTGCTCCCGCTTTCTCAAGCATGGTTTTGATTTGCAACGGTTCCATGATCAGCGGTGCCTTGGTCAGCAAAGCCGCCGACGAGTAACTCCGGTTACCGGCGTAGATCATCGGAACACTGCCAATCGTCAGTTGCTTCTGCTGGACCGCTTGAATCAGCCCGGTCCCGACATCTTCATCGTTAATCAGATTGGCCAGTTCATACTCGCCAATGGTGTTCAACAGCGGTTTGGCAACATTGAGCTTGTCGGTTGCAATCGCAGCAATCACCGCGATCAAATCGTCCGAGAATTTTTCTTTTGCGACGTCAGCAACCAACTGGGCAATAGATTGATTGCTGGATCGAATTGCCGAGCGAACCATATGATAAAAACATTCTCGATTTTCGTAGTCTCCACTCAGTTTTCGGCAGCGCAGGGCAAGATTACTGACTTTTCGATATTCTTTCCGAGCCCACGCTAGACGAATTTGAGACGGCAAGAGTTCATCGTCGGAAAGGATCTTGGCGGCTTGCTCCAGCGCTTGTTCACATTGTTCCCAGCGTTTTTGATCGAGCAGTCTTTGAAACGCACTACGAAACCGGGAAGCAGAAGGGCAGAGCTTAAACAACTTCAATGGGTCATCGGATTGCCTGCACCATTGAGCCAGTTGATATTCCGCGGCACCTCCACCGTAAGAATCGCCATCTTCGCTGTCGAGCTTGTTAATGTGATTGACCAATTGCTGAATGGCTCGCTCCGTCTTTCCATTTGCATGGTTTTGTCGTGCATGCTGCAGCACGATCAATGGATTGTCAGGTTCCAGCTCGGAAAGTAATTCCTCAATGCCATCGAATTCCTCGGCTTCATTTTTTAAACTGATAAGTGAACCTACCAGGTCCTTTTCAATCGCCAGTTCACGGGCCTGTTCTTGCTCTCCCAATTTGTATAGCGCCGAGAGACGCAGCGCATTAATCAAAGTCTCCTGGTAGCTTAAATACTCTTTTTCGTCGCCACTGACGTCTTCGAATTTTTCAAATAACTCCAACGCCTCGTTGCCAGACTCTAATGCCGCTTCGGGTTGATCCTGCGCCAACTGCATATTCCCCGTGACCAGGTAAGGCAAATACCACTGAGGATGTTTTTTCGTCGCCATGTCTGCGACCGAGAACATAAGTTCGTCGTCTATACTCTGCTCATAATCGTACATCCCATGGATGACTTCAAATTGATCTTTCGAACATCCCGTACTCTGAAGCAACTCCAAAAGATCGGAGGAGCTTTTTTCAGCGACCTCTTGCCACAGGCTGTAGCTGGAAAACACATCATTCTGGTCCCCACCATCGTCAAGCGCGGTGGAAACCCATTCGGGATTGATTTTGGAATCATCCCGGGTTTGCGCTTCGTACAGTTGACCGATGACCGCAACTCGCGACTTGGGATCGACCGCCATAAGGTAGTCTTTGATTTGACGCAGTTCTTTCCAGTAGTAGGGTGTGTCTTTGGCAGTCGAAAGCGTCGAAACCAAAAGCCTTTCTCCCTGCCGCGATTTGACGTCGTCGAGAATCTCGGTGGCTTTGGGTTCGTCTAACAGGGACAGCAGACGTAGCAGGCCTCTTGAATCTTCGGCTTTCAGAAATCGAACAGACAACAATCGAGTATCCCGCTCTGCTTCGAAATCACCAGAATTTTGGTAGCAGGTCGATAGTCGTTGCAGCACTTCCGGTTCATCACCGAGAATGTCGCGGTAGGTTTGGTATTGCTTGGCGGCTTTGGAATAGTCTTTCTGTACAAAGTAAGAGTTGCCGGCGAGCTTGTACCAGCCGGGAGCCTCGCTTACATTCGTCCTGCTATTGAACATCTCCAGGAACATTCGCAGTGCTTCGGCATGTTCGCCCTCACTTGCCCAGCGTTTGGCGATAATCAGCTTGACGCCAGGTGCCATATCCCTTGGAAGCGATTGCCGTTCCATCCGTCTTAAGACTGAGTAAATCCTGGCCTGCCGCTCGCTGTAATCACTGTTGGCTGCCGTATCGAGGTACTCGTAACATAGTTCCGAGTATTTTTCATATCCGAGGCCTTGCCCCATCACAATCGCATCGACAGCCACCAGGATCTCATCGGTTCTTCGCAAGCCGAGTTCCAACTGAGACCAATCGTAAATCAATAGTCGACCATTTCGCGAAGTGACCCACCAAACAACGGGCTCGGGCCCATAGCCGGTATCCAACATGATAAAAACCTGGTAGTCGTCTTCATTAAGAGACTTGATTTTCAAGATTTCGGCGCTGTAGAACGGAGTCGGTCCAGTAATGTTTTCAGACGAGGATTTCCCGAAGCCAGCCAATTCGTAGTGACTGTATCCCCGCTTTCTCAACGCACTCAGTTTGATTTCCGTGTGACGTTGAGAGTCAATCAGTTGAGCGGTTTTCAGATTTGGAGAATCGTCAAAAGCCTCTTCGGCGGCAGCGATCAACTCTTCAAATTCGTCGTAACGAGGGTGTTGGCTCGGCGGCTCGGTCGACATACTCGCAAGTTTGCCTTGTCTCAAATCCTCCCTGATTCGTTGCCCAACACTATTGAATCGATAGTCATCGGCGTCGTTTTTATTCTCTTTCGCTTTATCAACCAGATTAACCACCAACCCAGTGCCAACCACCAACAACGCAAAAGTTCCCAAAACCATCAGAGAGACACCAATGACTAAACCAAGTCCAGATTTCTTGTTGGTTCGTTCATGCGGATGCTGAGCGTAATCTGCGATGATGATATCGTCGTCGTTTTCGTCTCCACTCTGCCATTGGCTCATCGATTCGTACTTTCGGTTTGGGCACTCGGTTTGAGCGCTCGATTTGGGCTCGTGCGGTCAACGGATGTGTATTTGACGACACCGCTACTCAGAAACCAGCAAGCATCGCAATACGATGCAGTTTACCAAACGAAAGCCACGTTGCCAAAGAGTCCGCGAATGGCAGGGCAACGAAAAGAAAAGGGCAAAGATGTATTTGGGAAAACCAGGTCGAGACGCAGTTCTAGGCGATCACTCCGAAGCGAACCAGCAATGAAACGGCCAGCGCAACGATGCTGCATCCGACAGTGATCGAGATTCGTTGTTTGGGCGCCCGGATGAACTCGGGCAGCCAACTGTTTACCGCCACGTATCCGATGACCAGAATCGCCACGGGGTACCACGGCATGCTGGAGATCCAACAAGCGACCAGCAACAATCCGATGCTGGAGCATGAGATCACCGCGCCGGAATAACGAATGTTGTCGGTTCCAGCCGAGCGAAGCAAACTGGCCAGCAAGCCACCGGTCATCGCCGCTAACAAGATTGCACCCAATGCGGCCAGAGTGGTTTGTCCGGTAATCGCCAGTACCGAAACGGCGGTTACCGATAGAATGGCAACGCAACCCATCCATATCTTGCGGGACTTGCCTTGAATCGAAGCCTGCAATGACAACCAGCACAAAACGAGCGCAACGATTCCGGCCAACAATCGAATGGTTGAATCGACAGTGATCGAACCGAATCCGCCAACCAGTTGAAGAACCAACCAGCACGAATCAGGACCGCGCCGGCAATGGTGATCGGTTTGTGTTGTTCGAACAGTGCCGAGTTTGCACTTACGACACCTGCCAACAATACCGCCAGAGGAAGACAATCAAGTTGCGACTGAGGCATAAGGATGCCCAGAAAACCAGCTGGCAACAAATCCAGCAACGCCATCGCTGCGTCAGCTGAGACCGTGTCGGCGGGCAGGTTTCCAAGAGCAATCAATCCAGCGTGTCCCACGGCGTAGCCAATCGCAATCGACATCGACCACGCTCCCTTGGTCGTCTCGGTGGCTCGTCGCAAAATTAGCCAGGCAATAGCGGTGACCACTGCTGCAAACAGAGCGATAAGCGCAATCATCGAATAATGAAACATGGGCCGACACCTGTCAGTTGGATTGAGGGGGTGAGTGAATTTGGCGAGATGGATGAATGGAACAGAATGCACTTTTCGTTGGGTGGCAGACCCACGTACAGCCTGGGAAAGCCGGTATCGCACTTTGCACGGCTACTAAATACCAGGATTTCGCTGAGCCAACAAGCTGAATGCACTTTGGTGATTGCATTTGAATTAACCGGATTGCAAATAAAAAAGACGCGGCCGTTTCCAGCCGCGTCTTTTGAATTTATGGATTCGCCTTTGAATACGATCATTAGTGACCCGGCCATTAGTGACCAGACCATTAGATCAGCTGAGACAGTTGGTCCGTCAGGCCGCCCTCGCCCAGGTTGATCCGAAGGTTCGTGCTACCGGCGACCTTTTCAAGTACTTCCAGTTCACGCAATCGCATCAGCGTCGGGTTTGCTTCCAGCAACTTGGCCGTGTTGGCTTGTGACCGGATAGCGGCCGTTTCTTCACGTCGCGAAATCAGGTTCGCTTCGGCCGCCTTGCGGGCCTCGGTCACCCGATTCATCAGCTCCTTCATGTCGCCTGGCAAGATGATGTCGCGAATTCCCAACTGGATAACCTCAACACCCAACTCGGTCGACCGAGCGACAAGTTGCTGATGCACTTGATCGGCCAACGCATTCTTGTCGCCAAGAAACGTGTCCAGGTCATGTTGTCCGACGACTTCACGGAGCGCCATCTGGGCAGCGCGATACAACGCTTGACCGAAGTTGTCACTGGCACTGACGCTGCGTCGCGGATTCGTGACACGAAACGTCAACACCGCGTTCAATCGCAACGTCACCTTGTCGCTGGTCATCAGTTCCTGTCCAGAGACATCCAACGCTTGCTCGCGCGTATCGATCTCGATCACACGAGTCACCGCCAGTCCCTTCCAGAACGCATAGCGTCCTGCGGACAATGTGTCGACGTAACGTCCATCGACGAACAACACACCTTGCTTGTCCCGGTTGACGTCGCAGATGTCCAGCGTGGCATCGATTCCCTTGCGGCGAGTGATCACGGCGAATTCATCGTGTTGGAAACGAGTGTTTCGCGCATCGACGATTTCGACTCGCACTTGTCGGTGAGTCGTCCACAGTGCGTAACTGCCGGCAGGCAGAATCTGGTCGAAGCGGCCGTCAATCCAAACCAGAGCTCGTTGGTAATCGCGCAGGTCCAGAGCGATGGCGCGTTCCTTCAGCAATCCAGAGTCAGCGATCTTGTCGATCTGTTCGTGCGTGAAGATCACGTCTCGCGTGGAAACGACCTCGACACGCGTACGCATGGACGGATCGAAAATCCAGTGACGACCCGATTCCAGAATTCGCGAGAACGCTCCATCACGAAAAACGAGACCAAGTTGATGGGCACGGATACGAATTCGTCGGATCATAGAAAAAACTCCAGCAGAGAATCAGGGGGTAGTAAGGAAGGGCGGCTGAAAAAGCTCGATAGCGATTACAACAATTAGTCGGACGATGTTTAGACGTCAGGTTTCTTGAGAGCAAACGGCGAAACAGGTTCACTCTTTTTCTGGTGGAGCAGGTCGGTTTGAAAGACGGTTGAGTCCTTAAGCTGGCGGCTGCAAAAAAAGAGCCCTCGACCCACGATTTGAAGTCAGATCACAAACGAGAATACGGAATAAAGTCTGCAGACCGCGTCGAACTGTCGTCGGTTGACCTGGAATCCCGGCCGCCTGGTCTTGCGACCTGTTTGGCTTCGCGCGATTCGCCAGTCAATTTCAAACAGTCCGTTGCGGAATGTAGTGGCCTTATTGCAGGGCATGCTGGTTGTGTCGCAAGACGCATCCCGGCGAACTGTCATCCGAGTTAACAGCGACACGTTGTCGCTGCGGCATCGCAATCAAGTTTCGCTGTTCAGCGGCTTTGCTGATCGTTTTTCAATTCGCAGGCTTCGGGCCATAGTTTTCAACTTAAAGGTTGAAGGTGCGATCCTTGGTAAAGGTCATCGCATTTGCGACGGGAGTCGAACCCGCTAAACCATTCGGTCTCCAGATTGGAATTCTGGTGCTCAACCCTAGAGCCTCGCCGTTACTCCGTTTTTTGAATCCTGTTCACGGAACACATCCAGCCAAAGCAGGTAATCTGCTGGCCAATGCGCCGCCGGGACGAAGCAACACTCGTACAGAGTCGAAACCAGACCGGCAGGTTCGCCAGAATAATCGGCCCAATTGCTTTGTGACGAATATTTGCTCGTGGCTGGCATTGGTCGGCTGGGCCGATTGTTCCGCGATTGATATCCGGCAATCTGTCGTTGCTGGAGCCATCGCTACAACCGAAATGGGTCCTCCCGTTTTGATACCTCACCCGGAACAGACCGCCAATCTTGCCGAATCGTTTGAACTATCTTTCCGGAAGAGAGATAGAGAGAGATCAATTTCCCGAGCATTTCCCCTATGCACCAACGGCGAACGAAGGAGCAAAAAGATGTCGAAGAAGAAGATTGCGATCGGTGTGGCTTTACTGGCGATTCTGGCCCTGTTTCTGTTTTGGCCAAGCGAAACCGTCCAGCATGATTCCACACGTGCAGACGCCACAATGGAATACCCGGCAGCCTGGAACCAAATGGGATTGCCAACCATTTCGGGTTCGAGTTTGACTGAAATCAACGGCTCAAATTTGGATGAAGGGATTGAATTTGAATTTGAAGTCAATCAATCCGCAGGCGATGTCGGCAACTATTTTGAAGAAGAGTTCGAAGATCGTGACTTTGATACGTCCGGCCCCGATGAGTCTGACGACGAGAATTATGCGAGCGACTTTACCAGCGGCGACGTTGGCATCTCAGTCGATGTTCGACCCGATCCTTCCAACAGAGGTCGTTCGAAAGTTCGCATCTGGATCCAGCAAGAAGAAAAAGCTGTTGTCTCGACACAAAACGCGTC
>CAZPOL010000055.1:3355-6832 GCA_964588195.1 uncultured Pirellulaceae bacterium | reverse complement strand
GAACAAAATATGAACGGTCCCTAACCCTTGCTTCGCCGCAGGGACTGTTCGACTATCTCTTCGGCGGTCAATGCTTTGCCGCCCGGTGGGTCAAAGATCAGATTGCCGATTTGCGAGTCGCCAATCTTCTGCTCCAGCCGACTCATCATGCCGTCAAAATCCATCACGCATGCGCTGGAATTCTGAATCTGCTGGACCATTTGAATCAATTGGGCCCGCTCGGTCGGACTGCTTTTTTCGTCAGACAATGACGTGTTCCTCAATTATCGGTATTTGAACTGGAAGCAGTTCGTGGACTTTGGTTTCGAAGACTGCGGTCTTTATTGTACGATGACGGAGTGTGATACAAACGCCCATTCGTTTCTTCGCTTGAGAATTTCATTGTCTAATCAGGTTCAACAACAGGAAAGCAGGCAATCGATCTGCGTGTTGCTGTTCCTGTTGGCCATTTGTGTTGGCGGAGGTGCTTTGATTGGCATCTTTTCTGCCAACGATGTCGATACCTGGTATCAGACGCTGAAACGACCGAGCTGGACGCCACCCAACTGGTTGTTTGGCCCCGCCTGGACGACGCTTTATCTATGTATGGCCATCGCGATGTGGCTGGTCTGGAAACAGGGCAGCCAGAATCCTGGTAAAGGCAAGGGCGTTCAGTTGCCAGTAATCTGCTTTGCGATTCAATTGATTTTGAATTTTGCCTGGACCCCTGTTTTTTTCGGAGCACGGCAAATTGGCTGGGGGATGGTCATAATTGTGATGTTGATTGCGGCTGTGGCAATCACAAAGGTCGTGTTTAGTCAGTACCACCGCTGGGCAGGATGGCTGATGATTCCGTATCTTGGTTGGGTCATATTCGCCTCCACCTTGAATGGTGGTTTCCTGGTACTTAACGGTTGGTAGATCCCTGCGATGCCCTCGAATCCAGCAAGCCAACCCGAACCGCTCAAAATCCTGATTGATGGAGACGCTTGTCCAAAATCGATCAAGGAGATTCTGTTTCGGACTGCGAAGCGACTGGAGGTCCCATTGATCGTCGTCGCCAACCAGACGATACGCGCTCCGGAATCCGCTTTGATCCGAGTCATTACCGTGACGGACGGGGCGGATGTGGCTGACAATCGAATTGTCGAATTAATGAACGCCGGCGACATCGTGATCACGGGTGACATTCCTTTGGCGGCGCGGGTCGTCGAGAAGCAAGGCGTGGCCATCGGGACTCGTGGCGAACTTTATGATGAGTCAAGCGTGCACGGTCGGTTGGCAACACGAAATTTGATGGAGCAATTTCGATCGGCTGGCGTCGAGACCGGTGGGCCTCGCCCGATGTCCTCCAAAGATGTACAGACGTTCGCAAATTTGCTGGACAAGACGTTAACCAGAAGTCTTCGCGACCAAAAACTTCGGCTGCAGAAAAACGAATCGCCGAAGGAATAACATGACCCGCTTTGCAACTCGTTTCCAGAACATTGACAGGACTTGTGCCGAACGGTTGGCCAGTGAATTTGACAGCCCGGCCTATTTGCTGGACGAATCCGGAATTCACAGTCGATTGGCCGATCTGCAACGCGATGCGCTGGCTGTTTATGAACGCTCGCGAATCGCCATCTCATATAAAACCAATCCAACGGCAGGGGTGTTGGTCGATCTGCACCGACGTGGTGCGCTGGCTGAGGTTGTTTCCGGTGACGAGTATCGAATCGCGCGTTCGCTGGGTGTGCCGACGTCCGAGATCATCTTTAATGGCCCGGCAAAATCAGACGACGATCTGAAGTTGGCGATATCCGGTAACAGCTTCTTGCATTGCGATCATGAAGACGAGGTAACACGAGTCCAGGCAATCGCGCAACAAACGGGGCAAGTAGCAAAGATTGGATTGCGATTGTATTTTCCACAAGAGGACAATTGGGATCGCTTCGGTTTCCCTGCGACCACAGACACCCAATGCGAAGCGAGTCGCATGATCGGTCGGATCACCGAGTCCCCATCGTTGGAACTCGGCGGTTTACACGCCCATATTGGCACGAATGTCAGAGCACTGGATCGGTTTCAACGCTTTGCAAAAACCTACAGCGATTTCGTGGAATGGGCGACCGCTGAACATGGAATTGAACTGGACTGGATCGACCTCGGTGGCGGGCTGGCCGGGATTGCACCGCTCGTTTCAGAAAACCGATTCGAACCCTTCCCATTGCCTTCGACCTCCGAGTACTGCCGGGCGGTGATTGAGCCGTTTCTTCCCTGGCTGGATCGCTGTGAAAAGAAGCCGGATCTGTTCCTCGAACCTGGGCGCACGTTGTTCAATGCTTTCGGCGCGATTTTGGTAACGGTGATTGGGCGGCGTCCAACGGATGAACAGGGCGTGGCGTCGGTTATTCTTAATGCTGGATTGACCAGTTTGCATTTCGCCTGGAAATACAACTTGCCGGTCCATGTGTGTCGAGCAACCCGGCAGAGTGCCGACAACGGCGACGATGTCGAAATGCCAATCGCCAAGCCCCGGCTGACACGGCTGTTGGGCCCAACCTGCATGGAACAGGATGTCGTTTGTCGTCCCATCATGTTGCCCGAGTTGGTTCCGGGTGACCAGTTGGTTATTTTTGGAACCGGTTGTTACAGCATGGCAATGGCTAACTCATTCATTCGATTTCGACTCGGTACGATCGGCTGGCAAGCTGACGACACGTTTCGTTGGTTGCGAATGCCGGAAACGATCGAACATTCCAGACGACTTGATGTGCTGCAGCCCGTCGAAAAACGAAAGCCTGCCGGGATAGAAGGACAGGAATCATGAGCGCAATTTCTGATGCCTTTCTGTCGACAGGTTTTTCAACCTACAGTCGTCTGCGCGGTTTCACAATTGGCAGAGTTGATGGTGCCGACCGTAAGGCACGTCATGATCAACTGGTGCAGAAGATTTTTTTTGAATCGGGCTACTTTGAAAGTGTCGACACGCCTTTGGCCGAACTGACTGCCGGGATGGCGGATTGCTCGTTCCTGGTGGAGCGTAAAAACCGCGCCGTTGGTGCGGTTACGTTGTTGGAATCGACGACGATATTTCCAGTGGAAGAGTTTTTCAATATTCGTCTGCCCGAAGATGTTCGTCGCGAAGAGGTCGCAGAGCTTACCCGGTTTGTTATCGAACGCGATTTCAGGCGTCAGGATCCGGTAGTGTCGGTCAAGCTGTTGCAAGCCGCACTTGTACACTCGCGTCGTCGCGGCATTCGCTGGTGGATTTGGTGTGGTCCATCGGTTTTTCTGTGGGGATTCCAGGCGTTCTTTCAACATCCTCGCGTGCTGGAGCAGTTGCCGCTAACCAAAGATCAAGTTGAGATGAGGAAGGGCAGGGAATCGTACTTTTCCGAGAGCAAGGCTCTGCGAGTCGTGTTGATTGATCTGGATTCGATCAGTCTCACGAACTCAGCACTCGAAATGTTGAGACGCCGCAAGCTACGGCAAAAGAGATCGAAACGTCGCTGA
>CAZPOL010000055.1:0-3255 GCA_964588195.1 uncultured Pirellulaceae bacterium | reverse complement strand
TGGAACCGCCAGTTGAAATGATGCACTTGTTCCAGTACCGGTTCCAGACCGGCCTTTTCGAATCCGCGCGAGTACTCATCCGGTCGTAGAAACATTCCGGTGTGTCCCGAAAGCGTGAACCGATCAACGGGACCGTTCAGAAATTTTGCAACGGATGTCCTGGTGCGGACATCACCGATCACGACCAACCCACCAGGCTTGAGTGTTCGAGCCGCTTCCTTGAAAAAACGAAGCTTGTCGTAAACATGATGCAGCCCGGCCAGACTGCCAATGCGATCAAACGTTTCCTCGCCAACCGGCATCTCGGAGATCGACGAGTTGAAAATTGTATAGTCGGGAGATAATGGCTTGGCGAAAGTCTTTGAGGGTTCGACGCAAACCAGTTGTTCTGATCGATCCAGCAGCCCTCGCAAACCGTCGGCAAGATAGCCACCTCCGGCGGGAGCGTCACAGACCACATGCTGTTTATCAACATCCATCAACTGGATCAACAAATCCCGTTCCGTGTTCCTGGCAGATTCACTGATCGCACTGGCGGCGTTGTACGAATCGCCTCGGGTCTCGAACGTATCGACGTAACTATCGACTTGGCGTTCGGCCTGGTCACTAAGCGGACTGCCAATGCCAAGGGACCCGTTGGAAAAGCAGTCGGTTGATGCGTTGTGTAAGGTCATCGGATTGCTGCGGTAACAGGTTCCAGGGCGAAGTGAAAGAGTTCCGTCTCCACCTGTTAATTCGTCACAATCGAGCGCATCAAGCAACACAATTTGCCGTCCCCATCATCTTATTCTCACACATTTCCAGGTGCTAGCGAGCAATTCACGCGGCATTACCGTTTGCGAGACCCGGCATTTGCCTTCGGCGCGACGCGGGAGCAATGAAATGAACGGCCTCAATTCGTTACCGAACCGAATCAAGTCTCAATGCAATTAGCAGCTGATTGATCGATTCACGATCAGGTTTTTCGGGAAGCGCGGATGCTTCAAAAGCAGTTTCCATCTCCGATTCAAGCCGGTCGATTTGCTGGCTGTGAAAATCCCAATCCAGATCGACAGTGATTTTTTCGTGAGTCTTACTATCGATCAGCTCCTGAATTCCCTGGACATCGAACTGCTGGATGAGTTTCCGTAGGTCGGTTTCGATCGAACCGTTTTGCATCAGGAAAGTCCCGGTCAATACGACCCGATAGGCATACAGCACGGTCTTCGCTTTTTTAGCCACTTGTTTCTCGATCAATTTTCGCTGCGTGCCCAGGAATCCCCGATAGTGGTAGAAGTGATTCCGAGTCAGGCAGGCGGTCGCCAACGGGCGCAACCGGTCGAGCAAAGACTGGCCGTGAACGACCAGCGGCGAAAAGACTTGCTCCATGATGTAGCCATTGTTTTTGACCAACAGACGCAAGTACTTGCCGATTTCGTGGCTGACCAGATCGACTTCCGTACCGTCCTGAATCTCTTCCTTTTCGAATGTCTCGGCAGGCATTGCCAACCCAACGATTTTGGACAGCGGCAATTGGTGACAGCCGCGAAGATCAATATCGCTGTCGGGCGACGGGAAGCCGTAGATGTGCGCACCGCTGACGGTTACGAACAGAGGATCGTAAGGCAGTTGGTCGATGTAGTTTTTCCAGTAGTTCAGATCCATGGTAGTTTTCGAATATCAGATGCGAAATTAAATCAGGAATTGTCAGTCCAGAAATCGATTGCCATTCTGCGGGCCTCGATCACAAAATCGTTGACGGTTGCGAAGTCTGGTTGCTCGGGTAAGTCGGTTTTCTCGAAGGCTCGTTGAAAATCGACATCGTTTTGCATCGCCATATCGCTGACTTCCTGGAATGAAAACTCACCGTGGCGAACTTTCATCAGCAGGTCGCGGTGGTGGGAGACATCAATCATAATTTCGCCCGTTTTCAGTGCCGAGATTCCGGAGTGTTGAAGTCGCAGCAGATGCATGGCGTGCTTGGTCTTGAACTTGCCAGCCTTCTCGAAGGCTTTTTTCATTCGTCGAAACTGACTGAGTACATACCCCGAGTAAGTCTTGTAAACATGCCTGGACAGGAACGCGGAGCGGATCGATCTCAACCGCTCGGAGACTGTCGTTTGCACCGTGACATGAGGCGTCCATAGCGTCTCCAGAATATTTGGATTCGCTTTCAAGGCCAGCCGCACAAACTTTTCCAGCTCCCAATAAACAAGATCGTCCTGACCCTGCAGGAATTCAAGCTGTTCCGGAAGACGGTACAGAGACCAATGACGTTCGGCATCGGGCATGAAGATTCCGCGTCGGTCGTCGTCAGAGGTTTCGGTGGACAAGCCGAAAGCTCGGGAGCCGACCTGGCACTCGTAAACCACAAACGACTTCAAGTCTTCATCATCCAATTCCAGCAGCGTATCGACTTCCAGGCGGCGCAACACTAGTTCCGAAAACAACGCCTGCGTTTGAGTCGAGTCTGCGAATTGGACTAGATACGGTTCGCGGTTACTGGAAGGGCACTTGATAACGACGGCCACCGAGCCAGCTTTGCGAAACCCACCTTCGATCAGTGGCTTGTCAGTTTTCAAAACGACCTGAGTTCCTGCAGGGATAACCCAGTGCGGCGAATTTTGTCGCAGGCTTTGATTGGTCATTTTGAGTTCGCTTTCAGGATGTAATCAAGCAAGGGTTCAGCAAGAGGTCAGAATTCAAGAGGTCAGGGCTTCAGACGATATAGCGAGGATCCCGGTTCGCACCCCATCATGGAAAAGTTGGCAATGTTGCGAAAAAAAATCAGCACAATGTGGGGCTCTTGGAATTCAGATTTCGGTTGCTTTTTACCTCGCCGACGGGCTCTCGACGTTGTTTCACAAACCTGGTTCAATCCGGGTTCACACAAGTGTCCAGTTGTGCAGAGTACTAGGCAGAGTGCATGCAAATATTCTGGATTATACAAGTTACAGGGAATTCGATAGACTTAGCCGTGTCGTGTTGGAGACCCTTCCTCCGATTCGCAGGGGAATTCGTCTCTCCCGTGCCTCGCCGCACAACGAACCCTCCCTATTCAACTCATTCCCCCTTCGATGGAGATTATCTATGGACGCCCTGAAACTACTCGGTTCTTTGATGAAGACCAAATCACTCGCCTCCGGCCTCGGCGGCAGCTTGCTCGGCGGATTGCTGGGCGGCAAGAAAGAACAACAACCGTCCGGTGGCGGACTAGGCAGCATTATGGGTCTGCTCGGCGGCGGCGGTGGTGGAGGCGGTGGCGCCATCAGCGGT
>CAZPOL010000054.1:33511-35670 GCA_964588195.1 uncultured Pirellulaceae bacterium | reverse complement strand
GCAAAATTCGTTTACCTCTATCACCATGCGCATGGATGACAAACACCTGCTAGTGACTCCGCAGAGTCTGATCGATCAGGCTCAGGCTGACTACTCGATCGAAGCTAAAGCGATTCAATTCGGTGATCAATTGATCGAGTACTACCAACCGTCAGACCCGGAATCGATTCTGGATGACGAAACGTTGCTAAGCACTCACGGCGAATTGGATTGGCAACCGTATTGGGCACAGACATGGGATGCCAGTATTGGAATGTGCCAATACCTGGCGGACACGCGCACGCCGCAAAATCTGGCTGGTCTGCAAGTCCTTGATCTCGGTTGCGGGATCGGATTGACGTCTGCCTACCTGGCTTCGCAGGGAGCTCAATTGGTTTGCGGCGACAACGCGCCGCCTTCGCTACTGTTTACGGAAATCAATACGTGGCCGTGGCACGATGCATGTCAAATCCAGTTCGTTGACTGGCACACTACGGAACTGGACCAGAGTTTTGATTTAATTGTCGGTTCGGACATCGTTTATGACCGCAAAGAGGTCGCGCCGTTGGACCTGTTCTTCCGCCGACACTTGCGACCCGAAGGACACGTTCTTTTGTCAGACCCCAGTCGCCCGATGACTCGCGAGTTCTTACAGATGTTCAAGAACCTTGATTGGAAAATGCACCAACGACCAGTCGAACGGGAAGAGACTCGCAATCAAACGCGTGTCGTTGAGATGGCATTGAATTAGCCAAAGGCGGATGAAGGCAGACGGAGGCGGATGGAGGTCAAGCACACGTCGGCAGTGACCACCTTTCTACAATGACTCCCTTTCTATATTTGGGGCAGTTCCCTTGAGGAGATGCTGCAGAGCCAGAAAGTCATACATCGCATGACAAGCGATCGCAGCCAATAGACCAAAGCGCCAGTAAATCAGACCAAGAATCAAACTCATCGCCGTCGCCAGGACGAAGTACGTTTTGTTCAGAAAGTGCACGGCTCCGAAAATTAACGATGCCGCAGCCAACGCGACGCCCAGACCAAACCGGGCAGCCAAGCCGCCTTGTAAACACCAACGGAACAATATTTCCTCGCCAACGCCTGCCGCCAACGACAATGCGGCGACCTGCCACACATTCATACCTCGGAATATCCGTGCGAGTTCGGCATAAACAAACTTGTAAAAGTCTGCCAGCGATTTCCAGCGTGGCATCACAACCAAAACCAGATACAGAATGGGCAACGACAGCATCGCCCCGATCGCCAGCTGACCAATCCAACCTGAACCGAACCATGACGAGATCGGTTGCTGCGGATCATAAAACCCAAACATCCAGGCGACGCCGAACGCCATCAGCACCAACGACGCTTCAATTCCGATGGTCCATCCAAAAATCTTCTTTGGCGAAAATTCGATCGCGTCCTTGTCAGTCTCTTCAGGCGAGTGCATTGTTTGCGGTTCTGTTGCCAGCGGCGATGTACAATAAAAAAGGAGAGCGAATCGCTGCTCGAACAATCATCAATTGCCCGGACAGAGCCTCGCTCTCCCAAAATCTTTTTCAATTTGCACCGTACTGATGCAAACCAGCGGTTCAAACTACTTGTTCAATCCGAAGCGCTCGATCAACTCGTTGGCACCCGGAGTCATACGCCGGAGCTTGTTGGCCAACAGTTCTTTCTCGGAACTGGAGGCTTTCTTGGAACGCTTTTCGATCGCCTCAAGTTGCTTCCGACGTTTTCTTCTTCGCTTAATCTCTTTCTGGCGTTCGCTACAGCCCATGTCTTCAAATACCTGGTTGGTTGATTCGATTAAAAATTCGCTAACAAGCGGTCCCGTAGTCTAGCGGAACCAAAACGACCTATCAACGACAAAGTCCGGGTAGCGGTACGGCGCCCAAACCCGGCCAAACCAAATGCCGGGCTCTATCCCGGTTTGGAATCATGGCTGAGCGCCTTCTTCTGCCGCTGCTGACGATATCTGGCCGTTGCCAGAGGCCGGGTCTCGGCGACCAGAAACGCCGAACCTGCCACGCAAATCAGATCTGATTCGGTGCCTGCGGTCGATTCGGGCGAAACAACGGCCTGCCAGGCTTCGCGCGGATTGGGCTGGATGGACAGCGCGGCTGATTTGGCTGTCTCGGCTTGCTCCGTTACCTGAACCGATTCGGACTGAACCGATT
>CAZPOL010000054.1:18545-33411 GCA_964588195.1 uncultured Pirellulaceae bacterium | reverse complement strand
GATTTGGCTGTCTCGGCTTGCTCCGTTACCTGAACCGATTCGGACTGAACCGATTTGGCGATCGCCAGAATCTCGGCTGGGTCCATCGCCCGCGGGTTTTCGATGAACTTCGTAAAGACGACCTGGTCGAAAAACGGCAACAGCCTGTTCAGCATGCCCGGCACATCCTTGTCGCGACTGGTGGCATAGACCAATTTTCGCGTTCCCGATTGCCGATTCGGATGCAAGCGATCCAGCATTCCGATCAACGCCTCGACGGACGCCACGTTATGAGCCATGTCCATCACAATCAATGGCTGGTTGCAAATTACTTCGCCGCGTCCAATCAGGGTGAATTTTTCCAGCGAACTTTGGATAGCCTGTCCTGAGATTCGAAACCGATCGGGCAACATATTCAGTGCCGCAATCGCGATGGCAGCATTCATCGCCTGGTGTTGGCCGGCGGAGTTCACCGTCAGCCCGCTCCACTGGTAACTGTGCCGCTCCGGGAAATTTCCGTGAGTATCAAACCGAATCGACGGGTGCGACTGATTCGCCGACGCATCGATCCGCACATGAAAGTCCTCGCCGAATTCGACAAGGTCTGAATTGTTCACCGATGCCGTCTCACGAACCTCACGCCTGGCAATCGGATCCCGAACGCCGCTGACCACCGGCACGCCTCGCTTGATAATCCCGGCTTTCTCACGAGCGATCAGATCCGTCGTATCACCGAGCTGTTTCGTATGGTCCAGGCTGACGTTGGTAATCACGCATAATTCCGGTTCGCAGACGTTGGTAGAATCCAGCCGGCCACCCAGCCCGACCTCAAGGACCACTTTCTCGACACCACGATTAGCGAAATGCAACATCGCAGTGGCGGTCATGATTTCGAAGAAGCTGTTTTTTCGAAAGCCTTCGTGTTCTGCTCGTTCGTCCAAACGCACAACCGCCAGGCGAACCTGCCCCAACATGTCGGCGAGTTCCGTTTCGGTAATCAGTTGGCCACCGACCGAGAACCGTTCTCGCAGGGATTCGATATGTGGCGAGCTATAAATGCCGGTCAGGATACCGGCTTCGTTCAGCGCGCCGGCGATCATGCGGCTGATCGAGCCTTTCCCTTTGGTCCCCGCCACGTGAATGATTGAGTATTTGGTTTGAGGATCGTCTAACTCGGCCAACAGCCTTCTCATCGATTCCAGTTTGAAATGCCGAGGGTACGAGACGGCGTTGGTTCGTTCGTAATTTATCCGACCAAACACAAAGTCCAGCTCGGCCCTCAGCTCGGGACACGAGTCGTCATTTGGGTCGTTATCGGGATTGTTTTCTGGATCGTTTTCTGGATCGTTTTGAGGGTTATCAAACGTTTCAGGTGAATCGGTCAGCATGTGCAGTTGAACTAGCGAGTTTGGGACAAAGATTGGAATGCGAGTGAAGTAGCGAACGTCTTTCTGGGAAGATGTGATGAATTCGACGGCCGGACGATCATTTGATCGGATCAAACTGGACTTTGTAAGCGTGTTAGTCGGTTGAAAAACCAGTCCTGTGTTTTATAGTAGAGGCCGCACATTCAAGGGGCATTCGCCCCGGTTTTGCCAATTTGTTTTGCCAATTTGTTTTGCCGATCTATAACGGTTCCTGACGGACGGACTCTGAATTCATTTTACCCGAATCGGGAATTCGACGAACTTCCAGTCAAGGCAAGTCGTAGAAATCGTTAGTTTCAGGTTGCCGTCGAACCAGAATGTTTCGTGTCTCAAGAGTCTATCGTTGTAATTTATTGTCGCTGAGTGCCGACCATACCCTCACAAGACACTTCGACAACTGAGCCCAAAATTCAACTGAGCCAAATTTTAACAACCTGTTCAACGACCAGGTCGCAGGAGTCAATCGATGGCCGCCAAGGCATCTGAAAAAGAAGACAAGTTAGTCCAAACCAACCCGGACTATAACCCTGACATCATCATCGAGACTCAGAACCTGTCCAAGGTCTATCGCGACTTTTGGGGCCGGCAAAAAGTACGAGCCTTGAAGGCTCTGGATCTGGAAGTTCGCAAGGGCGAGATCTTTGGCCTGCTGGGGCCCAACGGATCCGGCAAGTCGACGACGATCAAACTGCTGCTTGGTCTCTTGTTTCCAACCAGCGGTCGAGCTCTTGTATTCGGCAAAGACGCGACCGAAACGACCAAGAACGAACGGATCGGCTACCTGCCGGAAGAATCGTATCTGTACAAATTCCTGACTGCCGAAGAGACGATGGACTTCTACGGTCGACTGTTCGACATGCCCGCCAAGCTTCGCAAGGAACGATCGGCGATGCTGATCGAGCAAGTCGGTTTGGCGCGTGCCAAAAAACGTCAACTGAAAGAGTACTCCAAAGGGATGACCCGACGTATCGGTTTGGCTCAGGCCTTGATCAACGATCCCGACCTGGTGTTGCTGGATGAACCAACTTCCGGCCTGGACCCGATGGGTACCCGGGAAATGAAGGACATGATTCTGGATCTCAAGGCCCAGAACAAAACCGTCATCATGTGCAGCCACCTGTTGGCCGACGTGCAGGACGTGTGCGACCGAATCGCCATCCTGTATCAAGGTGACCTGAAAGAACTTGGGGCGGTCAATGACTTGTTGCAAGTCAGCGACGAGACCTCCATTCGCGCCAAAGGCTTATCCCCCGAAGCCCACTCGGAAATCGAGGACGTGATTCGCAAGCATGGCGGCGATGTGATTTCGGTCGAAAACCCGCGTACTTCGCTGGAAGAATTGTTCCTGAACATTGTTCGCGAGAGTGAAGAACGACCGGGACGTCGAATGGTCCAGGAAGAAGCCGTCGCCGACAAACAATCCTCAAACGGGGAGAACTAAACCCGTGGTCGTCACAGAATTCCCCAAAATTATGCAGTGGTTGATCGGCGCCGAAGGCAACATCGGTGCTTTGGGTTTGTTCGCCCTGATGGTTTTATCCGCCGTCCTGCTAGGAACATTCTTTGGATTCCTTGTTGCTGCGTTTCGACATGGTCCAGGCGAAGCATTTTATGTGGTTGCCAAAGTCATCTCAGGCGCCGGACCAGATTGGTTCCGTAGCTCGCCACGTCGAATCTACGCCATCGCCAAGTTGGCAGCCAAGGAAGCGATTCGCCGCCGAGTCTTGCTGATCGCCTTCTGCATCTTCGCTCTGGCGTTGTTGTTTGGTGGCTGGTTCCTTGCCGGCGCCGAAAACCAGGAACGCGTTTACATCAACTTCGTGATGTTTGGCACCCAAATGCTGGTGCTGATGATGGTGATGTTGATCAGCGCGTTTAGCTTGCCGGAAGATATCAAGAATCGAACAATCTACACGGTCGCCACCAAACCGGTTCGTACCAGCGAAGTCGTCCTCGGGCGAATCCTCGGGTTCGGGGCGCTTGGTACCGGATTGCTGGTTGTCATGGGCATTATCAGCCTGTTGTTTGTCTGGCGAGGCCTGTCGCACAGTCACGAAGTCGCCAGCAATGACGCCAATGAATATGTGTTCACCAAGGTCGACAAGATCGGCAAAGGTCACCGTGCATCGGACAACGCCATTCTGGAATCGCTGACCACACTGGATTCAGGACACACGCACTGGGTTGAGGTGTTGGAGGACATCCGTGACAAGGACGCCCCCAAGCCGATCAACATGGACTCGGTCATTCGCGAAATTCCACGTGGCGACAAGATCGTTTATGAACGCCTGGAAGTCGCCGAAATTGGCGGACATACTCACAAAATCTCGATCGCCGACAAACTGGACGCATCGGCCGATGACGACACCGCCGACTTGTTGAAGAACGCCAACCTGGAACTCGGCGCCGCTCGAGGATTCTTCCGCGCCCGTGTTCCGTTGTATGCCGACAATCTGGTCTTCTACGACCGGGACGGAAACCGCAAAGCCAAGGGGTTCAGCACCGGTGACCAATGGTCCTACCGTGGTTATATCTCTGGTGGCGTCACGCTTTCTCGCTCCGAATACACTTTCTCCGACATGAAGCCCGAACGCTTCGACAATCCGGAAAAGCTGCCTATGGAATTGACGCTTGGTGTCTACCGTTCGACCACTGGCGACATCTACCAGCGAATCCGTGTCGGATTGCAATTCGAGTCCAGCTTTGGTCCGGACGATGAAACGGGCAACCGCTTCGTTTCCGATCAACTGGAATTTGAGTCCAAAGAATTTGAAGTCCAGGTCAAAGCGATTCCTCGCAAAATCCCTGGCCAGATCTTTGATCCATCGGGAGAACTGATCGGCAGCGGCGAGTACGACTTGTTCGATGATTTCGCCAAAAACGGAAAACTGAAATTGACCGTTCGCTGTGTCGACCAGGGCCAGTACCTTGGGATGGCTCGCGCGGACATTTACTTCCGGGCAACCGACAAGCCGTACTGGTGGAATTTCACCAAGGGCTATATCGGCATCTGGCTACAAATGATGATTGTGATTTGCCTGGGCGTCGCCTTCAGCACGTTCCTTAGTTCACCGGTCGTCATGATGGCAACTCTTTGCACTATCGTCTTTGGATTCTTTTCGGAATGGCTCAGCAAATTTGCGGCGTTTGACATCGAAGGTGGCGGTCCAATTGAATCGTTCATCCGCTTGATCACTCAACGAAACGTAAATACGCCATTCCCTGAATCGCTCGGAACCACCATCATGGAGCGGATCGACTGGGTCTTCGTCTCGATGGTCGGAACGGTCACCAAGATCGTTCCCAACTTCGTCAAACTCGATTTCTCCGACTTTTTGACTCACGGATACTTCGTCGACAACGACCGTCTGTTTGTAGCGGTCGCCATTACCGGGGCGTTTTGCCTGGGTCTTACATTGCTTGGATACTTTTGCCTTAAGACGAGAGAATTGGCAGCATGAACCAATCCAAAAGTTTCGGTCGTAAAGTTCTTTACATCGCCATCATTGGCGGTTTGTTGATTCCGTTGTCATTGGTCAGCCGACCGGCGACTCGCGATAAACAGAATGCGGTCAGCGACCCCGGCGGTGTACTCTCGTCATTGCGAGACAAGCATGAATTGTCCCAGGCTCTGTTGTCCGAAATCGATCCGGGCAGCGAGACCATGAAACTGGCCTCGCTGGGATTGCGTGGCATCGCGGTCAACGTCCTGTGGATGAAGGCGATGGATGCGAAGGACAAGAAACAATGGGATACGTTCTCGTCAACACTTAATTCGCTGGTCAAGATCCAACCGAACTTCATCAAGGTTTGGGAATTCCAGGGACACAACCTGTCATACAACACCGCCGTTGAATTCGATGATTACGAGCAACGATACCGCTGGATTAAGAAGGGTATCGAGTTCCTGACGACCGGCATTCGTTACAACCGCCGTGATCACCGGATCATCGACACGCTGGGATTCTTTTGCGGAAACAAGTTCGGCACAGCAGACGAACGGATTCAATACCGCAGCCTGTTCCGCAACGATACGACATTCCACGATGAGATGAGCAAGTTCGTTGACATCAAAAACATTAACACGCCTTATGGCCCCGACCACTGGCTGTTGGCCTACGAATGGTACGACCGTTCGATCAAGATGGTTGAAGTCGGAATCGATGAAACCGGCCCGGTCGAAAGACGACGTAAGGAAATGTTGTTTTACAACTACAAGCCCGCGCAATTACGCAACATGGGTCTGTCATTGCAGTCCGAATTCCGTGCTGACGAATACACCGTCGAACTCTGGAATCGCGCCCACAAGGAATGGCTGGATTTCGGAAACCGCTCGCTGAACGTGTTCAACGAAGTCGAAACCACGATGGAGAGCATGATTTCGGCCAGTGCCAAGATTCAAAATCTACGTAGTCGCCTGGACGCCCTGGTGCCGGGACAACGGAACCGAATCCTGGCAGAACGACTCGCCAGGTTCACTGACGAAGAACGCTTGCTTTTGAACCAACCGGTTGACTCCTTGACTGACGAACAATTCGAGCAAGTTCAGAGACTGAACGGCGCCCTCTACGGTGCCGACATTGGCGTCGACCAACAAATCTCGCAGATGGTCCCCTCCGACAAGCAAACTGAACTCGGTGAAATCATGCGTCCGCTCGTCGAAGAAGCGATGAAGGTTCGCCTGGGAACCTATTTCCGAACCACGGTCAACTACGAACACTGGAAACTGCAATCTCAAGTCGAGGGCTCTCCCAAAGGCATCGCCGCCCGGCAGGCAGAATTCGACGCGATCGAACTGCGTGACCAATCCATATTCGATGAGTACGAACTTCGCGATCCGGTGACTGGCGAGGCGCAGACTTTGCCTGGTTCCATCCAGAAGTTTGACGAGTCCTTCGCGTTGTGGGCCGAAATCGTTGATGAGTATCCTCAGTTGACCTTTGGACCGCTGATGGATGACGTGACCTTCAACATGGTAGATTACCGGATTGTTCGCGAAGTCGCCGGCGAAGACGATTGGCCTCGTGATTTCGTGCTGCAAGACATCGTTGATAAACGAGCCGAACAACCGCAGACCGCTGATGAACTTCCAGTTTCAGCTGACTTCGATGAAGACTCCGACACTCGCATGAAAGATGTTCGCTACCGAATTCCGCCTCGACCAAACATCGAGTTCACAATCGACCCCAACTGGGGCGAGGAAAAAGAGGAAGCGGAAGAAGAGGATGCGGAAGAAAAGAAAGACGACGAAGCGGGGGAGGGCTAACCCGCCAGCCGCGACAAAGCAAATTGAGGTCGTGACCACGGACACTCTACCCGTTCCGGCCGTTGGACCTTGCCAATTGCGTTGCGAATCAAGCAACGACCAAAGACTCACGACCGCTAGCACTATGCATTAGGTTCCCTTCATCTTTGGCGTTTGCACTACCGTCCTGTTGCGGTGGGAATCTATAGTTTCGTCAGGTATCCAGTCCATGACGGAACAATCATGTCGAACACAGTGAATTCCAAAGCGCGAACCCGCATTCTCATTTGCCGCTTGAGCCATATTGGCGATTGCATTTTGACTTTGCCACTGGTCAAAGCGATCCGCCAGGCGAAACCGGATTCCTGGATTGCCTGGGCCGTTGAAAAACCGACCACCCAGTTGCTTGACGGACACCCGGACGTTGACCAGTTGATCACCATCCCCAAAGGATGGATGAAGCGGCCAGGCACGATCTGGCAGGTCCGCCGCGAATTGCGTCAATGGAATTTCGACGTATCGATTGACCCGCAAAGTATCGCCAAGAGTGCCATGCTGGCGCGGCTGTCTGGCGCGGCTAAGCGTATTGGTTTCCGAGGACCACATGGTCGTGAACTCTCGCCCTGGTTCAACAACCAAACGGTGCTTCCTGAATCGAGTCATCTCGTGGATCGCACTCTGGAATTGTTGCCGTGTTTGGACATCGATGTGCCCGAGCGTGCCGTTTTTGACTTGCCGATTCGCGAAGACGCATACGACCATGCTGAAAATTTTCTAAATGAACGAGGATTGAAGAACGACCCGGTGATCATCTGTAATCCCGGAGCCAGCTGGCCTTCGAAGCGATGGGAAACCGAGCGATTTGGACATGTCGCCAAACGGCTCCACGAAAAAACCAAACTTGTGACAGTCGTTACCTGGGCCGGCGACAGCGAATTGGAAATGGCGATGTCGATTTGCCGAGCCGCAGAGGGCGCCGCCATTCTGGCTCCCAGAACGGACTTGCAACAACTGGCAGCGATGTTAGCGTTGGGCAATTTATTCGTCGGATGTGATACGGGCCCCTTGCACCTGGCCGCCGCCATGGGCACACCATGCGTTGGCCTATACGGCCCTACTCGCCCTCAGGATTCCGGAGCATACGGGACCCACCATTTCGCCATTCAAAACAAGTATCACGCCGGAACCAGTCGTGAAAGACGCAACGCCTCCAACATGGCGATGGCCACGATCACCGTCGACCAGGTCGTCGATTCGTGTTGCCGTGCCCTGGCAGCCAACCGCCTGCGCGACAATAGAGCGACCAGGCAACCGTTTTCAGTTCCGATCAATATCGACGCAAGGACTCGCAAAGCAGCCTAGCCATCGCGCCCTATTTGCTACTGGGTGATTTCGGCGGTAAACGCGGATGCGGCTTTTGAACGACTTCGTGCGTGCCGAAAGATAATTCCACGATGATGGGCAAGTGATCCGAACCGACGTCAGGCCCGCGTTTGCGATCGTGGACGCGGACTAATTTGCTGACGAAACATTGATCGATGCAGATGCTCATCGGCCAGAACCAGGTGGGCCAGCTGTTCTGCAACCCGAACCCCTGCCGACTATCCTTGAACTCGCAGTAATCCAATAGCGTACTCAATTCGTAGTCGTGCGTTGTGCCGTTAAAGTCGCCGGCTAACACAACATGCATGTACTGAGAAATTACCTGACTACGTTGCCCGAGTCCTTTGAATTGGCCGTTTCGTTCTACCAGCCGGCTGTGATTCTTTGGCGACAGCGTGTGCGTCAAGATAAAATGCACCATTTGATCGTCGACCCAAAACCGCGTCTCCAGCCATCCGTTAAACCAGGGATTGGCGTTTGAAATGCGGGTGGGGATTTCGCCAATCGGAAACTTGCTCAGCACGCATTTCCCTATCTTCGGTCCGACCCGATACGGATACTCCTCCAACAATTTATCTTCAAAATACCGTTGCCAGGGCCCGCTGAATTCCAGCAAACCCACAACATCGGCGTCGACCTCACGGATCAAGTTCAGCGTATCTTCGTAGCGATCATTGCTCTTCAAAACGTTGAAGGTCATCAATCGAATTTTCCTGGTCGATTCGCCTGTGGCGGCGACCTCAGCACTATTTTCATCCGAATCGCTGGCGGGAAAATACAACTTCACCAAATGGTACGTCGGCAGCGCCACCAATGCCGCCAACACGAACGCGGCCAGGTACCTGCGACTGAGCAACATGAAAAAGACTGTGATCATAACCAACGCAACCAGTTGCAGTTGAAAGTTAGCAATCGTATGAAACACAAACGTGATCCGCGGAACCAGCCAACTGCTGAACATGGCAATCACGGCACAACAACCCAATTTCCACGCCCATTTGTGATTGCGAATTTTGCGTGACGTGCCAGTCTCGGAAGTTTTACTGTCGTCCGTCGTGGACGAATCGGAAGACGCGGATTCGTTCGCAGTCGTTGCAACGGAACCGTCAGCCGAGCCTGCTGAATCGACCGCGGACTGGTTGGCAGTGGTCGATTCGTGCTTGGCTGGTTGCTTTTCGTCTGGTTTTGAAACCGATTGGGTCATCAGGTATTAGCGTGGGTGCGGGTTTTTCATCTGACGGAATGGCGTGCGGTCGAGTGGCACGACTGAATGCAAATTCTAGCGCGAATTCCAATTGCGGGTAGCGAATTTTCGTCAGTTTGAATCGGAAAATAAATGATACTAGATGCGATATGTCCGCGCGAATCGCAAAAGAACATTTCTGGCCAGACAGCGTCCAACCGCACCCTCCATTTTGCACGCCGCCGTTTTATCAGACGCTGATCGGTTATGAACCTGACCCCTCGCTGCACTCGCCGTCCTATCCAGCTAAGCGTGGTGAAAATCAAGACGTGTAGCCGGATTCGCCAGACTTCGGTTTTTTTGTGGAACGACCTGAATTCTGGCGAATCCAGCTACTTACTTTAACCCCGAATGGGGTGGCAGCAGAATCCTGGAAGGGGCGATACATTCCAAACAGCAATTTGGGCCACGGTCGAACATTCGAAAAACCGTGGCTATCGCCAAAACGGCTGACTCGGAAACCAGGCCTTTAACAGATCAATTGCAAACAGATCAATGGCCTAAAAACCAACTGGCTACGCGGCGCGGCGAACGGGGGTGCTGCCCGCTTGCTGATCATTGTGGCCAGTTTCCTGCGAGACCTTGTCCTTATCGTAGATATACGGATTCAGTGCCGGGTCGTTGTACATCTTCATTTGACGATAGGTACGATGGCGCACCTGGCCGTTGGCAATATTATCCAGCAATTGCTGCAATGCATTCGACAATTCCGATCGCTGAATCTGGCAAAGCGACAATTTTGCAGTCACCGAATCGCGATGAGCGGCATCGGCGTCGGACCGCTGCAACTGCTCCTCCATGTGATAGATTCGTAGCTCCATAATCGACAGACGATCGATCACACTGCCAGGTGTCTCGGTATTGATCGGTGACGATTCGTTACCCGTGACGCCTCTTTCTTCCAGCATCCGCGTCAAAAAGTCATCGATCTTTTCAATCCAGTCGTTTCTTTGTTGATTGAGTTTGTCGATCTTGCGTTTCACGTCGGCGATCATTTGGTCGTCAGCGACGGGACTGCGGGCGATGTCTTCCTGGTGCCACAAACGAAAGTTGAAACTGTGTTGGTCGCAAACGAACTCCAACAACCCCGAGTAAGGATTGGAGATCTCTTGCTCGTGCCAATCGCTGACCGTCTTTTGGTGTAGCCGACCAATTTCCTGAACGTCAATCATCTCACTTCCTTGTGATTTTTGAATTGTTGCTGGAATGTTCTCTTGTCTGTGAATCACCAAATCAACACCAGTGACCAGCTGTCCTGGACGACCAGCGGTTGTCACCCACGGCTGATTGGCTCAGGAGTCTAGGCAATTCCAGCCGTTCGATTCAAGACAAATCACGATTAACGGCGAATATTGGTGCCCAGCGTCTCACGTTGGACGCAATTTCCGCTCACTTTCGCGTTTGGTGACGCCCTGAATTTCGGTATGATCGAACTGTTAACAGCCGATTAACTTGATTAACTAGAGTGATAGCATGTCAATCTGGAATCTCCTTCGACCAGCCACTACTTCGCCGACTCGTTCGACCGTCGGCTCGTTATGGGGACGCGCAGGTTCAGGGAATCGTCAAAGTAGAAGCCACCGCAGTTTGCTGTGGCTGGTGACCTGTTTCGCCATCGTATTGCAGGCCAATTTAACGACGACCTGTCACGCTCAACGGCAACAAGAAAATCGCCAGCAACAAACGAATCAACAGCAGCAGCGGCAACAACAACAGCAACAAATCCGCACCGGCCACGCGAACTCCAGCACCGAACGCTTTAAAGTCAGTCGCGAAGGGATCGTCATCAACGACACGTCGCTGCCCGAGCGGCTGACCGGTGAACTCGGCTTCATGGTTTTGGAAACTCTGTGCGACATCGGTTCGCGAACCAGCGGTTCTGAAGGCATGCTGTTGCAGCAGCGAATCCTTCGTGACCATTTCGAAAACCTTGACGCAACCGTCTACGACCAAACCTTCACGGTCAATGATCCGATTTCTCATAATCCAGTAACCTTGAATAACTTGATCGTGCGCTGGCACCCGGAACGGGAACATCGCGTGTTGATTTGTTGTCACTACGACACGCTGCCGTTTCCGAACCGTGACAAATTCAATCCACGTGGCTTATTCGTGGGCGCGAATGATGGAGCCAGCGGTGTGGGCCTGCTTTGTGAACTCGGGCGTTACATCCCTGGCCTGGAATCAGAATACGGAGTTGATTTCGTGTTTTTTGATGGTGAGGAATTCGTCTACGAACGTCCTCGCGACGCGCTTTTTCTTGGTTCTACTTATTTTGCTACACAATATGCAGCCAATCCGCCACCCGTTCGCTATTCTGCGGGAGTCCTGGTGGATATGATTGGAGACAGGGACTTGAAGCTGTATCACGAAAAGAACAGTTACAAGTACGCACGGGAAACCTCGCGACAGATTTGGAAAGCTGCCGAGGACCTGGAGATCAAGGAATTCATCCCGAGAACTCGCTATGAAATCCGGGATGATCATTTACCCTTGAATGAGATCGCCAAAATCCCGACCGTGGACATCATCGATTTCGATTATCCAGTCGGTCGCGAAAACACCTATTGGCACACTGAAGAAGACACGCCCGACAAATGCTCAGCGGATTCATTGGGCAAGGTGGGGACCGTGTTGTTGCATTGGCTAAAAATTATCAAGGTACCACGTTGAAAGAGCTTGTTGTTGGAATCGTGACTTGTGCCACGGGCGTCATTTTGGTGCTTCGGCATCTGCACGTCTGGCGTCAGGAAACCGACAAGGCAGAAGACGAGCACAAGAAACGGTTCCTGTGGAATCAACTCCGCAGACGCGTTTTGACCAGCACTTGCATTGCCGTGCTGGGCTTTGTAATCGGTCTTTTCCACTTCCGCGATTATTGGGCCGACCGGATGGTCAGTTGGGCGATCCTTGTGACCTGCGCCTTGACACTGACCGTGATGATTTTTTTCCTTGCGATGTTCGATATGTTGGCCGTCACCAGCGCCATTCGAACGGACAAAGAGAGCACCAACGATGCCGCGAAGGAATTGGCTCGCGAGTACCACCGCTTGAAGAAAAAAGCAGCCGAACAAGCCGCCGATTCTTCGGATAGTGCTGCCGAGTAGCAGCCGCAATTTGTCGGACGGAATATTGACGGGCCGACCGCCCGATGCGTTTACGCTTCTTGATCGCTCGTGCCTTATCCGATTGCCCGGTTTTGATCGAGCCTGCCTACGATTTTCTTCGCTGGTCTTCTCCCTCACAATTGGTTGCCAACCGATCCTCCGTTGCACTGTCCTGCTATCTTTGCGAAGATTTGGATGCGAACAATGCAAACAGCAACACGGATGTCGATCAGATGAAAAATGTCGTAGCAGTTGTCCTTGCTGGTGGAAAAGGGTCTCGTCTGGAACCATTGACTCGAGATCGCGCCAAGCCTGCGGTGCCGTTCGGTGGCATCTACCGCATCATCGATTTTGCGCTCTCGAATTGTCTCAATAGCGGCATCAAGAAGATGCTGGTGCTGACTCAGTACAAGGCGCGCAGTCTTGACCGGCATATCAATCGTGGGTGGCAGGGCTTCTTCTGTTCAGAGTTGGGCGAGTTCATCGATATCGTCCCGCCACAACAACGTATCGACGAGCACTGGTACCAGGGCACCGCCGATGCGGTCTACCAAAACATCTACGCTTTGGAAAAAGAGCGACCTGACTACGTCGTCGTGTTGGCCGGTGATCACATCTACAAGATGAATTATCGGGCGATGTTGTTGCAACACCTTGAGACCAAAGCCGACCTGACGATCGGTGCTTTGCCGGTGTCGCCGCAGCAAGCAATGAATTTCGGTGTCATGGAGGTCGACGAGCATCAACAGTTGACTGGCTTTGAAGAAAAGCCCGACCAACCCGTGCCGATGCCTGGAAACCCGGACCAGTGCCTGGCCAGCATGGGCATCTACATTTTTTCCGCTCGAGTCCTGTTCGAGAAACTTTGCAATGACGCCAACCTGCCACACAGCTCGCACGACTTTGGACGTGACATCATCCCCTCGATGATCGACTCGCACAAAGTAATCGCCTATCCATTCGATTGCATCAACAACAAGGATTCGGCTTATTGGCGAGACGTCGGCACGCTGGACGCCTACTACCAGGCCAACATGGACCTGGTCTCGATCGACCCGCAACTGAATATGTACGACCAGTCGTGGCCGATCCGCACCTGGCAGACCAATTCACCGCCGCCCAAATTTGTTTTTGGCAGCAAGCCAGCCGACAACGTCGACCTGGCCAACATGGCATTTCCGGAATTGGCAAAACGGGCCCAGCAACAGGACTCGCGCATCGGCTGTGCTCTGGACAGCATCGTTTGTCCCGGCACGATCATTTCAGGTGCGGTCGTCGAACGATCAGTCATCGGGCGTGATGTCCGACTGCATGACAACTCGGTGGTTACCGAATCGATCCTGTTGGATGGCGTCGTGGTAGGCAAGAATTCGACGATCAAAAGAGCGATCATCGACAAAGACGTAGTGATTCCGGAAGGAACAAGAATCGGCCTGAATGCCGAAGAAGATCAAAACCGAGGTTTGACGGTTACCGAAGCTGGTGTTACTGTGATTGCCAAAGGAGATCGTATCGGGGAGATGACCCGGACCGACGATGCTTCTGTTAGAAAGTGGCACGTCCAGAACCAGGTAATCCATGACCAACAGTGATCCTGCTGGCCAACCCGACGCATCCAGCGTTTCAGGGGAAGCGGCATCTGTTCCATCCGACTCAAGCGATCAAAGTCGCTTTGTCTATATCGTCTGCAATCCAGACAGCCAGGCACTCTGCAAGAAAGAGATCGCCAGTTCGTGCCCTCAACTTGCGCCGGCGTTTTCACGCCCCGGCTTTCTTACATACAAATTAACCAGTGACTTGCCCGATCGATTCAATTTGCCACTGACCTTCGCTCGCTCCTATGGCTGGTCAGAGTTGAAAGTTGATTCTGAGTCGTTGAGAGAAGTCCAGGAAAAGGTACTGGAGGTCGTGCAGCGCCGTAACGCAAAACACATCCATGTCTGGCAACGTGATTGGGTGGACAAGACGAAGGATCAGCCTTCGGTTTCAGATGTCGAGGTGGCGAAGCTCGCCGAAATGTTGGAATCGGGCAAGCGAGGCCCAAAAATCAATCGGGTAACGGAGGCCGATCAATTGATCGTCGATGTGATTCGGGTCGACAGTGGGCTTTGGTGGATCGGCTGGCACAAGGCTGGATCACTGCAACAGCGCTGGCCCGGCGGGATCCCGATCTTGCCGAACCCGGAAAAGATGATCAGCCGCGCCTACATGAAAACTTGCGAAGCGTTGATGTGGTCGGGCGTCAATGTGACGCGTGGCGACACCTGTGCCGAAATCGGCAGTGCTCCTGGTGGCAGTTGCCAACGGTTGCTGGAACTGGGCGCCGACGTCATCGCCATCGACCCGGCGGACCTGGACAAGTCGATTCAAAAACACAAACGACTGGTGCATTTGAAAATGCGTGGCAAGGAAGTACCCCATCGCGATTTGGCAAAGGTCTCGTGGTTGTTGGTCGACAGCAACGTCACTCCTACTCATTGCC
>CAZPOL010000054.1:9985-18445 GCA_964588195.1 uncultured Pirellulaceae bacterium | reverse complement strand
TTGGCAAAGGTCTCGTGGTTGTTGGTCGACAGCAACGTCACTCCTACTCATTGCCTGGATACAGTCGAGGCTCTTACCTCCAGCCAACACACGCGGTTTCGTGGCTTGTTACTTACCCTGAAGTTTTCAAAGCCGGAAATGGTGGAAGGGTTGCCGTCGTTTGTGGAACGAGTGAAATCGTGGGGGTTCAAATTCGTCAAGACGCGACAACTGGCGTACGGTCGCCACGAAGTCTTTCTACTTGCGCTCAAGCAAAAATCGGTCCGTCGCTTTCGCGGATAACAAATTCGTGTCATTCTGATCGTCAAACTTTACCGGTCAGGCAAGCAGAGCCTGGTAAAGTTTTCCGAATTGATCGATTGTATCTTGCATACTGATGAAATCCCTTCCAAGGGTTACATCATTTCTTATGAAATTCCCGTTTGAGCTCGATATTGCGAGTAGAACGGAATGTCGCAGATGTCACAGACGGCTGCTGCGACAACAAGGATAGATACATCACCCGGATGCTGACTCGGCGACTGAGAATTACCGAGTTTCCAGACGGTAGAGAAAAGGAATTCAAATGTTCAAGAATATTTTGTTAACAGCCGTGCTGACTTTCGCACTCTCTGCGTCAACCGCATGGGCTCAGGGATGTGATTCAGGATGTACTGGTTGCGGTGTCGGCCAGGCAACTGGTGGTTATGGTGGTTCGATCGGTAGCGGATGCGATTCCGGTGGCTGTGGTGCAGTAACCGGCGGCACGATCGGTGGCGGATGCGATTCTGGTGGTGGAGGATGTGATGGCGGTGGCTGTGCCGTTGGCCAAAACTATTTCGCTGGCGATGGCGGTTGTGGTACTGCCTGCGGACCCTGCCGGTTCACACGTATTTTTGGTGGAATCAATTTCATCGAAAACCTGAATGAGCAAAACACTGTTGCCGATTTCGAAGAAGGCTGGGGAGCCGGTCTTGCTTTGGGGCGCCGCAATGGAAATCGTCGTGTCGAGGTAGAATTTAGTTTCCGTGACAACTCACTCGAAAGTTTCGGTGACACCGGTACGATCCGGCAGGTTTCAAATATGTACAACGTGTTGTTTGATCTGGACTTCATCCGCATCAACAACACTCAGTTTTACACTGGTGGTGGTGTTGGCTTGACGTATGCAGATGCTGAGTCGGACACGTTGGGAGCCAGCGTCTTTGATACTGCGTTCTCCTACCAGGCAATCACTGGTTTCTCGCGACAATTGAGAACTGGATCAAAGGCTTTTGTTGAGTACCGTTACCTGGCTAGTGAATTCGACTTCGGCGGCGTAGACGTTGACATCGACAATCACAGCCTGTTCCTGGGTTTCGAAATGAATCGCTAGAATTCGTTAATCCTGCTACGCCAGACGAAACATAAATTAAGCCTCGTGGAATCCTCTCGATTCCGCGAGGCTTTTTCCGTATGGCGATCTCTTGCCTAATTCGTTTACGGCAAGCCGCAGGCGACCATGCAAGCTTTCAAAACAGACTGACCTTTGCCTGAAATACAAGCTCGAAGCGCAAGCGAGTGGTTCCAGGACGCCAAACCACTCGCTTGCGCTCTTGCGCTTTGTGCTGGTATTAAACGCATCCCGCGCCGCTACAACTTCTAAACCGTTTCGGTTTCTACATCCTTGATCATGCGTAGAATCTTCTTAGCTGATTCAGGACGATTGTCGGCCAGCGGAGCAAGGCACTTGTTGACCATGTCAGCCAGTTTGGGATGCAAGTCCGGTCGATGCCGAAGGATGTCGTTGTGAGGCTTTTGATCATGCACCAACGCCGCCATGCCGGTCGTATCGGTCGAAGCCCAAGGGTGTTCGAAGCTCAACATCTTATAGAAGCTGACGCCCAGAGCAAAAATATCGACGCGAGGATCAGTTTCGCGGCGGCGAACAATTTCCGGAGCCATGTACTGGGGCGTTCCCGTTCGGTTACCTGGTTGGCGGTACTCGGGTTCGTTGGGAACCGTTAAGCCAAAGTCGATCAGCTTCAGCCATTTCATATCGTGATTCACGATGAAATTCCTGGGGCAGACATCACGATGAATGAACCCCGCGTCGTGTACCGCCTGGATGCTCTCGCACATCTGCCGTATGAAGTGCAACCGCACCGGCTTCAGTTCCTCGCGACGTTTCTTATCCTTGATCACGGCATTCAATCCAGGGCCGTGTACATACTCCATCAAAATGAATTCCTGGCCAGTGGTCGTCAGCCCGAATTCGTAGGTCTCGACGACACGTTCGTGTTTGATCTTCAGGCCGATCTCGGCCTCGGGAGGCTTGTTCAGACCTTTGAATCGATCATTAAACGTCTTCAGCTTTTCGGCGTCCAGCAGCTTCAGGCCCATGCGCTTGTTGGTTTCAATTTCTCTGGCCACGCGAAACTTGGACATCGTCCCGCTGAAAGAATGTCGCTCGAGTTCAAAACGCGCAGTGATATCAAGGCGACCGGTTCCCGAGCCCTGAAGCATGTCCTTGAATTTGTCAAAAATACCCATGGCTTGCTATCGAGGAAACAGAAAAGCGAAGAATCAAATACTCTCGACGATAATCAATCGACTGATGATCAACGACTACTTGCCACAGTAATCAATCGTGCGGGCAATTTCCGACTTCAAATTTGGTCGTCGCACGATTCGATCGATGTACCCGTGCTTCATCAGAAACTCGCTGGTTTGAAAGCCTTCGGGCAACTCAAGGCGAATCGTCGCTTTAATTGTACGCGGGCCAGCGAATCCGATCAGCGCTTTTGGCTCAGCGAACACCACATCACCCAACAAGGCAAAACTGGCTGCTACGCCACCCATCGTCGGATGCGTCAGCACAGAGATGTACAGTCCGCCCGCTTTGTCATAGCGAGCCAACGCGGCGGACACTTTGGCCATCTGCATCAGAGACAGAATTCCCTCGTGCATTCTGGCACCACCGCCGGACCCACTGACGATGATCAACGGCAGATCCTGCTCCGTGGCACGCTCGATCAATCGAGTCAGCCTTTCGCCCACGACCGACCCCATACTGCCCATGATGAAGGCAGAGTCCGTAATGCCAACGGCAACACGACGAGCGCGAATCATTCCGGTACCAGTCAAAGCTGCATCAGATAATCCGGTGCGGGCTTGTTCGGAAACCAGACGTTTCGCATACGGTTTTTTGTCGACGAATTCCAGCGGATCAGCCGGCATCAATTCAGCGTCGCATTCTTCGAACGTGCCGGCATCCAACATCTGCTCGACGCGGGTCTTGGCGGACACGTAGAAATGGAAATCACAGTCCGGACAAATGCCCTGACGTTTATCGGCTTCCTTGCGGAAGATGGCCTTGCTGCACCCTGGACAACGCATCCAGAGTCCTTCAGGGACTCCGCGTTTGGGCCGTCGATGCGGGCTGGGGTCGTTCACTTTATTTTCAATTACCGACATGCGGAATGTTGTATTTCGGTTGTGTTTGTCTGGGTTTTATTGTGACACGGATGACGGCAAATGATCAAGGTTGCATTGCACCGCAAATGACCAAATCGCCGCAAATGACCAAATCATCCCAAAGCGTGAATATGTTTCGGGTTTAATTGCGGTACGAGGTGCTGAATGAGCGCTGAAAGTGGTACCAGTTCCAACACGTGAGTATGGCCGAACAAAGCCAGGAATTCAGCGAGAAGTCTCCGCCGCCACCTCGATCGCCTCCCAACTGCCACAGTTGCATTCTGCCTGCCACAGGTCACCGAATTCAACCGATTCCAACTGGCTGCGTACGATACTGGCCATTGGTTCGGGCACGACCAGCGAAATTGAACCTGATTTGTGCCGCTTGCGAATCCGCCGCAAGAACTTCTTGACGCGTTTTTGTGCCTCGTCCAAAGTCTCTCCGCCTGGCGGCCGTACCGTTTCCGGCTGCTCCTGCCATTGGCGATACACTTTTGGTTGTGACTCTTTCAGCTCCTCGATCAACTTGCCGTGCCACAAGCCGCGATCCAGGTTGCGAAGTTCGTCGATCACCTTGATTTTGATTTGACCATCGCGAGAAAGTTGCTCGCAGGTTTGCTGTGCCGAAAGGCAGGGCGACGAATACAAGACATCGATTGCCTCGTCGCTTAACTCGTCGGCCGTCTCACGCGCCTGCTCATTGCCGTTGGCATTCATCGGCAAGTCCAGAGACCCTTTGATCCGCCCTTGTGAATCAAGATCCGTGGCACCTGGCAGGACTAACAGAATTCGTAACATCTAGGTTCCCCGGTTACTTTTGGTCAAGGCACATTTGCTCGATCAGCTTTTGATGAGCAGCCTGGTAATCGTCGTGTTTGAAGACACCTGACCCAACCACCATCCATTTGGCGCCGGCCTCGACACATTGGGCGATCGTCGTTTCGTTGACTCCGCCATCGACTTGAAGCACGGGCCCTTCGCCCGCGACCTCACGTACTTCGTGTAACTTGTTTAGCAACTCGGGCATAAATTTCTGACCACCAAATCCGGCTTTGATCGTCATCACCAACACCAGGTCGCAACGTGCTGCGACATCCGCTATCTCGGAAATCGGCGTGTCCCGATCGACCGCCACGCCGGCTGCCATGCCAAGTTCGTGAATCTGGTCGATAACTTTCGCCGCGTCGTCAACAGCTTCTATATGAAACGTAATCGCATCGGCGCCGACGTCATGGAACTGTTGGATATATTTTTCAGGCCCGGTCATCATCAGGTGAACGTCCAGCGGCAGGTCGGTCGCCTGGCGAAATGCTTTGACGATTGTCATCCCGTAAGAAAAATTCGGGACGAAGACGCCATCCATGACATCCAGGTGCAGGGCCTTGAATCCCGCAGCCTCCAACGATTGACACTCGCTGGAAAGATTGGCAAAGTCGCACATCAGCATGGACGGAAAGACCAGGGGGTCGCCATCACGCAGGGCAAGGATTTTATCTCGTCGAGACATTGGGGGAAGCGTTTCCGCTGAAAGAATAAGATCGATCTGGTTTCAACGCAGCACAGCGCTGATGACAAAAATTGCAAATCTCTATTGAACATCTGTGGAATAAAAACGCCGAGCTATCCAATCGGCAAGGCGCCGCCGTCAGCGGCCTGGAATTTCACAAGTGTGGAATTCTAGCAAGCGATTTGGAGGGCACCAGAGTAAATGCGGGGCCATTTAGAATGCAGCACCTTCTGCGTCCTTAAGGTCCGCGAAGTCGGCCTAAAGCCACATTTTCTTCCATTTCAGGCACTTATTGCGGTGACTTGGGCCCCGCTCCGGGCCGATTATTTCCGTAGAATTGCTGCAAATTAATACCAGAATCCCGTTGCTCGTCCTCCAAAAGTTTCATTCGCACCTTTAGCTGCTCGACTGTTTTAACGAGTCGGGGCACCAGATCCTTGTTCGGATCGGCACGTTCTGGACGCGGCACTTTCGGATAGTTCAATTGTCGTTGCAATGCAGCGAACAGAAACAATGGATCCTTGCGACGGTTGGCCAACGCGATTCGCCCCTCCTTTTCGCCGAACAGAATCGACGGCGGAGCCTCGGCGTTGGAATTCGCACCCGCTTTATTGACGTAATGTTCGCTGTGCACATAGATAAGATCAGCGACGTCAACGAAGCCAATCTTGCGGCGGGCATCCATCATCCACGTTCGCCACTGCTCAGGATAAAACGGGTCGCCAGCCATTGCTCGCAAACCTTCGTCGTAACCAAGACGATTTCGACAGAGCACTTCCAACTGGAACAGAAACAACGAAACCGGCGCCGCGCCCTCGGCCCGAAACGTGGCTTCGAATTTCAGAATCGCCAACACCGAGTAAATGTCGATACGGCCTTGGTCGTCTTCCGATTGGCCGATCAGGTACGTCTGAAAAGGAGTGAAGTAGTGCGGCAAGCGGTGCATCGCTTCGGCCATGCTTCCGCTGTGATTCAGTTCGGCGAGCAAATAGTCGACCGCCATCGGCAACTTGGTGGTCGCCAACAGTTCTTGCTTGATGTGATCCAGCAAGACCTGCACGGGCTCGTTGGTCTTCAGACGGTCGGCGAGCGCAGAAAAAAGATATGCTTGTTCGATGTATTCTTCGCGAGCGAGTTGACTCATGGCGAGTGCTTTCGCTCCAGATGCTCGTTGAAAAACTCGATCACCGGATCAAATGCTTCCAAATGCGAGAACAGGCCAAAGTGGCCAAAATCTTCATACGTTTTATAAGTGGATTCAATCGATTGCTCCTGCAACTTCTCATGCATCAACTTGGGAGAAGATTCCGGAACCAACCAATCGCTCGTTCCGTGAAAGAAATGAAACGGCGGGTCGTCTTCGGTGATATATGTGGTGGGCGAAGCGGCTTTGTAAATCTCGGGGTCGTCGCGGCGGCTGTTACCCAACCAATACGCCAGCGCGCTTGAATCCTCGTCGATCCAACTGAATTCACAGGGTGCACCACCGGCGGCCACCGCCTTGATCCGAGTGCTGATGCCTCGCTCGTCCTCCGGCACATCGCCTTCCATTGCATCGTCGGCATCCGTGGTGCCCAGCAGGCCGACCAAATGTCCACCGGCGGAATAGCCAGCCGCACCGATCTCTTCAGGATCAATTTTGTATTCGTCAGCGTGAATTCGCATCCAGCGTACGGCCGCTTTGCAGTCGTGTATCTGAGCCGGAAACTTATGCGTCGGAGCATGACGATAATTGATCGCGACCACGACGAAGCCGGCGCGTGCCATTTTCCGAGCATGCCGCAGCCAATGAAATTTCGAACCGGCACGCCACGACCCACCATGCACGGCCAGGATCGCTGGATAAGGCCCCTGCCCTTCAGGAACATAAACGTCCAGTTTCAACTGGTAATCCGCGCCGCTTTTGTATTCGATACCGGCAAATCTTTCGAATTCATATTCTTTGGCCGGCGTTGCATCCGATTCCTGGCCGGTCGTGGCCTTCTGTTTCGGAGCTTGCTGGTTACTGTTATTCTGGGCCGCTGATTTCGATTGAGATCCGGATTCCGTCTGCCCAAGGCATGGCGAGCCCCAACACAGCAGCGTGCTCGCAAACACCCCAATCAGCAAAGTCGTGGTCAGTACGGTTTTTGTCATACGTCTATGATACCAAAATGGTCGGGTTACCAAAATCGATCCCTGACGGTTATTGATTATCGCAGGTATAATAAGCCCGCACGGTGGAATTGCCATCAGATCCTCGAAACTCGGCATTTGATTCCCCGAAACCAACCCACATCAACCAGGACACTTCGGATATGACCGCCCCTACGGAAAAACAATTCTCATCGATCCCCGACGCCGTTGAAGCGATCGGGCGTGGCGAAGTCGTGATTGTTCTGGACGACGAAGATCGCGAGAACGAGGGCGACTTTATTGCCGCCGCCGAACTGGCGACTCCAGAGTCGATCAACTTGATTCTCAGCGGTCGCGGTGACTTCTGCATGCCGATTCTGCCGGACGCCGCCGCCCGTTTGGAGATCTCGCCACTGGTCGAACGCAACACCAGCAATAACTGCACCGCCTTTTTGACTCCACTCGATCACATTTCGGCACGGACCGGTATCACGGCAGAAGAAAGAGCACTCTGCGTTCGAGCGATCGCCGACCCCAACAGCAAACCCGATGACTTCCAACGTCCCGGACACGTTCACATGTTGATGGCCAAAGAGGGTGGCGTGTTGCGACGTGCTGGTCACACCGAAGCGGCCGTCGATCTGGCTCGTATGGCCGGATTGGCTCCTGCCGGAATCCTTTGCGAAGTTTTGGACGAGCAAGGCAACCGGGCGACCCGGGACAAACTGTTCGAAGTCGCTGAAGAAAACAATCTGTGCATCATCACGATTGAAGAGCTCATCAAGTTCCGACGCACCAGCGAAAAACTTGTCACACAAACTGCCACCGCAACGCTGCCCACCAAGTACGGTGAGTTCAAAATCGTGGCCTACGATGTAAAATACGAAACTCAAAAACCGATCGCTCTGGTGATGGGTGAACCGAGTGAACAAAACCAGGCTCCGCTGGTTCGCATGCACTCCAGTTGCTTTACCGGTGACCTGTTGAGCTCGCTGCGTTGCGATTGCGGCGACCAATTGAATCTTGCTCTGGAGATGATCGCCCGCGAAAAATACGGAGTGCTGGTTTACTTGCCGCAAGAGGGACGTGGCATTGGCTTGACCGAGAAGATCAAGGCTTACGCATTGCAGGACACCGGCATGGACACGGTCGAGGCCAATCATGCGCTTGGGTTCAAAGCCGACATGCGTGACTACGGCGTTGGCATTCAGATCCTGAAGGACCTGGGACTCGACAAGATTCGCTTGTTAACCAACAACCCAAAGAAGACAGAAGCTTTCAATCTGCGTGGCTTCAGCCTGGAAGTCGTCGACCAGGTGCCGATCCTGCCGCCGATCAACGAGCACAATGCAAAGTACCTGGCAACCAAACGCGACAAAATGGGACACCGACTGCCGGAATCC
>CAZPOL010000054.1:5040-9885 GCA_964588195.1 uncultured Pirellulaceae bacterium | reverse complement strand
TCAACCTCTCGACGCATGAAAAACCACTCGCTTGCGCTTCGTGCTCGTATTTCCTTGTGTTCCATTCACCCTTCGCCGTACTCTACTCCCTTGCGGTCCTGAGCTTCCACAACGTATTCGATTGTGGTACTCAATTCGGATTCCTGATTCAACCATCTGCAGCTTGCGCCTTGCGTCCAAAACCGTTTTCGGTCCGGATGATGAGGTTGAAGTTTTCGAGTGCACCAAGCCTTGAATTGGGCAACGACCGTTTCGGGTGGCATGAATACCATTGCGGTAGAAGTCGTCGCGGAACCACTCGCTTGCGCTTCGTGCTCGTATTTCGTGTCGTCGATTTTTTGCGAGGCGGTCACTACGACGTGTACGTGATTCGATCGAACATTGATGGCGTGCAGGTCCCAATTACGGATTTGGCAGTGCTTGCGAATCGTGTCGTCGACGGCGGACTTGTCATCGGTAGCCAGTAGAAAGGCGGACTCTTTCATATCCGCCTGTGCCGAGTCATAACGGATCCGATTCGGTTCAAGCGATTCGTGTTCGCCCTTTCGATTCCAACCGCGTTTGTCACCCGGCAACCACGTGCCATACGTTGTCCAGGTCAGGAAGTATGCGATCGGTGGACCTGTGTTGAATTGGTTGGTGGACATGATGCCCCACACGGTTTGAAGTTTGATTGCGTGTGTGAAATTGAAGCGGTATTACAAGCACGACGCGCAAGCGAGTGGTTCTGCCGTCCGGCAAAATCACTGTGTTTCAACCTCTCGATGCATGAAAAACCACTCGCTTGCGCTTCGTGCTGGTATTGTTTTGATGAACGAAAACCACTCGCTTGCGCTTCGTGCTCGCATTTTTCGTGCTCGTATTTTTCGTACTGGTTTGGGCGCGAACGACACACGCAACCACTATTTCGCCAAATCGACCCATTTACGTGCCAGCTCGGACAGGTCCTCACCCAACTCTTTTTGATCCGAATCCGACTTGCTGAAATACTGTTCCTCGACGAGATGGATCGAACTCTGCAGCTCTGTCGCCTTTTCGCTGCTGATTCCGTTTCGCTGCTTGATGTCCTTCAACAACGTCAACACGGTAAACGGATTGACGTCTTCCGGGACGGCGAATCGGCTTGCGGCCTGTTCCTGCGGCTGACTCATCAGATGGATTCCAAAAGCGCCGGCAACCAAACCGATCACAATCAACGGCAGTAACCAGTACAGGAAAGTCCACGAAAATTCCTCGTAGCTTTTCTCAAGCGCGATCGTTTGCTCCACCGACACCAAATCGGCATCTTCGTATCGTTGGAAAATCATACTGGCCTCTGACATCTTCAGATCGCCAAACGAAAAATTCTCCAGATCATTGCTATCCGCCTTGGCCTTGTATTCAACGGTCCAGCTGCGGTCGGAGACGATCTGAATTTCGTCTGAGTCCTCGTTGAACGACGAAGGCAACACGCCCTGGTCGTTGATGTTGACAACTTCAAAATTCTCGCGTTCCAAATTGATGATCTCTTCCAATTCCGGGATCAAGCCATTTCCGGACGCTGAGACTTCAACGATCAACTTGCCTTCATCGGCCTGGCGTTCGTCCACAGTTTGCGTCACTTGCAAATCGGCGACCGGTCGCTGCGTCCCCTTCTTCATACTGGCGTCGATCACAATCGCCGGCGATTCGATCGGAACCACCACGTAGCCAGATGTGTCAAGGAAATCCAGATCCAGTTTCAACGGTGCCACTCGATCAATTTCTGCCCCGTTTGGTTTCATCAACACATAGGCGTACGGTGTCACTCGCCAGCCTTCTTTCGGTGTTGGCCGTGACTGCATCGTATCGGGACTCTGGAAAGTCACGCTAATGATCTCGAAATGTTCGCCGAGCGCTTGATTGACGGCGTCGGTAAACTTGTCGCGATAGTCCTCTGTTGGTCGGCCGTAGTTGAACGCGTTCGCCATATTGTTTTGATTCTGCACGTACTTGCCGAAGCCACCCGATTCCCGCTCGATTTCCGAAGTGTGCACGATGTTGACGTAGGCGCCAAACGGTTGGTCGTGGCCGACATTATCATCGCCGTCAATTTTGACCTCCAGCTTGATTTCGCTGACCAGATCTTTGTAGTAGTCGTACAGGTTTCGTGCCTCCCAGGCACGCGGATGATCGCCAACCACCTCGAAGCCACCTCGCAGATATCGAAACTTGATCTCTGGCTTGATCGTACTCATACGCGTAAACAAGTTATTGGCGAACTTCGACATATGCACTTCCGCCATTGCACCTGGCAATCGCGTCAACGCCTCGCGAATTTTCTTGTACTGTCGTAAATCGGGAACCGTTTTGTCGGTAATCTTGTTCAGATCGCAAGCTCCCATGCCGGCGTAGAACCAAAAATCGTAGACGTCGGTTTGTTGTTCCGACTTTTCCAGCGTGGTCACAACTCTTTCGTATTTCTGCGCCGCCTCGGCGAACTGTACAAACGCCTGGTCACGTCGATCGCTGAATTCCGCAGTCTTCTGAACTCTCTGTGAATATGCGTTGGCGTCATACATCAGGCATGCGAGTGCCAGATGAGGTTGCCAGCTTTCCGGATAGGCCGTGATCGCTTCCGCCGCCAACTCAATGGCGACCGAATATCCGCGCAGGACTTCCTGTTGAACTTCGGGTTCGCGGCGATTTGTTTGTTTGGCCTCCTGCTCTCGAATATCTCGCCAACTCGATCCAAGGTTGCCACGCATCTTTTGGCAGAGCGCCGCTACGGTCTCTGGCTTCAAATCACCCAGTTCACCGAACACCGCGCGCACCCGATCCAAATCAAACACTTCGGCGCTGCTGTGACACGAAGTAAATGCATTGGCCAACAAAGTTTCATCGACATCTTCCAGATTCAATTTTCGAATTCGATCGACCCATGCGGTCAACTCGACCAGATTACGTTCTTGTTTGGAACGAGTCAGCGGGATCGCGTCTGCTTTCTGGTCGAAGCCATACATGTAGATGTACGGGTTGCGTTGGCGTTTGTCGGTGTTCGGATCGTGGTTGCGAGTCCATATTCTCAGAAACTCGTGAATCAGATCCCTGGCAATCTCGGGATGGCCGGTCGCGATCTGCTCGATGTACGGAAACGCCTTGTCCTCCTCGTTGACTCGCAGGTGCAAGTTGGCCATCACCTTGCGAATCTCAGTATGCAAGCTTGAGCTGATCTTGTTACGCCAATCCAGGCTAGGTGCAACCTGTAGCATGTCGCCCAGCTTGATCGGTCGTGGTCGCGGTCGGCTATTGTATCGCTGCATGAATTGCTGTTCGTCTTGCCAGTAATAATTACCGTACATATCGATCTGCATGAACGTACGACCACCGCCCTCCCTGGAGTGTTCGATCGAAGTCTGCGCCTCCGTCAACCACGTCTTTGCCAACAGGGTTAACGCTTGCTGCCAACGGTCAGCGACTTCTGGCGAGACACGAATCAGGTTTTCGACCGCTTCATTTTGCAGACGCAGCAGTTTCAATCGTTCCGCTTCGGATGTCATCGCCGATTGGCTGGCCATCGTCGCCGACTTCGTGCCCAAGTTCGTCAAGATCGTCATGCCGCGTTCAGGCAGCTCGGTAAAGCTGTCGTTCATCCACGCCACGCCGACTTCCTTTTCCACCTGCGGCGTCAGCTGGATTAGATTTGAAAGCGCCGCATCTTTGTCGCCAGGTGTGGCATCTTCCATAGCCACAATCGATTGGTTGACGGACCACGCAGTTTCCAACCAATTGGCAACTCGCTTTTCAGCGTACTTGGCGAGTGCCAACTTCGACCAAATCTTCAACGCGTTCAAATTCTGTTGCGTTGCTTCTTCTTCCAAAGATGGCAGGAACTGTTGAACATACTGAGTCAATCCGGCTTTCATGAACAGGTCAGCCGCTGTCAATCGCTTGACAGGATCTTCCGAACCGAGATGAGTGGTTCCCGTTTCTACGGTCGCCACGAATTGAGAATAGTCATGCCCGGCCTCACTGGAACTTTGGATCAGTTGTGCCAGGGCAGCGATGTGTTTTGCGGTTGAGCCTTGATTGGATGAGTCGCCCGTTTGCTGTTGCGATCTTATCTGTGCCTGAATTTCAGGAGGCAAGGCGTCAATCGACACGCCCGGTGGCAAATTGATGTTGGCGGCGATCGCAGTGGAATTGGCTGGGGCTTTCGTTTCCTGCTCGCTGGCAACAGGTGTCGACGTTGCGGCCTCAACCAAAGTCGCCGTCATTGAAACCGTTATGCCCTCTATCGAAAGAGAGGCCGTCATCTTGCCGTCGGAAACGGTTCCGCTTGCCGAAATTTTGACGGGCGGATCCGGAATTTGCATCACCATCGAAAAGGCACCGGACTCCTGATTGTAAGTCCCCGATTCGATCGGCGTTGAGTCACCGTCGTCGTCATCCATGGTACCAGTCAAATTTCCATCTGAATGAACAATTTGCATCGTCATAGGCTCCGACTCACCAAGAATGTCAATTTGTCCTTCCCACTTACCGGAAATTCCATCGCCGAAATCCAATCCGCCCGACTTGTTGCTGGCAGTAGTCAATCGAATTGACTTGGGCGACATCTCGATAATTTGAAGAATGTCATCAGGAGTCAGAAAGCTGGAGGGAGGCACTTGCCCACTCTGTTGCATCTGAGCCTGGATCTGACTGACCATTTCCGGCGGTATGCCCTCCGGCACGACGGGGCCAGAAGCGGCCAGGTCGAGCAACATTTTCGAATAGACCTTGTCGGCATCATCTGGTTCCATCGCCGCAAGAAAAGTGCTGACTTCATTCCACTGCCCGAGCGTCACGTTGCGAACAAACGCATCGACTTTTTGCTTGGGAGTC
>CAZPOL010000054.1:0-4940 GCA_964588195.1 uncultured Pirellulaceae bacterium | reverse complement strand
GCAGTTTCTTCAACTTTCGATTCGACAGCGGATTGATCCGAGGCAGTCACGTCTTCAGCGGCTTCATCGGTAGCTTCATCAGTCGTTTCTGTTTCGACTGCAGCCTCCGTTTCGACTGCGGCTTCTTTCGCCTCTAATTCCACCTCGGTTTTTTCTTCTGCGCTCTTCTCTGTTTTGTTCGGTAACAAATTCATTACCAATTTCTTGCCGTCCACTTTCAGAACCGTGGCCCTTCCCAGCTCTGTCGTTTCAGGTTCAGTCGTTTCTGGTTCAGTCTTTTCCGATTCCGCAGCCTCCGAATCTTCCTTGCCGTCGGTCAGCACCATGATCTGGCCCACCTTGGCGTCGGCCTCGGATTCCAATTCAACCACCAGCAGAGCTTCGTAGGCGTTGACAACCTTACCGGTCCAGACCGCCGGCGGCTTGTCATCCGTGGCCGGTTTCTTTTCGGGCTCTTTGTAGCTCCACGCCTTCAGCACTGACGGAGTCGTACGTTCGAACCTTGCGGCCAGCAACAGATCCAACAACTGCTTCTCGGGAGACACCTTTTCCGCTTTACCGGCTGGTGCGACTTGAGCGCCGGCCGGTGAAACGACCTGACCCGGGACAGCAACGGCACCTGGCACAACGCCGGCCGGCTGCGCGGGCTGCATCCTGATCGCCGGCCGCGCGGGGATGATCAAAGTCTGCGCCATGACGGATGTTGATAGAGCGGGCAGAAAGAATACGCTCGCGACGAGTACTACCAAAGATCGTGTCACTAAAGATCGTATCACCAAAGCGCGCAGTTTATTTGCGTGGACAGCCATCTGTTTGTTCCTGTTCTTGATGGGTCGTGGGTTCGAAAGGAAGCCACTTCAATTGTACACAACATTGCTGAATGACGAAAAATTCGACGGTCGATAATACGGGTCTTAACAAAAAAAGAGCCAAGGATCTTTCCCTGGCTCTTTTCAATTATTGATTTTTGAATTCAGTCCTGTTTAGGAACCTCGTCCTTCTGGAACTTCTTCCAAAGATGCACCTGAAGATGGGTCTTGCTTCTTTTTGCCGCGACCGCGACCTGGCCTGTTGCCACTTCACGTTCCCGCTCATTGATTAGGCAACGGCAAGGCTTGCAAGTCGCCAAGGTCCATTCGTTGCAGACGAATCGCTGATTCCAAATCTTCTGAACTACGCTGAGCCAACGAATCGTCGCCAATCTTTTCTGCATCGATCGTCAACTGAGTGTAGTGTTGGCGAGCGGCTTCGATTTCCGGCATCCACTCTTCTTCCGGCAAACCTTCCAGCCTCATCAGCCAGGTCATGTAGTATTGTGAGTTAGCAAGCGTCGCTTGAACCTCGGCAACAAACGCCGGGTCGGACCCTTCGTCTTGCCGAACGTCTTCCAATAAAGACTGCAGAGATTTACGTGCCTTCGGCAATTCCGCGGCCATCATTTGGGCCTTGGCTTTTTCAAGCATCAACTGACGAGACTCGACCGTCTTCTCGGCAGGAAGCTCAGCAAGAATCGCGTCGAATTGTTTGACCGCTTCGGGCCAATCTTCGTCGGCGACAGTCTGCCGTGCATCCTTCATCATCTGACTGATGCGATCAATTTCCATTTTTTCCTGGCCGGGTCCGAAGTGATAAATCACTCCTCCCAATCCCGCAAACAGCCAGGCAACGATCAACAGAATTCTCATGACACTTACTTTCAACGGTTCATGAATTTTGTTTACTCAACCAGCAGATCGATGACCTGCCAAGTCAGCTTACCGATCGCTTTCAATTCAAGTGCAGCCCAAACAGACAGACGCTACACCCTCATGCGACCACCCTCAGTATAGAGGAATTTCGCCAGCCATCACAAACTGTAAATTAATTAATCGGCACTCTGGCCAAAATTTAGTGTGAACAAAGCTGACATTAAACCCGAAACTTCGCAATTCGATGGGGACAGACTTACAATTTGCAGGGATAGGTAAAGTAGTTACCTATACATCCCCGGCGACCGTCGGGGGATGTTCCCAATTGGCCTGTTGCGTACCTCCGGTCCTTCTTCCTCGATCCCTGAATGACAACCCGCACTTGAAAACGCAGCCGCTTTTTCGTTGGAGCGTCAACTGGATATTCCGCCGCGTAGAAACCCAACGACTTCGGCAACATCGATTCGCGGCGGCAAAGAACAGAAACACGGAATCTACCCCGTGAAATTGATGACAGGACTTGTGCTAGCGGTGTTCATTGCCTGTCCCCTTTCGCTCCTATCTCAGCTTGATCTGTGGCAGGTCACAGACCGCCGTTAGTCTTCACCAATGAACTCGATCTCATTTAACATCGGATAGTCAATCGACTTTGATTCGGTGTTGAACGTCCAGTGGAAAATTGATTCGCCGTTAAAAAAGAAAACGTCACCATTGTCTGATATGGCAGCCAAGCTCAAGTTAAACGACTCCACAAGTAGTTCTGTTTGAATTGAGAAGACACTGCTTTCTTTTTTATCATCATCGTAGCTAATTATGAACAGTCGTCTCGCGGGTGTTGAGTTTGAATCGTCGTCGGGACGATAAACACTAACCGCCATTCGCATTCCGGAATTTGTCAAGGCAACACCGTCGACTCCAGCTTCTTTCAAATCGCCAGGGAACAGCTCAAGAAAATGCTGATTCTTCTCATCAACAAGATCGCAAATGACTTGACCGTTTTTCAAGGTAAAGACGGCAGGTACACGGGATAGGTTTGGCGGCAGTTTGGGCAGCTTGACTTCGACGATTTCGTCGCCGTACTTTTTTTCGAGATCAGCTTTTGTCCACAGTTTACTTCCGGGAAAGTCATTCATTGACGAAAGTTTTCGAAGGTCAAAATTGTTATCGCCGAGATCTCGCAGGCAGATAAAATTCTCCGAATCAAGGTCATGGTGAAAGTACAGAGTGTCGGTATCAAAAGCCCGCTTATCCCAGGTCGAACCGGAAATCAAACTCCAGTTCTCAGCATTCGCCATTGAGTCATTCTTTTCATCGGAAGATTTAAAAGGCTGACCAAAATAATCGCTTACTGCATCTTGAATTCCGGCGACTGGTCCGACATCGGATACGTACGGTTCGATAGCGCTCAATTGCCAATCAATCGTCTGTGCTGTTGATTCGTTAACAACGTGTATACGAATTGCACCCGACTGCAACTCAGCAAACTGGAACGGCATGTCATGTTTATGTGTGTTTTCAGGGAGCTTTAAACTCCTCCATTGTTCGGTTTTTAGATTGTAGGCCAAAACGTGTGTCAATCGACTTTCAGTTAGCCGAACTCCACCTATGGTGCGACCACTTAAAGCTTGAGCCTGCTCAACGACTACGCATACCCAATCTTGTACGAGTATCACGTCATGAATCATGTTACCGACGTCACCCGCTTTTGGATTGAGTGCGAATGCTCTCAGCGCAATCTTCTCGTTCACGACTGGACAATTCTGAGCCACCAGGTGAAATGCAAATGTGCTTGTCATGAAGGCAGCAAAAACTACCATCTTTGGTCTCATTTTTTTCATCAACCTCTTTTGGATATTCATCCCTGAGTCCGTTGCCTAAGGACAGATGGAGACAGGCTCGAGTTTGACGCATTAAATCACAGGCGAGCATCACGATTTTGTCGCGCACTTTCCAAGTCAATTATACAGCGTCGGATGCTTCAAAGAAAAAGATATAATCACAAAAGAAGTGATGGGAACAGAGTTGGGGTCAGTCTTGGTTTTCGGTTTTCAAGAGCTTTTGTTTGAGTTTCTGATACAGTTTTTTTCCCTTGGCGTTTTCTTTGATCACCTCAACCTGATTCGATTGGAAAGTCTAATTCTACGTCAATGAAAACCGAAAACCAAGGCTGACCCCTACGGAAGTTTCTTTTTCGTTGGAGCGTCAACTGGATATTCCGCCGCGTAGAAACCCAACGACTTCGGCAACATCGATTCGCGGCGGCAAAGAACAGAAACACGGAATCTACCCCGTGAAATTGATGACAGGACTTGTGCTAGCGGTGTTCATTGCCTGTCCCCTTTCGCGAACCAGGGTAGATGTTCCATGCTATTTAGACAATCGCACCACGAAAGTATTTGTTTCGCAGCAAGTGACGTCGCTTGTTAACAACTTGCAGATGCAACAAAAAACGCCGCTTGCTCGTGAAAGCAAACGACGTTTTGAGATTTGAGGAAAGTAAAACTACCAATCTTCTGAAACGGTACCTGACACCTTTTTGTCTATGACACCTTTTTGTCTTACTCTATTGTCCTTGTTTCTTGTTTATTTCCGAGATGTCGACTTCAAGTCCGCCAGCCAAATCGGTCAAAACTTTGTCAGCCAGATTTCGTGAAAGTATAACACTTGTTGTGGTTCCGTCCGTCAAGAGCACGTTAAGCTGAACTCGTCCAGATTCATCTTTGCCGAAGCGAACCGGTCGATCAACCGCCAATACTCTCAATGGACGACTTGTTGGATCAGACAAAAAGTCAATTGCCCTTAGGCCACGATGAAATGCAAAGCCAAATTTTGAAATCGATTCTGCGGTAACCCAATCCCGAGAGGAAGAGCTGGACGATTTGCAAATTTCCTCGAAATCAGGAAATTTGTCGCCAGTTAGTGGCAACATTTTATGTTCATTGCAGTATTCTCGAACAACAAAAAACGTATCCTCCAGCATTCTTCCACTGATCACAAATTTTTCGATTCGATCAAAATGAGGATCTCGCTTGCAACCTACTGCGAAAATGCAAGTCGAGACAAGAACACTTGTGAGCATCAATTCTGCTACTTTCCGAAAAAGCATCTTTACCTTTCTGCCGATTTGAGTGGACGCAACGACTACCGGTCATTCTCATTTTATTGGACCTGTCCCCGTTCTCTGTTCTTTAACCGAGCTTCAAGTCTTGGGGAATAAAAAAAGTGTTGAACAACATTACGAAAATAAAAGTT
>CAZPOL010000053.1:33466-35782 GCA_964588195.1 uncultured Pirellulaceae bacterium | reverse complement strand
GAGCGGACGGTCGGCGGCAGTGCACTGCAATGGTATGCCGTGCAGATGTATTTGCCCGATCAGTTCAAGATTTATCTGGTGGGACACATTGCGCCCGAATGGGGTGGTCCGGTGACCAGCAACTTGCAATTCGCACTGACTGAAACCTCCAGCGGGGCGGAAGCAAGTTGCCTGTTCAAATTGGTAGACGCTCGACACGGAAATGTGAACCAGGCACATCTGAATTCGTACCAGGATGGCTGGCGGATGTTGTTTACCGACGGATTGAAAAAGTACGTTGAGGCTTGAACGAAGGCTTGAACGGAGGCTTGAACGAGTAATGATGAGCCATGAGCCATGGGTCAATCGTTGGTGGTGCGCCGACCAACTGACCAAACAGTTTTAGATTTCCTGACTATGTTTCGAGTCGCCAAATATGTTTACTACCAGCTTGGAAGATTTTCAAATTCGCTTCGCAACCGTCGATGATTGTGGAATGATTCTGCAATTCATTCGGGACCTGGCCGAATACGAAAAACTCTCTAACGAAGCCGTGGCAACCGAAGCACAGCTTCGTGAGCATCTGTTTGGCGAACACCCGAAAGCGGAAGTGTTGATTGGCCAGCAGGCTGGGCGACCCGTTGGTTTTGCTCTGTTCTTCCATACCTTTTCGACGTTTCTGGGTAGGCCGGGAATCTACCTTGAGGATCTTTTCGTCATTCCGGAAGCTCGAGGGAAAGGGTACGGCAAAGCACTTTTGACTTGTCTGGCCCGGATCGCTGTCGATAGAGATTGCGGGCGACTGGAATGGTGTGTGTTGGACTGGAATCAGCCGGCGATCGACTTTTACCAATCGTTGGGAGCCAAAACGATGAACGGATGGCTCATCAACCGAGCGACCGGTGAAGCGCTGCAGGACATGGCGGAAAAGTTCAACGCGGGTTAGCGCGAGAGCCTCCGGGCTGCGGAGCGATTCAGGTTGGTAGATTTGGCAACATTATTCCAGCTGGAGAAGACGGCAAAAATCCGTTTTCAGAGTCAGATCATTCGCGACACTGGTCCGCCGTAGCTATGATATAATCCGTGACTCGACCCGTTCGTTACAGGCAGAAACCGTGCAGAGCGGGACTCGACAGACAATTAATTACCGGAGTTAACACAACATGATTCGCACCATTCAGTTCGCTGTTCTGGCTGTATTTGCTTCCTCGATGATCGCGGCTGACCTGAACGCTCAATGCGCAGGTTGTTTTGGATGGCCCGGTCAGGCTCGAGGAAACGATGCCTATCCCGACTACTTTATTAACTCAGGGCGCACGACGCCCTACTTCGTTCCACAATCGCGCGGATTCGTGCCGCAAGCGACGATGGGAACATTCGCGCAGCCTCAATTCATCCAGCAGCCAATGATCATCCAGCAACCGATGATTAACCAGCAGCCGATGATTAACCAGCAACCGATGATCATTCAACAACCAATGATCCAGCAGCCCATGATGCAACTGCCGCTGATTCAACAGCCGATGATTTTCAATGAAGGCGCTGGCCTGAATCAGGGAGTGGTCCAGGTGCCGAGTTTGGCTGACGGCTACGAGCCTGCTGCCGATGTCGACTTGACTTCGCCATCCGATATGACTTCGCCTTCGCCATCTGATTTGTCACCCGATATGGATGCACCGTCCGTGGTGGTTCAAGTTCCCAACGTAGCTCCAGAAGAAAATGGAAACGGCGAGATTGTATTGTTTGACGGTTCGAATCTGGATCAGTGGCGCGGTTACAAGCAAGAAGAGATTGGCGACGGTTGGAAAATCGACGACGGGATTTTGAAATTTGATGGCTCCGGCGGTGGAGACATTATCACGAAGGAGACTTTCGGCGACTTCGAATTCACTTTCGAGTGGGCAGTTACCAAAGGCGCCAACAGCGGAGTCATGTACAAGGTTGGGCTTGGCGATAACGCACCGTATCTCACCGGCCCCGAGTATCAGATTCTGGACGACTCGATGCACGCCGATGGTCAGAATTCGTTGACATCAGCCGCCTCGTTGTACGGCCTGTTCGACCGTGGTACCGCAGAAACCAAACCGGTTGGCGAATGGAACACGGGTAAAATCGTGATCATGGGCGACAAGGTTCAGCACTGGTTGAATGGTGAAATGGCAGTGGAAACCGAGATCGGTGGAGACGAATGGAACGAGAAAGTGGCCAACAGCAAGTTCAAGGACTGGGAGAAATTCGGGGTCAATGAAAGCGGGCATATCTGCTTGCAGGATCATGGCGACGAAGTCTGGTTCCGGAACATGAAGGTTAAGCCGCTGAATAAATAGCCGCTAAATA
>CAZPOL010000053.1:26407-33366 GCA_964588195.1 uncultured Pirellulaceae bacterium | reverse complement strand
AATAAATAGCCGCTAAATACCCGGCAAAAAACGCCGATAAGGAATGCAATGCGAATCGTGACACCGTGTCGCCAGATTCGCGATGCAGGACAGTTCAAGGATTGGATTGGTCGAAGATGTCAACAGAATTAAAGGTAACGTCGATTGAGCGGTACCATCTGTGTGACGACACCAGCCAGAATCCGAATGTCATCAGTTGTGAATTAACAGTAAGTGGCGATGTCAATGTTGATATCGCCACTTCTGCTTTGCGCGAGATCGCGGATCGGCATCCAATGACTTTTGCGAGGCTGAAAAAGCGAGGTCGCAAACATGTGTGGGTGCTGGGATCGTCGTCTTTGAATGAATTGTGTTGGCAGCAGATTAACCCGGCGGATTCCGTTGCCGAATGGCGTACGATTCAACCAGACAAGGGAATTCCTACCAGGTGCTTGATGCGACGGGATGGCGAGTTGACTCATTTGAGTTTCCGCACGCATCACGCGGCCATGGATGGACTTGGCGGATTGCAGATCGTCAACGATTGGTTGTTGACCTATCACCGGATTTCTTGCGGCACCAATAAGCCTCGCTCAAGAGAAACCAGCCCGGAAATTCTGCCGCATCGAAACGACTTGCGTTTGTTGAATCGAAGGTTCCTGGCCAGGCTCTGGATCCAGCCGATTGCTATGTTTGGCGCGATCAAGTTTCTGATGCGAACTGTCCGGCCGGTCACCGGGGGTGTCACGGGAGCGGGAACGAGTTCCGGATCGGTAGAGTCGACCTCAACGTCGGCAGCAACGTCGCCCTCCGATTTTCAGTTGTTGCAAGCCACGCTTTCGGCAGAAGTGGTTGAGAAGATGAAGACGCGGGCCGCCTCTGCCAAGGCGACGGTGAATGAATTGATTCTGCGGTCCGTATTTCTGTCGCTTCACCAGTTTCGCAAGCAGCATGGCTTGTACCGCAGCGGTGAGTGGTTGCGTTTGTTGGTTCCGATCAGCATCCGCGATTTTGCCGACCGAAGATTGCCGGCCGCCAACCGTGCCACAATCGTCCAGCTCGACCGGCGGGACCGGGACTTTCGCGATCCGTCGGGCATGATGTGGGGGCTGAATTATGAACTGGGATGCGTGAAACGGTGGAATCTTGAGAAGACGTTTCTGTTGGTGATGCGATGTGCTTCTGTGATTCCGGGTTTTATCGCCAGAAGTTGCAAGAAGGATGTGTGCCGGGCGACGTCGGTGGTCACCAATTTGGGGGCGCCGTTTGAACGCAGTAAATTGAGCCGGATCGATGGCAAGCTGGCTGCCGGAAATTTGATTGTGGAGAATATCAACCTGGTGGTGCCCTTGAGGAAGCAGACCCCGATTGGCTTCGCAGTATTGCGTTACAACGACCAGCAGCACATCTGTATGCACTTCGATCCAATTCAAATCGAGCGGCAACACGCCGAGGAGATTCTGCGGATGGTGAGAGAGAATCTTGAGCAGGACGCCGACTGAATTCGATCATCTGAATTCGATCACGGCACCAACGTCATGCCAGGCAATCAATCCGCGATCGATTACCAATGGATTACTCGTCATAGAGTTCGGGAAACACGTCCTGCGACAAGTTCTTGCGTTTGATCAGAGTCCGCAGTCTCGCCAGGAAGTCGAACTTGAAGTTGGCGACTTGTTGTTCCGTGATGCCAAGTTTTTCGGCGGCGATTTTGTTGGCCATACCGCGAACGGTTAGCAATTCAATGCACTTCAGCTTGATCCAGTCGCCACGTTCTTGCCACCTGGCGACCTGGTTGTTGATCGCTTCGATCAAGGCGTCCTCTTCCAATCGTTTTCGTTCGGTGCTTCGCGCGATGCTGCTGGCCGGACGGGCGCGGCCGGCGATTTGCCAGTCGCCGCTGGTGTCCGAGCTGGAAGACAAGGGAATCGAAGGACGTCGGCCTTCGCGTCGCAAGTAGTCAGTCAGCTTGTAGGCACAAATCGAAAACAGATACGATTCAAGAGAGCGGCGTCCGTCGTAATTAGGCAGGCTTTTCAGGAAACCGATCAGAGTCTCCTGCACGATGTCCTCACTGGCACTGCGGTTGGTCAACCGATTGTCGACGAATGCCAATAGTCTTCCTTCGTATCGGGCAATCAATTGGCCCCACGCATCCATATCGCCAGAACGGATGCGCTTGATCAACATTTGATCGATTTCGGAAGCTGGTTTCATCTGGTGTCTGATTCTTTAACGAGGAAGCTTGCGGATAAAGGAACCGAGCGCTGACTCGTCGGATTCTACTTTGTCTCCTGGTGTTTCATCCAGGTCGATCGATGAAAACTCAACATTCTCGGCAGGTGCCTGTTCCTGGTCGACAACCAGACCATCGATGTTGCTGACATTGGCTTGTTGATCAGACGGCAGTTGTTTACGGAGATCGTTGATAGAGGCGTCGTCACAAGCGTCCGCATTGACGCCGACCTGTTGCAGGGCGGCTACGATCGAGTGCTGTGGTGTCGGAGTGGCACTTTCTGCAAAGTCATCCAGCACGTTGCTTTGCTCCGCCAGTTTTTGCTTCGCCATTAGTTTGGCGGCATCGGTCGCCGAAATCGTCTTGAGCACGTCGTCGTGACCATCTGCCTGATCGGCCGCCGGGTTCTGTTTGGCTGGCTCGGTTGGCCGAGAACTGAACGGAGGTGATCCCGATGTATGGTTGTCGATCTGGCTGTCCGAATCGGCAGAAGAATTAAATTCGTCGAATTCGATGACATTCGAAGCGTTGGCTGATCGTTCGGCCACGCTGGCGTCGTTTGCCGAATAGACGGCGCGGAAGGTGACGTTGCCGATCGTCAAAAGTTGGTTTGGGTTTAGAGCGGATGTCGATTCGATACGGCGACTGTCGATGTAGGTGCCGTTCAGGGACTTCATGTCCCGGACATGCAGCAGCCCATCCTGCTCGAAAAGTTCGCAGTGCTGACGGCTCACCAAGGGGTGAGGCAGCGTCAGGCTGACTTCGCGACCTCGTCCGATAACGGTTGGCAGTGAGAGTGATATCTCTGCTGCCTTGGCATCTCCACCGACCACAACCAGTTTGGCTTTTAACATTTATTTCCTTTACTGGGGAATTTTCCAGGGAAGTTGGGGGCTTAGAAGATGCGTGCCAGCATTGAAGTGAAATCAGTGCCGTGGCGGTGCAATTTTGACCCTTCATGGTCTTAGGTGTCTCCTAATACACCTTTCGTTGATTCTCAGGATGACGTTATCCCGGAACCGGTACCAGGACTGCTGTCCAGGTACGAATCCTGCCCTTCTGACCTCTGTCAACGGCTTTCAAGGAAAGCTCGATTTGCCACTTGTGGGCGACAGTGGTTTCTATAAACTTGTATCTCCGTGAGGAAAACCAGGCCGTTTGCAAGCTCCGTCCGCGGACTGAAAAGGGTATTGTGTTTTTGAGGTAAAGTTTTCGCCGTGCGAATTCCGAACCTCAAATAGTATCCGGGGTCTTGAACGTTACGATTCGAATTGAATTCGAGTTTTTGTCTCGTTCTGAAGCTTTCGCTAATATAGCCGAGATTGTCTCTTAAGGCAAATCAAACGCTACAGCGAGCTTTTAGTTGCGTCCTGATTTCCCTTACACCCGGATTGCCGGGAACTTAAACCGTTTTTACAATTTCCATGGTTTGGTAAAAGCCAGTAGAATTTACGGTCAGATTTAGCGGGTGTAGCTCAGTGGCTAGAGCGTCACGTTGCCAACGTGAATGTCGTCGGTTCGAATCCGATCACCCGCTCTTTTTTTATGTCTGAACCGTAACAAGGCTCTTGAACCCGCGGTTGTTGGCCCGGAAATTCTGGATTGGAAATCGGTTCGTTCCAACAGCTATCTACGAAGGCTGTTAAAATACGCCCGGTTTGATGAATCCCCCCGATTTGACAACGGGGCGTTCTATTCGGTCGATCCATCCAAGGTGGAAATTGCCCAATACAGATCAAAGTTAGATCAAGAAGATCAGGAAAAAGATTGTGAATACAGATCTCGAAAACGACACTGAAGTTGCCGTAGAAGAAAAGCCAAAGTTGAACCTTGGCGTAAAGGTTGACGAAACAAGTGCCTGTGAACGGCATGTCACCGTGTCGATTCCTCGTGATGATATCGAGCGTTATTTTTCCGAGAAGTTTGACGAGCTGGCTCCCAACGCAGAAGTTCCTGGTTTTCGCGCCGGCAAGGCTCCACGCCGATTGATTGAGAGTCGTTTTCGCGATCAAGTCCAGGACCAGGTCAAGGGTTCGTTGTTGATGGACTCGCTGGCTCAGATCAATGATGACGAAGAATTTTCGGCGATCAGCGAACCTGATTTTGATTTCGAGTCGATCAACATTCCTGACGAAGGCCCGATGACCTACGAGTTCAATATCGAGGTTCGTCCAGAATTCGACATGCCCGAATGGAAGGGGCTGGCGTTAAATCGGACTGAGCAAGAGTTCACGGACAAAGAAGTCGACGCCGAGATTCTGAAACTGGGTGCTCGAACGGCCGACATGGTCCCGGTTGAAGAAGCTGCCAAGCCTGGTGATTTTCTGGTTGTCGATCTGGTTGCCAGTCACGGTGGCAAGGAAGTTTCCAGCGCCAGCGAACAACTGGTTGAACTTCGTAAGAACCTTAGCTTCGGCGACGGGCAACTGGACGGTTTCGACAAGCTGATGGAAGGTTGCAAGTCTGGCGACAAGAAAACGGCCAAGGTCAAAATCAGCGATTATGCCTCCAACGAAGAATTGCAAGGCGAAGAAGTCGAATTGGAAATCAGTCTGCTGGATGTGAAGCGGATCGAGGAAGTTGATCCCAACGCTGTTGCTGAAAACCTGGGCTTTGATTCCATCGACGCGTTGCGAGACTTGATGAAAGAGAATCTAAAGAGCCGCTTGCAGTACACGCAACGACAGGAAATCCGCGAGCAAATCAGTGCCTTGTTGACCGAGTCTGCCAATTGGGAGTTGCCGCAAGATCTGTTGAAGCGACAATCGCGTCGTGAACTGGATCGTGCGATCATCGAATTGCGTTCCAGCGGCTTTGCCGATCAAGACATTCAAGCTCAGGAAAACCAGCTGCGTCAAAACGTCATGAAGAAGACTGAGACGATGTTGAAGGAGCACTTCATCCTTGAGCGAATCGCTGAAGCAGAGAACATCGAAGAGACGGATGCCGATTTCCAGCTGGAGATCGCCAAGATCGCAGCTCAACGGAACGATTCGCCACGGCGGGTTCGAGCTCGCCTGGAACGTTCCGGCCAGATGGACGCGCTGCGAAACATGATTATCGAGCAAAAGGTTTTGGCGCTGATCGAAGACAACGCGAAAATCAAGGCAGTCAAACCGGAAACCGACAAAGCCGCCGACGAGACGGTCGCTATCGATTTCTTTGTTTCCGGAGCAAACGCCGGCGAGGAGATTCCGGAAGCCAAGTACGACGATGGTGGCGAGGGCCCGCAAAAGCCAGTTGTCGAACGAGACTAACGCCTGAAATAATACAAAAGGCAAACGCTGCCAATTTAACACGTTGTTCAAAAGTGTGGGTGGCGTGGACGATTCAGAACCCCTGTCCGGTTTTCGGGCGGGGGTTTTTTGTTTGCCGACTGGATTCCAGGCGTGACGTTAGTTTGGGTTGTTGTTTCGATTAACTGTCGGTTGGTGTTTGCCGATCAAGCTTTGTAATACGGTGTTTGAAGCGCCCTCTGTTATGGTCCCTGATACGGCCTTGTGGCTATTTTCAAAAAGGGGTAGTTTGAAGATCGAAGGCTCGGTTTGACGGGCAAATTTTCGCATTGCCTGCCTCGAAACCGTGGCTTTAAGCCTAACAAGACCAAACAAACGATCATGATTTTTCAGATCAGGATTCCCGTCGCATGACGCACAACGAACATTCAAAAATCGCCGCTCAATTGTCCGGTGGAACTTTGCCAATCGGTACAAATCCGGATAAACCCGGAATGGACATCGCCTATTCCTATCAACAGTATCAGCGTCAGAGAACGATGACTCTGGGTGACTTGTTGCTGGAAAACCGAATCGTCTTTTTGCAAGGCGAGATTCATACCGGCAATGCCAATGACCTGGTGATGAAGCTGCTGTATCTGCAGAGTGAAAACCGCAAGAAGGACATTCACTTTTATCTGAATTCACCGGGCGGCGATGTGATCGCTACGCTGGCGATTTACGACGTGATGCAGATTCTGTCCTGCCCTATCGCGACTTACTGCGTTGGTCAGGCCGCCAGTGGAGCCGCCGTGTTGCTGGCCGGCGGAACCAAAGGGAAACGCTTCGCTCTGGCAAATTCTCGCGTGATGATTCACCAGCCATTTAGTGGCGTCAGCGGACAAGTCAGTGATATTGAAATTCAAGCTAATGAGATTCTTCGCAACCGGCAGACGCTGAACGAGATCCTTGCTCATCACACCGGTAAACCGATCGATGAGATTGCCAAGGACATCGATCGCGACTTCTTTATGACTGCCGAGCAAGCCAAGGAATATGGCATGGTCGATGAAATTACGGTTCGCCAGGAATCGGAAGAAGACGACGACTAATCATCAAGCTGCCTTCAAAGCCGCCCTACAAAACCAAAACACATTCGCCGGAGTTTTTGACAATGCCAATCGTCCCTTACGTAGTCGACAATACAGGTCGCGAGGAACGTGTCTACGATATTTACAGCCGACTGCTGAAAGATCGAATCATCTTTTTGGGCACTCAGGTCACAGCCGATTTGGCGAATTCGATCGTAGCCCAAATGTTGTTTCTGCAATCGGAAGATCCAAAAGCGGACATCCACCTGTACATCAACTCACCCGGTGGAAGTGTGACCGCTGGGCTGGCGATCTACGACACGATGCAGTTTATCAACTGCGATGTCGCGACCTATTGTCTGGGCCAAGCCGCTTCAATGGGTGCTCTGTTGTTGCAAGCTGGTGCCGCCGGCAAACGACACGCTCTACCAAGTGCCA
>CAZPOL010000053.1:12725-26307 GCA_964588195.1 uncultured Pirellulaceae bacterium | reverse complement strand
GCTCTGTTGTTGCAAGCTGGTGCCGCCGGCAAACGACACGCTCTACCAAGTGCCAGCATCATGATTCACCAACCGTTGGCTGGAATGCAAGGAACGGCAGAAGAGATCTTGATTCACAAGGAACATTTGACGGCCGTCAAATTGCAACTCAATCAGATCATGATCAAGCACACCGGTGCGTCGCTCGAAAAAATCGAGGCTGACACCGACCGTGACAACTTCATGACGGCTGAAGAGGCCAAAGAGTACAACCTGATCGACAAGGTCGTCTCGTTGATGAGCGAAACCACCAGTTGATCGAGCGATCAATCCTGTCACATGCGAGTCGACTGTGAGAGGATGATTTCAAACGCCGAAAATTGCGAAGCCGCCAGTAAATCGAATTGCTGGCGGCTTTTTTGTTTGAGGGGGCGATTTTTTTGCTAGCGGCGTTCCTGGAATGGTTGACTGCTCAACCGGATGACATTCGTTTCCCCAAATTGCAATCGTTTTCGCAAGTTGAAATCGATTTTCAGCAGTTTGTAACAAGTGATGTTGATCCGGCTTTGTGTTTTCCCGTAAACGTCTTTTTGATCACGCCGTCGGTTTGGTCGTTTTTCCGATCCTTGTAGCTGAGAAATTTCTTTCGTGTCACGCTTGTTACCGATATCGATTGTTGGGTTGGCCGTCCTGGCGTCCGCATTTTCGGGGTGCCGTAGTGTGGATCCGTATTGCCAGGCCGCGATTGCAAATTTAAGAGCTGAGAAGATACAGCTCGAGAATGAATTCTATGCGTTGAAGTCGATGTACGAATCGGATATGGCGCGTGAAGGTAAAACACCCAGCTACGTCGGTTCGTACAGCACACCAGTGAATCCGACGGTCATGGGTGGCGAAGTGATCTACGGAACCGAATACTATCCTGATGCAGGCATCCAATATGCCCCGTCATGGAATGGCCAGATAATTGACCAGCCGGCCGCACAGCCAATTTTGCAGGCGCCGGTCCTGCAGCAACCGCAACCGGCGGTGCAACCTACCGTTCCTTCCCTTGACCAACCTTCTTCCGGTTCAGGAACGCGGACACCATCGTTGTCCAATCAATCCGTTTCGGATCCAGCGGCGCGACTGTCCAGGTTCATTCGTGAAATTGAAATCGATCAGTTGGCGGCCGAACGCAATGAGGCAACTCGTCTGTTGATTCGACCGTTGGATAAGGATGGAGCCATCTTGCCGATTCCTGGTGACGTGAGACTTCGTCTATACAATCCCACGCAAGGCACGACGGTGTTCGAGCAGCAGTTTTCTGCGGCACAGGTCAAAGGTTGGGTCATCGATCAACCGGGGCAACAGCCAGGTATCCATGTGTCAGTGCCACGATCGGCCGTTGGCGGAAGTCTGGACTCGGGCGTCATTTGCGATTTGCAATTCCTGACGGCAGACAATCGTCTGTTGAAGCAGTCGACCGAGTTGTTGTTTGCCGACACGGTGGCCAGTAACGCGGGTCGTCGCTCAATCAGTCGACCAGCCAGTCGACCTGCCAGTCAGCCAATCAGTCGGCCAACGAATCGAAATACCTTCTCGAATTCTTCGGCTCGTAGCCAGGCAACTTTGCAGCCACCTCGGAGAAGTCAACAACCTGCGCTGCTGCCTGATTCGATTGACGGCGCGTTGGAGATTGAGATTGGTCAGGAACTGAACTTTGATTCGCTGCCTCAGGAACCAGTCGCTCGGCCTCGCTGGTCACCTGATCGTTAGATCGCCAGGTAAGGCGCCAATGCTAAAAGGTCTTGTCGCTGCCGACGTTGTTGCGAACGCTAACGCCACCGTTGCTGCTGCGATTGAGAGTGCCGCCGCTGTTGTTGCATGTGACGTGCGCCGTAGAACTTTGATTGATTCAGAGACTGGCGATACGCGTGTTGCGAGGTAGCGGTCCGTTGCGGGCGACGATTGGGTCGATTCAACGCTTCGTGGTTCTGGTATCCGCTATTTCCAATATTGCCTTGGTTCATCGTTCGGTAGTCGTTGAATGAAACGCCAAGCCAACCGTCAGATAGAACGAGATGTGAAACGGCCAAGGTCGAAGCGACCGGGTGGCTTGAGATTTCCGCGGGCAGTAGATTGAATTGAAATTCGGGCTTGAATAGCGCACTGAAGACTGTGCGAACCGTCAATTGGTCACCAATTTTCAAACGAGAACCGCGGACTCGCAGTCCAAACTCCTCATCGAATCGCAAGCTTATTTGTTGCCCGGATGCGGTAGGGGCATAGCGGGCTTTAACGATCAAGTCTTTCCAACGGCCTCGTTTACCGATCTTCAGCTTCTTGATTTTCAATTGCAATTCCAGCTTGCCATCCTGGAAGTCCAGGTTGATCGCATCCAGTGACGAGAATTCGAAAGACACATCTTTCTTTTGTTGCTCGGGTGACAGGCTTAAATCTGTACGGCCCAGTAACATGTTGACATGCTCCAGGAATTCAGCGGGGGTAAAAGTCTTCCCATTGATGTGGATTCGGTTGGCGATGTTGTTAATGGCCGAGCTGTGAAGCTGGAAGTTTACAAGGCTGCCCGGCTGCGCACCAGGTCGCAGCGTATCGGCGGCATTCTGGTCCAACGATGCCAGGCGGTATCGGATGACTGCCGAATTGTTTGTCGTTTGCATCCGAATGACGGAAGGTTCCAGTTCCATAGCCTGTAAAGGCGTCAGTACGGTATTCTGAAACCATTGGGTGGCATTGCCCGTTTCATTCTGTACTTCCTGATCAATTCGTTTGCGAAATTCTCTGGTCAGCTTGTTCTCGACAATTTGCTTGGTTTGAAATACTTGTGCCTGTTGTTGTTGGTGTGCAATTCGTCGGGTAAGTTCACCCAGCAACGGCACGTTGTCCATTTGGCCATTGATTCCAGTCAAGCGATCATTGGTGTTTGCATTGACGATTGTCGGAGACGTCGAAATACCGTCGCTGCCGATCGAGATCAGTTTGGAGGCAGAGACACGGGCGTTGCCCAGATTGCTGAATGTGAATCCTCTGGCGTGTGCACGGGTGCGAGAGTGGACGTGGCTGTTGGACAGCAAGCGAAAGTTGAGACGCTGCGGGTCGGGGACCAATTGCACGCCGATCTGATTGTCGATTTGACTCTGGCCAAAAACGCTTGCTTCGAGAATTCGATCTGATACTGGTTGTTGGAACGAAGACCTTCCCTGGTTGGGGATCAGGCTGTTGATTATCTGTTGAGATAATTCGATTCTGACATTTCCGTTTCGGTAGTGGTCATCGAGTCGATTCGAGATGTCCTGAAGGTGTTGATCGCGATTCCAATAGTAGTTCTGGAAGTGCGAATTCACGCGGGCTCGAGCGGCAGATGTTGGTTTTGATTCATATCGTTCCAGATCGGTAAGGAACCGTCCCAGGCTGACCTGTCCAGCAGCAATGCCACGTAGAACGCCGCCCAGGTCGTTGCCAATGATCGATTGTGCATAGGCGCTCTGTTCGGCCGTCAGTGAATTGGAAGTCGCACGAGCCAGAATTTTTTGAGCTATCGCTCGGTGCCGCAACTGGCTGGACTTGGGATTGGCAAACGCCTCTTCGGCCTTTTCCAGCATCAAGTAGTCACGCCAATAAGGATCGATGGAATCGAAATTGATTTCGCTGGTGCGGTTAGAGATTTGCTGAGCGATAACGCCGCCCTTAAATTCGGGCTTGTCGGCCAGGTTTCGTATTGCTGCCCGGTGAACCGCCGTCCAGATGCTGAGTTTCCGTTCCATGCGATAGGCCACTGTGGTCATGTAGGCCGCTGAATCGTGGAATTGAGCGTTGTTGGTCATGCTGGTTGCAAAGTCAGACAATTGCCCAGCGAGCGCCTCAGTATGTTGCAGCCATTCAAGCGATCGCGGATCAGTAATTTCAAATTGATTCAGTTGCTGAAAAGCTGCCGTCGTGGCAGATGCCCATTCGGCAGTCGTTTCGAATTTTGCAAGGTGCTGGATATCTTCAATCAACGAACTCGGCAAAGGCCAGCCAACGATTTCCGTTTTGGTTTCTTTCTTTGCCGTTCTCACCATCGCCCGAGCAGGTTTTTGCGTTACTACCGGCTCTGGTTTCACTTCTTGAGTCACCGGTTCTTGAACGGATGGAATCTCGAGCGGGGCTGTTGATGGTTGAACGGTACTCGCAGCAATGTTCTGCGGCAGGCTTTCCGTTTCCAGGGTCGATTTGGCCAGCTCCTCGCCCTGTTGTTCCAGCATTTCGGTGACAATGGTTGGCGGAACGAAATCGACAGGATCGGGCTTCTGGAATTCCAGAGACGATCGGAATTCATGAATCGGTGCTTCTGCGACTTCTTGCTTCGTCGGCTTGTTGAGAGATCGCAGCCATTCTGCATCGTCTGACACGTTGTTCGAACCAGCGGGCTGTGTTGAATCAACCACCATAGCATTCGCTGGTGAAGTAATCGTGACCTGATCGTTGCGTGGCAGAACAGCCTGAGGATCCAGATCGAAGTACTCGGATTCCAGTTCGACAGTATCAGCGGTCGGCAACAGTTCGTTTAGTGTCGGTGCTTCGCTTGAACCAAACGATGCCATTGATTTCGAAGTTTCGCTGTTGGATACGAAGCCCGAGTTTCGTGACGGAATCGAACCGGTCGGTTCCGTGGGTTGAAACGAGTCTCCAAATTGTGGTGGTGCATCCGAAAACGACTCTGGCTGAGCCATAACTGATGCTTCCGATTGAACGAATGCAGGTGTGGGCGGAGAAGTCGTTTGCGCCTGAAACTGCGGAACATTCAGGTTGGCGTTGGCATTGGTGGAGGCGTTGCCGTTGGCTTTTTCCTTTCCAAGAGTCATTCGCGGAATGATTGACTTTGGTTGAGTCGTTTTGATTTCAGGCAGCGTTGTGGAGTTGGGTTTTTGGCTGATGAAACGTGGCGGCGCGATTTTCGTAGTCGATGGCTTGCTCGATTTCCGAGCGTTGATTGAGTTGGATTCAGACGTCTTGTGTGGCGTGTTTGCCGAGGCAACCGCGTCGGTTTGCGCAGTGGACGCAGTGGAACTTGGGTTCACGTTCTCATAGATCAATACAGACATCGCAAAGATCGCCACGAAGGCGCAGATGCTGATGACGGTGGCAAGGACACAGGCGAAAGAGAGCTTCATGGATGCTTCTGACTTCTCGGGCTCGGAGACGCAACTCAATTTGGTGGCATCAAAGCCACCATTGAATACATCGGATGAATTTTGCCTGCTGGTAAACCTCGAATGTTGCAAACGGAAGTGTCGCTCGGAAATCGGTCTGCCAGTAAATCTCCGGACAGCATTTGGGGGGTCGGCCTGAGTAGCCGGGTAAGCTTTGCCGGTCAGTCAAGACTTGGCACTGCAGTGCTTGCATCAAGCCTGAATGCGTTTTGCACCGCAGTTGGCACCTGGTTGCTTACCCGGATGGCGACCTTGAATTGCAAATCGACCTGGTATTTGGGTGCCATGTTAACGCTCGCGTGAGCATGTTTCGACGCAGACCCTAACCCGAAAAGAATTTTAGTGCTGTTCAACGCGGAGCACGCAAATCTGAGCTGGCGCGTATTGTCGCACTTTCCATTGGTCGGCCAGCGGCAGAGTATCCGCGTCGAATTGGTCGTCACTCTCAACGACGAAAACGCTTTCTTCTGGTGCAGCCTGAAGCAACCCGCTTAACATCTCCATCAGCGCTTCGGTCTTCTCCTGGTACAGCGCGTAAGGGGGGCAACAGAAAACGGCCCATGGTTGGCTGGGTCTTTCATTGGATTCCGCCAGAAACTTTCGAGACCAAAAGAATGTATCCGAAGTCACAACCGTAGTGGTTTCCTCGGCTTGAAGTTCGGCGACGTTTTGTTCGATGATTCGCGCGGTAGGAAAATGTCGCTCAATCATTGTGGAGTGGGCCGAGCCGCGACTGATCGCTTCCAGGCCGATCGCTCCGGTACCTGAAAACAGATCGAAAACATGCTTGCCAACCATGAATCCACCAACCAGGTTAAATAGTGCCTCGCGGATATTGTCCTTCATAGGGCGAGTGCGAGGGTCGCCTGAATAGCTGAGTTGTCGCCCGCGATGCTTTCCGCCCACGATTCGCAGTTTTCCAGCCTTGGCGTCAGGGCGGTTCGTTTTCCAGATTTCGAGGTCCGAGCCTCTTTTTTTGCGAGTCATGTGCGAAAACAAATATGAATTAAAATACGAATCGATAGGCCAATCGAATTGCGAAGTGAATGGCCGCTGGAGTTGCGAGTCAAAAAGCACGAGGAATTAGTCGTTCGTTTGAATTACCCCTGATGAATCCGGGGGCAGGTTCGTTATAATTCCGTGTTCAACATGACAACCATCTTGAGGTTCCAGACGTAGAAAGAGAGGGGGCGGAATGGGTTTCCTGCCCGGAAATCAATTGGCTCCACAATCGACTCCCTCTTTTCTATCGTTGATGTCATCAAACATAAGGCCCAGGTTAACAATGCTAACACTCAAAAGAAAGTGGTTTTTGAATAACTTCGTTTGCCGATTGCCAGGCAGGATCAATGTTGGCTTGTTGATGGTTTGTCTGATTGCGACTCTGTTCGCTCATCCGCAGCAGGTTTCGGGGCAAGACGCCCAGCAGCGTTACGATGAATTGTTGGCTGAGTGGCAAGAGGTGTATGTCGAATTGACCAAGGTTTATGGCAAGTTCCAGTATTGCGAAGAGTGGGAAGCCGAGGCTCTGCAGGCGGAGTTCCTGGAACTGAAAGCCAAGGGCGACCGGTTAAGCGACGAGACGGTCCTTGCCGCGGCCGATTGTGTTGAAGAAGCAACAACCCCCAACCCGGAAATGATCGAGTTGTTGATCCCGCTACCGGAGAAGTATTACGGGGATTCAAAGTACGAGGTTTCTGCAAGGATCGGTCGCGCACTACGAAAGCATAACCGCGACGATTTTGCGTTGATGTTCAACACCTTGCGATCATCGTTCTTTTCCAATGACTTCGAGCATTCCGGAAAACTGTTCGATGAAATTCTTGCTCGCCCCGAATGGCTAGACGAAAACGGCGAAATGCCAGAGGCTTTATTGCCCTTGTACACGACGCAAAAAGATCTGGCAGTGCTCTGGGAAAAAGAACAGAAATTGCGGGAAGCCGAGGCACTCACGGATCACCTGCCTCGCATTAAATTCGAGACAACGCAGGGAGATATTGTCGTCGAATTGTACGAAGATCAGTTCCCGCAATTCGTCAACAATTTAATGTGTTTGATCGAGGAAAAGGAACAACCTTTTTACACTGACCTGGCGTTTTCGTTTAGTCTCCTGCATCAGTTCGCGGTTACCGGTAGCCAATCGGATGATGGGACTCAGACGTATCCGTTGGGTGAAATCAGTCTCGACACCATCAGGGAATCGCGAGGCAATTTCCGTGGCTCGTTCAGCTTCGATATCCGTCCTACAAGAATCGGCCAGGTCGTCACGACGGGTTGCCAATTCGTACAGATCCCTATCCCGGAACTCAATGGCAACACTTTGGTGCTTGGACGGATCATCGAAGGCCTGGAAGTCGTTGGCAAGCTGGAAAAGACTCACGAGTTAGACGAAAACAACGAAGTCCAGCCAATAGAAGCCGTTATTCCTGACCGTTTGAAAAGCGTTTCGGTGGTACGCAAACAGGAAGGCAAGGTTTACAGTTTGACAAACGGATTCGGTAAAAAGAACGCGGGCGAAAAACAGAACGCGGGCGAAGAAAAGGACGCGGGCGAAGGTGCCGCGGCTAACGACGACGACGAGTCCAGGAATTGACTCAATTAAAAAATCACATCAACCGGGTCGATGAGAAAATCATCGATCAACCACAACCAAATTAAGAATAATAAATTCAGGAGATAGAAGATGATCCGCTTCTCAAAATACCCAGCATTGGCGTTGGCCCTGCTTTGGCTCGCTAGTCCGCTGGAGGCTAGTCCATGGTTGATTCAGGACGAGAAAAAAGAGGAGATGAAGGAGGAGATGAAGCAAGAGGAGGGATCCGAAGGCTCGGCTGCAAAAGAGGGAAATCAGGCCGTCACGATGGACAAGTCGTTCGCTGGCTTGCTGGCTCGCTATGAAGAAGTCAGCGGCAAGCTTGACGAATTGAAGCGACAGTTCGATGAGGCAGAGTCCTCGGAGGATTCGACTCGCTTTCGTGATCAGTATGCACGAATGGTTGAGGAAGCAAAGTTGTTAGTCGGAGAGATCCGAGTTGCCGGCGTGGCAATGCTGGACGAAGGCAAGAAGGATGAGCAGGTCATGGAAACATTGACCGGTGTCATGATTAACGACGCCTTTTTCGAAAGGGACGCCGCCGCATTGGAATTGGGGCAGAAGTTGATCGATGGCGGAGTCGATGTAGCGATTTTGGAACAAGCTGCCGAGGCAGAGCGACTTGGACCGACTGGCAAAGATATCGTTAGGGAGTTGGTTTTGCGAGCGAAGGAGGCTGCCGCTGACGATTTACCACGCGTGAAACTGACGACCTCCAAAGGGGAAGTCGTTCTGGAATTGTTTGAAAACGACGCGCCGGAGACAGTGGCCAACTTTATCAGCCTGGTGAATAAAGATTATTACAACGGCCTTACATTTCACCGCGTCCTCGATAACTTTATGGCTCAAGGCGGATGTCCTTTGGGCAACGGAAGGGGAGACCCGGGCTACAAAATTCGTTGCGAATGTTACCAGCCCCAGTATCGGCGGCACTTCACTGGATCGTTGAGTATGGCCAAGGGCGATGCTCGTAACTCGGGTGGATCTCAGTTCTTCTTGACGTTCCGTCGGACCTCCAATCTGGACGGAAAGCACACTGTGTTCGGCCGTGTGATCGAAGGAATGGATATTGTAAATTCGATTCAACGAATTGACCCACAGCGTCCTAACCCGAACATCAAGGCAGACGTCATCGAAAAGGCGGAGGTCTTGCGAGACCGCGGTCACGAATACGAGCCGAACAAAATTGGCGGCTAACCGAAGACTCGCCAATCACCATCAGTCGATCAAGCCGGAAATTCGTTTCCGGCTTTTTTGTTTTACAGCACGAGAATTCAAACTAATTCGAAAGGCGCTGTCGTTCCGTCTCTTGCGCGGCAGGTGAATCTGAGTATGAAACGAGCGGAACGAGCAGAGATTGTCGAGCGGCGATTGGCGGAACTCTACCCCAGGACTCCGGTTCCGCTGGATCACAAAGACCCCTACACATTGTTGGTGGCCGTCTTGTTGAGTGCTCAGTGCACGGATGAACGAGTCAACCAGGTGACACCGGCGTTGTTCAAGTTGGCCGACAATCCGGCGAAGATGGCCAAGCAGAAGGTCGACAAGATTCGCGAAATAATAAAACCCTGTGGTTTGTCACCGCAAAAGAGCAAGGCGATTTCTGGCCTGTCGAAAATCTTGATGGACAAACACAAGGGCAAGGTCCCCCGGTCTTTCGAAGCGTTGGAGGAATTGCCTGGCGTAGGGCACAAAACGGCAAGTGTTGTGATGGCTCAGGCATTCGGCGTGCCCGCCTTTCCGGTGGATACGCACATTCATCGTTTGGCGCAGCGCTGGGGACTGACCTCTGGCAAGAACGTGAAGCAAACCGAGGCGGACCTGAAAAAGATCTTCCCTGAATCGTCCTGGAATAAATTGCATTTGCGGATCATTTTTTATGGGCGAGAATACTGCACCGCGCGCGGCTGCGATGGAACCGTATGCGAATTGTGCACGACGTGTTATCCAAACAGAAAGACTCCGAAAAAAACGAAAAAAGCCTGATCTGCTTCAAATGAAAGGCGACACAGGCTAGGCTATTAATTAGCCGCACAGTGCGCACATTGTATTCGGAGAGCTTTTCGTATGATCGACATTCCGCTGAACAAAGCCCGGTTCATGGGCGACATCGAACTACAGGAAACGATCAAGCAGGATGAGAATCTGGTCTCGCAAATCAGCTCGGACGTGTTTGAGAAACAAGGCAGAAAACTCCGCAAGACTTTTCTGGCCAATGCCGTACGAGTCGACGAGCGGCTGTTGCCAAAACTGGATAGCTCGTTCAAGTCTCTGAAAAAACGAGCCGGTCTGGATACCGAGTTGGAAGCGTTTGTTTTTGCCGAGCCAACGATTCAGGCATTCGTTACGGCATCCTCTCGCTCAACCTTTGTGGCACTAAGCAGCGCCGCCGTCAATAAATTGTCCAAGGAAGAGCTGGAATTCGTCATCGGTCACGAATTGGGACATGCGATTTTCGGTCATGTGAATTTTCAGTCGATGGATTTGATGAACAGCGAAGCGATGGATATCCGCAGTCGTATGCAAGTCATGGCCTGGCAGCGGGCGACCGAGATTTCCGCTGACCGCTGTGGTTTGGTCTGTTGTGGATCGATCGATGTGGCCGCGTCGGCGATTTTTCGAACGCTTTCAGGACTCGATTCACAAGATTTGAACATCAGCCCCAAAGATTTCACCGAACAGTGGGATCACCTGATGGAGGAGGTGGTCGAGGGTGGTGACGAAGATCATTGGCAGATGACTCATCCTTTCCCGCCATTGCGGATGAAGGCGATGATGATGTACTGGAATTCCGATACTCAGTTGATCGAACGTGACGTGGAACCAACGATGACGGTCAGTTCGGCCGACAAGGAAATTCAAAGTTTGTTGGCAACGATGGATCCTTTGTCGCGGGAACGTCGAGACATGGTCGATCCGATCCTCGCCGATTTTCTGTTGTGGGGTGGTCTTTTCATCGCGTGTGCCAACGGCAAGATTCTGAAGAGTGAAATCAAGCAATTGAAGCAGATTGCATCAGAGAGAAAAGTTACAGCGGCGATCGAAGAGGGTGGAGTTTCGCGGAAATTTTGCAAAGCGAAGTTTACTCAGTCAATTGAACGCCGACATGAGCGGTTAAAGGCAATTGAAATCAATCGAATTCTGCAAGGGATGTTGCAAATCGCCTATGCGGATGGTGAAATCGATGATCTTGAGTCTGAAGCTTTTCGTGAACTGTCGTCGCAGTTGGGGATTAACGCCGACGCTGCGGACCTGGTTCGCGAACGTTTTATTGAGGAAATGCAGGGAGCCTGAAAGGAACCTTAATGGCCAACTCCAAGAATCTTGATACGTTGAAAAAAGTTAGTGACATCGCGGCGCTGGCTGGAATTCGCGGCAAAGTTGACGATGAACGCGAACAGTTTGTATCAGGGTTTGAATTGCCCGAAGGACGCAGCCAGATGGTCTACGTGCGACCCTCGGCGCAAGATGTCGAAGACTCGGTCGTGATCACGATCTTCTCGCCCTGTCACGTCTTCAAAAAAGGGCTGTTCAAAGGGATAACCAAAGAACAGGCGATCGAGTTGTTGATGATGAACGAGCAAATCACGTTCGCTCGATACGGAATGTGGGAATCCAATGACGAACACATGATCGTGGCCAGTGTCGATAACATTCTTGATACGCTGGACCCACCCGAATTGCGTGCCGCCATGTGGCATGTCGCTATCGCCGCCGACGCCTACGAACGAAAGTACGGCGGAGACGACTTCTAGACTTTGATGGTTTGATAGAGACCTGGGGCTACGGAATCTGGCCACGTGATCTCTAAGCTGCTTCTTCAATCGGCCTCATCAATTGGCTGCTTCAATCAGCTCGTTTAGGCGGGCGATGCGCTCGCCGATTTCGCCTGCCCAATTCTGTTCGGGCTCGGCCTCCGCGCGGCTTTTGCGCGGGCTGCCGCGGCTGGTGCTACGCTTCCTGAAATCCATCAAAAACTGGTGATGGATGTTTTTGCGGAGTAAAAAGCCTCGTTTTTCCCGGAAAACAGGCCTCTTTTGAGAAATCCTGACTTTTGATGTCACAAAGTGATTGCATGGCGTTATTGAACGTGAATGAGGAACAATTCGTTCCTCTGGCTCAAAACAATCGGGAGAAAACAATGACCACAGCTACACGAAATCGAATCAAAAACGTCCAGAAGTATCTAACAGTTGTCCTGTTGACCATCAGCATTTTCACATTCACAGAGGTTGTGAATGCCAATGGACGCAAGAACGTTCAAATGAACGCGACGATCGAAATCAGCAGCACAGGCGATGCCGATGTTGATTTCAACATGGAAATGCCATTACGAGAATACACAATGGTGAAAGGGCAATTCGGAAATGCCCAATACCTTGGAAGGATGATGAGCAATTCGCTGGCATGGAGCGAGATCAAGGGCCTCAGCGGTCAATTCGTGGACGCCGAGAATACAGTGAATGCCCGGATGACACATGTCGGCTACGCCAAGCCTTACAAGCCCGGCAAATGGGAAATCGATCTATCGACTGAAGGTCTGACTCTGGTTGCGATCACCGGCAATACGGCTCACTTCAGTGCCGCCATGGACACACCATTCGGAGCAACCAACGTGATCTGTCGATTGCAGTTGCCAGATGGAAGCACCAACCATGATTACAACGAAGACAAAGGCATGTTGCGATACGACTTTGTGCCAGCTTTTGAAGAAGGTGAAGATGGTGATGTCGAGTTTGAGTTGGATACCAAAGTCAAGTTGATGAGCAGCCTCGCCAAAATCTACGGCAACGAGAAATTCGACAACTTCTGGGTCGCTCGCTCAAAATTCCAAAACTCAGGTGATCAGGTTATCTCCAATCTGAAGATGCGACACCGAATCGCCGGTATGAGTTCCTGGAGTGGTTGGAAGAAGACCAAAATCGTTTACCCAGGCCAAACCGTCATTGAACCTTTCTTTCCTGTACTGGACATCGAAAAATTGGCCGGGTTTACATCGACACAGAATGCGATGGTAGAAGTTGAGTACTCCTATAGCATGGGTGGCGAAAAGCATACCGATACTGATTCTTCCAAATTGCAAGTCCTGGCACGGAATGAAGTTGAATGGAGTAGTTATCATATCGACGAAGTCACTAACTTCTACGAGCTGTTCGATAATTGCCCTCAGATCTACGGAGCCTTCGCTAACTCGAATGACCCTGTGGTTCAGCAAGTTTCGGCGACCATTTCACGAATGATCAACGGTACTGCTCCAATGACAGATGAAGCGGCCTGGCTTTACCTGCAAGCCACCTGGAAATTCATGGAAGTCAACCGAGTTGCTTATCAATTGCCACCAGGAACCAGTATTGATGGCAAGATGACTCAACACCTGAAGTATGCCCGCGACGTGATGCGAAACAAGGCAGGCACTTGTGCTGACCTGGCAGTCTTCTGGGCAAGCGTCGGAAAAGCAGCTGGAATGGAGGCCGTCATCTGTGGTGTTCCTGGTCACGCCTTCCCGGCATTCATTTTGCCAGAGAGCAAGCAACTGATGGCCATCGAATCAACTGCGATCCTGAGTGGTAGCTTCGAAGACGCCGTCAAAAGCGGCATGGCGACACTCGGCAAATACACACAGGAAGGCACGATCATCCAGGTCAACATTGACGAAATTCGCTCCGAAGGCGTTCACTGCCTTGATCTTCCAGCCGTTGAAACTGACTTCTTGCAAAAGCTGGGTTACGAACTTGACCTGCAATTGGTCACTGAACAGGAAGCCGAACAAGGCCAACAAGAGAGTTCGCAGCAACAACACGAGCAGAGCCAGAAA
>CAZPOL010000053.1:0-12625 GCA_964588195.1 uncultured Pirellulaceae bacterium | reverse complement strand
CGAGAGCGAACGCGGCGTGCCGAGCGTTCAAATCGCCCTCGAGCATTGCAAGGGATCTGGCGAAGTGAAGTTGCAATCGGAGGCGGTACAGTAGTGGTTGTTGCTTCTTTCGATGGCGATGGTGAATGCCAATGCCTTTCACGAGTCTACGATGGGTACGGAAGTATTGTTAGCGACGAGGAAGACGGTGGTACATGGGAAGCCGATGGATCGACAATCTACACCGAGTCCGTTTTCGATGGCCTAAGCTACGAGTACCCTTACCGATTTCAAAATGGACAATTGATCATCACAATCGAGGGTAACGAGTTCCCATTCACGAAGAACAATTAACTACGAGCCACAACAAAGCGAATTGTTTTTCTCCCAAAAGCTGAACTGGAATTCCAGTTCAGCTTTTTTTGTTTTGCGGGGCTCGCTTGCGTTCTTGCGATTCGTGCTTGTATCGAACTGGTGGTGTTAGCGCACCGGGTCGCGATCGCTGGCGGCTTGCGATTCCAGGGTGTCGGACTCGACCTTCTGAATCGTCGATGCCTTGCGATCATCGCCGACCATGCCACCGGCAAACTCGACATCGCCGATTCGCTGAATCACCCGGTACTTTCTGCGGTAGTCGTGGTCGATGAATGACACGAATCGAATGCGGTATTCCATTTTGGCGCTCAATTCGGAACGCAAGAAATCCAGGGCTAGTTCTTCGATCTGTGTTTGCCGGTTTTCGTCGCGGACAATGAACTGAACTTCCAGTTCAGTCTGATCGCGTTCGTAAACCTTCACTTCAACGATCGTGTTATCGACTTGCCGATTCAGCTGATTAACGAACCCGTTGAAGAACGACGGATAGAATCGCTGGCCGGAATCGGACATGATGAAATTGGAATCTTTGCCTTCGATCTTTTTGATCAGGAATCTTTCGTTACCGTGTTGGTCTGTTTCGAACTGCACGTCGGCAATGTCCCGCATCTTGTATCGGATAAAAGGAAAGTCCCTGGTTGCCAGACTGGTCACAATCATCTCCGGCTGTCCGGCCTCGTTCGGTTCCGTTTCCACATAGGCAGCGTTGGCAAAAATCTCCAGGCCACCATCCGTTTCATGAGCGATCTCTCCCAGTTCAACCGAGCCGTAAGAATCCTCGACCTTGCTGCCGGTAAAAACCTCGGCGATGTTTTGGCGTTGGCAATCGAAAAACGTTTCGCCGCTGACATTGATCAATGGCGGGTGGTGTTTCAGCGGCAGATTGAATCGGCGGATCGTGTGCGCGATCATGTTCATCGGTGATGGAAACACCAACAACAGTTTTGGCTTGTACGAGTTGATATCATCGACCAGGCCTCGCACGGTTTCTTCATTGATATGGTCGAACAGGTGGTACCGGAATCCGGTGATCTTGCTGAAGCGATTCAGCTTTACCATGTCATCAATGTTGTAGGTGTTGCGGGGGTAGAAAATCAGCATTCGTTCACCCGGTCGCCAGCCCATGCGATACCAGCACTTGAAGAAAGTAAACAGCATCGAAAACATGTGGTGCTTGGTCATCTGCACGACCAGCGGCAGCGACGAGGAACCACCGGTCGCCATTGGCATCAGGTAGTTGCCTTTGCGAAGGCGTTTCAGCGATTCCAGGGGGCGGCCTTCCACACGCAATTCCATTTCTTTGGGGTCGGCGTTAACGAACTCATCCGTCATTACCTGTTGGCCGGCCTTGGCGTAATCGTCTTTGGATAACGCGGGCAAGGTAGCGTAATTTTCAAAAAAAGTGGTGTCGTCGACGTCACGATTCTCGTTCAGGAAATCGGTAAACTTCCCTTTGAAAAAAGGGTTGTTGGCGTTGGTGGATTCCAGCAGTTCGGTCAGGTCGTTGCGGATCCCCGACTTTACATTCGTCAGACGATCTTCGACGACGACTTGTTTGTAGAGTTTCCGTACGCCGACAAAACGAAACAGGTTTTGGTAAAGCAGTTTGCCCATCGACGGTTCCTCGCGTTTTTCGCGATCAGGTTCAAGAATTGAATCGCGTTTTATACTCGATTCGGTCTGCTTTTTCGAGGTGCGGCGTTTTCAGGACGCGGGTGTGAGCAGCCAGTTGGCAGCCAATAAACGCGCTGATGGAGGCTTTGATGGAAGGGAGAGACAATTCACTCAGCTTTGACCGACGTTCCAAAAATCTGTGCCGGTTGGTTCGGCTACTGTCTTTTTCGTCTTTTCCCGCGATCGCCCCGGTCACCCCGGTCACCCCGATCCGGGCGTCCTTTGCCTCGCGAATTTTCTGCTCGTTCTCGCTGTTCGTCGCGCATCTTTTGTTGCAAGTCTTTGGCCGCCTGATTCGCCTGTTGTGCTTTTATTGGTTCGCCAAGAGATTCGTAGCAAGTAGCCAGCATCACAAATTGTCTTGCGATACGCGACCGGGTCGTGCCACCGCGGCCGATTGCACTGCGCCGCGAGCGGTTGGATGCGGCTTTAGTCATTTCGTCCAGGTTTTGCACCAGCAGGTCGCGGGCCTTGCGGAACTTCTTTCCTTCAATCAGTAACTCGGCCAGCGATGCGGTGGCTTCGTTGATCATGAACATGATCGTCGTATTGCGAGGCATCAATTGCGATGTTTGATGCAGGGAGGTCAGGGCTGACTGGAAATGCAGAATTGATTCTTCCGAGCGATCGGTTTCGTTGTACAGTTGCCCCAGTTGGTAATTGACTTCGGCATCCAGCTGCAGGTAATCGGTACTGCCAGGGCTGGTGTTGCATAGTTGAGTTGTCAGTTGCTTTGCTTTGGTCAGGTCTTGTAGTGCCGATTCGATGTCCTGACCAATCGGCATCGCGTAGGCTTGGGCCAGTACCGCACGGTAGGCCGGCAATTCTGGCAAAGCCGCCGATGATTCCAGGTCTTCCACCGCCAATGCCTTCGAATTGAGGCTTTCTGGTTTCATTCCAATCACGAATTGCAATTCGGCGAGTCTCAACCGGCTTTTGGCGCGTTCAAGAATCAGCTCCGGTAGCGCTTCCGGAGCATCCGAGTATTCATCGATCAGGTGATCGACCAACTGAATTGCTTTGTTAACGTATTCCACATTTCTTTGGCTGTGGGTTCTGATTCGACGATGCAATCGACTTCGGAATCCGCGGCGACCGGCAGGCGAAGACCTGCTGCGTCTTGCATCGTCACGTTCTCTGGCCAAGGCGTCGGTTGATTCGATAGGCGATGACACCCCTAGCAGGTTCAATGTCTTGACCAATTCCAACTGCATCGGCAGTTCTTTGGCAAAAGGACTGGCAGCGATTTCCTTGCGGACCGATTCGAAGACGTTGATCCCGCCCGCATAGTGTCCATTGTTGATCGAAAGCAGCCCTAGCTCGTTGCTGGTTTGCATTTGGGCGAGAGCGGTTTCCAGATTCGGCGCACCATTGTTCAGACGTTGGTAGGCGTTGGCGGACTGTCGATAGGCCTTGCGAGCGTCTTCGTAATTGCCAAGCAAGTGATAGATGTTTGCGACTCGTCGGAATGACTTCGCCGATTCGGCCGCCAGTTCGGAATTCTCCGAGTTGTTGACGGCGAATTGCCGCACGTAGACCAGCATGCTCTCCAGGTACTCAGCGTCTTCCGCCGAGATCGCTGTTTCGATACCGGTCAGTTCCTGAAAGCCATCAAACGAGAAGTTGGTTTCACCGGTGCCTCGCAAGACTGTTTGCTTGAACATTTCGTCAAACATTTCCAGCGAGATGTCGACGTTCTGTTCCGCACGCTTGTACTGCTGGCGGTACTTTTGTGCGTTGACCTCGGCGACTTCTTTGGCTTGTTGGGTGTTGTCTTTTTCCTTGCTGAGTAGCTCGTATTGTTGCGAGAGCGCTTTCAGCGAGTTTGAGCGGGCGACGAATCCAGTACTGGCAAGCAGTGCGACCAGGCCAACGAGTCCGGCGCAGATCGTTTGCCACGGATTCCGTTTGCACCACAACAAAGTCCGCTTGGCAACAGAGGCTCGTTTGGCGGCGATCGGTCGGTCGTCCAGGAAGGCATTCAAGTCGTCGCGCATGGCGGCGGCAGTTTGGTAGCGGTGTTCCGGGTCACGAGCAATCGACTTTTCGATGATGATGGAAAGGTCGGACGGAATGCGAGAGTCGATTTTTCGAGGGCTGTGAGGAGTTTCAGTGGTGACCCGGCGGATCATCTCTGCCGGACTGCCTTGCGGGTAAACCGGTTGCAGCGTGACCAATTCGTAAAGGGTTGCCCCCAGGCAATACGTTTCGCTAGGAACTTCGTACCTGGCTTCGAATGACTCGGGGGCCATGTATTGCGGTGTCCCGACAATATCACCAGCCATTGTCATCGTTTGGTTGGCGATGTTTTTAACCAGTCCGAAATCGGTTAGCCAAATCCTGCCATCAGGATCCAGTAGCAGGTTTCCCGGCTTAATGTCTCGATGCAACACGCCTTGAGCGTGAGCGTAATGCAGAGCGTCCGCGATGTCGGCGACCAGGCGTGCCGCCCAGCCGAATCGTGCATCGCCCAGTGGCAAATTCTCCAATTGAAGGTTTACAGACGCTGACGGGTTAGGGTTCAGTTTGAACTCTTCAGAGTTACTGCGGTGTTGATTGGCTTGATCCATCATGACGGTTTGAACTGGAACCGTCGCATTCAAGTCTCGGCTTGTATTGGCTTGCATCGCTCGCATCACTTCGTCCAGCGACTGACCGTCAACATATTCCATCACGTAATAGTAGTAACCGTCACTTTGTCCTACGCCAAACACGCTGACGATGTTGTTGTGGTGCAGGGTGGCTGCCGCCCGCGCTTCGCGGGTAAACCGCTCGACATTCTTTTCGTTGTCCAGCATTCGGTTGGGCAGTACTTTGATCGCGACACGACGCCCCAAAGATTCGTGGACGGCTTCCAGCACGATTCCCATACCGCCCCGTCCCAGTTCACGGACGATGCGATACTCTCCCAGTCGCTCCAGGTTGATCAAGTCGTCGAAAGGACGGTGGCCGCTACCGGCAAGTGATCCGCTCTGTTTCTTCAGGCCTTCAATCATGGCGACCGACGACAGCAGCTCGTGAATCTCGTCCTTCAAGTGCGGGTGCTGCTGCTGGAATTCAACAATCGAAGGAGTCTCGCCAGCTCGTACCTTTTCCGTAAACCGTTCGACCAACTGATCCAGTAGATCGTCGTTGTCGGAATTGGGATTGGATGGAAAGTTGTTCACTGATTTTTACGATTCCTGATGTTTCTCGAAGATCTCTCGCATACGTTTTAGTGCCCGCAAGTACCTTTTACTTGCGGCCGAAGTTTCGATTCCAAGTATCTCGGCAGTTTCCACGTTCGACAGTTCTTCAAAATGTCGCAATGCAATGACCTCGCGATCGATCTCGTTCATTTCTTCAAGTGCCAATTGCAGCGTTTCAATCTGTTCGGCTCGTTCCAGTAGTTGGCTTGCCGAAGTCATCTTTCCCACCAGGTGGGCGGCGAGTGCGATCGAGGTCTGTCCCGTGTTGGCGCGGTGAATCATTTGTTCCTTTCGTACGTCCCGTTTGCCAGCGCTAACATGCATTCGGTGTACTTCAATCAACTTTTGATTCAGCTCGGTTCTCAGCCAAACGAAAAAAGGAACTTCAGGGTTCTCCAGGTATCGGTCCAGACGCTGGGCCGCTCGAACGTAAGTCTCCTGAATAACATCTGAATCTGAGACTCGCCCGCGTAGCCGATAGTCCAGCCGGAAATGAACAATTCGTTGCAGCCTGATTTTGGCCTGCTGAAAGAACTCGGCAAAACACTCCTCGCGATTAGCCCGTAACTGGGCCAGCAACTCGGGTTGCTCGGGAAGGCTTGGGTTGGAATCCATATGCTTGATAAACCCTGCAAGTCGGGTTGAGTGTCGTTTTGTATGGCCGCGATCGGGCAATTGGTCAATATTACAATCAAAGGCGTGGGCCCAATGATGCGTAAACCAATGATACTTATAATCTTATGTTAAAATCGCTGGAAAGGCTCGATAACCTTCACCTTTTTTGGTGAGTGCGATTTAAATGTGATGAGTCTTTATTTCATCAAACACAGGATGGGCACTCTTGACCGTCTTTGATAGCAGGATTGACGGGCAGGAGTGTCGGGCAGCAACCTACGTTCGCGATTTAGAGGAAAGTTGCTTCCCGAAAAATTCTTGTCTTCACCATCGTGTTTTGACGTGATAATTAACAGGTGCGAATAGTTCAGCCGCGAATAGCCTTGCCGAGTGCAGGAGTCAGGAGAATTTGTCATGCAGATGATCAGAATCGTTACGTTGGTCTTGTTGGCTTCTTTTTTGTGCGGTGAAGCGACTGCTCAAAATGAAAAAGGGAAACGGAAACGGCAAACCCGTGATTCGCAACAGCAACGCAGATCGCTGGTCGATGCGATCAAGCGGCTGGACACCAACGGCGACAAGTCATTGACTGCGGACGAGATTCCAGAAAGGCTGGCCCAACGATTCGCGCGTCTCGATCTCAATGAGAACGGCGTGATTGATGCGACAGAGATCGAACGCGCTTTGGAAACGATCGATCGGCGGCAAACCCGAAACGGCAATCGCAAAGGTAATCGAGGTGGTGAGGGAAATAGCAAACGTGAAATGCAGGGTGGGAAACGAAACGAAAATCGCGACCGGAAGAAACGCCAGCAGGCCAATGACGCTGGTGATTCGCAACTAAATGCTACCGGACTCTTGCGGCGATTCGACAAAGACGATGACAACATGATCAGCTTGGAAGAGGCTCCCGAGAGGATCAAGGCCGCCTTCAAAAGAATCGATGCGAATGCCGATGACTTGTTGGACGAATCCGAATTGGCGCAAATGGTCAACAGTCTGGCAAAACGAATGCGTCCAGATGACCAGGACTCAGAGAAATCGAAAAGGAAAAAGAAAAAGCGAGACGACCAGGGCGAGACCTCTCGCAAAGGTGTAAAACCGAAACACCCGGGCAACGGCAAGTAGGCCGTCGGTGTTTGGCCAGTGAAGTTCTTCAGTTAGGTTCGTCTGCATATTCCAGTAACCAGGTCAGGTAGCAGAATGAAAACATCGCGCTCCCAAATTTCGTCCACTCGATCATGGAAGGCAATTCGCGTCGGTGTTGTTGCGGCTTGCCTTCTGTTCGCTGGGCCCGCGGCGGTCAACGGTCAATCCTACGAGCCGGATTCGGTCGAGTTTTTTGAAGCAAAGATCCGTCCGGTGCTGGTCCGCGAATGCTACGGCTGCCATTCGAATCAGACCGGTCAGGCCAAGGGCGGTTTGAAACTGGATACGCGGCAGGGCGTGATGCTGGGCGGCGATTCTGGTGCTTCATTGGTGCCGGGAGATTTAGATGAGAGTCCTTTGTGGTCGGCGATCAATTACGAAGACTACGCGATGCCACCGAACAAGCAATTGCCGGCAGATGTGATCGAGGACTTTCGTTTGTGGATTGAGGCGGGAGCACCTGATCCTCGAATTCCTGACGCCACGGATGTTGCCATCAGTTCAACAGTGACGGATAAGGATATCGAGCAAGGGAAACAGTTCTGGTCCTTTAAGCCGCCCCGCCCCGTTGAGATTCCGGATCCAGGAGACATTGATTGGACTCGCGGCAACATCGATGCATTCGTTTTGAATTCGCTGGAACAAAACGATATGCAGCCAGCCGATGACGCTGACGCGCATACGGTTTTGCGACGGCTTTGTTTCGACTTGATTGGCTTGCCACCGACTCCGGAACAGATTGATGATTTCGTAACAGACTGGGAATCGGATCCGGATGCGGCGGTGGCAACGACGGTTGACCGACTGTTGAATGACAAGGGTTTCGGTGAGCGCTGGGGGCGGCACTGGCTGGACGTTGCCAGGTATGCCGAGTCGACCGGCAAGGAATTAAACGCTACGTATCCGTACGCCTGGCGATACAGAGACTACGTCATCGATTCGTTTAATGATGACAAGCCATACGATCGTTTCGTGCAGGAACAGATCGCAGGCGACTTGCTGCCGGTTAGATCCGATCAGCAGTGGACTGAGAATCTGGTGGCGACCGGTTTTCTTGCCATGGGTCCCAAGTCGCTAAACGAAACCAATCCAAGACAATTTCGGGCGGACCTGATCGATGAGCAGATTGATGTGTCGACACGCGTTGTGTTGGGCATCTCGGTTGCCTGTGCTCGCTGCCACGACCATAAATTCGATCCGATTCCACAAAGCGACTACTACGCGTTGGCCGGGGTCTTTGGCAACACGGAAACCTACTATGGGACCCTGGATACTCGGCAAAATCGACGGCCCAGTGATCTGATCTTGATGCCAACCGAGGACGAGGTCTCAGCGGTGGATGCGCTTTCGAACGACGAACGTGCGGCACTTCAAAAGCGGATTGACGACTTGAAAAAAGAACGCCGCGAGTTGACTCAACAGCGGTCGAATGTTCGCAAATCCAACAATGATTCCAGACGTGATTTGGCACGTCAACTCCGCCGGTTGTCCAGCCAAATGTCGACGGTGCAAATGGTATTGGATTCGTTCGAGCAGGATGGTACTCCAAAATCGTTTTGTATGGGCGTGCAGCCCACAGAACGGTCCAGTGATGCAAACCTGTTGGTGCGTGGCGAGGTCGACCAGCCGGCAGCCAAGGTGGCCCGCGGATACGTGCAAGTTATTGGAGGCAGCAAACCGAAGATCGATGCCGATTCCGGTGGCCGACTGGAACTTGCGCGCTGGATGACTGACGAAAAGAATCCGTTGGCGGCCCGCGTGATGGTCAATCGAATCTGGCAACACTTGATCGGTCAGGGTTTGGTGAAGACGACTGAAAACTTCGGTGCGACAGGCTTGCCACCGACTCATCCCGAATTGCTGGACTATCTTGCATTGCAATTCGTCAAAAACGATTGGTCGATCAAGGAGGTCGTGCGTGAGATCGCCACGTCGCGGGCTTATCGAATGAGCTCGAAATACAATTCCGATTACTATCAACGAGACCCGGACAACAAGTTCGTATGGCGAGCCAGTCCACGGCGTTTGGAAGCCGAGGCGATTCGCGATGCCATGTTGAGTCTGTCTGGGAGGATCGATTTACAACGACCGCACGCGTCTGACGTTGCACGAGCCGGGACCACGATTGCCAGAAACGGGGCCATTCGAAGTGCCCGCGACACCGCTCGACGTCTGATGCAGCGAAATGACGATGAAGGTATGGGAGGTCGGCGGCGTGGCAATCGTCGGAATCGAAATGCTGACCGTGCTTCAACGCCATCGACAGATCCCGTTGCCATGTATCGCAGCGTTTACTTGCCTGTAGTGCGAGACAATTATCCGCGATCGTTATCCGTGTTTGATTTCGCTGAATCCAGCATGGTCGTCGGCAATCGCGAGACTTCCAATACACCCGATCAAGGTTTGTATCTATTGAACAATGCGACCGTGATCGAATTCAGCAAGCAATTCGCTGCTCGTTTGATGAAAGCCGCACCTGATACCGAATCTCAAATCAAGTTGGCGTTTTTACATGCGTTTGGTCGACCAGCAACAGATTCCGAACTGCGAGCGGCCAACGATTTCCTTGACGAAATTGAAACGTCTGAAAAAGGTCGAAAACGCCGCTTGGAAAAGATGACGTATTTATGCCAGTCGATCATGGCGGCTGCCGAATTCCGAATCGTGAACTAGCTTCGACATTTTCCGCCCTCCAGACATCCAGCGTGACACGATAGAACCTGAACTCAACCGTAGGTAAGTCCGATGAACAACGATCGAAATATTTTTGTTCCCAACCGACGTCAAATTCTGAAATCGATTTCGTCTGGCTTTGGTTACCTGGCCTTTTCGGGGATGGCGGCGCAGGCGGCTGCAAAGGAAAGAAAGCAGGAGCAAGAGTCGAAAGCGTCCAACAACCCGTTGGCACCAAAGAAGCCTCATTTCGAAGCACGCGCCAAGCGAGTGATCTTCTTGTGCATGCGTGGCGGACCTTCCCATATCGATACATTCGATTACAAGCCACAACTTGATAAAGACTCTGGCAAGAGCGGACGGTACCGCGGTTCGTTGTTGGGGTCGCCATGGAAATTCAAACAACACGGTCAGGGTGGACTCTGGATGTCAGAGTTGTTTCCCAATCTGGCGAGTGTCGCAGACGATCTGTGTTTGATTCACGGAATGAACACAGACCAACCGATTCATCCGCGGGCGATGACGCAATTGCACACCGGCAACCCGCAATTCGTACGGCCGTCGCTGGGTGCCTGGACTTTGTACGGACTCGGTACAGAAAACGATAGCCTGCCAGGTTTTATCTCGGTCAATCCGCCGTCCGGTTCCGCGCAAAATCACGGCAGCGCGTTCCTGCCGGCGATCTATCAAGGAACCACGATCGGCCGCTCCGGACGTGTCGGCAGCCGGTTCAGTGGCTCTCGCAACAGCGGCGTGGTTCCCGATATCAAGAACCCGCAACTGTCAAAGGCGAAGCAGCGACAACAGTTGGACTTCATTCAGAAATTGAATCGCGAAAAACTGGCTCGCGACGAACACCAACCTGGTGTCGAGGGCATTATTGAATCATATGAACTCGCTTTCCGAATGCAGGATGCGATGCCCGACGTAGTCGATATCAAGGACGAGTCGCAGGCGACGCTGGATCTGTACGGGATCGGTGATGGACCTTCCGATCAATTCGGGCGGCAATGTTTGATGGCGCGACGTTTCGCCGAGGCGGGAGTGCGGTTTATCGAAGTCTCAAACGGCAGCTGGGATCACCACGCCAATCTGAAAACGGCTCTTCCAAATTCTTGTAACGAAATCGACAAGCCAATTACTGGTCTGCTGACGGATTTGAAAAATCGAGGCATGCTGGATGATACGCTCGTCGTCTGGTCCGGCGAGTTCGGTCGCACCCCGGACAACCAGGGTGGCAACGGTCGCGACCACAACAACAAAGGCTTTACCAGTTGGATGGCCGGTGGAGGCGTCAAAGGTGGTTTCAGCTACGGCGCAACCGACGAATACGGTTACGAGGCAGTCGAGGGCAAGTGCCACATTCACGATTGGCACGCGACCATCTTGCACCTGATGGGACTCGATCACGAACGTTTGACATACCGCTACGCCGGTCGCGATTTCCGGCTAACCGATGTGCATGGCAATGTGCTGGAAGATATCCTGGCGTAATTCTTGTTCGGCGTGGTTGCCGAAGAAGCCTGGTTGAGCGCAATGCGGGGTTCAGGTGTCGATGGTGGTTTTCGACTGATGAACCACTCGCTTGCGCTTCGTGCTTGTATTTGTGACCAGAAAATTTCTACGCTGCGCGCGTTGTCTTGCTCGACTGCACTTTGACCTTGGCTTGAGTAACGGTCAGTTCGTCAATTCTCGATCGACATTCGGCAAGATGCTGGTCGTCGTGCTCCAGCGAATTCAGTTTGTCGATCAGTTGATCGTCATCCGTTTCTGCATAGGCCGTTTGGCAATCGTCATCGATGTTGACGTCGCCCGAGTAGAATTCGCGCCAATAGTTGTCGCCCACGCTATATTGGAAGACGGCAGGAGCAGCGGCGATCAATTCGTCGCTTCCATTGAAAAGCAGTGCAAATAACATGGTAAGCCCTCCCAGGCAATCAATCGTCCATGTGGAAAAAAATGCGAAGACTCGCTTGTTTCGCTGTAAACCTGTAGCAATTGCAAAGCGAGTACCGATTTGGTTCCCGATCCCTTCAACTCATTCATTGAAATTATCGGAATCGTGTGGAATCTGCCACGGCACTGAATTAAAAATGTAGTTTGCTAGCAGCTCCCTTTTGCCTGGCAATTGAAGATTCTCAAGAGATAAAGCGACATGCCCAAGCCCATTGTGTTTTCGTTCGAAGGTAGCGAAGCGACGTTTGGAATGAACAAAGTCGATCGTTCAAGGTTGTACGGCTACAAGGAAGTGGAAGTACTGGACGAAAATGATCAGCCCTGTGACCTGGCAACTTTGGCCGATGATGGACGAACGTTGGTCGGCAAAGGAGGTACTGGAATCGGGTACATGACCGCTGACGGCAATTGGTGTGACAAAGACAGTTTGCGACCCGTCGATCTGGAAGGCGAACCGATCACGCCAGTGAAGTCCTCTTTCGGGGCTCCGATCGAATTGACGCAAGAGGTTTCGTACGACGAGTACTTCCAACATAGCGTCCGGCTGGTTTATCAACTGGAGCTGCCAGAGAACGCTGACAAGGATCCGTTGATCAAAAAGATCGTCGACGGATCCATCTTCAAATTCAAATACAGTTATCGAGGCGGCCTGGAAGCCGATACTGGATTCCTGTTGGCCAATGAAGAGAAGCAGGTATTCATGTTGATTGGCGACGAAACGACGATTCAGTTTGTCGGATTGCAGGAGGCTGCGGCTCCGGCTGCTGCCGAGGATCAGGACGTCGATGGCGACCTGATGGACTTTGGAATGATTTAGAGCGAAACAAGCGAAGATGCCGGAAATCAATATTAGTAACAGTGCGGGTCGCGATGCGATCGTAACGATGGAAACCGTGACGACCCCGGTGCGGGTTCGTTGGTTGGACGACCAGGGACGTCAGGCAAATAGTATTCGTGTGTTAAAGAGCACGCTGGATCTGGATATTGATGCATTGGTCGAATCCAGTGGCAGCGTC
>CAZPOL010000052.1:6571-36365 GCA_964588195.1 uncultured Pirellulaceae bacterium | reverse complement strand
TGGCCTTGGTACACTTTCTCGTAATTCAGGCGTCGTTCGCTTCGTTCAGGGCGGTATCGTAAAAAACGTTTTGTAATGTTCTCCCTGGATTTCCATGCCGCTAAGTACAGATGTGAACCTGCCCCGTGATCACTCAGCCCGTTTCCCGGAAGGTTGCGTCCGTTGTGGCGATGACCCTGATGGTGGGACCGTTCGTCTTTGGACTCATACGATTGGCTGGTGGACCTGGGTTCTTTGGATGTTCGGTCGCGGGTTTGTGACACATGCGCCTGCTTGTTCCGGATGCCGTTGGCGAATTCGTTTTCAGCGAGTGGGTGGTTTGTTGTTATCTATGGCGATCGTTGCTGCGTTCTTGTTCTTCGTCTGGCCACATTTTGACGATTTTGTTGCACGTCCATTTCGAAAATGGGTAGCGATGGGGTTCGTCATTGTTTGTCTTGCGCCATATATACTCTGGGAGACATATTTTCCTCCGTCGATTGATATTACTGCTTACTCGGAAAGCGTGGATTACGAATTTAGGGACTCGGATTACGCGTACAGTTTTGCGGCACTGAATGAAGATGCAGAGTGGGTGAAGGTCGAGTGAACATGGGCCTTAACATGGTTTTTGCGCATTGATGGTCTTGCATGGTCATTTGACGGGCACTGGCTGTTTGGCAACGTGGTCTCGTTTTGGTAAGCTGCCCGCTAGAGTGTTTGTGTTGACGGTGTAGGTAAAGTCAATTGGCAAAAAGCGATAGGCAATTTCGATGCATGGTAACTTCATAATCCGTTTCAAAACTTTCGCATTTATCCTGTTCGTGGCAATTGCGATTGCGATTGTGATTTTGCCACGACAACAGGCTGGTGCCTGGTATCAAGGCCACCTGGATGGCCAAGCGAGTAGAATTTCGATGAACAAGTGGGTAATCAATTTGAATGTTGGTTCGGATGTGAAACCGGAGCTGTTGCCAATTCATGTCGAACTCGATTTACAGAACAGTGACAGTGGCGAGCAGATCAAGCCTGTGATCATTAACGGGTCCGAGAGGATTCCGGTCGGCGGTAACTACGACCGAGCTGCGGGCAAGGTTGTGATCGAGATGCCTCACTATGCTTCCAGTATCGAATTTGATGTTGGCGAAGAACCCGTCTTGCAGAACGGTGTTTGGAATAAGGTACGAGGCGAAGGCAAGGTTTTCAAAGTGCCTTGTATGGCCGAGCGTTATGAAGAGGTTCACTGGGAAGATCCGAGTGATTTCGTTGGTCGCTGGTCCGTCAAATTCAAGGATGAGGACGATCTGGCGGTCGGCGTGTTTGAGAAAACTGAAAATTCGAATCAGGTAACCGGAACCTTTCTGACCACAACTGGCGACTATCGCTATTTGGCTGGTGGTGTCCAGGATGGACGGTTGCAGTTGTCGTGTTTCGATGGAGCCCACGCGTTTCTGTTCAACATTGATCAATCAGAATCTGGTTTGTCGGGGACGTTTCATTCCGGCAATTGGTACAGGACGAGCTGGACGGCGACGAAAGACGAAAACGCAACGTTACCGGACGCTTTTGGGCAGACGGTTTGGACGGACAAGGTGAAACTGGCCGATCTGAAATTCCCAAACCTGGATGGCGAAGTGGTCTCGCTGGCCGATGAGCAGTTTGCCGGGAAGTGCCGGATTATCGAAGTCTTTGGAAGCTGGTGTCCAAATTGTCACGACGCAGGGATCTACCTGTCCGAGCTGCAGGAGAAGTATGGCGATGACGGATTGTCGATCGTAGGCCTGGCATTTGAATTGACTGGCGATTTCGATACCGACGCGACGCAGGTGCGAACGTTTGTCGATCGAATCGGTACCAGCTATCCGATGTTGGTGGCGGGGACTTCTGACAAGGCCGAGGCGACGAAGCAGTTGCAAGTGCTTGATCGAGTCCGTTCTTATCCAACGATGATTTTCATCGATAGCACCGATAACGTGAAGGCGATCTACACCGGGTTCTCGGGGCCTGCGACGGGCGAGGCACACGAGAAACTGAAGGCTCAGTTTGAGAAGATAATCGAGGAGATGTTGGCCGAGTGAGCCAAGGCAACTAGCGGGCCTGCGCCTTGGAAATCTTGACTTCGAAGACGGTTGGCCAGTTCTTGCCTGTTACCAGCAGGTTGCCGTTATCGGGACGGAGGGCGATTCCGTTCATAACATCGGTTTGCCAGTTGCCGCGTTTGTTTTTGGGAAGCAGTTTTTCGAAATTAATTCTGCCGATGACTTTTCCGTCGGTCGGTTGAATCAAATAGATCATGTCATCACCCAGAACATTGGCGAAAAGGGTGTTGTTGATGAATTCCAGTTCGTTAATGTTTGGCATGCGACGGTTTCCTTTCCGCACGAACACCTTGTTTTCGACTTCAAACGTTTTTGGGTTCATGTAGTAAAGCGTGGATGTGCCGTCGCTCATAATCAGATGCTTGCCGTCGTAGGTAAGGCCCCAGCCGTGAGCGTCGTATGTGAATTGGCCAATCTCGTTCAGATCCATGTCATAAATGAAACCAGTTTCCTCTTTCCAGGTCAGCTGGATCAATTTGTCGTCGACTTGGCAGAGGCCTTCGCCAAAGTACTCGTCATCGAGTTTGTGCTGTTTGATAATTCGTCCTTCTTCTCCGTCTTGAAGGCTAATCTTGCGGAGTTCCGAGCGACCGTACTGGCCACTGCTTTCATACAGGAAGCCGTCACGGAAAATCAAACCCTGCGTGAACGAATCAGAGTCGTGAGGATACTCGGCGACAATTTCGTATGTGTATTCTTCAAGCATAGGAGGTCTCTGGAAAACTCCCCAAATCAAAAAGCTGCCAATCGTTACGGTTAGAAAGAGGATGATCAACGGCAAGCGTTGGCGGGGGAAAATTCCCAGCACCATTTTGTGGTGTGCGTTCAGCGGGTTGTGAGCCGCCGCCTTTTGCTTGTCTAGTTCCTCGTTGCGAATGGTCGTTGATTTTGCCATTTCGTAGTCCGCTGGTTGAAGCTGTTCTGTGCCTGCCAGGCGAGCCGGTTTTGGTTCGCCCGTCGACAAGAAAGTATCAGCGAATCGGTACTTGCTGGTCAATGGCAACGAACATCAATCTGGCCGAGACGTCCTCGATTGGCAGGCCGAATATTGCGGCGACGGCATCGCGATAGCCACGGATTTGAGGCTTGTAGACGTCGACTCTCTGCCGCAGGGCGGTTTGGTCGTTGGCGGGGATGGCATCAGTTTTGAAATCGACCACGTCGGCCGCCACGATCTTGCCACCTCGTTTCAGCAACACCAGACGGTCGATAAAACCGTTGAGGATCGCATCGTCGACCCGGACCGTGAAGGCGCGTTCATTTTGAACTTCGTAGTCATCGTACGAATTGAACAAGTCCGAGCCAAATTGTTCACGCTGTAACAGATTGGACGTGTTAGGGCGTTTCAGCATTTTGCGAAAGCTGGAGATCGCTGATTTGATGTCTGGCTGGGTGGCGCCATCGATATTCCGCAGCTTGTCTTGCAGCAGAGCGTCGTGTGGCGGCCCGTCTTCCAGCCAGTCGATTTGTTCGAAGCAGCAATGGATCAATGAACCGGCCAGTCTGGCGTCTCGGTTGTCTTCCAATTGCAGCAGGCGACCAAGTCGAACCATGTTGCCACCTTCACGCGAGGAGGGGCTTTCCCATGGCAGATTGCGGTTGGTCGTGGAGGGTGCGAAACGAATGGCGCCCAGATGGTTCTTTGTTTTCGCTGATTTGTCAGGACGTTTCGTTTTGTCTGGGCCCCATTCACCCTTCGTGGCTGACCAGAGGATTTGGCCGGGCTTGGGATTGTTTTTTGGGTGGTGGTCGATCCCCAACGAACTCATGATCAAGCCAGCTGCACTCTTTTTTCCGGCGTGACTGTTGTGTGTCGCGATCATGTGCAGGGCATGTTTGGCGCGGGTTATTGCGACATAAATCATGCAGAGAAACTCGTGAATGTCCTTTTCACGCTGATTGTCAAACGCTCCCTGGAATTCGATGGGCAACCAGCCACGACGTGTTTTGTCCATGTAGCGGCAAACGAAATCGATCGGCTTGGTGGCTGATTCCCGGCCAACGATGTAGGTTGGTTCACCGCCACGATCGAAGTCCAGTTCGGGCAGGAAGACGATGTCGAATTCGAGTCCCTTTGACTTGTGCAGCGTCATCACGTTGACTTGTGCCGACGAGGGATCGGCGACCTTCTCGTTTTCGATCCAGCGGACGATGTCACTGGTGCGCAGGTGGTCGACTGTGGAAACGGAGTAACCTTTTTCGATCAGTTGGCCAACGCGGAACCATTCACGGGCAGTGCACTTTGGTGCCAGTAATTTCGCCCACTCGGCCAACAGGTCGCCGTATCCGTTCCCGATCAATTTGAGTCGCATTTCCTGCGTGAGTTGACGGAGCGGGTGGTTGGCTTTCTTGAAATTCTCGGGTGTCAATTGAAATGCATCGGCGAGTGGCGAGTGCATCACATGGAATCTCGAGATTGCGTCGTCCGGGTGGTCCAGCAGTCGAAGGGCCGAAATCAAAATGTTCACTGCAGCCGAATCGGTTAGCGGGTTTCCGCCTTCTTCGCTGGCCGCCACGCCGGCAAGCCCTAGCTCGAAAATCAACTTTGCGACATCTGCGTTTGTGCGAGTCAGTACGCCGATTGTGCGATTTGGAAATTCCTCGGCGACTTGTTTGATACGTGCTGCGACTTCGGCGGTGTGAGTCTTGTCGTTGTGTGTCGTTTCAAAAGTCACGCAGCCTGCCAGGTTGGTCCGCGCGGTTTCGTGTTCCTTGAATCGATCCAGCCATGACTGGAACATCGGTTTTTGATCCTTCAAGACTTTGGAGGAAGCGATGTTCTCGAAGATCAGGTTGACGGTGTCGATGATGACGGGGCTGGAACGGTAGCTCTTGCTGCGAGTCGGTTCGTGATCGAGTGAATCGGCGAATTGGTTGCGGACTTCGTCGAAAATTTCTGCAACGCCGCCTCGCCAGCCATAGATCGCTTGCTTGACATCGCCGACGCAGAAGAAAGAGCGTTGTTCACCTTTCTGGCAGACCCGCTCTGCCAACGGTTTCAAGACTTGCCACTGTTGGATCGACGTATCCTGGAACTCGTCCAGCAAAAGGTGGTCAATGTTTTGATCGAGTCGCCATGCCAGCCGTGCAAAGTTGTATCGTGAAAACAACAGCGACGCGTAGTAGGCCACATCGTTGAATTCAAGCACACCATTGTCGGTTTTCAGTGAGTGGAATTCCGTGTGATAACTCTTCAGGAACTCGAACGCTCCCTGAGTTTGTTTCACCAGCAAGTTGATGTTCAGCGCGACCGCATGTTTGGCGATTGGAAGCATCAACGCCAGAAATTCGGGTGGCAGTTCCTTGCGATTAAAGACAGTCAGTCCTTCCGCGACCTTGGAGCAAATCCCTTTGGTAAGCAAGGTGTTCCATTCGCGGTTTTCAATTCTTACCAGGTCGTCTTCCACTTTGCTCTTAAAGGCTGCGGTTCCATCGATCTCCAGGTGCCGCAGTTGTTGATGCAGTTTTTCGATCTCGGCATCGGCCAGCAACGGCATCTCTTGCAGCGCGGACCAGGCGTGCAGGCGACCGGTGTCATGCGACTCGCGAAAGATTTCGTAAAGTTCACTGACGGTGCCGCGAATCATATTGCTGATGCCGCGTTTCGCTTCGCCCTTGGCCAGGTCATGAACAATGTTGACGGTTGTGCGTCGGGTCAACGAATTGCGAATGGCACGGTTTTTCAGGCCTCTGGATTCCGAGTCATCGGCAATTTCCCAGCCAGGTGCCAAGCCCATATCCAGGCTGAATGCCTGAGCGATCTTGTAGAAGAAGGCGTCCAGCGTTTCGACTTGCAGGTTGTTCAGGTTTCTAACGAGCGAGTTCAAGACTTCGCCAAATTGTTCCTGAGTGGTTTCAGGAGCAGCCAGTTCCGAGGCGGTGGCTTTGGCGATCATCGGGTCGGCCGCGGCCTTTGCCAGACGAGAAACGATTCGATCGAGGATCTCGCCAGCGGCCTTCCGCGTAAACGTGGTTGCCAGAATCGATTTGGGGTGAGCTCCGTCCAACAGCAGGCGAATGTATCGATTCGACAGCTCGAAGGTTTTACCGGTACCGGCGGAAGCCAGGATCATTGAGTTAACGACTGCGATGGCGGTCATACTTCACCTCCTTCGGCCACGAACTTTTCGAAGACTCGAGTTTGGCAGATCGCTGCGTACTGGTCCCACGGAACATTCATCTCGGTGGGTGGGCCAAAGATGCCAGCTCGAACTTTCCTCATGATTTCAATCGCTGCATCGTCCGCCGTCTTCAGTTCGGACTCGGACCAGTTGGCGGAAAACAAACCGACCTGGTTGGTGTCTTTGGCGATCAGGATCAGTCCCGTTTCAATTTGGTAGTCTGCGGGCAGGTCGAAGTCGGCCAGCAGATGGTGATAGAGCGGCAATTGCAGATCTTTCCACGTGCCATCTCTCTCCTGATGAGACATTCTTGGCGATTCGCCCTTTTCGCCGGTCTTGTAATCATAGAGTCCGATCAGACGCTTGTCGTGGTTGATATCAATGCGATCGATCTGGCCTCGTACGTCGAAAGGTTGGCCGTCGACCATGAAGACGTGATGTGTCTTGGCGCGTTCGACTGCGAAAATTTCGTAACCTTCGCCACGATGTTTTGCTTGCCAACGAGCGAATGCGCGAAGCCGGATTCGGGCCTGTTCCAATTGAATTTGAACCGTGGGAACGGGACTGCGGCCGTATCGCGCGAGTGAATAACGATTCAGGCATTCAAGAACGTGGGCCTCGATCTCCGGTTCGACTTGCGAGTTCTTCAGATCGGAGCGTCCAAAGTTCTCAACGACGTCGTGAATCAGGCTGCCGAACTGGGCTGCGTCCAATTCATCCTTGCTGTCGATCAAGCGGTCCAGCCCCAGAACACGCGACAAGTAGAAGCGGTAAGGGCAGGCAAGATATTGACGAAAGTCCGTGACTCGCATGTCGTTGATTTGTTCGTGGTGGACCAGGTCCGGAATTTCGAGCTGCTGTTTGTTGGGACGCTGAACCTGCGTGCCGACCGTCCAGTTCGAGGTGTTGGCGCCTTCGCCGAATAATCGTAAGGCGCGTTTGGCGACGTCAATCGTATCACCAGTCATTAAGAGGCGGCTGGGAAGCAGCGGTTGGCCGTCCTCATCACGTCGTCCGACCGCAAACAGGACTCGTTTTCGCGACGCCAAAATCAGACTGGTCGCGTAGGCGTCTCGCGCATAACGGCGTCGGTTGTCGACAAGGCCGAGTTTGCTGCGGACTGAATTGGGCAGGAACAGGCTGGAGTTTTCCGACGAGGGAACGAAGCCGTCGTTGACGCTGGTCAATATTGTGACCGACGTATCTTCCCAAGGTGTATCCAGCCAGCCAACCATCGAAATGGCATCAGCGATCGCTGGATCGGCAACGAATTCATCATTGCAAAGGTCGAGTGCCCACTGAATCGCATCGATGCTGGACACGTCGCCGGACAGCATGTCACCGGCGTCGTCGATCTCAATCAACGCCTTTACGATCTTTTGGCAGGCTCGGATACTGCGTCTGTGTTCTGGCAAGTTCCGATCGACGATTGTGTCGCGATAGACCGCGACTAAAACCTGTCGCCATGCTACGCCCCACGCCGACAATGGTTTGCCGGTTGACGAAAGCAGTGGCTGGACCAGTTCGAAGATCTCCTTGTAGGCCAATTCCAGGTTGGCGTACCGATCATTTCCTTTGAAGTCTTTGCCGGCAAAGTAAGTCTTGTTGGGGTCTGTCGAAATATAAAAGGGCAGGCGATTGTTCTGGTAGTTGTCGAGTTCCAGCAGCCATTGTTCGGTATTCAGTCGATTGGTCAGCCAGGCGTAGATGTCCGGGTGGCGTACCAATGCGGCGAAAGATTCATAACGTTCGTTGTCGACCCAGTCGATCAGTAGTTCCAGCAGGATGAAGGCCCGCGTGTTGGAGATCGAGCAACCACCGACGTCGTGAGTCTTGATTTCGCATTCAATCAGTGTGCGGCTGATATTCGAATTTAGTCGCTGGTCGGGGGTGCTAATCGAAATCTGGTCGATCCCGAATTCTCCATCCAGTTGCTGCAAAAAGCGAGCGACCAGTTTGGCCTGGTCGACGGGTTGGTCGGCCACCACGATATCGGTGTCGTCGACCGGGATCACCGCTGTTTCCCATTCGTCGACGATCAAGCATCCCAGTTCGTCAAATTTTCGCCCGGCATCCGGTGCGGCGAACACGATTGCCGTGACGTGGTCGCCGACTTGCTCCAGCATTTTTCGAAACGTTGGATTCAAATCCGCGGTGCCGACAAGAAAGATCTGCTTGTCCGTCGAGCACTCATTGTGCTTGATCGCCATCAAGCGGGCGTTTTGTCGATCCCAAACTTTGTGGCGTTTCAATGTGTCCCAGTAGATCTTCTGGATGGAGTGCAAGACTTCCCAACGTTTTCGTTCGGGGAAGAACTCGATTTCCTGGCCAACGTTCAGCACGTCCTTGAAGGTCAGTCCATTTCCGGACAGCTCAACGTGCCATTTGGAAATCAATTTAGCCAAAGTCTGCCAGCCGACCGAATCTTCTGGCTCAGGGATATTGCCCAGGAAATCTTTCAGGTCGGCCGTGGGCGTGGCTCGCAAGGCCTCGACCCAGGCGATCGTTTGAACCAGTGGCGACGCCAGCGCGACATCGGCCGGCGGTGTGTAGAGTCTCTCCGGAAAGGAACCAACGGTTGTAATCTCTGGCGGCGTGAAAATCAGAGAGTGCCGCTCGCTGTAGTCAAGCAACAACTCCAGCAATCGTCTTTGGCTGCGACCGGTGGGCACGACGATGATCGAGTCGGCCATGTCCAGTGACGATTCGCGCACGTGTTGCTGGGCCAGCCATTCGGCGGCAGCGGGTAGTGGCAGTTGTTGCCAATCGATGATCTGTTTTTTCGCAGTCTTTGCGATGGCTGTTGACATTATGGTTTGCAAATGTGAATCGTGTTAAACGGCCAGCGGTAACAACTCAATCCGTCGAGCTGGTAAGTTCTCAATCCATGACGTTGTGAAACCGTATGAATCGAGAAGAGGTTCGTAGTCGCCTGGGTGTCCGTCATGGTGACGGAGTGTATACGAACGTGATTCGGTTTTCGTTCAGTCAGCTATTAGACATCAGCGGCGTGACAAGTCTGGTCCACGCGCGGATGAAATGAGCGAAATTTTCGACTGAAAGAGGCCGTGCCGTCCGTAGCCACTGTGCTTTGCCTGGCCGCGACGCTTATGCGTCAGCCAACAATTGTTGCCAATCGGGAGGGTTTTGGGAATCCAGCCGAGGCAGATCCGGTTTTGTCATCGAGACGTATTTTTGCGAGGCTCCGGTGTTGAAGACGACCACTTTCTCGTCAGGTTTGATCCATTTTTCGTTGACCAGTTGTTCGAGGGCTCCGATACAGGCCGCGGTTTCCGGGCATAGCGAAATGCCTTCCGCCTTGGTCGCCTGGCACTGCCATTCGTAAAGACGAGATTCAGCGGCTGCCATCGCCAGTCCGCCGCTCTCGCGCACGGCGTCCAGAATCATGAAGTCACCGCACGCGACAGGAACTCGCAAACCGCTGGCCGTGGTGGCAGCGTCTGCGAATGGTTCAGCGAATCGCTCGCCAGCGTCGAAGGCACGCGAGATTGGGCAACACCCATCCGATTGAACCGAGACCATCCGCGGCATATTTTCGCTGTCCAGCCAACCAAGTTTTTTTAGCTCGTGGAACGCTTTCCACATCCCGATCAAGCCAGTCCCGCCACCGGTCGGGTAAAGAATGACGTCGGGTAGTTTCCAATTGAATTGTTCAGCGATCTCGAGCCCCATCGTCTTTTTGCCTTCGATTCGATACGGCTCCTTTAACGTACTGAGGTCGAACCAGCCGACTGCCTCCTTGCCCTGTTTGACGAGTGCACCGCAGTCGTTAATCAAACCGTCGACCAGGAAAACCTTTGCACCTGACCAAACGCATTCCATCATGTTGACGATCGGTGTGTCGTCGGGCATCAGGACGAAAGCGTTCATTCCGGCACGGGCCGCGTAAGCCGCTGTGGCTCCACCCGCGTTGCCAGCCGTCGGAATGGCCAGGTTTTTCACACCAAAGTGTTTGGCCATGGTGACGGCCATCGACAGGCCGCGACTCTTGAAACTGCCGGTTGGTAGCTGCGATTCGTCTTTAATGAACAGATTCTTCAAACCGAATTGTTCGCCGAGTCGATCGCAACGCAGGATGGGGCTGTTCCCTTCACCGAGCGAGACGGGCTCGATCTCATCGCCGACCGGCAACAGTTCACGGTAGCGGTACATGGAATTTTCACGAGTCGCAAAGGCATCGCGGTCGACGGCGGCCCCAATGGCATCCAGGTCGTACTTGACCCACAAGGGCCGGCCTTCGTGGAGTGTTTGAATTTTGTCGGCGTCAAATTTAGTGCCGTCAATCGCGGATTCCAGATGAGTAACAAAACGTGCCATGGAGAATCTTTCCGTGTGCTACGAAGAAGGGTGTTTGTAAGTTAAGATCGCCGCTGCGATGTTTTGGCCAATGTGCCTGGCCGAATTCCTTGGTCGGCTCAAGCGTAACATTGTGCCGTAGAAATCAGTTTCTGGAAACGACCACGACGATGGCCAAACTATATTTTTATTATTCGGCGATGAATGCGGGTAAGAGCACGACGTTGTTGCAGGCTGCCTACAATTACGAAGAGCGTGGGATGAATGTGATGTTGTTCACGCCAAACGTCGATGATCGCGACGGCAAGGGGATCATCTCGTCCCGGATTGGGCTGCGACGCGAAGCAGAAATTTTCGATACCGATTCCGATTTGTTGGTCGTGATCGAAGGCCAGCACAAACAGACGCCGCTCAGCTGTGTGTTCGTCGACGAGGCTCAGTTTTTACAGCCCGAGCAAGTCTTGCAGTTGACGATCGTTTGCGACAAATTGCGGATCCCCGTTTTATGCTACGGGATTCGCACCGACTTTCGTGGTGAACCGTTTCCAGGCAGCAAGTATTTGCTGGCGTGGGCAGAAGAGATCAGTGAGATCAAGACGGTTTGTCGCACTGGTCGAAAGGCCACGATGAACGCCCGCCTGGATGCCGAAGGAAAACAGGTGGTGGAGGGGGAGCAGATCGATATCGGGCATCACTATATTGCGCTCAGCCGCCAGGAATTCGATCTGCCGTCTGTGACTCCGATCGATTACAAACGGCCGGACGGTCGCGGTACTATTTAAACAACCTGTAACAAACGACTTCTCGATCGTTGCGGGTCAACAGCAGGTCGTCGATAACGACGGGGTGCGTCCAGGTCCGCTGGTTTAATGCCTGGACCCGTGCGAGTTCGCGAAACTGCGTCGCGTTCGCGGCGACTTGCGCGACATAGCCGTCTTCGGATTGAACGATAATGTGATCGCCGGCCAACAGGATTTGTCCGTGATTGTAACGGCCTTGTTTCCAAACTCTGTCTCCACTTGCCGCGTCCAGGCAAACCAGGATGCCTTCATCCAGGCCAAAAATGTGGCGGCCATCGAATACAGCACTGGCAAATTTTGAGCGGAGCTTTTTGGTTTGCCACACTGTGGTGCGCTGGAACCCATTGTCCGAAATGGAAAATTCGAACAGGGCCGAACCACGCCCGTAGCCACTGGAAAGAAAAACCTGGTTCGGACTTAGCTGAATCGGCTGGCAAACATTGTTCCGCTCTGACGGATTACTGATCCAGGGGATATCCCAAAGGACTCTGCCAGTTTTCAAGTCGTGCGAGGTCATTCCGTCCGCATTGAAGTTGAGGACCTGCTGGACTCCGCATATCGTCATCAGGTGTGGTGAGGCGTAGGAGGCTTCGCTGTTGCCGTCGCGCCAAACCAGATTGCCATTCAATCGATTGTAGGCAACCAGCGATGCCGACTTTCCGCCCGGGTTAACGATCACCAGGTCGTCAACGACCAGCGGCGACGTGCACATGCCGTAGTAACAATTCAACGCGTCATGTTCTTTCAGTATGTCATTGGACCACAACACGTCGCCATTGGTTGCATCCAGACAATTCAGAATCCCGGTGGCGCCCAGCGTGTAAAGAAAGCCGGCGGCAAATGTGGGTGTGGAACGTGGCCCTTCGCCGCCAGTAATTTCGCTGAAGCGTTCTGCGTCCCGATGAATCCAAATCTGTTTGCCAGTCGCTGTTTCGTAGCAGGTCGTGCACTCGGTGTCCGACCGTTGCTCCATCGTAAAGCAGAATTCGCCGGCAACGACGAAGGAAGACCATCCGGCACCGATCGGTTGTCTCCAGAGTTCCTTTGGTGGGCGGTCGTTCCAGTCGGCCAGTTGTGTGGGTGAGACGCCATCGCGTTGCGGGCCTCGGAATTGTGACCAGTGAGCGACGCTAGGTAATTCGATGGACGTTCCGACTGAATCGAGGCTGTCGTTTTGCTTTGCGAAAGTGTCGGCGGGCAGGCTCTTCCATCGCCACGAAAAAACCGGACGGCCATTGCCGTAGATGCCTTCCATCTGAACCGTGGCGAACAACAAAGCCTGGCTGGCGACCAGCAATGCGATCAGCTTGATTTGCAGTCGCTGGGCGAAGCCGGATTTGACGCGAATCCAAACGTAGACGCCAAGATTCAGCAACGCCAAACCGATCAACATATCCATCGTTGGCCGGCCACTGGCAGAGAACTGGGCGTTAACCACGAAGAACAACAAGGTTGCTACAGCAAACATGGCCAGCAACGGAATGTATTTGGAAAGACTCCGTGAGTCAGTTTTCGCTGATGGCTCGTTTTGAGTTGTTTGGTCTGGCATGAGCTTGCCAATGTTGATGGTAGTGTTCGTCGTACCAATACCAGCACGAAGCAATACCAGCACGAAGCCATACCGGCACGAAGCGCAAGCGAGTGGTTCTGAAGTGTGTTAAAGTGTGCGAGTGCTTGCACACCGCAAAACCACTCGCTTGCGCGTCGTGCTTGTATTTTTGCTTTTGGTTGAACGGTATTGCGAAGCGGAGTCTTAGTGACCGTGTTCGGCCAGGAACCGTTCTACGTCCAGAGCGGCCATGCAACCGGTGCCGGCTGAGGTGATCGCCTGGCGGTAGTAATCGTCGGCCACATCGCCTGCGGCAAAGACGCCTTCCCGGCTGGTGTTTGTGCGGAACGCCTTGGTCCACTGGATGTAGCCCTTTTCATTCATGTCCAGTTGTCCGTCAAGGAAACCGGTGTTGGGCGTGTGTCCGATGGCAACAAACATGCCTCCAACGTCCAGCGTTCGTTCGGGATCGCCGACCGTGCTGTTTAGTTTCAATCCGGTAACCAGGTTTCCGTCGCCGAGGACTTCCTGGACTTCGCTGTTCCAAACCATCTCGATCTTCGGATGGTTGATTGCCCGGTCGGCCATGATCTTTGACGCTCGCAGTTTGTCACGACGATGGACCAGGAAAACTTTTTCCGCGCTGGCAAGGTTGGCCAGGTAGGTCGCTTCTTCCACTGCCGAATCACCACCACCGATGACGGCCAGTGGTTTGGCGTGGAACAGGGGCAGGGCGCCATCGCAAACAGCACAGGCGCTGACACCCTTGTTCTTGTATTCGTCTTCGCTGGGCAGGCCGAGGTAATTGGCTCTGGCACCCGTGGCGATAATGATCGTGTGAGTTTCAATCGGTTCGCCGCTGGCCGGGATGACTCGCATCGGTCGGGAATCGAAATCTACCTTTACAATGTCGTCCTCTACGACTCGCGTGTCGAAGTTCAAGGCTTGCTGTTTCATCAGCTCCATCAACTCGACGCCTTGCACGGCGTAGTGATAGACGCCGTCCCGTTTGTGGTCGGGTGCGGGAGGCAGGTTCCAATGGCGATCGTTGTCGACTGCTGATTCGACGAAGGCCCGAATGTTGCCGAATGGGAATCCAGGGTAGTTTTCGACTTCTGTTGTGAAGGCGAGTTGGCCGAGTGGAATCATCTCAGGTTTGACGGTGCCCTCGAATACAAGCGGGTTCAAGCTGGCGCGTGCGGCGTAAATGGCGGCTGACCAACCTGCGGGACCACTTCCAATGATGACGACGTTTTCGGGCACTGTGTTTCTCACTTTTTCCGGGAATCCGCTTTGCTTGTTCGTTTGTGTTGTTTGTCTAACGAGAATGTTAGACCGAGGATTGCAGCGGCTTCGGCAATCGCTCAAAACACTTTCTTTCTGAGGCTCCGATTATAGGAACTTGGGGCGAAAATGGCAGAGGCCAATACCGGCCGGGATGGGCAATAACGGAGGCGAGTGGTTTTGTGGCGTTCGAACCGATCGTTGGGCCTCGTTTGGACACCCTCGCTTGACCTTTGGCAACCTCGCTTTGGCACCTTGGCCTGCGGGCTTGTATTTTCAATTGAGCAGTATTGGGTTTAAGATTGAGTTCTTACAGGATTCGCGAGTTCCCGCAGGTTGCAAATGGTCACGCTTTTAATTGCCGTCGGTTCCTTTTTCGGTTTCATCATTGCCTACAACACGTATGGCAAGTGGCTGGCTCGCAAGATTTTCGAGCTCAACCCGGATGCGGTCGTCCCCAGTATTGAGATGGAGGACGGGTGCGATTACGTGCCAACCAACAAATCGATTGTGTTCGGGCATCACTTTACCAGTATTGCCGGAACAGGCCCTATCGTGGGTCCGGCGGTCGCCATCATGTGGGGCTGGGTGCCGGCTCTGTTGTGGGTGCTGTTCGGATCCATTTTGATTGGCGCCGTTCATGACTTTGGAGCACTGGTGGTCAGCTTGCGAAATCGTGGGCAGACGATCGGCGATGTGGCGGGAAGGTTGATTCATCCGCGAGTCAGAATTTTGTTCCTGACGATTTTGCTGTTTGCACTCTGGATTGTGCTGGCGATCTTCGGCCTGGTCATTGCCAAAGTGTTTACGATGTTCCCGGCGTCGATCTTGCCGGTGTTCTTGCAGATTCCAATCGCGGTATTGATTGGTTTGTGGCTGCATCGCAAAGGAGCAAATATTCTGCTGCCTTCGATCATGGCATTGGGCGTGATGTACCTGACGGTCTGGTTGGGTGCCGGAGGCGGAGGAGCGGTCGGCGAGTGGGTGGTTGGGCTAAACACCAAATTGAGCGGTTGGTCAGTCGGCACCTGGACCGCGATCTTGTTGGCGTACTGTTTCGTCGCCAGTGTGCTGCCAGTTTGGACTCTGTTGCAACCGCGTGACTATATCAACAGCTTGCAACTGATCGCCACGTTGGCACTGGTCATGATCGGTCTGGTGACGGCGGGAATGTTCGGAGTCAATGGTGAGCCGTTGGTGATGGTCGCTCCGGCGGTGGAGTGGAGTCCGGCTAACGCGCCGCCGATTTTGCCATTCTTGTTTATCACGATTGCTTGCGGCGCAATTAGCGGGTTTCATTGCCTGGTCAGTAGCGGTACGACCAGTAAACAACTGAAATGCGAATCGGATGCTCAGTTCGTGGCGTACGGTTCGATGTTGACGGAAGGCTTTCTGGCAGTGATCGTAATCTTGGCCGTTGGTGCTGGAATCGGTTTCGGTTGGGCCGGGCACAACGAGATGATGGGCACCGCCTTGTGGAGTAACATCTATGGCGACTGGAACACGGCCAATGGGCTGGCCATCAAGGTGGGAGCGTTCGTCGCGGGCAGCTCGAACTTTATTGCCGCCATGGGAATCGAAGCAACGTTGGCGATTACGATCATGGCGGTTATGGTCGCTTCGTTTGCCGGAACGACTCTGGACACCGCGACTCGTTTGCAACGCTACGTCGTTCAGGAACTGGGCAGAACGGTTGGCGATTCGATGCCGCCAATGCGGCCGCTGGCCAAGCCGTTTACGAATATGTATTTCGCGACCGGGTTCGCTGTCGTTTCGGCGTTCGTGCTGGCGGCGATCCCGTTAGGTGAAGCCGAGTGGGGTTGGAGTTCGGTCGGTATGGGCGCGATGGCGTTGTGGCCAATGTTCGGAGCGACGAATCAATTGCTGGGTGGGTTGGCGTTTCTGGTGATCAGTTTTTGGTTGTGGCGACGCCGCAAGCCGGTTTGGTTCGCGGCGGTCCCGGCATTCTTTATGTTGGTGATGCCGGCTTGGGCGATGTTGTCGCAGGTCGGGGCCTGGTATGAGAAGAAACAGTTCGTGTTGGTGTTTGTCGCTGTGACGACGGTGTTGCTGGAGATCTGGATGGTCGTCGAGGCGGTGTTGGTTTGGCCGAAGGCAAAAGGCGTGTTGGAAGAAAAGTTGCCTCCGTTGGAAAAGGTGCGTGGGGCGGCATCGGCGGAAGGTGGTCGTAGTTGCTGAAAAAGGTGTCTCGCGGAGACGCGGAGGCGCGGAGAGGAGGTTGTGGTGGGGGCACGCGGAGTCGCGGAGGCGCGGAGAAGGTTTTTGAGGGAAGGGCAGGGTGCTGCGCATGGCGGGGCCATGCACAGCCATTTCGTTTCGGCGTTTTTACTCTACGCTAAACTTGACTACGGTTCGGTGGGTGTACTCGTCGTCGGGTTCCAGCAGCGTTGATGGGAAGGATTCCTGGTTGGGTGAGTCCGGGTAGTGTTGTGTCTCCAGGCAGAAGCCAGAGTACTGGGCGTATCCGCCGCTGCCGGGTTCGCCGTCCAGCCAGTTGCCTGTGTAGAACTGCAGACCGGGTTGATCGGTGTGGATCTCCATGATGCGACCGGAATCTGGATCCTTGACCGTGGCGGCCAATCGCATCTGGCCGTCGGCGTCGCGGATGGCGTAACACAAGTCGTAGCCTTTCGCGGCCTCGTCGCCGACCGATTCAATTCGCTCTCCGATTTTGCGGAAGCCAAGGAAGTCGTAGTCCGTGCCCGCGACATCCAGCATTTCGCCGGTGGGAATCAGCGTCGCATCGTTTACCAGATACTTGTCCGCCTCGATCTTCAGCTCGTGATTGAAGTGCTTGCCGGATTTGTCGCCGCTGAGGTTCCAGTAATTGTGGTTTGTCAAATTGACTGGCGTTACCTTGTCAGTCTTGGCACTGAATTCGATGCTGAGTTCATTGTCATTGTTCAACAAGTACTCGACGGTAACCGTTAGAGTTCCAGGGTATCCTTCCTCGCCGTCTTCCGAGACATAAGTGAATTTGGCTCCTACCGCGTCTGGTGTGGCAACCGGTTCAGCATCCCAAACGACTTTGTCGAATCCTTTGACACCACCGTGCAAGTGGTTCGGTTCGTTGTTGGTGGCTAATTCGTAGGCTTGGCCAGCAATTGAAAACTTGCCTTCTTTAATGCGATTGCAATACCGTCCAACGGTGCAACCGAGATACGACTCGCAGGCTTCCCAACCTGCCATGTTCTTGCAGGTAAGAATCACGTTCTGTCGCCGGCCGTCACGATTGGGCATCATCAACCGGGTCATCGTAGCGCCGTAGTTGATCATCGTGATGCTGTTTCGCTGGCTGTTGTAGCAAACAAACTTTCGTACTTCCTGACCATCTTTTGTGGTGCCGTAAACCGATTCAAGAACTTCGACATTACTGGGAATCAAATTCACTTTTGGCTTGTCTGTTTGAGTTGAATTGTTGTTGTCTTGGGCGAGAGCCGTGTGCGATGTCAGGCTGAGGCAGAGTCCGATGCCCAGAAAAGTCGCAAGTGCTGGTAACCGGAGTCCCGTTTTTGGCAGGCATGCCGAAAAGATGCCCAAAAACCTGGTTTGATTGATGAGTTTGCTCATTTTTATATCCACTGAGACTGCCTACAATGAAAGAGTGAAGTTTGGGGAAGCTGACCAATGACCGCCGAAACCGCAGTTGACGTAAAGTCGTTAGATGTTTCGCAAAAAACGTTTCAAAGCCGTTCGTTTGACGAGCGGTTTGAACGGGTGCGTTTGGTGTAACGATGACTCGTCAGCTGGTATGCTACAGTTTAATTATGACTAACGCCGGTACGGCGGTCCACAAACTGCGAAAACTACGCGAATTCGTGTCTGTTTTCGCAAGATGCTTCAGGCCGAGGCAACTTAACAGGAGTCAAGGAATTGTCCCAAACCCTAAATAATTCACCGCGAGATTCTGTGGGCACAGCGATCATTCATGAATTTGACTGGAGCATGCTGCTGCAGCAACACGACCGATGGTTGCGAACGATCGTCTACGCGCGACTGGGTGAACCACAGGCCGTTGATGATGTGATGCAGGAAGTCGCTTTGGCGGCCGTGCGACAGTCTTCTCCGATTCTGGACAAGACCAAGGTGGCACCGTGGCTGTATCGATTGGCGGTTCGACAGACGTTGTTGTATCGACGCAAGATGGGCCGCAGCAGGAATTTGACCAAGCGTTACGCCGACAGATTCCGGCCAACCGAAAACGACACTCGCGAAGAGTCGCCGCTCGATTGGCTGCTTTCGCTGGAACGACACAGTCAGGTTCGTTACGCCATGCGGCAATTGCGGCCGACTGACGCAGAGATCCTGCTATTGAAGTATTCACAAAATTGGAACTACCATGAAATCGCCGACCACCTTGGGATCAGCCACAGTGCTGTGGAAGCCCGATTGCATCGGGCAAGAGGTCGGTTGAGAAAAGAGTTGGTCGGACTTCAGGACGTTGAGGAAAGTAAATGAACCACAGATCGAATAATTCGTCGATCGACTGGCAAGAACTGGATCGTCTGGTCGACGGTCGTTTGAGTCAGGATGAGTATCGCCAATTGTTGATTCAGATCGACGCCGATCCGAATGGTTGGAAACAATGCGCGATGGCGTTTCTGGAACACCAGGCTTTGGAAAAAGAGTTGACGGCATTTGCCAAGGATCCGGACAGTATGATGCTGCCCTGCATGGGTTCGATTGTGGCAGAGTCGCAATCCAGTCATGCGCCGCTTTCGACAAAAGTGGGGCTGGCTGCCAAACCACAGGCTCGTTCTTCCACTTCGATATTGGGGTGGATGACGATGGCTTTGTGCATCGTTGGTGGGTCGGTCATGGGCTATACGTTGAACAGCAGTTTCCGTGACAGCCTGCCTTCACAAAGCTCGCCAGGTTTGATTGGCGACGGCGTAATGGGTACCGTCGACCATGATTCTGCTCAGCCCAACGAACAACCGTTGGTGGTCAAACCTTCCGCCGACGCTCCGGTGCATGCGAAAGAACAGCCGGGTCAAGCGGAAGAGCATCCGGGGCAGGCAAAAGACCAGCAGAAGTCGGGTAAGAAGAAGGGATGCAGCTCGAAGAAATCGTGTTGCAGCCAGAAAAACCGCAGTTCACTTCAGAATCGGCGTGAAAACATGCGGCAGCACGATCCAACCGAGTATTGTCCGCAAGGTTTTTGTGGTTCGATGGACTATAGTCCTGAATAAGATTCTGCATTTCAAAGACTGAAATTAAAACGAAAAAAGGCATCCCGATCGGGATGCCTTTTGTTTTTTGCCATCTGGTTTTTGCTTACCAAATCTTGATGCGTTCTTCGGTTGGCTTGTACAAACGGTCGCCGGGCTTCACATCGAATGCCTGGTAGAAGGCATCGATATTCATAACAGGTCCGTTGGCACGGTAACGGGATGGCGAGTGGGAATCGGTTAGCAGACGCTTGATCATTTCTGCTTCGCGATATTTACGACGCCAAACCTGACTCCATCCCAGGAAGAATCGTTGATCACCAGTCCACTCTGCAATGACCGGTGATTCCTTTCCGTTCAGTGACAGGTGGTATGCCTTGAAGGAAATTTCCAGACCCGACAGGTCAGCGATGTTCTCGCCCTGTGTCAACTCGCCATTTACCTTCTTGCCAGGCAGTGGCTCGTATTCCGAGTACTGTTCGATCAGTTTGGTTTTCAAAGCGACGAACGCGGCGCGGTCTTCGTCAGTCCACCAGTTTCGCAGGTTACCGTCGCCATCGAACTGGCTTCCCTGGTCATCGAATGCGTGACTGATTTCGTGACCGATGACAGCGCCAATCGCGCCGTAGTTGATCGCGTCGTCGGCGTTCACGTTGAAGAAAGGCTTTTGCAGAATGGCTGCAGGAAAGACGATCTCATTCATCGTCGGGTTGTAATAGGCGTTGACGGTTTGAGGAGTCATGCCCCATTCGTTGCGATCGATCGGCTGTCCCAGTTTTCCAATCATTCGGTTGTATTCGACTGAGTTGGAACTCTGCAGATTCGCGTACAGATCGCCCGCGGTTACTTCCAGTCCACTGTAATCACGCCATTCGTCTGTGTAGCCGATCTTGGTAGTGATCTTGGAAAGTTTTTCCCGGGCCTTGGCCTTGGTGGTATCGGTCATCCATTCCAGGTCGTCGATGCTTTGCCCAAAGGCCAACAATAGATTGTCGACCAGCTTTTGCATCTTCTCCTTGTTTTCAGGCGGGAAGTGCTTTTGCACGTACAGTTCGCCAACGACTTCGCCCAGCACGCCGAAGCTACCGGCCCCACTGCCAGCGATCAGGCCAACGCCATCTTTCCAACGGTCCTTTTGCACCGGAATGCCGGCCAGCGTTTTGCTATGGAACTCGAAATGGGCATCAACGAAGTCTTTGGAAAGTGCTTCTGCGTAACCATCGACCAGATTGTAGATCAGGTAACTGCGCCAGTCTTCGACCGGTGTAGCAACGAGGATCTCATCGAACGCTTCGAAAAAGCTGGGCGTCATTACGTTGATCTCTTCGATCGCGCCGACGCCACAGGCCTCGAAGAATTTTGGCCAGTTAATGTTCTGACCAAGATTGCCCAAGTCAGAGACTTTGAACAAGTTGTATCGTGCATTGGCGTCACGTATTTTGACGCGAGGCCAATGAACCTCTGCGAGTTTCGATTCCAGGGCCAGGATCATTTCGCCCTGGTCACCGCCTTGCGATTCGATCAGCTCGAACAGCCGATTGACGTATGTGACCATGGCGGCCTTCGCCATATCAAATTTCTCGTCGCCTTCTTTCAGGTAGTAATCGCGATCGGGTAGCGACGTGCCGCTTTGAATCATGGCCGAAAGGTAGCGGCTTGAATTCTTTGCATCGACGGTGACGAAGAAGCCGATCGGCGAACCGACGCCGATCTGCTGCAGATAACCAAAGTGATTGACAATTTGATCATGGGTTTCCAGTTTCATGATCTTTTCGATCTCGGCTTTCAGAGGCGAATAGCCAAGCTCTTCGATGCGATCGGTATTCATGAAACTTTTGTAGAAGTCACCGACCTTTTGCAGGTTCGACCCCTTGGGGTGCTGGCCTTCGGCAGCTGCGACGATGATGTCGCGAATTTGTCGCTCGGCATCATCGGCCAATACCGAAAACGAGCCGTAGTTTGATTTGTCATCAGGAATTTGCGTCGTGTCCAGCCAGGTTCCATTGACGGCACGGTACAAGTCATCTTGAGGGCGAGCGTTGGTATCGAAAGTCGCAGGATCGAAGCCTTTGTCTTCCTGAGCCAGCGCGGAGTCGAGAAACGACACGGCTAACATGCCCATTAAAGCAAGTTTAAGAATTTTCATTAGTGTTCTCTCGGATACAGCATTGGTAAGCCTGAAGAGCAGGCGTTCGCAGCCCGACTCAACGAACTGTCAATTTATCCGACGCGGTACCAATCGTCGACCGAGAATAGAACCGCCCGCAGTCGAATTCCGACAAACCACGGCCCCGATTCAGCTGGCATTCCGTTCGTTTTCACGATTGTATTCACGATCGTATTCACGATCTGCTTGCCGCTCACTTTCAATCGTTTGGCTCGATTTCCTGCGACGACTCGTCAGGATCAATCGGCGGAGCCGAGTGGGTTCTGGGGTCAGCGATCGTATAAGCCTCTACCTCAAAAGGATTATCAAAGTAGGAATCCTTCTTTTGCATCCACAAGACGGCTGACCAACCAAGATAGGCAAACAGAAAGAATGGGCCCCACCGTTCGTACTGACGGACGTGGACTTGTTCGTGTTCGCGGCATCGATCCAGGTCGTATTGATTCTGTCCCAGAATAGTATGACCCAGGGTCATCGCCGCTGTGCTGCCTCCGATCGGAATGTTGCTGAGGATTAAATTGACAAGTCCGCCATAAAATTCGATGCAGCCCTGTCGCAGCTGCGCCTTGCCGCCGAAGCATAGCCCGAGAACTCCAACGACCAGACCGATCAATGAGTTCGGGCTGGTCCAAATTATCTTCAGGATCTTGATCAGCAGGTTCATCTTGTATTCAGACCAACGTAATGGCAGTAAGCGGAGGGTAAATTAGTGTCGTGATATTTGACTTTAGTATCTTGATCGTGCTGGCATTAGCATACTGGTTGATTTTTTCTGGCAGACTAAATCTAAATCGACCATCAGAGCCGCGAGGACTCAAACCTTGTCGTCCAAACATGTTTTGGCAATCCGGGCGGAAGTGATAGCACGTTGAGTTTAATCAATAGGTTGGTTTTAACTACACGGGTCAAAATATCCAACTTACGGTGTCTGCTGAAATCGTCGAAAATAAGAGTTGGGGCGACAGGAATTTTGCGAATCGAAATGCTATTTTCGATTCAGTGCCCCGATTAATGCAACATCAAGAGAATGGACTTTTTTGATGATGACTCAACGACTGATGCGACGCGTGCCGGTACTGTTTCTTTTAGCAGCCTGTTTTTCAGGTTTGTCATTTGCGCCGCTGGCGGGCTATCCAAACAAACCGACTGAACCCGAGGACCTGAAACTGGTCCAGCAAAAAGTGAAGGAGGTTGCCAGGAAGAATATGAACCTGGTGGTCGCCGTGACGGACGGTATCGGCTACGGATCCGGGGTGATTGTCAGCGAAGACGGATTGGTGCTGACGGCCGGCCATGTCCTTTTGACCGGTGGTACCGACTTTCGAGTCATCTTCCCGGACGGACGTGAAGCCAAGGCAGAGCCATGGGGCCGGAACCTGAATGTCGACGCCGGCATGGTGCGAATCCTGGAAGAGGGACCTTGGGACCACGCGGAAATGGGAACGCTGGCGACGCTTCGCAAAGGTGACTGGTGTGTCTGTCTTGGCCATTCCGGTGGCTACGAATTGGGTCGTCGACCTCCCGTTCGCGCCGGACGAATCATCGATTTTGAACCGGATCAATTGGTAACCGATTGCGTCCTGATTGGTGGAGATTCTGGTGGCCCTCTGTTTGACCTGGAAGGTCGAGTGGTTGGAATCCACAGTTCCATCGGTGGTTCCATCGCTGAGAACCGACATGTTTCAATTGCCACTTTTCGCAAGCACTGGGATCGGATGATCAGCGGCGAAAAATGGGGTCAGCTGCCTGAGTTGGCTGGCAAGGAAGATGAACAACAGAAACCGCCAGGCAAGCGATCCTCGATGGGAATTCGAGTCGATCGTTCATCCGGTACTGCGAAATTGCTTTTGGTTCATCCAGGCGGAGCGGCCGAGGCGGCGGGCTTGTTACCAGGAGACACCATTGTTCTGTTCGACGAAATATTCGTGAACAATGCCAGTCATTTGATTGACCTGATCGCCGCTCGACAGCCAGGCGAATTGGTCCAATTGACAGTCAAAAGAGGAACCGAGGAGATCTTGATTTCTTTGACTTTGGGTAGTCGATAAGCGGCAAGCGAAAATGAGCAGTCGACAATCGGCGGTCGATAAAGAAACACACGAAACAAAATTACGATACCAGCAGCAAACTTTTGCATGGCAATGCAAGGCGAAGTTAGTTGTTGTAAAAACCAGTAAGCGATTTATCCGCATGAAGAAGGTTGATCACGATGATCGATCGATTCCGGAGTTCCGGCGGGCTTGGTAACCCAAAACTGCTAAGGAGATTCCGGATGACAAACACAAGGATGACGATATGAAATTACGCACGTCTAACCGTACTCTGTTTCACGGCACAATTTGTGGTTCCATAGGATTGAGTGTCTGTCGTCGTTTGAGCCCCAAGTGTTTCTCGGTCTTCATGTTGGCCGTATTGCTGTTGTTGGGCTCGCACAGTTCACTGATGGCTCAACAGTTGTCGCAGGAAATGCGGGACACGTTCCAGGAGATGCTGCCTCAACTGGATGCGGATCTGCAGATCAAGGTTCGCGAGGCCATGGATTCAAATCGTGATTATCTTGAGATGACGCCTGATGAGTTCAAACGTTTTCGAGATCATCCGGCCAACCCATTCGAAGGCTGGGATGGTATCGATCCCGATTCGATCGATGGGCTGATTCGGCTGCGTTTCGAAACTCAACCGATTCGCACGCGGGAAGCAAGCCCTTACGAGCGACAGTCGGATGAATTTCTGAAGCAGAATCGACAGATTGTCAGCCGCGCCGCTGCCGGGACTGTCGTTGTTACGGATGGCAAAGTACAAGTGGCATTGGGCACCGTCGTTTCGGCTCAAGGGCACGTGCTGACCAAGCTTAGCGAAGTCGCGGAATGTAAAACGATATTCTGTCGCAAGGGTGAGAATCAAAAATGGAGTGCCAAATTGGTCGCTCGTAATCAAGAGAACGATTTGGCAATCCTGAAAATCCCGGCCAGTGTTTTGCCTCCCGTCGTGTTTGCCAAGGAGCAGCCGGAGATTGGCGGCTTCATCTTCTCGACTAACTCTGATCCTACACCGATGGCCTTTGGTGTTTACTCCAACCCGCCACGATCCTTGATCGGAAAAAATCAAGCGTTTCTTGGTGTGAAGCCGGTCGATGACAATGAGGGAGTCAGGATCGTCGAGGTAACTGTGGGCAGCTCGGCAGACGATGTTGGCATGCGGCTTGGTGATATTCTGATCGCCATCAACGGTGTTGAACTGACGAACGTACAGTCGTTGGTCAACGAGATTCGCAAGAACGAACCGGGCGACAAGATCGCCATCGATTTCCTCCGCGAAGGTGCAAAGATGCAAGTGATCGCCGCTTTGGCTGGCCGAAATGTTGGTGGCCCAACGGCAGATCGTTTTCGTCAGATGAATACATTCGGAGCGATCCAAAGTACTCGCCGAGACGAATTCCCATTGGTGTTCCAGCACGACACACCTTTGGTACCGGAAGAGTGTGGTGGCCCGATCACTAATCTGGACGGCCAGGTAATCGGGATCAATATCGCGCGGGGTGGACGGGTCGCCAGCTATGCCATCCCAGCTGGTCATCTTCAGACGCTGGTCACCGAAATGCTGCGTCCCAACGTCGCCTCTGCCGACCTGGATAAGAAGTAATCGCTTCGTCTTTGTAATTGGGAATCGCTGATACGGCTGTTAAGTTTAATTCCTCAAGCTTAGTGGCAAGGTCTTCAGCGCCCGCATTCCCAAACGCCGCGCGAACTGCGGTTGGCTGACGTCGAATGCTGCGTTTAGATTCGGCCAGCGATGCAACAATTGTTTCAAGGCGATGTTTGTCTCGGCTTTGGCCAGTTTCATACCGATGCAGACATGAGGTCCATTGCCGAAAGTCATGTGTCTATTAGGTTTTCGGTCGATTCGAAACTCGGCCGGGTTGTCGAATTCCGCTGGGTCGAAATTGGCGCAACCGATCAACGGTACGATCATCTCTCCTCGCACGAGCCGCTGGTTGTGAAAGTCCATGTCTCTGGCCACAAATCGCGGTTTGGTGATATGGATGATGGCGCACCAACGCAAGACCTCGTCGATCGTCGCGTCACAATTCGACCAATCGTCGACAAGACTTGTTTTAGTTTGTGGAAACTGCAGCAACGTCAGCAAACTGTTGGACAACAAGTGGACGGTTGTCTCGTGGCCTGCCAACAACAAAATCATGACGGTCGAAACCAGTTCGTCGCGGTTTAGCTGGTCCCCGTTTTCCTCTGCCTGAACGAGTGCACTCATTAATCCGGGCCGCGGCTGCTTGCGGACTTCTTCGAATTGTTCTTCAAGGTACTTCATCGTTTTTTTCATCATCGGCAACAACCGCAGGATGTCGACTATTGAGCCAAGTCTGGACATGCCAGAAAACCACTTCGAAAACTTGGCGCGATCGGTCTCTGGCAGACCGAGCAGTTCACAGATGACCGCCAACGGAATCGGGCGACAAAATTTCGGCACGAAGTCAACGCTGGCGGCGCCGTTTTTGAATTCCAGTTCGATTTTGTCCAGTTCATGATCGACGATGGATTGGATGCTGTCCGTCATGCGTTCAATACTCTGGCGTTGAAATGCCTGATCGACGAGTGTGCGTAGGCGTCGATGCTTTTCGCCGTCGGCGGTCAGCATGTTATTGGCGAGCTTCTTAAAGAGAGACGGGATCACATTCTGGATCCACGAGTAGTTTTTTCGTCCTGCGTTGATTGGGTCGCGAACGAAGTCGTCCGAATTGCGCAGGCATTCGGAAACGGATTGCCAGGTGGTTGTCGTCCAGACCTTGCCGATCATCGGCAGACGAGCTCGATAGACGACGCCTCGTTCCAGCAATTCACCAAACGAGCCGGCCGGGTTCATCCGATAGGCTGTCTCGGATAGCCTTAGTTTCAGCGGTTTGGCCGTGCTTTGTGGAGGCATTTTAATTCTTAAGCAAGCGTTTGCGTTCTGTCGAATGACTCTCTGGAATTCAGTCGCGAGAAAAAAGCTTCTTATCAACAACGGAAGCAAGCGAGAAAAAAGCTGATAGTCGAAAACGAGATTTCAGACTCTACAAAACAAAAGGCGTTCCGATGTTTGACCGGGACGCCTGTTTTCTTTTAGCAAGTACGTTGAAGATTCGCTTTGTTAAACCTTCGGTAATATTCTTCTTGATCGCCGACCGACGACCCGAGGCTCGATTAGCCTCAGGAAGAAGCTCAGCCACCGCCGGTGGGCGGCGTGGGGCGTAGTGTTTCATCGGGACTTTCGTCTTGCTGTCGAGAATTCTTCGCGGCTTTACGTGCGTCCATAAACGGCAAGACGAAAAACAGAAAGGCACATGCGCCAGTCGTAAAGGCGATGGATATCAATACTTCAGTCATTTCACAAACCAATCTGGGTTAAAGTTTGGGCGGTTTCCAACATGATACATGCGGCAGGCTGCCTCGAAAAGTCGGAATTCTCGCAAGTCGTCGTATGGCAAGCTGCCTAACTGGGCCGTTTATTCTGGTCCGTTTGCTTGGAAGCCGCGTTATCCGGCGTGTCCTTGAAGACTCGCCTCATTACCAATCCCAGCAGCGTCAAGGCGACGATAAAGCAACCTGCGTACACGGCAAACAGTTTGGGCTGGTCCACTTGCTGGACCAGGTAGGAGTAGGCCATTCCTGCCGGGATTTGACCGAGCATCGTGGCCCAGAAAAATTGCCAAAACGGCATCCTGACCATTCCAGCGATATAGCTGATTGGGTCGAACGGCACCAATGGAATCAGCCGAGCGATCAAGACGGTCATCATTCCATGGCGTTGAAAGAAGGTTTCGTACTTATCAACCGTCTCTTGTGCGACCAGTGAATCAATGATCAGCGTCCCGTATCCACGCCCGATTCCGTAGCAAATAGCGGCCGCCAGGTTGGCCGTCACGATCGAATAGATGCCGCCCCAAAACGGGCCAAACAAAAAACTGTTGGTTGCTGTTATCATGACAGCAGGGATCGGCGCGGCGATTCCCTGAATGATCATCAGCATTCCGGTAATGGCTGGGGCCCACCATCCAAGATCCGCCGCCCACAGGCGAATACCTTCCAGGTCCCGATGCCAAACGAGCGTAAGCCCGGTTTCGAAAGTGTCGCGAACGGATTGTGAAAGCAGCCACGCCAACGCCATTAACACGATTGGTGCGACTGAGAGGACACGAATCCACAAATTCCAGTGTGAGTTTGGGGCGGGCGACATGTTTTCCTTGCTAGTTTCGTCCGGCGTTCCGTTTTTAACGCTGATTCCGTATCAACGACTCGATATAGTAACGGATATATTGGCGGAAGAGTCAGGCACTATCGTACACAAGCTAAAGGCAATTACAGCAACCCATGTTCGAACGTCGTTCACTGAAAATCCCGATTACTGTTGGCGTGACGATGATCGTCGTGTTGGTGGTGTTGATCGTCGGGTGGGTGCTGTTGGCTGTGCTTGGTGCGTTTCGCGAGAGTGAAAACGCGGCGGTCTACTGGACTGTATTGTCGATTGGTTCCGCGCTGTTCGCATTATTGTTGGCGGGTGTGATCGTCTATCTTGTCTATTCGATCAAGAGCGTCAGCCTGAACAGGCGGCAATCGAATTTTGTCGACAGTGTAACGCATGAACTGAAGAGTCCGATTGCCTCGTTGAAACTCTATCTGCAAACTCTGGGGCGTCGTCAGGTTTCCGAAAAGGAGCGGATGGACTTCGTCAAATACATGCTGGATGACGTCGAGCGTCTGGATACGCTGATCACGCATTTGCTGGCGGTCGGTAATGTCGAATTGAGTTCCGAAACGAAGGGTTGCGAGGCGGTTCGCTTGGACGAGATGATTCGCCAGGTGGTCGAGGCGGTTTGTTTGCGACATCGCGTTGACGTTGACGTCGTGCAAATGGACCTGGCATCTTGCGTCGTCCAATCCAACCATGTCGATTTGGACATGATTTTCAGTAACCTGATCGACAACGCCATAAAATACGCCGACGACCAGCCACAGGTCACCGTCCAGTTAAAGTCAACGACGACCAATGCTGTGCTGCAGATTGCCGACAATGGTCCGGGGATTCCGCGTCACTTGCGACGAAAAATATTTGGCCGCTTCGTGCGACTGGGTTCGGAACTGGAACGCGAAAAGCCAGGTACAGGACTCGGGCTGTACATCGTTACGACTTTGCTGAAAAGCATGGGCGGGAAGATCGATGTGACGGATTCAAGGCTGGGCGGCGCGATGTTCACCGTGTTGTTGCCTTTAAGTGCCAAGCCTCAAAAGGGTATTGGTGGGTCCAGTTCGGATATGGCTGTCGCCAACAAGAAGGCTGCAGCCGCCGGAAATAAGGCATCGACAGTTTCCAAGGGAGCGGTTTCCTGACCGAAGCAAACGAGTGACTGAATCAGAACAAAAACACATCCTGGTGGTCGAGGACGAACATCACCTGGCGGTCGGTATAAAATTCAATTTGGAAGCCGAAGGGTATCGCGTTACGGTTGCGGACGATGGCCGCGTGGCGTTGGAAACGATTGCTGAGACTCCTGACGGTTTTGATCTGTTGATTCTGGATGTCATGCTGCCTGGCATGAACGGCTATTCGATCTGCGAGACGTTGCGGCAAGATGGCTACACCGTGCCAATCTTGATCTTGAGTGCCCGCACGTTGACCGAGGACAAGACGCGCGGCTTCGAAGCGGGGGCCAATCAATATCTGGTGAAGCCGTTTGAATTGGACGAGCTGTTGGCTCGAGTCAAAAATCTGCTGGCGATGGGTAATGGTCAAGTCACGAATGGAAATTCAATCGCCAACGCCAACGGCACCTCGTCAGTCAGTGAATTGCCCGAACAATACGAATTCGCCGATTGCACGATCAACTTCGATACGTTCGAAGTCTCGGTGCGTGGCGAGTCCGTCCAGTTGACGGCTTTGCAGATGAAGTTGTTGAAGTATTTCATCGCCAACGAAGGCCGTGTGATTCCGCGAGCTGAATTGTTGGAGAACGTATGGGACTTGCCCGGCAACATGCAGACTCGCGCACCAGACCAGTTCATCAGCATGATTCGCAAGACGTTCGAACCTGATCCAACGAACCCGATACACTTCGTGACGATCCGCGATGCCGGCTATCGATTTGTGGCAAGTCCGGAGTGAACTCCGCTTCAACCCGTTTCAGTTAACTGGCCAAGACTGGCTAATGCTGATTGGCAACGTAAACCAGTGACGACTTGGCTTTCACTCGCAAACTGGAATCGTTCAACGCTGGCCCGTCGGCTTGCGGATACA
>CAZPOL010000052.1:0-6471 GCA_964588195.1 uncultured Pirellulaceae bacterium | reverse complement strand
GCTTTCACTCGCAAACTGGAATCGTTCAACGCTGGCCCGTCGGCTTGCGGATACAGATCGTCTTGGCCACTGGCCGCAGTGTCGATGAATAAATTCCATTGCCGACGCCAGGCGATTTGCGGGATCGTGAATTCGACATCTTGCATCTCGGGGTTCAGCAAGATGAACAGGTCGCGTCCATTGCCGTCCGGGTCTTTTGAAAAGTGTGGTGCGCCCAGCAGGCAGCTCATCGGTAAATTCGTTGAGTGCCAATCGACGGTGTCTGCCGAAGGCGCGAACCAGGTCACGTCGGCAATCAGTCGATCCATGATTTGTTCACCTGTCATGTACCGTCGACGTCGTACCGTCGGTTGGTTGCGGCGAAAGTGAATCAGCTCGCGAGCAAATCGCAGCAAGCCCGCGTGTTCTTCCAGCAGCGACCAATCGAACCAGCTGGTTTCATTGTCCTGGCAATAGGCATTGTTGTTGCCTCCCTGAGTCCTGCGACATTCATCGCCAGAAACCAGCATCGGCACGCCCTGGCTCAACATCAAAGTGACCAACTGGTTCTTGATCTGCCGAATTCGTAAAGACTCGATTTCAGGTGAGTCGGTTGGGCCTTCGTGTCCAAAGTTGTAACTGTGGTTATTGTTGTCGCCGTCTCGGTTCTGTTCATTGTTGGCCAGATTATGCTTGTCGTTGTAGCTGACCATGTCGTTCAGCGTGAACCCGTCGTGCGAAGTCACAAAGTTGATGCTGCAATAAGGCGGGCGGCCACCGGATTGATAGAGGTCGGCCGAGCCAGCCAGCCGCGTGGCCAACGCTCCGCGCATCCCTTTTTCGCCCAGCCAGTACCGACGCATGTCGTCACGAAAACGCCCATTCCATTCGGCCCATCTTTCGCTGGCACCGAACGTTCCGACCTGGTAGGCACCAGCCGCGTCCCAGGCTTCGGCAATGATCTTGGTGTCGGCCAACATCGGATCTTCGGCGATCGCTTCGACCAAAGGCGGGTTGGCGACCAAGTGGCCGCTGCGGTCGCGGCTGAGAATCGAGGCAAGGTCGAATCGGAAGCCATCGATGTGATAGTTGTGAACCCAGTGACGCAGGCAGTGAAAAATCATCTCACGCACGATCGGATGGTTTCCGTTAACCGTGTTGCCGCAGCCGGAATAGTTTTTGTAGTAGTTCTGGTCGTCTTCCAGCATGTAGTAGACGGAATTCTCCAGTCCTTTGAAGCTGAGCGTCGGTCCCTTGTGATTGCCCTCGCAGGTGTGATTGAACACGACGTCAAGGATGACCTCGATCCCGGCTTTGTGCAGTTCCTTGACCATTTGTTTGAACTCGCGCACCTGGCCACCGGGCGATTGGTCGGCTGCGTATCCGCGATGCGGTGCGAAGAAGGCCATTGAATCGTAGCCCCAATAATTTCGCCGGTCCGGTTCGCTGCCATCGAAGTCCATGATTGGAAATTCATGAACCGGCATCAACTCAACAGCCGTCACGCCCAGCGACTTCAAGTACGGGATCTTCTCGATGACGCCTTGGTAGGTGCCTGGATGTTGCACACCGCTTGATTCGTGCTGAGTAAAACCACGGACGTGCATTTCGTAGATTACGGTTTCCGACAAATCGTGGTTCAGGTGTCGGTCGCCTTCCCAGTCAAAAAAATCGTCGACCACGACACACTTTGGCGGTCGGACGATTCCGTCGTTGGAGGGCTGGAAGGTGCCGGTCAGGGCTCGTGCGTACGGATCGATCAATCGATTTTGCGGCTGGAACAACATTCCTTGAGCCGGGATGTAGGGTCCGTCAGCCTGGAAATGATACAGCGTGCCTGCTCGTAAATCCGGAACGAAGATGCTCCAGATATCGCCCCAGCGATCCTTCTTCGCATCAAACTCGATGACCTCGGCCGGTTCGGTGTCCTCGGCGTCATCGTACAGCAGCAGCTTCATCGAGGTCGCACTGCGACTGAAAACTACGAATTGGGTTCCATGGTCATGCAGGACCGCTCCGTAGGGCAAAAGGTGCATGAATTGCAGATCAGGGTGAGTATGACGCATAATCTTCAGCATCGGAGGGTAGAGCTCTCAAGGTATCAAACGGGCGAACGGGACGGCGAGAAAACGTACCACGCCGCAGATCGTTCGATCGCGAAATACCTTGAGGCCAGGGTGAATTGTCGCCCATCGGGGCGCGATGTTGTGTCGAATGGCAATCGGGTAAAATGCCTTGGACTCGTCTGGTTTGTGGCATTCTAACGAACAACGGGAAGATACCCAGAGCGGTTTGCAAATCGCGAAAAGTACTGTCGAAAATTGAATAGAAGACTGGGCCGGTTTTCGGAATCAAGCGGGTGGCGTAAATTGTCGAGCGCGGGTCGACCCGTATTTAACGGGTCGGGCGGACCCGGAAACAGATCACACCTGAGAGCAATTCGAGAATATGGCAACGGGCAAGAAGCAAACGCGACGAAAAACGACTGTAGGTAAACCGCCGAAGAAGACTGGCGGAAAGGGCGTTTCCTACAAGGATGCCGGCGTTGATCTGGAGGTCTATCAGGAATCGATGAAGCGGCTGCCCGGGCATATGCATCGCACGTTTGGGCCTCGGGTGATGAAGCTGGACGGTGGATTCGCCGGTCTGTTCCAGCTGGATTCTGGCAAGGGTTGGAAGAAACGCAATTACAAAGACCCGGTGCTGGTGTCTGGCACCGATGGCGTCGGCACCAAACTGAAGATCGCCAAGATGATGAAGCGGCACGATACGGTCGGTATCGATCTGGTCGCCATGTGCGTCAACGATGTGATTTGCTGCGGAGCCGAACCGCTGTTCTTCCTGGACTACGTAGCGATGTCGCACGACGACCCGGATACGTTGGAACAGATCGTTGCCGGAATTAGCGAAGGCTGCATGCAGGCCCAGTGCAGTTTGCTGGGTGGCGAAACGGCGATCATGCCCGATCTGTACAAACGTGGCGATTACGACCTGGCAGGCTTTCATGTGGGAGTCGTCGAGAAACGCAAGTTGATTGATGGAGCAAAAATCAAGTCCGGCGACGTGGTTGTCGGGCTAGGTTCAACCGGTGTGCACTCCAACGGCTTCAGCCTGGTCCGAAAGATTGTGTTTGAGAAAGCGGGACTGAAACCGAAATCAAAAGTTCCAGAATTGGATGCGACGGTGGGAGAGGTCTTGTTGACGCCTACTCGAATCTACGTGCCTGTGCTGAACGATGTGTTGCAGAATCCCAGGTTGTGTTCCGGCGTGCACGGGTTGGCTCACATCACCGGCGGCGGGTTGGCTGAGAACATCGAGCGGATCTTGCCTAAGCAATTGTCGGTGCAGATCGATGGCAAGTCCTGGGATATTCCCCGAGTCTTCCCCTGGTTGAAGAAGCTAGGCGCGGTGACGCCTGCGGAAATGTACCGCGTGTTCAATATGGGCGTTGGCATGGCGATGATCGTTAGCAAGAGCTCTGCCAAACGGATTCAAGCGATCGCCGATGATCACCAGATTCCCAATTGGTTGATCGGCGAAGTTTCGTCCGGCAAAGGGAAAGTGAAAATTGTTGGCCGCCAGATCGGCAGTCTGAAGTAACGGGAAAATCGGGCGAGTCTGCCAGCGATATGCTGCTATAATCACGATGCGGCGTCGGGATAAAATGCATTGCAAGGAGTGTCATTGGTGACGAATTCGATATTGCGACTGGTCGGTTGTCTTGGTTTCTGTGTGCTGTCTCTGTGGCACAGCACCGTTTGGGCTCAATCTGAATCCGAGTTGATTTACGGAGATTGGCATTGTGACGTTGGTAGCAACGATCCAATGTTGATCCAATTAAAGTTGGACGAGAATGAAAACGCCGATGATGAACCGGTTACGATGGTACAACTAAAGGACGGAGAGCCCACTGGATCCTGGTCGAATGGCCGTTGGTTCTACGAAGACGTTGACTACAACGACGATGACCAGGCGGTCGTGACGATCAAGGTCACCTGGACGCGTAATAACTCATCCAGTGACAAGCAGTATCCGGTGCGGTTTACGTTTCTCACAGACGACAAAGCGGAAGTTCGTTGGGGCGATGAAGAGATGCGTGTTTGGACTCGTGTCAAAACTGAAGACGATGATACGGAGGCAACGGCTGACGCAAAGGCTGACTCTGGCACGCGTGAAAAATTGAAGACACCAAAGACGAAACGCAACAAAAAAGACGACTGAGCTGCTATTGGTCTGTCGATCATGCGTGTGAAAGAAAAAGTGGTCGGGGTCTGAACGGCTGAAGTCAGTTTGCCGCAAAAAAACGCAAGAGACGCAAAAAACCAAGCGGTATATGTGTGAACGCCGAACCAGAACTTACTCAAGCCAATATAAATGACATTCAAAAAGTGTCCGTCCTGCGGAACGGACCATCAACAGAGCGAGACGTGTCCGAAATGTGCCAATGATTTGACACTCCCGCCGTCTACGGCTTCTCCTGGTGACGAGGTGACGATCGCTCCAACGGCAAGTTCAGGAAACCCGGTCAGTAGTTCGACTAAAACTTCGCCTGGAAAAGACCTTGGCGAATACGAATTAATTGAAGAATTGGCTCGCGGAGGAATGGGAGTCGTTTATCGAGCCCGTCACAAGGAGCTCAACCGAATTGTCGCGATCAAGATGATCATTTCTGGCGAATACTCATCGGACATTGAGGTGCAACGTTTTCTACTGGAAGCCAGAGCAGCCGCTCAGCTCGACCATCCCGGCATCGTCCCAATCTACGAAATCAATTCGCACAATGGCCAACCCTATTTTGCGATGAAGCTGGTCGAAGGTGGCTCGCTTGATGAAAACCGAAAGCGGTTTCTGAATGATCCGCGCAAAACCGTCCAGCTGATTGCGCAGGCAGCTCAAGCGGTTCACCACGCGCACCAACGCGGAATTCTCCATCGGGATATCAAGCCAGCCAATATCTTGCTCGACGAAGACGACCAGCCGCTGCTGACGGATTTAGGACTGGCCAAGTTGTCGACGAATGAAAGCAACTTGACTCGAACTGGCGCCGTATTGGGAACGCCAAGTTACATGCCACCGGAACAAGCCAAATCCAGTCAATCATTAACAACAGCGGCCGACATTTATTCACTGGGTGCAATCTTCTATGAATTGTTATCCGGAAAACCACCTCATCGCGGTAACACTGCCCTGGAAACGGTGTTGCAGGTTTTGAATGATCCAATCGAACCCGTGCGTAAAATCGACTCGAAGATTGATCGCGATCTCGAATTGATTTGCATGAATTGCCTGCAAAAAGACCCCGAGGCACGCTACGTTTCGGCGAGTGAGCTGGCCGATGACCTCGAAAATTGGCTGGCCGGTAAACCTATCAGCGTTAAGCCAGCGAGTGTATTTACGCGAGCCACTCAATGGGTCAAGCATAACCAGGGCATCGTGTATGTGGTCCTGCTGTTGTTGGCAGCAATGATCTTAACGTTGCCTCTTGTGGCATCGGTGCTTTCGTCACTTGACGATGTGGCAAGTCTGTACTCGCAAACGGACGACGATCCACTACCGTTCATTTTCTCATTTACAAAATTGCCGACGTGGGTTCCTTTCGTCGGTGGATTTGGTGTGTTGTTGCTTTGGCCAGCCACCGGTGCATTGATTTCAATCGTGACGCGACCCAAAAGTTGGCGGAGTGCTGCCCTGATTGGATGCTTGGTTGCCGGGATCACTTCACTGTTTATGACATTGTTGATGGGGTGGGTGCTGTTTATCCTGGATGCTCAAACCAGTTCTTCCCGTTTGGTTCGCACGCTTGCGGCTGATGTTTGGCCTACCGAAGAGACCTCAGCCGGAACAGATACCAGGGAATTGTTGCTGAGAGAGTATCCATTTCTAGAAAACGTGCCCGATCAAAAAAAGGCAACCTATTTGAGCAATCGTGTCGTTGCTGATGGAGTGGCGACGGGACCAAAAGTCGTTTTTGGATTGATTTTGATTGCGCTGGTGCTGGGCTTGCCGATTGTATTTGGAGCCGTTTTCGCACAAGTCTTGTTGGATCGTCACCAGCGTTGGTGGATTTTTGCACCTCGGTACATGCTCGCCTGGATGGCCGCGTTGATCACACTCGGTTTGACGTTTGCCATCATCGGCGAAGGAAGAACGAGCGGGGCAAGAATGCAGGATTTTCCATTTTGGCGAAAACTGCTCACGATCGGCGGCCCTGCCCTGGTTACTTACCTGACCCTGCGACGATGGAGTAAGCCAAAGATCGAGGAAGAGAAGATTGAAGATGACTACGAAAGAAGGGATGGAACGTAGCAGATGTCGCCAGACGTCGGGCGAATTGCCAGTCCATCCTGAACTCTGGCGAGCCCAGCTACGTTTTTAAACGCAGAGTCTGGAGGAGAAAGCAAAAATGGTCAGGCTGGGTCTGAATGGCTGCTGCTATCAGTTTGCCGCAAAGAAACGCAAGAGACGCAAAAATCCCAAGCAGTATGTGTCCGA
>CAZPOL010000051.1:31452-37743 GCA_964588195.1 uncultured Pirellulaceae bacterium | reverse complement strand
TTGCAAGGTGCTGTCGGTCAGCGGACAAGACGACTTCGATAATCGATCCAACGTGGTTCGTAAACAACAAGATATCGCCAGCTTGGTTTGCCGAACCAAGCAACCGATCTGGCTGGTGGGACAATCTGGCGATTTGCCTCGCGCCACCAAGGACCTGGTCGACGACTACCTGAATGAATCTCACTCGCGAACGTTTGGTGTGATTCCAATATTCGATGGCAAAGGCGATACCGATGAAGACACCGAAACTGAAGAAGTCGAACCGGTGATGGCCACGGGTGCGTTGGTGCTGGAGTGGTTTGGGGAAGACGTCAGCGAGCTGGATGCTTCCGAAAACGTCGCGGTCCTTTCCGATCACATTGGCCGTTCGCTTGCCAATGCCAACGAATACAAGTCAATCTTTCTGATGCCTTTATGGCGTGCAATCGGTAAATGGAAGTGGCTGTTTACGGCCAGAACGGTACCCAAAACAATCGCGGCAAGCGTCGTAGCTTTGGGGTTGTTGTTGTTTTTCTGTTTCTTCCCGTGGGACTTCGATATGCGAGTCCAGGGAACCCTGGAACCCGTTAACAAGCAAAACGTCTATGCGATCTCCAGCGGTGTGATTTCAAAAGTTCACGTGGTACATGGTCAGAAAGTCAAAAAGGGAGAACTGTTGCTGGAATTGCGCAGCGACCAATTGGACTACGAGTTAACTCAGGCTTATGGTGACCTGGAGGTGACCAAGCAGGAAAAAGACTCCGCAGAAAGTGCGGCGTTGCGTGCACGCAATGCACGAGACGGGGACGCGGCGAGAGACGAATACGCGCGATCCATCACGTTGGGTGAAAAACTCATTGGCTTGAAGAAAAAGATCGATTCACTGAACGTTCAGCTGAAACAACTTCAGATCCACAGCCCAATCGATGGCACAGTCGTCAGTTGGGACCCGGTCCGCCAATTGACGGAACGTCCCGTGGTCCCCCAGGACGTTGTCCTTGTCGTGGCAACCGTCGGTGAAAATGCAGATGAAATGGCGTCCGGAACGGTCACTTCAGTCGGTCGAGCAGATTGGCAGATGGAACTGTTCATCCCCGAACGCAAATATGGCCACGTTGTTGACGCGATGGACGAATTGGAAGAGGGCGAACAACTGGACGTCACCTTCTTTTCCGCGACCAATCCGAATCGCAAATACAAAGGCAAGATCCTGCGGCTGGAAGGACATGCTTCGGAACACCCGACGCATGGCAGTTCGGTACGTGCCTTTGCCAGCTTCGATCCCGACGACCAACCGGAGCTGTATGTCGGCGCCGCGATTACAGCCAAGGTCCATTGTGGTCAAACGGTGGTTGGCTATGCCTGGTTCCATGAACTGATCGAGTTCGTTCAGGCCCGACTGTTGTTCTGATTTTGAATGTGTACTCGTTTGTTCGAACAACGATCTCATGCCAAGCGCGACTTTGAAAACGGAATCCGGACTCTTAAATGTCAACTGCTCTTGAATCTACTAACACACGCCCGGTGAAGCTGAAGATGCGCGGCGATTTGACGGCGCATCGGCAGATTTATCTTGGACAGGTGTTCTGGGTCATTAAAGAACCAGTTGGCTTGAACTACTTCCGCTTTCCGGAAGACAGCTATTTCGTCATGCAACAACTGGATGGCGAACATAACCTGGAACAGATCGAAGCGGCTTACAACGAAGAATTCTCGCCACGAAAATTGACGATCGACAAACTGCAATCGTTTATCGGCAGCTTGCACAAAGCGGGTTTACTGCAAGCGGTTTCGACCGGGCAGGGTACCGAGCTGTTGAAGCGAAGAACCAAAACGCGGCGTCAAAAGTTATTGAGCCAGTGGGGTAATGTGCTGGCGATGCGTTTTCGCGGAATCGACCCCGATAAAATACTCAACTTTCTGATTCCCTACTTTGGCTGGTTGTTTACGTTTCCGGCGATGTGCGGGGTTTTGTTCGCCGGGTTTCTGGCCCTGATGTCAATCTTCGTGAATTGGGATTTGTTCCTGACGCGTCTGCCGACATTTAATCAGTTTTTCGACCCGGTTTCCTGGGGCTTGTTGGCTCTGGTTCTGGGTTTCACCAAAATTCTGCACGAGTTCGGGCACGGACTGTCGTGCAAGAAGTTTGGCGGCGAGTGCCATGAAATGGGGTTCATGTTGTTGGTACTGACACCTTGTCTGTATTGCAACGTTTCCGATTCGTGGACCTTGCCCAACAAATGGCATCGCGCTGCTATCGGAGCGGCCGGCATCTATGTGGAGCTGATCCTGGCGACAATCGCCACCGCAATCTGGTGGCACACGGAACCCTGTCTGTTGAACCAGCTGGCTCTGCAAATGATGACGATTTGCTCGATCAGCACCGTTTTGTTCAACGGGAATCCGCTGCTGCGATTTGACGGGTACTACATTCTGTCCGACTTGATGGAAGTCCCCAACATGCAGCAAAAAAGCTCGCAAGCTCTGAACAATATCATGCAGAAGAAGTTGTTAGGGATCGAGAATGTAAACGAGCAAATGATGCCGACTCGCAATCTGCCATTGTTCGCGTTGTACTCGGTAGCCTCGATCATCTATCGATGGATGATCGTGATTGTGATTTTGTTGTTTCTGAACAAGGTGTTCGAGCCGTACGGGCTGAAGGTCGTGGGTCAAATCATCGCCGTCATGTCATTGGGCATGATGATCGGAATGCCCGGCTACAAGCTTTACAAGTTTTTCAAAAATCCTGGAATGAGGTATCAAATCAAGATGCGTCGTGCATTAATCAGTGGAGCCGTGATTGCTCTGGTCGTTGGCATCGTGCTTTCGATCCCATTGCCCTACTACGTCCAGTGCGACTTCACCGTGCGAGGTAAAGACAGCGAAACACTTTATGTGCAAACCGCTGGCGAAATTAAAACGGTGGCCGCCTCGACGACTGCCGAAGTCAAGAAGGGCGACCCGATTCTGGTGCTGGAGAATCTGCAATTGCAAAACAGTTTGCAGGGCTTGTTGTCGAGTCTGAAAGAAAAGGAATCGCAGCGCAAGTCCCTTGACCGGCAGTCGATTGGTAACGGAGCGGCTGGGTTCCAGTTGATGATTGTTCACCAGGAGATCGAGGCACTGAAAAGTTTGGAAAGGAAAACACGTGAGAGAATCGAACAACTGACCCTGGTGGCTCCTTGTGACGGAACCTTGATGCCTGTGGTCGGGGCTCAACAATCGGGACCGGATACCCCGGAGATCAACGCTCCGATGGCGGTGTTTGAACCGAAGAACCGCAAGGCATGGTTGCAGAACGGAATGCCGGTTTGTGCGATAGGAAATCCGAAAATTCTGGAAGCCGTCATGGCTATTCCGGAAGGGCGAGTGTCGTTCGTGCAACCCGGCATGCCAGTGAAGATCAAGGCATTCGCCTACGCAGGGGAGACGATCAAAACGGAAATCTCCCAAGTTGGAAAGCAGGCGATTGCTCCGCCGACCCAGGAACAGCCGCAATCGGCGATGGGCGCGATGGCCCAGGCAGCTATCAGCTCTCCCGTCAATCAGTATTATGCCACGGCGGATTTGGGTGATGGCAAAGGCTTGAATTTGAAAATTGGTGCCACGGGTCGAGCCAAAGTCCGCTGCGGATCGCGAAGCCTGTTCAGTCGTATCAAGCGTTGGGCAGCTGACACATTCCGTTTCCAGTAACCGCAATCCTCTGTAACAAGCCACAAAAAAACGCAGCGGTAACATGCTGCGTTTTTGTGATTTGGTTTCGCCGTAAGAGAATTCGCCCTGTCAGTAGGTTCTACTTTTCTTCCAGCTCCACTTCCATGGATACCGTGGCCCCGGGGTGCAGTAGCCACTGGTCATTGACCTTTCGGTTTTCGACAATCACCTGGATAACGAATGCACTGGTACCGCCGCGAGCTGCCTGGAAGTCTAATGCGATATTTTTGACGAATCCTTCCAGCATAGCCTCTTCGCCATGGGCCTGCTGCAGTTTGACAAACACCTTCTGACCTTTGACATCCGATGGATTGGCATCGTCTGAGTTAATCTTGCCTTCGACTCGCAGCTTTGACAGATCGACCAGTCGCAATACAGTTTGACCTTCCTGAACAAATTCGCCTTCTTTTCGTTCGATCGCCATAACTTGTCCGGAGAACTGCGCTTTGATCTCATGCAGCGATTTCAGCATTTCGACAGCCTTAATTGACTGTTCTTCGATTCGAACTGCACCGGCGTCGATTTTTTTCTGTTCCTTACTTCTGGTTTCCTGCAAACTAGCCTGAATCAAGGCCAGTTTTAATCGCTCAAGTTCCTGGCGGGTCCCTGCTCTTTTCTCGAATAAGCGCGATCCCGTGGTGTATTCCTGTTGGGCCAGGTTCTTTGAGGCAGTAGCAAAAGCAACCGCAGAATCGTCATCGGCGGTTAACTTTGCGTTTTCGAAACGAATCTGGGCCGCTTCCAATTCACCATTGATCCCTCGGGTATCCAATTCAGCAATCGTCGTTCCTTCCTCAACAATATCACCTTCTTCAAAATACACCTTGGCCAGAAACCCTTTCAGGCGTGCAGGGACCTGGATGTCCCGATAAGAGTCGACAAATGCCGATTCGATCGGAATCATTCGCTTACTGGTGGAAAGGTTGCCTTCTTCCTGAGCCGCCGTCTTTCCGGCAAAAAAGGCGATCAGGCTCAAGGTCAGGATGGTAGACGTAAACGATATTGAAAGAGGCTTCATGGATCCTGCTCCGGATAATATTGCGAAGGCATTGATGTGGCTTGATGCCAATGTTTCATCAAAAAACATGGCTGACCTGAAATAGGTCATTCAATTGTATCTCCGTAGACCAAATGTGTCATTGAAAAATCGTTATGATGGTAACAAGTTGCGGATTCTGTTCTGTTCGAGGCAATACCAGGGACAACAGGGATCAACCACCCCCCCCGAAAAGTCAGACTAACCAGTACAAATTAAACTCCAAGAGTTGAATCGCGGATGATTATTCATGTCGATATGGATGCGTTCTACGCTGCGGTTGAGATTCGTGATAACCCGTCGTTGAAAGGAAAACCGGTTGTCGTCGGCGGATCTCCGCAGGGCCGCGGTGTCGTATCGACCGCTAACTACGTTGCTAGACAGTTTGGTATCCATAGCGCCATGCCTGCCTCGCGAGCCGTACGGCTCTGCCCCCAGGCGATCTTCGTTCGCCCCAGAATGGACTACTACATAGCGATTTCGAAACAGATCCGTGAGATCTTTTTTCGATTCACACCATTGGTCGAACCAATCTCACTGGACGAAGCATTTCTGGATGTCACAGGAAGCCAGCAACTTTTCGGATCAGGCCCCGAGATTGCCTCACAGATCAAACACCTGCTGAGATCCGAGTTGGGACTGACTGCCTCGGCCGGTGTTGCTCCAAATAAATTCGTCGCCAAAGTCGCAAGTGATCTGGAAAAACCTGACGGGCTGGTCGTTGTGGCTGAAGGTGAAGTACAGCCGTTTCTTGACCCACTGCCGATCAGAAGAGTTTGGGGAATTGGACCACAGACGGAGAAACTGTTTTCCTCGCTTGGCGTCAGCACAATCGGGGCGATTCGTAACTTGCCAAAGGACGTGTTGCAACGCAAATTTGGAATCAATAGCGATCACTTCTGGCGGCTGTCTCGTGGCCTTGATTCCCGACCTGTCGTTTCGGAACGTGAAGCGAAAACGATTTCGCACGAGACGACTTTCCCGGTAGACATCGATTCGCCCGAAACCTTGCATGCCTGGGTGCAAGAACTGGCCGGACAAGTCGCCAGCCGTATGCGACGTATCGGGATCAAGGGAAAGACGGTGCAGATCAAAGTACGCTTCGCCGATTTTCGTACGATTACCAGACGTCAGTCGCTTGGCGAGTACACGTTTTTGACTCACGAGATCGAGTCAGTCGCCAGAGATTTGTTGGCCAAAGTGTTAAGCGAGACTGGCCAAGCAGTGCGATTGGTCGGCGCGGGCGTCTCCAATTTCAGCAAAGACGCGGTCGTACAAAAGAGTCTGTTTGACGATGAATCGAAAGTGAAGCATGCCAGGATCGACGAGGCATGCGACGAACTCAAACAGAAATTCGGGACTGCCGCCGTACGAAAAGCATCCGCCCTTGACAGTGGTGTCCGGGTTCGACGGACGTCCGTTACGGAAGATATGAATCGTGATTCGGATCAGGATTGAGTTCAAATCAACTTGAATCGACTTGGAATCGAGCAATTAAACCGAAGCCGTAACTGCAGGTTCAGGTAAAGCCACTTTATCCAGAGTGGCGATGACATTCC
>CAZPOL010000051.1:0-31352 GCA_964588195.1 uncultured Pirellulaceae bacterium | reverse complement strand
CGAGTCAAAGCGTCGTAGACCGCTGAACCAAACCGCGACAATCGGTGATATTTCTTTTCTACCGAATCGAATAGATCGCCATGAGTCACCAATAGTTTTCGACCATCGGCGGTATGATGAATGAACTCGTTACGAATTTCCACGCCATGAACGGCCGGATGAGGCTCTCTCAAAAAGTCGTCATGATTTCCAGGCGTATAGAAAACCTGAGTGCCACGATCCATCATCCCCAGAATGTGTTCAATCAACTGATTGTACACAGGTGGCCAGTACCAGTGGCGTTTGAGTCGCCATCCATCCAGGAAATCTCCGACAAGATACAGCTTTTCCGCCTCGTATTGTTGCAGGAATTCCAGGCAGCGTTCCGCTTGCGCAAACCGGAACCCAAGATGTTGGTCACTGATAAAAAGTGAGCGAACGGAAATTGGATTGCCGTGTTTACTCATGGAAAAGTCGATCTGATGGTTCAAGAGAAGTCGGCATTGCCAATGCATCGCCGCTGGTTCGTTAGAAAGGTTAGCATCGTGCGATGGTAGACGCTACACGTCGGTGCGAACCGCCTGGTAAAACGATCAGATGCATTCGATCGTCGCTCAGGCGCTGGCCTTGGAATGGTCGTGCTTTCCGTATTCCAGCTTGCTCTTCAAGCCCCCCGACTGAATTTCGTCAGAGGACAATTCGTTCAGCTGATCGCGATATTCCTGGAGAATTCGCCCCCGCTCCTGCACTTGGTTTCTCATGCTGAACAGCGCGACGGTGATTCCTGCTAGCGAAAAGATCAAGCCAGCGACCCATGCCGCGACATGCCCGGACAGTAATGCCCAGTGGCTCATGAATTGTCCGAAAACAAACACAACCACAAAGAAGCTGGTAAGTGGTGGCGAGCTCGAATATTCAAGCTGCTCGTGTACATCGCCATTCGACTGTTCGCGTTTCAGCTCGTCGATGCGGGCTACGTAGACAGTCCGGCTATCATCAGAGGCAGAAATTGACATAGAAAACGAACCCGTTGGCATCGTCCAGGAGAAGGCTAACCTAGTTCAGTTCGACAAAATCAAACTGGATTCATGATCGAAAGTCATCAAATACGGGAAACCGAGCGACTGGTTTTGCCGGAGGCTTCGTCAAGTTTTGATTTTGCAAATTTGCTGAGCCGATAGTTGGGCACAATTCGTCCGCCAATGATCCGACACCCGGCTAAAGTTTGACGATTAGGAAGAACGTAACGCCTTCCGCAGATCCGGATATGCAAGGGCCAGACCGCCTGAAATTTTGATGACTATTAGACGAAAGGAAACGCAAGGTGATCCGGAAATGTCGCCTTGCGTGTTTCAATTCCTGGAGCGGTACTTACTAGTCGCTCTAGCTCAATGATGCGAGTGATTGACGAACGTGCGGCAACAGTTGTTGGCTGACGTCGTCGAACTCTCCCTTGATGAATGCACCGGCTGCGGCTTTGTGTCCGCCTCCGCCGAAGTGGCCGGCGACCTGGTTGCACTCTACGGCACAGCGACTGCGGAAACTGATTTTGAAGCCTCCGGCTGGTTGTTCGATCATGATGACGGCGAACTGAGTCCCTTGAATCTCCAGGCAGTGGTTGACCAGGTCCTCAGTATCGGTCGGCAAGGCGCCCGTCTGATCGTAGTCCTCTTTTCGAATATAGGTATGTGCAAAATTGCCATCCAGCTCGGTCTTGATCCGCTCCAGCACAAGCCCTTTCAACCGCAGCCGCCCGAGCGTTTCGCGTTCGTAAAGGTCGCCAAAAATACCGGCCGGCGAGGCACCGGCGTCAATCAATTTGGCACCAACCTGATAAGTTAACGAACTGGCTGATGGGAAACGAAACCAACCTGTATCGGTGGCGATCGCCGCGAACAGAGGCATTGCCATCTCTTTGGTCAACGACACTCCGAAGGCTTCTGCGGCCTCGACCACCAGGCGGCCGGTTGCTTCGGCGGTTGTGTTCTTGAACGGTTCGGCCCCCAGATCGTCTTCGCCGACATGATGATCAAAGATAATCTTCTTGCCGGTAAAGCTACGAATCACATCGCCCATCGGTCCCAACTGAGCCCAGGCACTGGTATCCAGAATCATCCACAGGTCGGCGTCCATCAACTCTTCGGCTTTGACATCTTCATCAATGCACATGATTTCGTTTTCAGGATCGATAAACGCCAGGTTGGGCGGCGTTGCCTGTCCGTTAACGATCCGCACTTTCTTTCCCATTTGGCGAAGCAGTCCGGCCATCCCGAGTTCGCTGCCCAGGGCATCACAATCCGGTCGAATGTGGCTGGTTAAAACGACATTGGTTGCCGCATCAATAACAGATTTCAACTCATCCCATTTGATAGTCATTAGTTTTGATTTTCTTTCTGAGTAGTCTTGTTTGGTTGTTTTAAATACGCGGCACCGATGTCGCGAGCTCGTTGGATATCCAGCGACAATTGTCTCTTGAGTGATTCGATATCGTTAAACTGTTCCACACCACGAAGTGAATCAAGGAAATCTACCTCGATCACTTTTCCATAGAGGGCTTGTTGGAAATCCAGTAAGTGCACTTCGACACTCGGACGCTCAACGCCAAAGGTGGGCGATGGCCCGATGTGAATGGCTGCTGTAAATCGTTGGCCTTCGACGGTAGCGAATCCGGCGTAGACACCGATCTGCGGAATCAAGGTGTCGATGGCGTCCAGATTGGCGGTCGGGAATCCCAGCTCGGCACCACGACCGGCACCGTGAACCACCATGCCTCGAAGCCGATAGGGTTGAGTCAGCATTTCTCGCGCGGCAGACACGTCGCCGTCTTGCACCAGCTTTCGAATCCGCGTGCTTGAAATCAGTTCGTCACCACTAATACCCGGCTGCACAATTTCACATTCGATCGAAGATTCACGACATAGTTCGTCCAACCGTTCGACGTTACCTTCGCGATTTTTTCCAAAGAAGAAATTGGGACCTTCCACAATGGCTGCCGCATGAATTTTGTCGACGATCACCTGTTGAAAGAACTGTTGGTAGGTCAGTTTCAACAGATCGCGATCGGTCGGCCAGGCAATCATGCAATCGACGCCAAGGTCCTCCAGCAAGTCGGCCTTTCGTTGAGTCCAGGTCAACGGCGGCGGCGCCAGTTCAGGTCGTAGCAACCGCACCGGATGAGGATCAAACGTAAATACCACCGAAGGGCCTGAGACCGTTTTGGCCCAATGCTTGAGTCGCGCAATGATCTTAGCGTGTCCACGATGTACACCATCAAAGTTTCCCATCGTCATGGCGCATTGCCGTAACGAGGAATCAATTTGGTCGATGGATCGAATCAGTTTCACGAGGACGAAATATGTTTAAGAGGATTGGACTACGAGGGAATTGGGTCTGCGGTTTGGTGCCGGCGAAATCCGGGGCTCTGATTTTTGAATCAGGAGAATTGCCAGAAATCAGCGAGTAAAAAATCGGTTCGGGCCAGCAGCTTTTTTTGAGCCTATCAGATGCGGCGTGGAGTAGGGAAGTGCAGGGTGAATTGAGTGCCACGACCCACGGCACTTTGTACATTAATCAAACCCCCATGAGCTTCAATAATTTTCTTGGCGGTTGGCAAACCAAGCCCGGTCCCATTGCGTTTATTGGAATAGAATTTTTCGAACATATTGAACAACGTTGTTTCGTCCATGCCAGTCCCGGTATCAATCAGATCCAACGCTACGCCTTTCAGGGTGACGCGGGTTCGCACCTCAAGGCGACCTCCTTCGGGCATCGCTTCGATTGCGTTCTTGACCAGGTTAACCAACGCCGCTTGTAACGTTCGTGAGTCCATTCGGATGTGAGGCAAATCGGCGTCCAGGTAGCGAACGATTTCTACGCCTTGCTGTTTGGCTTCGACGCCATAAAAGTCCAGCACTTGCTCGACCTGTTGATTCAAGCTGCCGGAATCGAGTTGCAGTTTGTTCAGCCGCGAGAACTGCAGGAATTCGTCCAGCAAGTGCTCCAGCCGCGAACATTGTTGCTTGACGACTCCGATCTTGTTGAGTGCCTGGCGTGATTGCGGAGTTTTTACCTCCTCCAGATCCTCTTCCAGCAATTCGACGTTCAATCGGATGACGGAAAGCGGGTTGCGGATTTCGTGCGCTAACGATCCGGCCAGGTCCGAAATTTCGGCCCATGCTTTTTCGTCGACTTCGTCATCTATCTCTTTGGCGTTCATGCCAATGATTATACGAGACACCGAACGAACCACGATAGATTGCCACAAAAAAGAGCGGCAAGTTTTCACTCGCCGCTCTTTGATTGTTTTTAATTGTTCAGTGAACCGAACGGGCCGTTACCGTCGCTCGTAGCGTCGACCACCGCCGCCGCCACCGCCACGGTTTCCACCGCCACCGCCGCCGCTGCGTCCACGACCGCCTCCTCCGCCACCGCCGCTGCGTCCACGACCACCGCCGCCTCCGCCACCGCTGCGTCCACGACCGCCTCCTCCGCCACCGCTACGTCCACGACCACCGCCGCCTCCACCTTGGCTGCGTTGAGGGCGTTCGCCGCGATCGCGATCATTGCCTCGATCATCATCGAAGTCATCATCACCACCATCGCCATCGAAATCGTCGTCCTCGTCGGTATCGAATTCGTCTTCCAACCCGAGTTCTTCGATTGCTCGCTTGCGACTCAACTTGACTCGGTCTTGTCCATCTACTTCGATGACCATGACCTGCATTTCGTCACCGATTTGGCAAACATCGCCGACATCGCTGATGTATCCGTTGGACAACTCGCTGATATGGCAAAGTCCGTCACGTCCGGGCAGGATCTCGACGAATGCACCGAAGTCCTTGATGCTGCTGACCGTACCGTTGTAGATCTTGTTGATCTGAACGGTTGCCGTGCAGGCTTCGATTTGTGCCAAAGCGTCTTTGGCCATTTCGCCATCGGTCGCGGCAACAGTCACCCAGCCTTCGTCGTTCACTTCGATCACAGTTTCAGTTGACTCCTGAATGGCGCGGATGTTCTTTCCGCCAGGGCCAATCAGCATGCCAATTTTCTCTGGATCAATCTGCGTACGAAGCAGACGAGGTGCGAAATCCGAGATGTCATCGTTTGGCTTTGGAATCACAGTCAACATCTTGCGAAGGATCTGGATTCGAGCGTCACGTGACTGGGAAAGCGTATCTTTGACGATCGCCATGTCGATACCACGCAGTTTCAGATCCAACTGAATACCGGTGATGCCGTTTTGAGTACCCGCGATCTTGAAGTCCATATCGCCGAAGTGATCTTCGCTGCCCAGAATGTCTGTCAGCAAAACGTGGCGGTCGCCTTCCTTGACCATCCCAATCGAAATGCCAGCGACCGGGTTGGTGATTTTGACACCAGCAGCCATCAATCCCAGAGTGGCACCGCAAACGGAAGCCATCGACGATGAACCGTTGGACTCAAAGATGTCGGAGATGACCCGGATTGTGTATGGGAACGTCTCGGCATCGGGAAGGATTGGCTTTACACTTCGCTCGGCCAAGGCACCGTGTCCGATTTCACGTCGTCCAGGACCACGGTTCGGGCGGCACTCACCAACCGAAAAGGCCGGGAAGTTGTAATCGAGCATGAACTTCTTGGAGTATTCTTCCATCAGTCCATCGACACGTTGTTCGTCGCGACCAGTTCCCAGGCAAATCGTGATCAACGATTGAGTCTCGCCACGTTGGAACATCGCCGAACCGTGAACGCGTGGCAACAAGTTGACTTCGCATTCGATGTTACGCAATTCGTCGTTGGCTCGTCCGTCGGCCCGCTTGCCGTCGAGAATCAATTCGCGAACGCAAACTTCTTCCAGATCATGCCATGCGGTCTTGAACTGACCAACCGAGTACGCACCATCGGCATCGGGATCAGGAATGACTGACTCCATAGCCTTGTTACGAAGTTCGCTGCCAGCGGCGGCTCGTTCGTGCTTGGTGCCCTGCGATGTCAGGACGCTTTTCATGTCTTCGTAGTACGAGCCCTTCAGCTTGTCCAGCAACCCATCGTCTTCAGGAATCTCGTATTCCATTTGAGGAATAGCGGCTTTGTCCTTCAGCTCTTGTTGCATGCTGCAAATTTCCTGCACGACGCTTTGTGCGAATTCAATCGCCTCCAGCATTTCCGATTCAGGCATTTCGCGAGCAAAACCCTCGATCATCGTGACCGCTTTGGGTGTTCCCGAAAGAATCATGTCCAGGTCGCTTTCTTCCAGCTCGTCATGAGTCGGGAAGGCTACGAACTTTCCTTCGATACGGGCAATCCGAACGGAAGCTACCGGCTCGGGGAAGGGCAGAGGCGAAGCGTAAACTGCTGCCGCTACACCGTTCATCGCCAGGACATCGCCATCGTTTTGCTTGTCGCTGGACAATACGATTGCCTGACATTGAACTTCGTCTTTGAAACCGTTTGCGAACATTGGTCGAATCGGACGATCGCACAGACGTGAAGTCAGGATTTCCTTGGTCGTCGGGCGACCTTCTCGTTTGATAAAGCCACCAGGAAACTTTCCTGCTGCCGCCGTTCGCTCGCGGTAGTCGCAAGTCAGGGGGAAGAAATCGATTCCGGGTCGAGGCTTGCCCGAGGTCACGGCATTCATCACCGTCGTTTCGCCCAATTGGACGATCACGGCACAGGCCGCTTGCTTGGCGAGATGTCCTGTTTCAAAGGACAGCGTCTTATCGCCAATTTGTCTTTCTACTTTTACTTTCACAATTACACCTTTTCAGTGAGGTTGATTTTCTTACTACAACTTCAACAACAAATTTGATACTTACGATGATTGAACGCGTTGCTGGAACAGCAGCCAGTGCCGTATTCCATACGTCGGGTTCCAATCGGGCAGCCACAGCCGAGACGTCGGTGTCGCGACGATTAAAAATTAAATCGCCGGGACCAACGGTGATGACTTTCAGAAAGAAATTGCGTTTAGGAGATTTCCATCTCCGGACCGGTTGCATGTAATATCAGTCTGCTCCGGCAACCAAAAAACGGATTGCGGATTAGACCAATAGCGAGCGCTGCAGCAAGCAACGCCCCATGAACCAGTTACTTACGAATACCGAGTCGACCAATGATGTCGAGGTATCGTTGTGGGTCTTTACGACGAACATAGTCCAGCAAACTACGGCGTCGCGAAACCATCGCCAACAATCCACGCCGTGTTGAATAATCTTTTTTGTGCACTCGCATGTGCTCTGTCAAAGCATTGATGCGAGTTGTCAAAACTGCAATCTGGACCTCAGGTGAACCAGTATCATTGGCACCCTGCTTGTACTCTCCAATTACTTCGCTCTTTTTTTCTTTTGTAATAGTCATCTGCTAACCAAAATCCCGTTGCGGCCCTGCAAATTTCTTTGCCGCGTTTTAGAGACGGATTTACTCCCTGTTAAACTTCAAAAACAACACTAACAATACAAATTAAGGGGTCGCAAACAACTTGCGAAAATTGGCTCTGTTGCGTTCTGATTCAGAACACTTGAAACGAACTCATTTTGAGCTCAGACCGACATATTGAACCAACAGAATTCGGACTCCGGTCCGTTAATATTCTCCTCTTGATCGGCGGTATTCTTACCAATACCCCCATTAAATACAAGTACATTTTCTGCCGATTGCCACCAGTTCGACTCGTATTTGACCGGACCAACCGCCATCCGTTCGCTTGGCCCGTCTGCCGAATGTCCCGGTTTTAACGCTCGTCATTGGCCAGACGGTCAGCTACGATGCCTGATTACTGACGATCCCATCGCACAAAACATCGCCAAACACTGGAATACCATGCAAATCATCGCCAACAAGGTCGTGGCCATCGATTACAAATTGACGGACGCCGACGGCCAATTGCTTGACCAAAGCGACCCTGCGGATCCGCTGTACTATCTACATGGTGTCGGCCAGATTATCCCTGGATTAGAAGAAGAATTGGACGGCAAGTTGCAAGGTGATGAATTCCAGGTCACGGTTCCCGCCGAATCGGCCTACGGAATCAAGGACCCCGAGCTGGTTCGGGTCATCCCAATCGACATGTTCGAAGACCCCGGGCAACTGGAACCGGGACTGCAATTTGACCTGGAGGGCGATCAGGAAGTCCTCTTGTTCACCATCATCGAGGTCAACGATGACGAGGTGGTTGCTGACGGAAACCACGAATTGGCCGGCCTGGACCTGACCTTCAATGTTACTGTCAAGGAAGTCCGGGACGCCACGCCCGAGGAGATCGACCACGGTCACGCTCACGGTCCCGATATGGAACCGCACTAACTATGCACCGAATTCTGCTGGTCCACCCTGATGACGATATGGTTGTGGCGTTGCAGGACCTGCAAGCCGGCGAGTCGTTCGATGTTGCGGGCCAGCCAATCAAACTGACCGCGAACGTTGCCAGTAAGCACAAGTTCGCGCGACGCAGTCTTAAAAAGAGTCAGTATCTGAAAATGTATGGCCAGATTGTCGGCCAGGCCACACGCGATCTGCAAGCCGGTGACTTGCTGACAACCGGCAATCTGCAGCACGCCGTCAGCGATTTCCAGCCGCAGGATTCAATCGGCCAATGGCAACCTCCAAACGTCAGTGCCTGGCAATCGGCGACCTTCAACGGTTTTCATCGCCCGAATGGAACGGTCGGCACGCGAAATTTCTGGATCGTTGTCCCGCTGGTCTTTTGCCAGAATCGTAATGTCGATGTGCTACGTGAATCGTTGCTGGACCAACTGGGATACGCTCGGCCGCATCGCTTCCGCGCTCTGACACAGCGATTGATCGAAATGCATCAAACCGGAACCCAGCCTTCACAGATTCGCGAGTCCTCGGTCACGGCTGAAACCTTGACAGCTTCGCGGCAACGCATGTTTCCCAACGTCGACGGCATCAAATTCCTGACTCACGACGGAGGTTGTGGCGGAATTTACCAGGACGCGCAGACGTTGTGCGGTTTATTGGCAGGGTACATCAACCATCCGAATGTGGCCGGAGCGACGGTGTTGAGTCTCGGCTGCCAAAAGAGCCAGATTGCGACGCTGGAATCGGAACTGCAAAAACGAAACCCGCACTTTAAAAAACCGCTCTACATTCTGGAACAGCAACAGGAAGGCACGGAAGACACGCTGTTGGATAAGGCACTGCGATATACGTTCTCTGGTGTCGCCGAGGCCAACCGGGAATCCCGTCAATCTGCACCGCTGGCGCAATTGACCGTGGGTGTTGAGTGTGGTGGATCGGATGGATTCTCTGGACTGAGTGCCAACCCGGCCATTGGTCAATGCAGTGACTTGTTAGTCGCATTGGGTGGAAGCGTGATTCTCTCCGAGTTCCCTGAACTGTCAGGTTGCGAGAGTGATCTGGCCTCACGCTGTCAGTCGAAAGAGATGGCCGATCGTTTTCTGCAGATCATGCGGGCCTACGAAGCTCGCACCAATCGCGAAGGCGGCGGCTTCGATCAAAACCCTTCTCCCGGCAACGTGGCCGACGGCCTGATCACCGATGCGATCAAATCGGCAGGTGCCGCCTTGAAAGGAGGGTCCTCGCCAGTCGTTGACGTGCTGGATTATCCGCAGCCGGTTACCCGTCAAGGACTAAATCTGCTGTGCACACCTGGCGGCGATGTGGAATCAACGACGGCGATGGCCGGTTCCGGCGCAACCGTGCAACTGTTTTCCACCGGTTTGGGAACGCCGACCGGTAACCCGGTTTCACCTGTGTTGAAGATTTCTTCGAACAGCAAACTGGCTAACCACATGCCCGACATCATCGATGCCGATGCCGGCGGCATCATCGAAGGCCACAAGTCGATTGCCGAGGTCGGCGAAGAACTGTTGAAGCTGGTTATCGAAACCGCCAACGGCGATTACACCTGCAAAGCCGAACAGTTGGGGCAAGATGATTTCATCCCCTGGAAACGCGGCATTTCAATTTAGAGCAATCGGTAGTGTGAATTGACCGCCGGCTGCCCCGTGTAATTCGGGCCCGCGTCTTTGTCGGCGCCAAGGTAGACGTAAGGGAGATCGAGGCTCTGGTTTGTGCTCGATTGGATAAGGTTGTGCCTGGAGGAGTATTCGATCCCAAGCTTTCGCAGTCGGGAAATAATCGAGCTGCTGTTGGCTCCCTGCAGCTTCAAATTCTCTTGACCGAGATTGGCGGCGAAGCGACCTCCAACCTCCAGCCACGAGATGGAACGCTTGATCAAATCAAGTTTGTCACCGATGTAATGCATGCCGTGAACGCAAGTGATCAGGTCGAATTGGCGAGTCGGTTGCCAGGTGGACAGAGAGGCCTCCACAAGTTGCAAGTTCGCAGACGCGTGTCGATCAAACATGCCAACAAGATCGACTCCGACAATCGATAGGGACAGAGCCTCCGAGTCATCCACAGTAGCGGCTTCAATCAGGGCTTTCCCGGTACCGCAGCACAAATCCAGCCAGGCCGCGTTGCCTTTTCGCTGCGCAACGTCGCGCAGAAATTCCATTGGGTCGAAACGTAAATCGTGGTCGTAACCGTTGCTGCCATGAAGTACCCGCTGCCGATTCATATCGCAGTTGGCGACCACGGCCAGTTCTTCAAGTTCTTTGTTGGAAAGCAGTTTCAAAATTTACCGCCAGGACCGTGAAATCAACCAATTGATTCATTCTATCGCTTGGTAGGGTAAATGCGAACGCAGTATGCCAGGTTGGAATGCCTGGTTTGAAAATTCTGTCGTTTCGATCTTGAGATTGGTACAATCGTTCTGGTTGCGTAATTAAGGGGTTACAAACTTTGTGGGAGTACCAATGAACAGCCGATGCTTGATTTGCACGTTGTTGCTATGCGCTAGTTTTGCTTCGATCGTCACTGGCGTTGCTGGTGAAGAAGTCGAATTGAAAAATTTGAACGACCTCGAGAACTTGATCAAGATTGCAAAACGTTATCAGTTGCCAATGCCCGCTGATGACGCCGAGTTGATACTGGCGACAAAGGGATGGTCTTCAGGCGAGCAGGGAATTTACCACCCTGCTTTTCTTATCAATACAGATTCTGCTTCAGACGAAAAGACGGTTCTGATCGGCTGGTCGACCGAAACGGTTCGGAATCATTCTGAATTTCGGCCTGGCACAAGAGAATATTCACTGACAGGCCAGGAAAGTGGCAAGGATGCTTTTATCATCGCAAGTCGTGAAGTTCATGTTTTTTCAACAGTGCTGCAACTGGCCAACCGGGGCGATCGGCAGCGTGCCGAACAGTTGTTGGGGCAGTTTCGGGTTTACAATTCAAGCAATGCAGAATCGCTTTTGGCCGAGAGCATCTTTCTGCACTACTATGAAAAGACCAAGGAGCCAGAAGCAGACTTGACGGTCATTCACGAGTTGTTGACCAAGCTGAAAGAGGATTATCCGGAAAGGTTCTCAGACAATCCGGAAGACTACTACGCATACAGGCGTGGCGCATTCGTCAACGATCTTGGTGTCACGATCGCCGCCGAATCGCCACTTCCCTTATCAGTTGAGGGGTTGCTTGTGGCGTGGGGAAACAGCAGCGGCAAATATTTACACTTGGGGATATTTGATTCTCACAATGTGGAGGTTGCGCGGCCAGCGCGAGCAATTTTCGATTACGGATTGGAAGGTATCCGCGACCTGCACGAACTGCACGAGGATCGCAGGTTGACTCGGCATGTGATCCCTCAATTTAACAACGCTGTCGAACGGCGTGTTCGGATCGGGCAATTGGCTTCTGAATTGGCCGAAATGATGTCCGGAGCATATGAATTGGACCGCGCTGTCGAACTTGCGTCAGACGAATCGACCGATGAACAACAGTTTTTTGAGAATGCCGCAGTGCAGTCGAAAGCAGGATCGGTTACGAAGCTATACGAAGTTCCGTTGAGAATTTTGGCAGCAAAGTACCCGGATTCGCTACCGCGCATTTGTGAGAAAGTGCTGGAAGGTGGCGAGGCCGAAGTTCAGTTGTTCACACTTGCGAAATCTATCGTCGCTTCGCAACTTTCCTCACAGCAAAAATCGGCCGCCATTGTAAAGTTGGCGGAAGGCATGCCGGGCCTCGGGCAAAAACGGTCTCTATTGCAAAATCTGGTCAAAGTCGACGAGGCGGCCTGCACCACTTTGTTGCTGCCGTTATTGGACAGCCTGCCGACGGATGTCGACAGTAGATATTGGGATTGCGAGGAGGCCAATTTCGTTCATGTCGTGGTCCAGTGTTCAAATGATGAGGTTTGGAACAAGTACCTCGTCGTAGTGAAACGAGCGTCCATTGGGTTGCGTATGGAAATGATGGAAGCCATGAACTACACGTACATTGGCGACAAGAATCGACGTAGGAGAATTGATTTCCTGGCAAATTTTCTGGATGACAGCCAGGTTCGTATTAGATCGGGTGGAGGGAAATTCGAAGGGCCATGCGCCGCGTTTACCTTTCCGAAGATTGAGGTGCGCAATTTTGTGGCAATGAAAATAGCGTCTTTGCTGCCGGCTAAAATGCAACGCCCGGCCAAAGACTGGACGGATGATCAATGGCAAGAATTTCGATCAAAGGTGCAAACAGGAATCGACGCTTTGGATGAATCCAAAGGTGACGTTGATGGCAAAGCAGAAGGTTCTGCCAAGAAAGACGATTGACACCTCGTCGCTTTCCGGCGCCGAGCAAATCAAAACGCAACTCAACGATCTGAATTTAAACACAGAGAAACAGAGTTCACGGAGAAGACGATTGAAGAATTCTCCGGGCCCTCTGTGACTCTTTGTTTTTCCAGCTTGGCCCAAACTGGACTCCGCTTCGCCGCAAGTAGCATTTAGCTTCGAGGGCACCTCTGGGACAACAGTACTCCGCCGACTCTGGTTTGGCTCCAACTCCTTTGCTGACTCTGATGTGTAGAGACTCTCAGTACGTTTGATAGCGAAATATCGAACTTATTGTTGGGAGATCAAAATGAAGACTGCACTGCTTAGCGAGGACTTATGCAATTTGACCAAATTCTGGTCAATCATGGCTTTGACGCTAGTCGTTTCAATTTCCTTGCCATCTTTCGGATACGGGCAATGTTCAAAAAACAGTGGTGGTTTAGGCCAAGCGGGTTACCCTACCAGCACCAATAGGGGTTCTTACCAGCAACATCCTGGTTACCAGCCACAGTTGCCTGGCTTGCCGACATCACAATTTGGTACTCCAGATTCGATTTCCGACCAGCCTGCCCCGATTCCAGGTCGTGTGGGTTCTGAACCATCTCTTGCCAGACAAACTCCACCTGCTTCGGAATTTCAGCCACTCGCAATTCCAGAGCCAGATATTTCATGGTCCGACAAGAACCTTGGAATTTCGTTTAGGTTTCCAGCAACTTGGTCTGAGAGTTCTTTCAACCAGTTTGTTACCGAATCAATCGACCTCTCAATATCTGAAACGGTATCAGCAGCGAGCAACAATCGGGATCAACAATTGCAAGTCGCAGCTATCTCAAACGCTCGGTTACATGAAGCTTCCAGTCGCATTATGGAGGATCTACTGCAGCAAGGAGTTTCGGTAAAGCGAGAACGTAAGTCGCGCAACGGACGAATTTTTGATTCACTACGTTACATTCAGAAACGAGGAGGGGTAACGGTCAATTCGTTGTTATTGCTGACGGAAAACCAGGGTCGAATTGTCGCATTGCAATGCTCGTGGACGACTGACTCAACTGATTTGAAAGCGATCCTCGATTCGATGCAGTTTGCCGAAACGTCGGCAAAGCGTTCAGCTCCACGAAGAGAAACGAAAACTGGAATTCCAAAGCCTTCGCCGTTGCAAACCGGAAATGTGAGTCCCGCGCCGCAACAAGCCAGCCCTTCTCCTGCTTCTCCGGCATCTAGTGAAAACGTCGCAAAAACGGCGTCTTCAAATGCGCCCAACCTGGAATCCATCATCAAGAAAGCTGGTTTCCAGCTCAAGTCAAAGACGGCGAAGGGTACTTACACTTTTGAAGTGGCTAGCTCCAAAACCAGGGCATACCGATTTCGTGCAAATTTTGATCCGGAGAAAAAAGATCTGATATTAATTGCTTCATTGGCAACAGTTCCGACTGACATGTTGGGTGGGTTGCAAGCGGCGAATGAACTGGCAGAGCTTTCAATCAGAAATACAAAAGCCAGATTCCATTTCCAGGAATCATCTGGAGAAATCCACTTAGCGCATCTTACAAAAGAAATTGAGACGGTTGACCATAAGCAGTTCGCTACGCTCGTCACTCACCTGGTACAGGTAATTAATCGCACGGAATTCCACTGGAACCCACGTCACTGGCATATACCACGTCACCTTGGAATGTGGCGAGCCGAACTTCCGCAAGGCAAGTTTGACCTGAATCTCCAACCTGGGGACAAATTCAGTCTGATCGAAACCTCTGACGACGAACGCATCGAGCTTTCAGGTACCTATTCGATTGACCAAAAGCGACTCGAACTGACTGATGAAAGTGGATTTACTTTCGATGGCGAAATCCATTTCATCGACGGAAATCGGTTTGAGCTCGCGATAAACAACAAGACTCTCACATTTATCCGACTTTAATCCGTCAAATGAAAAGGGAGAGCAGAAATGGACACTTTAACCAAGACAAAAAAGATCACGCTATGGCAGCTTACGATAATTCTGGTTGCCATCCTGGCTTCGGAAAAATCCATCGCAAACGAACAGGTTTATGAAACAGGGCTCAAGTCAACGGTCTGGATCATTACAAAAACTGGACGAGGATCCGGTGTTTTGGTGGACACCGAAAAACGCCTGGTTGTAACCAATCACCACGTCGTAGACGAGCAGGAAAAAGTTGTGGTTTACTTCCCAGTCTTTCGTGATGGAAGACTGATAGCCGAAAAAGAAAAGTACGAGGAAGGCAATTTTGAACACGCAATCTCAGCCAAGATCATTCGCTCCGACGCGAAGCGGGATTTGGCAATCTTGAAATTGGAACGCATTCCACCTGGTACGACAGCAATTGTCCTTGGGGAACCGGCAACTCCCGGACAGGAGATCCACTCAATCGGGAATCCTGGCGATATCGATGCTCTTTGGGTTTATTCGTACGGTCGTGTACGAGCCAGGTACTATCGAAAATTCCAATCCTCCCAAGCTCGACAATTTCAGGCTTTGGATAACCAAATCCCAATAAACCCTGGGGACAGCGGCGGTCCAGTGTTGAACAATGAAGGACAACTCGTAGGTATTAATCAAGGTGCTCGTTTGAATGTAAATCTGGTCTCGATATCAGTCGACATATCGGAAATCAAATGGTTGCTTGACAAAGTGAATAATGGAACGGCGTTGCCCTTACATAGCGAAAGTGAGCGTGAGAAACCTTCGCTGAGAAATTTGTCAGTATTCTCGCGCGACTAAATATGCTCGCGCGACTAAATATGATCCAATCGTTGATATTCGATTCCACAGCCCGGCATTTTGGCCGGGCTTTCTTTTGTGCTCCACGAATCCAGTCCCTATAATCTCTGCATCTGTCTTCGAAGCCAAAGTTCTGAATGAGGTTGGCCTGTGAACACCATCGCCTCCGGTGAATGCCCATCCATCGACTCACTTCAATCATATCTTGACCAGCAACTGAGCCAACAGCAGGAACGGTTCGTCGAGAGTCATATCGAGAATTGCAAAACGTGTGAATCCAAACTGGTTAAGTTGGCCGAATCAACGTTTCTGGGCAGCAAGGCAAAAAAGATACGTAACGCTGTTTTGGGTGAGGGAGCAGTCGTTGGTGAGTATTCGATTTTAGATGTCCTTGGGCGAGGTGGCATGGGCATAGTCTATAAAGCGCGACACAATCGACTCAATCGTGAATTCGCCTTGAAGCTGATTTCCAGGATTGATTCCGAATTTCGTCAAAGGTTCGAAAGAGAGATCGAAACATTGGGCGGATTGAATCACCCCAATATTGTTCAGGCGACTCACGCTGGCGAGCACAATGGCGACCTGTACCTTGTAATGGAATTGGTGGAGGGCCAGAACCTTGCCGAACTCCGTCCGCCCGAATCACGCCACACAATAGCCAACGCGTGTGCCATCGGAGAATCTGTGGCCAGTGCTCTTGTTTACGCTCACCATAAAGGCATTGTCCACCGGGACATCAAGCCTTCGAATGTGCTGCTTTCGAAGGAAGGAGTCGTCAAACTTTCGGACTTCGGACTCGCAAAACTCTTACACAGCGACAATCGACTGACCGCAAGCTCAGCCGCCATGGGCACATTTGACTACATGGCTCCGGAACAACTAAAAGGCAGCAGCGAAGTTGATGAAAAATCCGATGTTTATGGACTTGGTGCAACTTTGTTCAAATTACTTATCGATGAGCCACCGATTTACTCGGATGACAACGATACGCCGGTCGCCAAAATCGTTGCCATCGCAAAACAACATGCCAGACCCATTCAAAACCTTAGACCAGACTTGCCAAAGCCACTCTCTCGACTGATCAATCAAATGTTGGCGAGTGATAAACGCAAACGACCAAGTGCAACCGATGTGATTCATGAAATTTCCAGTTTCTCATTGGAATCAAATCTGAAACAACTGGCCTCCGGTGCAACTTCACAATCCGAAGCCATCACAGAATCGATTGCGTTGCCAGAAGCCTCGACCCGTCGATTCAGGAAAATGGCCCAACCTGCTCCCACCCAAAACCATGTTCGTTATGCTGCAATAGCTGCGGCTGGCCTGTTGTCGTTTGGCTTGCTCATGTGGGGGATATCAGTATTTCCTCGAGGTAAAACATCAGAAGACAATCGAACCGAAGAAAGCAATGAGAATGTGCCAAGCTTGACTAACGGTGGAACCCAAACCGATTCGATGTCCGATTCTCATGCGCCAAAACAGAATGAAAGCGAAGAGTCAAAATCTGAAGCTGCAGTGACGGGCGGTTCTGAACTGGATGTCGCGATTGCTATCGTGAAAGCCGGTGGCACAGTCGATATTCGAACGAATGACGGGTATCTAGAGGTCGATTCGATGCAAACGCTTCAAGAGTATGTTGACTCTCCGTTAACCGTTGCTTCGGTAACCCTGTGGAACATTGGTGACGACGCATTGATCAAACAGATTGGCACTTTGTCAAATGTCGATTGCATTGATATTGTCGCAGACGGAACTAATATCTCGCCAAATGCAATTCGTCATCTGGCAAATCTACAGTCGGCTGACATATTTCAAATCAACGAGCTTGATATCCAGGACGGCGACGTTGAATTCCTTGCAGAATTCACGTCGCTTGAGACCTTGAAGCTTAGTAACTCGCGGGTTGGAGATGTAATAGCGAAACGAATCTCGAGTCACTCGCGACTCGAAAACTTGAACGTTAAAAACACTGAAATTACCGATGAAGGCATGATCGAAATCGCTAAATTGACGTCACTGAAAGAGCTTGATCTTGGACGGAATCTAGGTCGTATTTCAGATCGATCGATTGACAGTATTCTAAATCTGAAGAATTTGACCTTCCTAGATTTGAGAGGGACTACCGGAATTGACCCGCAAACCGAAATAACCTTGCAGGGTGTTCTGCGACTCAAAGAACTGAAAAGGCTGCGAGAATTCTGGCTGGAAAAGAGTTCTTTCAACGATTCTGAAATGGATATATTGCGGGCAGCTTTTCCAAACTGCAAACTCAAGTTTGACTAATTCATTTTGAGACGGCAAATGTGCCCCCGCTCGAAATTGCCAGCCTGCTGTCATGGCCGGGGAAAAAATTATTTGTCTTGTTCTTCCCGTGTCGAGATCCCACGTACTTCCTTTGAATCCTCATCGAGTTTCAGGACTTTGGAATAGGAGTAAAGATGGTCCCCACCAGGATAAGAATGCTATCAAATTGCAATGCATCGACATTTGGAAGGCTGATCGTTTCTGTTGCCAATGATCCATCCGCAAAGATTGGAGAATGGATTAGTGCAACAGTACGACGAATTTATCCGACCATTCGCCATGACAAAGGTCTGAGAACAAAGGAGGTTAGCCTGAATACAGCAGGCATTGGTTCGATATTGCTAGTGCCTGGCGTCTACAAGTTTGAGCTGAAAAAAACTGGAAAATGGACTGGTGTGATTTGGCGCAAGTTGGTGGTGGTCAGGATTAAAGCTGGCCAATCCGAGGCCTTGTCATTTGAAGGGAGTACACGAGTATCAAATTTTTGTCATCAATCATGGCAGGAGTGATATCTGACTAGATCAAAATTGGATTTGGCGTTGGGTTTGATTGTAAGTCCAACGCTTATTTTTGTGGCGTCGAGACTTCACGTACCAGTCAAGGTGCGAGTTCTTGAAATTGAAAAGTCATCGTGGCTCGAACATGGACTCTCAATCGAAAACGACTGGAGAAGAAATGAAAAATTTATCTTTAGCAATTCTACCATTCGTGTGTTTGGTTGCTTTTCTTTCAAGCACATCCGAGGCATCAAGCGCAGATCGCTTTCAATGGCTTGGTAAATCGAATAACCGAGCCAAAATCGAGTTTCGACGGGTCGGCTCTTCCCCTTCCAATTGGCAGTTGCTTGTTAACGGATCACCAAGTGAAGCACTTGGGCTGGTTCGCAGCAACCAGAATGTTACTTTACTCCAAAGTCGACGTGGCCTGAGCTATGAGATCTTGAGAACCTATACTCGCGTGTGGTCAAACGGCCGGCAAATCGCTATCTACCGTGGAGGCTGGAACGAAGGGGCTACAGCGGTGGCACCCGGCTATAACTATGTCGGATTGGGAAACCGCGGAGGTGTGCCAGTGAATGAACTCGATCGGGCTGCTCAGCGGCACGACATCGGGTACGAAACCCAGCCGATGGGTCCACTTGACGGACGTACGGACGCAAGGTTTGTCTACGACAGTGCACGTGCAGCCTTAAACCCAGGAAATAGGATGGGGGCCGGACACCGGGTTTTTGCGGGCGGGGCTGCTGTGCTGTTCGCCAATAAACCAGGCATCTACCACACCAAGCCAGTTTTTGGAAAGCGAATTCCAATTCCTAATACCGGGCCTGCCAACCTTCCACTTTACGCTGGTGAAGAGGCGTGGAATCGAGCAGTGAAGCCCGGCGTAAAGTCGGCTTACCGCAAGGCGATTCGTCCCGGCGCACAGTGGACTTATCGTCGCGCGATCCGCCCCGGCGCCAAAACTGTGAGAAGAGCAACGCGGACTTTCGGACGATCGATTGGTCGAGGAACCCGAACGGCTGGGCGATCAATTGGCAGGAACGCCAAAAGTGTTAAAAGAAAAGCAAAGCAAGCCTTGAACAAGCTGAACCCGTTTTGATGAACCAGACGAAGACCAAGGAACTCTTCGATGTCGTCCAGCCAATTTGGCTGGGCGGCCTTTTTTTTGATACATCAGGAAAATCGCCCAGCTTTTGCCAGAAGAATTACTCTCAGTCTCCAGCGACTGGCACGGCGCGGTATCAAGAAACTCATCCGGGAATCCGCAGGTTACCAATCGCCAAGCGGAAATCCGGAAAAAATATTTCCTGACCTTAGTGACGTGTAGAGACGTTTCGTACTGTCACTGCGGAGCGATGTTTCGACGAGTCAATCGCTCGATTCGATCCGGAAATATTTTCGTCAGGTGATTTCATTTGGTAATTTGCTACTGGAATCGATTGTCGTCAACACTTTTTTACAGGATTGCAAAAATGCCAGCGCATCAAACTAACAGCTTTTTGATTAGAGCTCTTTGCGAAGAAAAAAATAGCGAAGATGCATGGAATCAGTTTTATCAATCCTACCGATCTTACGTTTTCGCATGGTGCCGAATCCAGGGTTTTAAGGAGCATGAAGCCGAGGATGTTTTGCAGGCAACGATGACCAAAATGTTTCTTAATATTCACAAATACGATCGCAACAGGGGTAAGTTCACACCTTGGTTAAAGACAATCGTGATGAACGAAATCAGGGATCGCTTTAGAAAAGCAGGCAAGAGCGAAGCCAGGCATGGTATTGGTGGAAGTGCTAATCAGGAAATGATTGGAAACTTTGCCGGCGAACTTCCTGATGAATCAAGCCTCGATGAAGAATCTGTCGTAGCAGAAGTCTTTCGAACTGTGCAAGCCAGAGTAAAAGAAGACAACTGGAACATGTTTATCCGCAGCAAATTCCTGAAGCAGGATGCCGAATCAATTGCAAAGGAGTTTGGGCTGAAACGTGCCACAGTACACCAGAACGTCTATCGCATCACCAAAATGCTTAAGGCTGAGTGTAATCAGGTCTTGTGGGCTGATTCATCAAGTTCTGAGAGCAATGAACAGGCGCAGTCATGAACAATGTCGAAATGGTGTCTTGCCCAACACAAATCCAGCTTTGCCATTATCTCAATGACGAACTTGAAAACCACGAAGTTGATCAGATTGAAGAGCATGTCGAAAATTGTAAGTGTTGCGAAGCGCGGATAAAACGTCATTTGGACCGATCAGCATTCCTCGAAACACAATCTGGCGACAAAGACTTGAGTTCGCCGCCTGAACTTCAACATTACCGATGCCTTGAAAATGAGGTTCTTGGATGTGGTGGCTTCGGCGTTGTCTGGAAGATGAAAGACATTCGACTGAATCGAGATGTAGCTGTGAAAGTTATGAAGTTTCGTGATTCAAAAAAGATTTCGCTGGTAAGGCGGTTTCTGTCCGAAGCACAAATTTGCAGCCAACTAACTCATCCATTTATCATTCCAATTTATGATATGGGGCAATTGTCGGACGGTCGTGGCTACTACGTAATGAAATTGGTTGAGGGGGTGGGACTGAATGAGTATTTTGAAAAGCCAGTTGGCCAATGGATGCCCAAAATTCAGATATTTGGAAACATCTGCCAGGCGATTGCTCATGCCCATACGAAAAACGTTATTCACCGTGACTTGAAACCACAGAATATCATGGTCGGCAGCTATGGTGAAATACAGGTGATGGACTGGGGACTTGCCAAGGTTTTTCGGGAGAAGTCAGCATCAATCAACGATCAGTTTGGACCTCCCTGCCAATCGGTAATGGAAAGGGCAAGGCAGGCAATGGACAAGACTGCCGAGGCTGCCATTGGCACCGATCCCTACACGCCACCGGAACAAGCCCGAAACGCGACAACAACCGATAGTCGCTCCGATGTTTTTTCCCTCGGCGCCATTCTGTGCCAACTGCTAACCGGATCACCACCCTATCGTGGAACAACGCAAAGAGAGGTGCAGCGAATGGCAATAAATGCGGAACTTGCCGAAGCCAATTCCAGGCTCTCGCAAAGCTCTGCAGATCCAAGGATTGCTTCAATCGCCAAGTCCTGTATTTCGGCTGACCCTAATCAACGGCCAGAGAATGCTCGTGAGCTTTCCGATTCAATCCAGGGCTTTATCAACGATTTAGAAGAAGAGTTGCAGCAGGAACGTATTCAGAACGAACGTCAAACACAAAGGGCGTTGGAGGAATACAAGCGAAGGAAGATCAAAAGGGCGTTTCTTTCGATCGCTGTTATTTTGACCCTGGTGACTTTGCTTTCAGTACTCTACCTGCTGCAGAACCGTTAGGGCCTTCAGGCCAAAGCTGGACGATTGCGCAAAGATGCATCTGAATTAATTCAGGCGGGTGAATTTATTGAAGCTGATAAGAAACTTGCACTTTCAATCGAACTTGCCGGGACTACGCAAACGGCAGAACAACTCCTCACTGATACAAGACTATGCCTGGAACTGCAGGTATTAGCCGAACAACTGAACATGGCAACGGCAGGCAAACTGAATCACGAATCAATTTGTTGAGACTTTGTCTTTAATGTCGAGGTTGGTCGTACTTCTAGTGAACGAATTAGTGCAACCTACGAACCCAGTAACCTCGGAGAATAGAAGATGAACGCTACAAGACAGATGTTTGGCGCAATCCTTTTTGCATTGGCAGTAACTGCAAGCCTGCACGCTCAATCACCACGAACCAAATCAACACGACCGATTTCCAATCCAAAGATCGATCAGGAAATTAGTTTGGCACGAATTGAAATTCTGGTAACTGACACCCATGGTAAGCCCGTGCCATATCCAAATGTAACCGCAACCTGGCTTAAATCATTTGTGCCCTTTAAGGGCGATCGCCAGGGAATCGTTCGGCTGCCTGCACCACTTGCGGGCACAGGATATCAGTTTAGTGCTGGTGGTAAAGGTTTCCGGCCGAGGAGTTCACGTAAATTCAATTTTTCGGAACGACTCCGCAAGGGCGCTGAAAATGGGGCAAAGTTTCGGTACATCATCAGGCTTACTCGTGATACAACCGCGTCAACTACCACGACAAGTCGGCCAAAGCGAATCGAAACTGTGCAATATCCTGTCAGTTTGTACGGAAGCAACTTTTGGAAATTGGTAAGAGGCGATTCCGAAATGGCAACCAACGGCAACAAGTACGCTTCTGCGGAATACCGGGCAACCATTAGTGTCGAAGGTAATCGCATCTGGCTCAAATTAAATTTCAACGTGAAGGAACACGGAGGAGATCAAACCGAGTTCCTTGGCGTTGAACGGATGATTGTATACACGGCTCCCGCCGGTCGACGAATCGTCGGAATCAAGTCCAGCTCAAGAGCCACGTTTGGTATGGCTCCACTGTCGGCTAACGATCGAAAGCAACACATTGGCAAGTTTCATGGAAAGGGTAACTTCGACAAAGATGGAATTTGGGAGTTCGCAAAGTATCGACTCGACAGTAGAGGCAAGGATGGTGATGACATTGGAATCGAGGGTATGTTGAACTTCTACGTGCTCCTCGAATAGTTTAGCCGGTTTGTTAACGGCGGTTGGGGGTTTGGTGTATTTGCTCCAGTAATTCAACAATCTGGTCATGGCCGACATGTAAAATTGCCGGCCATTTTTCAATTCGACAGATGCCTCGAATAAGTAAAGCGAACCAATATCGTGATCACCGTGACTCAAGATGGTGTTTGGCATCCAACACCAGAACAGTTCACTCTTGGAACTGGCGACAGACTTCACGGAGAAGACGATTGAAGAATTCTCCGTGCCCTCTGTGACTCTGTGTTTATCGATTGCTCACTTCCAACTATGGACTCCGACCTGAAGTACCAGGAACGCTCGCTCGTTTGATTCCTTGTCAATCAAGTTTTCCGAAACATCAATCGCGATGAACCCATCGTCAGGAACGTTTTGCGTCGAAATTGCTTTGAACTCTGCGATTTGGTTTCCATTAGGAATTCCGGTCGATTCGATTCGTTCTCCAAAAACGGAAAAGTGTACGATGTCTTGAGAAACCCATTTGCCACCACGCATGCGAATATTCGAAAAATCGACTCCGCCATATTCGCGCACACCCGCCTCATACGGCGGTTGGTACTGCATCATCTGTCCGTTGAGGGTACTGAGTGACGGCAGGTCGTAGCTTTTTACGCCGACTTTTTCTTTTCCCAATGCAACTAACGATTCTGCCTGTTCTTCTCCCAGTAATGTCGTTGAGTCTTCGGCCAATTCCAGGCTGTGTGCGGCAAGAACCTCAGGCGACATGACCAACAATTTTCCGTTGACGGAAATTGAGGTGATGTAAAGCTCACGCAAACGCACCAACAGGTTCTGGATGCGGTCGTGATTTTCGGCCGACTGAGTGACAATTATACTCAGCATTTGCGGGTAGGGCATGATGCGACCCTTGCCACCGTTGCGTTCCCAGCTATCCGGATCGATTGTTGTTTGAATTAGATCCATCGTTGCTGCAAAGTCGTTTTCAGTGATTCCGCCTGCATTCGGCAAACTTTCTGGGTGACAGTCAGGTTCGTGACGTTAGTTCGAGTGAAGAGAAGTTCAGTGGGCCATGCGCCGCGTTTACCTATCGGAAGATCGAGGTACGCAATTTTGTGGCAATGAAAACAGCGTCTTTGCTACCAGGTAAAGTGCAACGCCCGGCCAAAGATTGGACGGATGATCAATGGCAAGAATTTCGATCATGGGTGCAAACAGGAATCGAAGCTTTAGATGAATCCGAAAGTGAAGCGAAAAAGAATGATTGAAACTTCGCCGCTTTCCAATAACAGCTCATTGGGAAATCGGCTGTTGAATCTCTCGACGAAACCGTTCTCCACGAATCAGGTTCTGCTTGGGAAATCAGCCGTTTTGGCGCTACTTTTCAAAGTTGAAGCGGCAGCGTTGTAATGCGAGCATGGCGAAGGCTGTGCCGTAAGGTTTGTGGTAGCTGTACAACGGGTAGTCGAACCAGGAACCATCTTTTTCCTGTCGCTCCATGATCAGTTTGGCCAGATGAAGCTGATAGAATTCCTGTTGCTGACTTGGTAAGAACTCAATGCAAACCGAACCGTAGTACATACCGAAGTAGTAGAAATAGCCGGCGACTGCGGCTGGTGCGACATGGGGTACCCGGCGTTTGCGACCCATTTCCAACCAGCCGTGTCGGGTAATCAAACGGTTTAGCCAGTTGGTCAGGACCTCGTCGGTAATGTCCTCATCGCTCCAGGCACGGAGTGCTGCATTTCCAGCCTGAGAACGACCAAGACTTCCCGCCGGACGGTTGATCGGGCTCATTGCGTTGGACATGTCGCCAGGGATGCCTGCCGTATACAGGAAAGACGAGTCTGGTTTACGCATTAGCTGCGTTGCCCGCAAAGCCTTGGCGACCATCTTGTCGTTCACATCCATGCCAGCGTCTCTGGCACGCGACAAAGCAATCAAAATCGCGGCGTTCACAAAACTGCAGGACGGATTGGTGGGCTTGGCCATTCCATTGCCGTAGTAAAACCAGCCGCCATTGATCGATTGCCAGCGGTCCAGTCCGGCCACATGCGTCTCGATGGCATCCTCCAGCCGTGTCTTCAGCATTTCATCGCTGGAACGCTGGTGGATTTTGGTGAATGTCTGAATGCAGTAGCAGTGCGACCAGATGTGAGGCAAGTTTCCTCCGTCAGCGCGACGAATTCCGTCAGTATCTTCCAGCAGGAATTCGAGCGCCTTTTTGTTGGCGGCAACCACTTCTGCCGACTGCTCGACATCCAGCATCGCCTCCAGGCACATGGCAGTAATCGCGACGTCAAATGCATCCATCGATCCAACCGGGTCGCTGTCCACGCCGCCCGTCCACTGCGGCCCACCCCAGGCTCCGTCTGCACGTTGCGTTTCGACCAGGTGCTTCGAGCCACGCTCGATCGACATTTCAAGCTGGCCCGGTGAAACACGCTCGGGTTCGTCAGGTCGCAAGCGAGCGAGATCTTGCTCTTGTTTTGCAAGTGGCGATTTGCCGGACGCCTTCCTTCGTTCAGTAACTTCTTCCTGTTCGGTCTGCTTCTGTGCCGTTGATTGCTGAACAGCGGCGGCTTGCACGGCAACAGGATTCACCGCGCACAGCAGGACGCAAAAGCCAGCGGTAACAGTCAGAGTCTTAACAACTGAGTTTGCAATCGAGATTGCGATCGAGTTTACGACCAAGTTTCCAAGCGGCATACGAATCATCTCAAAAATGCTTCATTCCCAAAAAAGGTATCCACATCATCGTATGCTCCGATCCATCGCATTCCAAACCCGGATCGCAATCGTGTATCAATTTACTCCAACAAAAACAGGAAATAGCTGTCTGGTTTTGGAGCGGTTTATCGCTTCAGGTCATCCAGGTATTTGTTTCGGTCCAGGTGCGGATACTTCAGGTCGGTCAGCAGGGATTCCCAATGTTCGATTTGACTGGTGATCGACAAGAGTTTGGGATGCGAAGGTCCAAGTTTTTGCTTGAGTTCTTCCTGTTCGATTTTCAAGGCGGTGATTATTGCCTTCACAGCGCGATGATCATCGATGGGGATTGTCACGCCTTCCTTGTAGGTGTCGGTTTCCACCAACAGACGTGCAACTACCGCGGGGTAGATGCCCAATAAATCGATTAGTTTTTTACGCTCAGCTTCCATTTGAATCGCAGCATGTTTGGCGACAAGCCGTGCTTTGGTGACCGCCTCTGCCTTCATGAACCCTCTGGCAACAAGTTGCTCCTCATGTTTCACCTGGTTTTCAAGCAAGCGATGTTGAAGCTTCTGTTTTTCGATGTTCATGGCGAGTTCGAGAACTTTGTCCCGAAGCTCATCCTCCGAGAGCCTGGCGTTTTCCTTGGCCTGTTTCCGGGCATAGTAATCGGATTCGAGCTGCTTGATAAAGCTTTCGATTTCACGGCCTTTTTGCAACGCTTCGTCCACCTTGTCGGCCTCCAGCAAAGCGGCTTTTTCCATTCTCATTTTCTGAATTGGTAACGCTTTGACTTGCAGTTCCATGATCCGATCAATTTCGCTGTAACGTTCGGAAATCGCTACTTGCAAGTTCGTGATTTCCTGAGCCAGAGCGTTTGCCAATTCATGTTCGCCATCCAGTCTGGCCTGGATCATCAACTTTCGCTTGTCGCCGCTGACCAGGTGGTCTTTATCCATTTCCTTCAGCAGGGTCAACATTTTGAGTTCGACCTCTCTGGCCCCCAGGAAATTCTCTTCTTGTGAAAGTCTGTCAATCTGATTTGACAAACTCAGCAAAGTTTCTTTGAGTGCTTCATGCTCTTCCCTCTTGGGATTGTTCTCACCTGGTTCTTGAGGGGTTGCGAGCACGTTACCAGATTCCTGCTGGTCAGATTCGCCTGGAGGTATTACGCCGTTGTTTGTGTTTCTGCTGGAATCGTCTGTTTGTTTACCTTCTTCCTGATCGACAGAAACTTCTTTATGTGCGGTGGAGTCCGTTTGTTCGAAACCTGGAATCCAGCCGCTTATGCAAAAACCTGCGAAGCCAGTCGCTACGATCCCGATCAGCCAGCATAACGATTTGAAACCTGGCAAAGTCTCTTTGAGCCCGGATGTTTTCAACCGAACCGGTAGCGGCGCGGACTTGTCTTGCAGGTGAGCCAAACATTTTTCCAACAGGATCGCCAACTCGGCAGCTGACTGGAACCGGTCTTCGCGAGACTTTCTGTGTAGTTGGTTGACTAGCGATTCAAGCCAGTCTGGAATTTCCGGATTGAGTTCGCGGATGGAACGAGGCGAATCGTCGATGATGCGACGGAGCACGCCGAACGGATTCTCTGCGCGAAACGGATTGCGTCCGGTGCACATGGCGTACATCACGGTTCCCAAGCTGAACAGATCGCTGCGGGCGTCTACCGATTCGCCTCTTGCCTGTTCGGGCGACATGAATTGCGGTGTGCCAGCGATAATTCCGGTGCCGGTCAAATTGGAATCGTCAACGGCGCGAGCCAAGCCGAAGTCTGTAATCAAGACTCGTTGAACTCCTTGCGGTAAAAGTATGTTGGCTGGTTTGATGTCGCGGTGAACCAGACCCTGAGCGTGAGCGGCGGCCAGCCCGGAAGCGATTTGATGAGCGACCCGCACCACCTCGGTCGGCGACATTGCCCCATCACGATCGATTCGTTTCTGCAGTGACTCTCCTCGCACGTAAGGCATCGCCAGGTAGGGCAATCCGGCGGCTTCTGACACGCCGCGAATCGAAATGACGTTGTCGTGTACGACGGCGGCTGCGGCTTGTGCTTCGCGGGCAAAACGAGTTCTGGCTGAACCCCGTGTCGCCAGTTGGGGTGCCAGGACTTTCAGCGCCGAGTATCGATTCAGCGACTTGTCGTAGCCTTTTAACACCACGCCCATCCCGCCTTGGCCAATGATCCCGGCAATTTCGTAGCCGTCGAATCGGCCCATCATCCGTGGGTCATCCGTGGGGTTCAGAAAGGAAAGCGTCTCCTGGACTCCGTTATCGAGAACGGCTTCGCCAAGGTACTTGCGGGTTTCGCGCCACCATTCAGGATCGGCAGAAGCGTCGGTCAGTTTTTCCTGGCAGGCGGCGCACTCGTCCAGATGAGCTTCCAGCATTTGTCGTTCCGACTCGTCTAATTGGTCGTCCACGAATCGCCGCAGCAGTGCTGGTGAACAGATTGAACTGGATTCAGGCATCGTTTTCTTCCTCAAGTATCTGGAGACTGCAAATTTCCTTTTTCAATTGTCGCATCACACGACTTCGGGCTGCATACACAGAGCCCGCCGACATGTTTAACTGGCGGCGTGCGTCGTCAATCGAAACACCGTCTACCGAAGTCAGCCAAAAAGCTTGCCATGTGTCATCATGAAAGCGATAGCGGATTTTTTTCGCAGCAAAACGAAAGACCTCGCGGCGAACTTCGATCGTTAACGATTGCGAGTCCCGGGTTTCCGAGGCTGGGCATTGCTCCAACTGCCTTTGCACCGATTCGTTTCCGGACCCTTGATCCGGCTTCCGACGTGAGATGGCATTGATGACAGCGTTGGTTGTGATGCGATGCAGCCAGGTTCGAAATTGGGCACGCTCGGGATCAGGGTTCCAATTGGCAATGGCACGCGCGACCGAAACGAGAACTTTCTGAGCCAGATCTTCGGCATCCGCGTTTTGCAAACCGCGCTGCAAGGCAACCGACACAATGGCCGGCCGGTAGATGCTGGAAAATTCGTCCCACGCATCGCGGTCATCGGCATTGCGAATTCTTAACAGCAGACTTTGCCGGGTGTCAGATTGATTCATGGTAGCCCTCAATTCGGTCACCTCAATACACCCCGGCCGACGAAAAATCTGACTCCAAATCAGGAAGTTTTTTCTTTTTCCTTTTGAATTGCCAGAATCGGCCCATTACTGGCCTTCGACATTGTCCAGCAAAGAGAGTGTCAACAAAGCCATGGCGGTCCCGTAGCAGCGGCCGAGTTCATGCGAATCGACGAAGCAGCCGTCCAACTCGGGCAAATCGAGAACCAGCTGTCGGTGTTGGCTGGCGTACTCGCTACGCAATTTGTTGTCGCTCATGAAGTTGAGTGCTTCGGCGCGACTTCGCATGTCGTACCAAAAGAAGAATCCACCGTAGGCCATCGTGTCGGTGTGGTTGTCGTACTTGTAGCTGACGGCCAGGTGTTTGTGGTTTTCGAATGAGGCGTTTAGCGCGAACTGCAACCGCTGGTCGTCCGAGCCACCCCATTGCCAGAGCCCGAGTTCGCACAATGGCATGCGACCGGCGCTGGCCGGGATTTTACCTCTGCCGGACGATTCGGCAGTGCCTCGTTCGCGAGTTCCACGAGCGGCCGAGTAGGGATAGGCACCGTTGTCGAACCGATCATTGGCCAGTGAAGCAACCCCGCGTTGAATCTTGTTGTCGTCGACTTTCGCACCGGCATCTGCCGCGCATTTCAAAGCGGTTAGTGCGGTGGCGGTGACAAACGAATTGGCGTACTCGTGGTACCAGGTTCCACGAGCTGTTTGAATGGACTCCAGATCGGCGACAGATTCGGATAGCGTTGACTGATACTTTGCTTTGAATTCATCGCTTTGCGAAACGAGCTTGGCAAAGAAGCGGGCTCGATAAGCATGAGCCCACAAGATTTCATCGCGATCGACGTAGTTGATGTTGTTGCGATCCGCGCAAAATTCGGCAGCCTTCTGGATGGCGGCGGTGATCTCTGCGGATTTGGCTTTGTGGTGTGACAGAGCCTCCAGCAAGGCGCTGCCACACAATGCCGTGACGGCCACATGCACATTGGGCAGGCTGTCGGTTCCACCAAAATCGTAATCGGAATCGACCCATGCTCCTTCTTGCGACTGCATCGCCAGCAAATAGTCGGTTGAACGAGTCCACAACTCTGCCTCGGAGTAAATTCCTTTGGGCGCAGCGCTGCCTCTGGAATCAAGTCCGGCGCGGTAAGCGGCATCGGGCAATACGGTGTGAGTTTCAAATCCGCGTACGAAAGGTCCCCAGTTCTCGGCCTCGGCCAACGCTTTCCATGCCAGCGGGTGATCGGGGTAGTTTTCGGCAGCTTTCCAGACAGCGCGGGCTTTGGCGTGGTCCCCAGATCGATATTCCATCATTCCGGCCAACAGAATGCGTTCCAGAAAGATGGTTGTTTCGTCTTTGGATTCCGATCCATGAAACTCAGGTGTTTGCCCTTTGCGAAAAGCCAGCGCTGCGGCTTGCATTGCCGGGTCACTCCACAAGGGAGGCGTTTCTACATCGGCCAAGCCAGCGAACAGAGAGATAATCCAGTAGGGGTCGAGTGTGGTCAGTTGGTCCACAGTTTTTTTGACTGTGCCATCAGGGTTCACAATGACAAAGCCGGGTTCAACAAATTCGTAACGTTTGATGTTCTCGAATTTTTGTTGCAGTCTGTTGGTGGCGACCGCCCGGACCGGAATGAAATGCTCGTTCAACAAATCGACGATGGCAGGCCATGCAAAAGGGCCAGCCATCATGTACTGGTCGATGACTGGTTTGCGATCCATAAAGCTGCTTTGGATCGTGGGTACGTACCAAAAGACTGGCTTGTCGAGCTTGGCCGATTCTTCCATTGCTTCTTCAACACTGTCCCGCCATTGCACAGCGGATCCACATTTGCCAGAGATCTCACCTGGCTGGATACGAATTTTTCGAGTTGAATTTTTATCTTGTGCCGAGACGTGCGGCGTCATCCAGCCAATGAAGGCCACCAGCGACAGTAGTATTAAGGCTCTTCTGATCATGGTTCGTTTCCTCGTCGTTGGTGTTGGCTGGTCTTGGCGTTTTACCGGATTCGTTTGGGCCTTAAAGCGGGCTCAGGTTCCGATGCTTGTCATCGTAGCCCAATGGTGTGCAGAAAATGAACCTGATTGTTGTCTTTTGTCATCATGTTTTTAATCGTGAACGGGCGTTGGCAGATTGGATTTCCCTTTGATCTGGCGATGAAACGCCGGTTTTTTGTGGGCGGCAGGGCTGTTACCTCGTCAGCGTAGACCAGCATTGGCACACGCGTTGCATTTCGTGACCTTTCAGATCGACCAACACAACTCATACGCATCCAGGGTTTTTCACATGACACATATCCAGCAATTTCTGAGTAATGAAGAGGGCGTTACGGCAGTTGAGTACGCCATCATGCTGGCTTTAATCGCAGGCGTCTGTATCGCGGCGATCTTCCTGGTTGGCGATGCTGCAGCTGGCATGTGGAATGACTCATCGGGAGACTTGGGCGATACATTCGATGAGATTGGCGTCGGTCAGTAATTGACAGGCAATAAAGCACACACAATACGCAGCGCGCTAACGTCGGTCAGTAGTTTTTTGAGTGCGTGCCTTCGGGCACCGCCGAACTACATACCGACGTCTTGTTTTGGTATTCGCCGGGTTGGTATTTGTCAAAATGACGGTATTCGCCGAGTATGCCTGAATTCACTGCAGCAGATTGATTTTTCTTCGAAACAAGCAGCAATCTCCAAGGTTGGATAGTTTGTGCAGAACAAGTGTGATTCGAAAAATTGAATGGCACCCTGGTAAGCCAAACCATTCCGTACTCTTTGTTCCTGGAGAAATCGATGAACCGAACATGGATCTTATTGGCGGTCTGCGCGCTTGCATTCTTTCAAATTGA